>CAXTNX010000090.1:0-2153 GCA_964245815.1 uncultured Sphingomonadaceae bacterium | reverse complement strand
CGTCGAGGAACTCGTGATACAGGTCGTTGCCCTCGCGCGTCCGCTCGCCGACGCCCGCGAATACGCTGACCCCGCCATGGCCCTTGGCGATGTTGTTGATGAGTTCCTGGATCAGCACCGTCTTGCCGACGCCGGCGCCGCCGAACAGCCCGATCTTGCCGCCGCGGGCATAGGGCGCGAGCAGGTCGATGACCTTGATCCCGGTGACCAGGATCGCGCTCTCGGTCGACTGGTCGACGAACGGCGGCGCCTCGGCATGGATCGACGAATGGTGCTCGCTGTCCACCGGCCCGCGCTCGTCGATCGGCTGGCCGACGACGTTGAGGATCCGGCCCAGCGTCCTGGGGCCGACCGGCACGGTGATCTGGTGGCCGGTGTCCTTGACCGCGATGCCGCGCGACAGGCCGTCGGTCGAATCCATCGCGATCGTGCGCACCGTGCTCTCGCCGAGATGCTGCGCGACCTCGAGAACCATGGTGCGCCCGCCGAGCTCGACCTCGAGCGCGGTGAGGATCGCGGGCAGCGGGCCGTCGAACGAGACGTCGACGACGGCGCCGATCACCTGGCTGACGCGGCCGGTGGAGTTGGTCGAAAGTGCGGGTGCGGTTGCCATGATGGTGTCCTGCCTGTGGGTCCTAGAGCGCCGCGGCGCCCGCGATGATCTTGATGAGTTCGGTGGTGATCGGCGCCTGACGGCTGCGATTATAGGGCATGTCGAGCTTGTCGATCGTCTCGCCCTCATTCCTGGTCGCGCTCTCCATCGCGGTCAGTCCAGCACGCATTCGCCGCGCGCGGCGATGTCGTCGTGCATGCGGTCCGGCGCCAGGTCGAGCTCGCCCGGCCATGTGACCGCGCCCATCTCGACCAGGGCTTCGGCGAAGCGGCTCGGGTCGACAAGATGTGAGAAAACCCCGCGGAAGAAGCCCGGCTCGAACCGGACGACCCCTTCGACGCCGTCGACGAACCGCACCCGCATCGCCCGGTCGCCGGAAAGATGCATATCCGTCACCCGCCAGGGCGCGCCATCGCGAAGCAGCGGTATCACGGCAGCGGAGCGATCTTCGCGGGGCGCATGCCCGCGCTCGCCGCGTCCCACGCCGCCAGCAGCTCCGCGTGATGTTCTCGCGTCCATTCAAGCACCATAGCTCGTGCGCGCCCGGGGAGCGATCCTTCGAGAATCGCGACCGCACGAATGTCCACCTGCGCCTCGTGCTCCGCATAGCGCGCGTGAAAATGAGGTGGCGGATGATCGCTCCAGTAGATCTGGATGACGATGCCGTAGAAGATCGCGAGGGTCGGCATGCGCGATCACAACGCCTCCGCCCCCGCGATGATCTCGATCAGTTCGGTGGTGATCGCCGCTTGGCGCGAGCGGTTGTACTGGATGGTGAGCTTGCCGATCATCTCGCCGGCGTTCTTGGTCGCGTTCTCCATCGCGGTCATGCGGCTGCCCTGCTCGGACGCGGCATTTTCCTGGAAGGCGCGGAACAGCTGCACCGCGACGTTGCGCGGCAGCAGCGCGGCGAGGATCTCCTCCTCGTCGGGCTCGAACTCGAACGCCGCGCCGACCTTGTCCCTGTCGTCCTGGCGCGCGGCCGGGATCTCGACCGGGATGAGCTGGATTTCGGTGGGCGTCTGGACCAGCGCCGACTGGAACCTGGCGTAGAACAGGTGCGCGACGTCGAACTCGCCCTTCTCGAAGCGATCGACGATGTCCCTGGCGACCTCGAGCGCGTCGGTGAAGGCGATCGTCTTGATCGCGGTCTGGTCGACCTGGTGGACGATCATGCCGGGGAACACGCGGTTGATGACCGCGCGCCCCTTCTTGCCGACGAGGTAGAACCTGACCTGCTTGCCGTCGCGGATCAGCGTGTCGGCGGCACGGCGCGCGGCGCGCACGATGTTCGAGTTGAACGCCCCCGCCAGCCCGCGCTCGGAGGTCGCCACCACCATCAGATGGACCTGCTCCCGGCCGGTGCCGGCGAGCAGTTTGGGGCTGTTCGGCCCGATCGTCACGCCCGACGCGAGCCGCTGCATCACCTTGGCGATCTCGTCGGCATAGGGCCGGCCCGCCTCCGCCGCCTCCTGCGCGCGGCGGAGCTTGGCGGCGGCGACCATCTTCATCGCCTTGGTGATCTTCTGCGTCGACTTGA
>CAXTNX010000089.1:0-2261 GCA_964245815.1 uncultured Sphingomonadaceae bacterium | reverse complement strand
CGTCAGCCTCGACCAGGTGATCGAGACGATGCGCCAGACCGGCGAGGACATGAAGAGCCAGTACAAGGAGACCAGCCTTGGCGGGCTGGCGGTGAACGTGGTGGAGTGCTGAGCCGCGCCGGCGACCGTGCCACCGCGCGCGACGGATCCGGTTGGCCCGCCTCCGCGCGCTACGCCCTGGTTCGCGCGACCGCGACCGCGCGCGCGGTGAATACCGCATCGATCGCGGCGGCGAACAGCGTCTCGCGCGCCGCGGCATCGCCGAGGACGCCGCGCAGCTCCTGCCCGACGAGCCCGTGCATCGCCGACCAGAGCAGGCGCGTCACCGCATCCGCTTCGGCAGCACGCGAGCGGTAAGGCAGGCGGCGACGGTGTCGCGCAGCTCATGGAAGCTCCGCCACGCCTGGCGGCGACCCGCCACCAGCGCTTCGTAGGCGCGGCCGAGATCGTCGAACATGATGTTGTAGAGCGATGGTTCCACCAGCGCATGGTCGCGATAGGCCAGGCACATGCGACGCAGCCCGGCGCCGGGTTTGACTATCCCGGGACAGTTGGAAAGAACCGCTCCAAGCCGCTCGAACGCATAGAGATACAGCGCGTCGAGCAGGCCGTCCTTGCCGACGAAGCGGGTCAGATCACCTTGGTCGAGGCATTGACGCGCTCGGCGACGCGGCGGACGGTGAAGGCCGCCGGCCCCTCCTGGCGCAGGATGCGCGGCGCGACGACGGGCACCGGGGCGCGCGTATCGGCATCCAGACCGGCGCGCGCCAGCCGCACGTCGGGCGACGCCGCAGCGATGGCGGGTGCCGTCGCGGCGCCGCTCACGCCGGCTCGGTCTCGCGCGCCACGAACGTGCCGTCGACCATCGTCGCGAGACGCGATCGTATGATCGTGTCGGCGTCCGTCATGATCCGTGCGACAAGCTCGGCGACGCTCGGAATGTCGTGGATCAGCCCCGCGACCATGCCGCAGCTCCACGCGCCGGCGTCCATCTCGCCATTCTGCATGATGCGCGGATAAACGCCCGCGACCTGGTCGTGAATGTCGGCGATGGTCAGCGCGTCGCCCTTCTCGCGCTCGATCTCGAGCAGGCGGGTGACGTTGGCGTTGTCGAGCACGCGTTCGGTGTTGCGCAGCGGGCGCATGATCAGCCGCGTGTCGCGCTCGCTGGCCTTGAGCAGCGCCTGCTTGACGTTGTCGTGGACCGGTGCCTCCCTGGTGGCGATGAAGCGCGTGCCCATGTTGATGCCGTCGGCGCCGAGCGCGAGCGCGGCGACGAGGCTGCGCGCGTCCGACATGCCGCCCGACGCGAGGAACGGGATCTTGAGCGCTTCGGCGGCGAGCGGCAGCAGGATCATGTTGGGAACGTCGTCCTCGCCGGGATGGCCGCCGCACTCGAACCCGTCGACGCTGGCCGCGTCGCAGCCGATCCGCTCGGCGGTGAGCGCATGGCGCACCGCGGTGCATTTGTGGATGACCTTGATCCCCGCCGCCTTGAGCGCGGGCAGGTGCGCTTCCGGACTCCGGCCCGCGGTCTCGACGACGCGGACCCCACCCTCGACGATCGCCTGGATATATTCCGGATAGGGCGGCTGGGCGAACATCGGCAGGAAGGTGAGGTTCACGCCGAACGGCTTGTCGGTCATGTCGTTGCAGCGCGCGATCTCACGCGCCAGCAGTTCGGGCGTCCGCTGCGTCAGGCCGGTGATCACCCCCAGCCCGCCGGCATTCGACACCGCAGACGCGAGCTCCGCGAAACCGACGAAATGCATCCCCCCCTGCATGATCGGATGCTCGATGCCGAACAGCTCGGTGATCCGCGTGCGCATCAATCAGGCCTCCTTGATACCGTCTTTGCCAGCGGTAACAGGTGTGTCCACCAGGATGCAAATGGGACACATCGACCGTGTTTCATGACCGTCTCGTCACTTGACCACCGGGCTGCGGCTGATAGCGTTCGCGCAGCCTGGGGGCCGCGACGGGCGTTTTCGTCGCATTCGAATGCGCGCCGGTCGATGGCGTCGGTAAGGCGTAACATCCGGACCTTTGCGGTTGCGGGCCGCCAGCGGCGCGTGATCGCGGTCGATCGGACAATCCGGGACGCACAGGGGGGGTGCGTGAATGGCGTGGGGGTTTTGGCGAGTTGCGCTGGTGGGTGCCGTGGCGGTTGGGGCGTCATGGGGGGGTGCGGCGTCTGGTCAGGCGGCGGTGTCGGCGGCGGTTGCGGCCGGGGCGGCGCCGACCCGCGAGGAGGTCACGCG
>CAXTNX010000088.1:0-3099 GCA_964245815.1 uncultured Sphingomonadaceae bacterium | reverse complement strand
ACCCTATGCCGGGCTGACCGGCGGAACCGTGACCACGACGATCCAGATCGGCTACACGATCGCCGATATCGTCGCGAAGGCCGGTCTCGGCATCCTCATCTTCCTGATCTCGCTGCGCAAGTCGGAAGCCGAAGCCGGAGCCGGAGCCGGCGGGCTGAAGGTCCACGCCGCCTGATCCGATGCGAGCGTTTGCGCAACCACGACAAGGACCCAGTCGCCGTGCCCCGGTCAGGCGCGGCGACGTCGTGTATCCGGCCTATTGGATCGCCGCCGCGCTGCTGCTCGCCGCGACGGCGCTGCGGGTGCCGCTCGGGCAGCCGGCGGCGGTCGCCGCGATGGCCGTTCTGTTCATCGGCGGCGGCCTGCCGCACGGGGCCCATGACATCGCGCTGCTGCGGCGCACCGTCGCGCTCGGTCGATCCGGCGTGGCGCTGGCGGTCGCCGGCTATGCGGCGGTCGCCATGCTGATGGCGATCTTGTGGATGAGCCTGCCGCTGGTCGCGCTCGTGCTGTTCCTGGCCGTCGCGGCGGTGCATTTCGGTGAGGATTGGGAGATGCTCGACGAGCCGTTGCTGCGCGTCGCTGCCGGCGCGGCGGTGATCGCGGCGGCCACGATCGGGCATCGCGCCGAGGTATCGACGCTGTTCGTCGCGATGAGCGATGCGCGGGCGAGCGTCATCGCGCAGATCATCACCGCCGCCGTGCCGGTGACGTTGTTGGTCACCGCCGTCGGCATCGCGGTCGCATGGCGGGGCGGCAGCCGGCAGTGGGCGGTGGCGATGGCGCTGTGCCTGTGGCTGCTGATGGTCCTGCCGCCGGTCGCCGGCTTCGCGCTGTTCTTCGTGTTCCTGCATTCGCCGCGGCATCTTGCGCAGACCCGCATGATGCTCTGCGACATGACACAGGCGCGGTGGCTGATGACCGGCGCCGTGCTATCTGGCGGCGCGATCGTTGGTTGGTGGGCGTTGCATCAGCTGGCCCGATCCGGGATCGACCGAAATCTGGTGGCACAGGCTTTTCAGCTCCTTGCGTCGGTCGCGGTGCCGCACCTGCTGCTGTCGCGCTGGCTGGAAAAGCGGCTGGACCGACCCCACTCATCGTCACCGATGACTTCAAGAGTAAGGACGGCGCCGTTATGACACGTCGTACCGCTGTCGTGATCGGCTCCGGCATCGGGGGTATCGCCTGCGCAATCCGCCTGCAGAGTCTCGGATTCGACACGCGCATCGTCGAGCAACTCGATGATGTCGGCGGACGCGCCTATGTCCGGCGCGCGCAGGGGTTTACGTTTGACATGGGGCCGACCGTGCTGACCGTGCCGCATTTTATCGAGGAGTTGTTCTCGCTCGAACGCGATGCGGCGATGCTGACGGCGCCCGACTTTCCAGCCGATGTCTCCGCCGCCGGGCAGCGCGTCCGCTCCGGCTTCAGCGGCGGCCCCAACACCAGCCGCTATCTCGACATCGTGCCGGTCCTGCCCTTCTACCGGATCTATTTCGACGACGGCAGCTTCTTCGATTACGACGCCGACCCGGTCAACGTGCGCGCGCAGATCGCACGGCTCGCGCCCGAGGATCTGGAGGGGTACGAACGCTTCCACGAGGCCGCGCGCGCGATCTTCCAGCGTGGCTTCCTCGAACTCGGCTATACCTATTTCGGCAGCCTGGGGTCGATGCTGCGGGTCGTCCCCGACCTGTTCAGGCTCGGCGCGATCCAGCCGCTGTTCTCGCTCATCAAGACCTATTTCAAGAGCGACAAGATGCGGCAGGTGTTCAGCTTCGAGCCGCTGCTGATCGGCGGCAACCCGCTGAAAGTCCCGGCGATCTACGCGATGATCCATTTCGTCGAGAAGACCTGGGGGGTCCATTATGCGATGGGTGGCACCGGAGCGCTGGTCCGCGCGCTGGTCGTCAAGTTCGAGGAGTTGGGCGGAACGGTGCGGCTGGGCGCCGAAGTCGCGCGGATCGAGGTCGAGAAGCGCGGGAGGAAGCGCGTCGCGACCGGCGTGACGCTCGCGTCGGGCGAGACGCTGGCGGCCAATCTGGTCATCTCCAACGCCGATTACGCGACCACCTATCTGCGGCTGATCGACAAGACGCACCGGCGGATCAACCGCGACGCTGTGGTCAAGTTCCGCAAGCAGAGCATGTCGCTGATGGTGATCTATTTCGGCTACGAGCAGCGCGACGGCGACCCCGATGTGCGGCACCACAATATCATTCTCGGGCCACGCTACGAGGAATTGCTGACCGACATCTTCGAACGCAAAGTGCTTGCCGAGGATTTCTCGCAATATCTCCATATCCCGACGCTGACCGACCCGAGCCTTGCCCCGCCGGGCCATCATGCCGCCTATACGCTGATCCCGGTGCCCAACACGCTGGGCGACGTGGACTGGGACGCGGTGGGCGAGGGGTTTGCGGACAAGGTGCTGAAATTCCTCGACGACCGCGGCTATATTCCGGGGCTACGCGAGCGGCTGGTCTATCGCAGCTTCGTCACGCCCGATTATTTCGAGCAGGTGCTGGGGGCCTATGCCGGCAACGGCTTCGGCGTCGAGCCGAGGCTGACGCAGACCGCGTTCTTCCGCCCGCACAACCGCAGCGAGGACGTGACCGGCCTGTACCTCGTCGGGCAGGGCACGCAGCCGGGCGGGGGCACGCCATCGGTGATGATGTCGGCCAAGATGACCGCGCGCGAGATCGCCCGCGATTATGCGGTCGATCCGCGGATCGTCGCGGGGATGCCTGCGTAGCTGTGGCGGCTCGCACGGGTGGATACCCAGGCATATTGCGTGAGCCGGATCGATCGGCACGCGATGCCGAAACAGGCCGTCCAGACCGTTCGCCGCATTCCCGTTTCTTCATGCCCGACAGGCAGTTTCGGGAAAACACAATCCGGAACGGGTTCTGGGAAAACATGGTCCGCCAAGAGCGTGCGGCGTACGGCGCGGACGGCTTTCCCGCTCCACGTTCCCAATCGGGAAAGCCGGACCGGCGGTGCTAGAACCGCAAGATTGGTCGAGCGCGCTATATCCGGGGCGGCTAGCACTACTTTGGCAGGTTGATTGTTGAGGGCTTTGCAATGGGCTCATGGCAG
>CAXTNX010000087.1:0-3125 GCA_964245815.1 uncultured Sphingomonadaceae bacterium | reverse complement strand
CGATACGCCTCCGCGCCGCTCACCAGCCGCGGCAGACGCGAGGCGCAGCCCCCCGCCGCCAACAGCGCCGTCGCAGACACGAGCGCACGACCAAACCTGCCCATCCGACTAATCTCCGACCACAGATCACTCTTGAAGCCCGACCGGCACGCCCGACGCCAGCCACGATTCAGCGTGGAGTCGTCATATGGCCCGGTGTGACACAGACCGGGCGGTGGCGGGATATGTTTTTTGCTGCGACGCGGCAAAAACGATGCCGTTGAGGAGTCCGAAGACCACCATCAGCGACGCATTGCGCAGCGGGAACTCGTTCGTCGAATGCGCGAGCAGGATCACGAGCCCGAGAATTGCGCCGCGCAGCATGGGATCGCCGCCGCGCCGCTCGCTTCGTACGACCGCCGCGACCAGCGCCGCGAGATAGGCGGCGATCAGCAGGGGTCCGAGGATGCCGAGCTCGAGGGTGAGTTCGAGATACTCGTTATGGGCATGGTTGACGACCAGCGCCGGCATCGTGTCGAGCTGCTCGACCGTCGTGTAGATCGGGACGAACGTACCGAGTCCGGAGCCCGCCGGCCAATATTGTCCCGCCGCATAGAGCGTGCTGCTCCAGAACTCGGGACGCAGATCGTCGGCGATCGCGCCGAAGCGGCCGAACGCCGCGTCGATGCTGGGCGTCATCACGGCCAGCGCGATCGCCACGACGGCGGCGAGCGCGATGATCGCCAGCAGGGGCAGCAGACGTCGCCGCCGTGCCGCTCCCAGCATCAGCATGGTCACGATCAGCTCGGCCGCGAGCAGGACGATGCCGAACCGCGAGGTGGTGAGCAGCACCGCGACCGCGAGCAGCGCAAGCAGCGCGACGATCACCGGCCGCAGTTCGCGCGCGACCCCGTTTGGCGTGGCCAGCCGGCCGACGATCAGCGCGATCCCGATCAGCGACAGGTCGGACGCATGGTTGCGGTTTGCGAACAGCCCGGTGAGCTGCCCGACATTGCTCCGCTCGTAGAGGTAGAAATCGTGGAACCCGGCGACCTGGAAGCCGCCGATCAGCGCGCTGACGAGCGCGCCTGCGACGACGATCGCGGTCCAGATGCCGATGCTCCGGCGGCCCGCGACGAGCGCCGCCCACAGCGCGGCGAGCCCCGGCAGGACCGCGATCAGGGTGGCGCGCGTCCCCTCGGGGTCGAGGCTGAGCGGCCGCGCCGCGTCGCCGAGATGGAGCATGTCGAGCAGCTCGGCGAACGGCGCGCGCCCCGGCAGCGTCCGCCACAGCGCATAGGGAAGCGGCACGAGTTCGATCGCCGCCAGCGCGACCAGTATGGCCGCCGCGATCCAGCCCGGCGCGAGACGTCGCCCGTCGGCGGGCGAAAGCCGCACCGCGAGGATCGCCAGGACGAGCAGCGCGACGATCCGCACGATCATGTCGCCGATCGGATCGGCCGAGCCGCCGATCAGCAGCGCGCAGACGAGCAGCCCCGCGCCCGGCGCCGCCTCGAACCAATCGATCGGTCCGGCGTCGCGGCGCGACCGGTCGGCGGACGATCCGGTCCGGCGCCGGCGTCGCGACACCGCTGGCGGCTGAGCGTTCATCGGCGGCGGATCCGGCGGGGCGGCGTGAATAAGGTCGTCACAGGATGTGCGACGGCCAGACGACATCTTCCTCGGTCCGTGGACGCCACACCACCTTCATGTTCGGCGGCACGACGTGCCAGGGCTCCTCGGGCGTCCGGACCAGTTGCGCGGCGCAGCGCGCGCAGGCGGAAAAGAAATGACCGTCGTTCCACAGTTTGGACGGCCGCGGCTTGTGGACGCCGAACAGGCAGAGCGGGTTCATCATGATCCTCCGGGGGGCGGGCCGATATGGACATCATGGTACCACGCCTCGACGGCACCCGGCATCGCCGCGGGTTCGGCCGCGAGCGACAGGAACTGGACGGGGCAGCCCGGGCCTGCCGGGATATCGAAGGTGAAGCGTGCCGCGCCGGTCGGGCTGCCGGCGAGCGGGGGGACCGTATCGCCCATGGTGCGGCCGTTCGAGCAGGTCAGCGTCCAGCGGAATGCGCCTTGCGCGTCCGCGCTGGTGAAGCGCGCCGCGACCGAGAACTGGTGGCGTCCCGGCGGGACCAGCACCACCTGCGTCACCAGCGTTCCCGCCGCGGTACCGTCCGACATCGCATGCAGCGCGCCCCGGCCGTCGGGCGTGTCGGCCTCGGCCTCGGCGCCCGGGGTGGTGCGCGCGATCCAGCCGAACGGCACCTCGCCGGACTGGCCGTCCGACACGCGGCCGAAATCGGGATCGGCGACCAGGCCGCCGCTCGCCGGCGCGGCGATGGCGCGCCACAGCGCGTGGGCGCGATCAAGACCCATGGTCGCGCCGGCGAGGTTGGTGACAGCGCCGATCTCGTCGCGGCGCGGCGGCACCGGCGTTCCCGACAATGCACGGAGCAGCGCGCCGCGCGCGGCGAGATCGCCGAGCGGAAGCACGCCGTCGCGGAAATAGGCGAGCCGCCAGCCCGGCGCGAGCAGCAGGCGGCGGACGAGCGCAGCCCGCGCCGCCGGTTGCGTCGCCATGGTGTCGATCAGCGCCCGTACCGCGCCGTTCGGGCCTTGGATGCGCGCCGCCGCATCGACGTGCGCGGCGGCCTCGTCGAGATGCCCGCCGGCCAGCGCGATCCGCGCCGCCCAGCCTTGCGACACCGGATCGCGCCAGCCGAGCGCGGTCGTGGCGCTGAGCAGCTTCGCGGCGAGCGCCGGGTCGGTCGGCACGCTGATCACCGCGAGCACGCCGAGCGCGGGGATGGCGAGCGGGGTCTGCGACAGCGCGTCGCGCGCGACCGCGGCGGCGGCGCGGGGTGCATCGATACGCGCGAGGCCGACCGCGAGGTAGCTTTCGACGATGCCGTCGCGGTGGTCCATGGCATAGGCGGCGGGGAGGTCGCCAGAGCGGAAGAAGGCCTGCGAGATGCCGGTCCGCACGACCTGCCAGCCGATCGCGATCAGGATCGCAAGCATCGCGGCGACCAGTGCGATTCGCGCCGCTCCGCCGCCGGGCGGCCGCGTCGGCCCCGCGTCACACGGAGGCACGGTCTGAGCCGTAGTTGTATGCGTAGTATCCATAGTCGTAT
>CAXTNX010000086.1:0-3237 GCA_964245815.1 uncultured Sphingomonadaceae bacterium | reverse complement strand
AGCGCTCGAACCAGTCGACCTGCATCAACCAGCGCCCGCTGGTGAAGGTCGGCGAGACCGTCAAGAAGGGCGAGATCATCGCCGACGGTCCGTCGACCGAGTTCGGCGAGCTCGCGCTCGGCCGCAACGTGCTCGTCGCGTTCATGCCGTGGAACGGCTACAACTTCGAGGACTCGATCCTGCTCTCCGAGCGGATCGTGAAGGATGACGTGTTCACCTCGATCCACATCGAGGAGTTCGAGGTGATGGCCCGCGACACCAAGCTCGGGCCGGAGGACATCACCCGCGACATCCCCAATGTCGGCGAGGAGGCGCTGCGCAACCTCGACGAGGCGGGCATCGTCTATATCGGCGCCGAGGTCGAGCCGGGCGACATCCTGGCGGGCAAGATCACGCCCAAGGGCGAATCGCCGATGACGCCCGAGGAGAAGCTGCTCCGCGCGATCTTCGGCGAGAAGGCCAGCGATGTCCGCGACACCTCGCTGCGCCTGCCGCCGGGCGTCACCGGCACCGTCGTCGACGTCCGCGTGTTCAACCGCCACGGTGTCGACAAGGACGAGCGCGCGCTCGCGATCGAGCGCGAGGAGATCGATCGCCTCGCCAAGGATCGCGAGGACGAGCGCGGCATCCTCAATCGCGCGACCTTCACGCGATTGCAGCCGATGCTCGCCGGGCAGACCGTCGCGTCGGCGCCCAAGGGCATCCGCAAGGGCACCGAGATCACCAGCGAGATGCTGCTCGACGTCGAGAAGCGCGAATGGTGGAAGTTCGCGGTGGCCGACGACGGCGTCCAGGCCAATCTGGAGGCGATCAAGACGCAGTATGACGAGGCGGCCACCGTCTTCCAGAAGCGGTACGAGGATCGCGTCGAGAAACTCCAGCGCGGCGACGAGCTGCCGCCGGGCGTGCTCAAGATGGTCAAGGTGTTCGTCGCGGTGAAGCGCAAGCTCCAGCCGGGCGACAAGATGGCCGGCCGCCACGGCAACAAGGGCGTGATCTCGCGCATCCTGCCCAACGAGGACATGCCGTTCCTCGCCGACGGCACGCATGTCGACATCGTGCTCAATCCGCTGGGCGTGCCGTCGCGCATGAACGTCGGCCAGATCTTCGAGACGCATCTCGGCTGGGCCTCGCGCGGCCTGGGCAAGCAGATCACCGAGGCGCTGGAAGCATGGCGCGAGGCGAACCCCGATCCCAAGGTCGGCGCGCCGCCGACCGCGGTCGTCGATCGCCTCAAGACGGTGTATGGCGAGCAGTACCACGCCGAGATCGACAGCCGTTCGGCCGAGGACATCGTCGAGATGGCGGGCCTGCTGAAGGACGGCGTGCCGATGGCGACGCCGGTGTTCGACGGCGCGCGCGAGGCCGACGTGTCGGCAATGCTCGCGCTCGCCGGGCTCGACACCTCGGGGCAGAGCGATCTGTTCGACGGGCGCACCGGCGACCTGTTCGACCGCAAGGTGACGGTGGGCTATATCTACATGCTCAAGCTCCACCATCTCGTCGACGACAAGATCCACGCGCGCTCGATCGGGCCGTACTCGCTGGTCACGCAGCAGCCCTTGGGCGGCAAGGCGCAGTTCGGCGGCCAGCGCTTCGGCGAGATGGAGGTGTGGGCGCTCCAGGCCTATGGCGCGGCGTACACGCTCCAGGAGATGCTGACGGTCAAGTCCGACGACGTCGTCGGCCGCACCAAGGTCTACGAGGCGATCGTCAAGGGCGACGACACGTTCGAGGCGGGCATCCCCGAGAGCTTCAACGTGCTCGTCAAGGAGATGCGCTCGCTGGGCCTCAACGTCGAGCTGCTCACCGCGGAACGCGACGAGGACGGCAACATGCTGGCGCAGGCGGCGGAGTAGGCAACATAGCCCTCTCCCCTTGGGGAGGGGGTCGGGTGAGGGGTGCGAGCGCAGCGAGCGTCCGCAGGCTCTCACCCTCCCACCGCCTTCGGCGGCGGGCCCCTCCCTCTCCCCCGAGGGGAGAGGGATCTGGAGGAAGGACATTCCATGAACGAGATGACCAATTTCGCCAATCCGCTCGTGAAGCCGGAGACGTTCGACCAGATCAAGATCGGCATCGCGTCGCCCGAGCGCATCCGCTCGTGGTCGTTCGGCGAGATCAAGAAGCCCGAGACGATCAATTACCGCACGTTCAAGCCCGAGCGCGACGGGCTCTTCTGCGCGCGCATCTTCGGTCCGATCAAGGATTACGAGTGCCTGTGCGGCAAGTACAAGCGGATGAAGTACAAGGGCATCGTCTGCGAGAAGTGCGGCGTCGAGGTCACCGTCTCGAAGGTCCGCCGCGAGCGGATGGGGCATATCGAGCTGGCCGCCCCGGTCGCGCACATCTGGTTCCTGAAGAGCCTGCCCTCGCGCATCGGGCTGCTGCTCGACATGCAGCTCAAGCAGCTCGAGCGGATCCTCTATTTCGAGGCGTATGTGGTGATCGAGCCGGGTCTGACCCCGCTCGAGAAGTATCAGCTGCTCACCGAGGACGAGCTGCTCTCCGCGCAGGACGAACATGGCGAGGACGCCTTCTCCGCCGGGATCGGCGCGGAAGCGGTCAAGCAGATGCTGATCGACCTCGATCTGGTCGGCGAGCGCGACACGCTGCTCGAGGAGCTCGCGGTCACCAAGTCCGAGCTCAAGCCCAAGAAGATCATCAAGCGGCTGAAGGTCGTCGAGAGCTTCATCGATTCGGGCAATCGCCCCGAGTGGATGATCCTCGATGTCGTGCCGGTCATCCCGCCCGAGCTGCGTCCGCTGGTGCCGCTCGACGGCGGCCGCTTCGCGACCTCGGACCTGAACGACCTCTATCGCCGCGTCATCAACCGCAACAACCGGCTGAAGCGGCTGATGGAACTGCGCGCGCCGGACATCATCGTCCGCAACGAGAAGCGGATGCTCCAGGAGGCGGTCGACGCGCTGTTCGACAATGGCCGCCGCGGCCGGACGATCACCGGCGCCAACAAGCGCCCGCTGAAGTCCTTGTCCGACATGCTCAAGGGCAAGCAGGGCCGCTTCCGCCAGAACCTGCTCGGCAAGCGCGTCGACTATTCGGGCCGTTCGGTGATCGTCACCGGGCCGGAACTCAAGCTCCACCAGTGCGGCCTGCCCAAGAAGATGGCGCTCGAGCTGTTCAAGCCGTTCATCTACGCGCGCCTCGACGCCAAGGGTCTGTCGATGACGCTCAAGCAGGCCAAGAAGTGGGTCGAGAAGGAGCGCAAGGAAGTCTGGG
>CAXTNX010000085.1:0-3311 GCA_964245815.1 uncultured Sphingomonadaceae bacterium | reverse complement strand
CTCGACGAGATCGAGAAGGCGCATCCCGACCTGTTCAACATCCTGTTGCAGGTGATGGACAACGGCAAGCTCACCGACCATCACGGCAAGACGGTCGATTTCCGCAACACGATCCTCATCATGACGACCAATGCCGGCGCGTCCGACATGGCGCGCGAGTCGCTCGGCTTCGGCAATCTCACCCGCGAGGGCGAGGACGAGGAGGCGGTGAAGAAGATGTTCACGCCCGAGTTCCGCAACCGTCTCGATGCGATCGTGCCGTTCAGCTACCTGCCGCCGGAGGTCGTGGCGCGGGTCGTCGAGAAGTTCGTGCTCCAGCTCGAATTGCAGCTCGCCGACCGCAACGTCCATATCGCGCTCGACGACGATGCGCGCGACTGGCTGACCACCAAGGGCTACGACAAGCTCTATGGCGCGCGGCCGATGGGGCGGCTCATCCAGGAGAAGATCAAGCAGCCGCTCGCCGAGGAGCTGCTGTTCGGCAAGCTCGTCAACGGCGGCGAGGTGCGGGTCAAGCTCCGCGACGACGCGCTCGTCTTCGAGGTGACCTCGGCCCCGCCGCGCGGCACCGGCGGCAAGGGCAAGGCCAAGGCGCGCAAGCCCAACGTCAAGGCCTGATACGCCAGGTTCGGACGGAACGGGGCGGGCGGATCAGGCGATCCGCCCGCCCCTTTCGCATTATCCATCCCCTGCGCCCTATCCGTCGTCCCCGCGAAAGCGGGAACCGCGTTGCCTTTGCTCCGGAAAGAAGAAGCGGGATCCCCGCTTTGGCGGGGACGACGAAAGGGGGAGAGCGATCGATCTCGCCGTGACCCTTGGCCCTTCATCCCCCCGCCCCCACCCGCTTGCAATGTTGGAAACCCCTTGCTAACCGCCCCTCGACCCAGCGGGACGCCCATGAGGGCGCCCTCCTACCGCGCTCGGGTCGTCGCCATCCGGGGGAGTGACGAGGCGCGTGGACATTTCCAGCGGCATCCAGGCCAGCCTGAGCGGACGGTATGCCACCGCGCTGTTCGAACTCGCCCGTGACGGGCGGCAGCTCGACAAGGTGACGGCAGACGTCGGGACGGTTGCCTCCGCGCTGAAGGACAGCGATGATCTCCGCATGCTGACGCAGAGCCCGCTGATCGGCCGTGCTCCGGCGGCCAAGGCGATCGCGGCGGTGGCCGGCGCGATCGGGGTCGGCACGATCGCCACCCGCTTCCTGGGCGTGCTCGCCGAGAACGGGCGGTTGCGCGAGCTGCCCGCGATCATCCGCGCGTACCGAGCGCTGGCCGCCGCGCACCGTGGCGAGGCGAGCGCCGAGGTGGTCAGCGCGCACCCGCTCGATGCGACGCAGCTCGGCGCGCTCGGGGATCGCCTCAGGAAGCGCTTCGGCCGCGACGTCACCATCGCCGCCGAGGTCGATCCCGCGATCCTGGGCGGGCTGATCGTCAAGCTCGGCTCGCAGCAGATCGACGGATCGCTCCGCACCAAACTCAACACCCTCGCTCATGCGATGAAAGGCTGACGGCACTGCCGTCGGGGAAGGACGAACATGGAAATCCGCGCCGCAGAAATCTCGAAGGTCATCCGCGACCAGATCGCCAATTTCGGCACCGATGCGCAGGTGTCCGAGGTCGGCCAGGTGCTGAGCGTCGGCGACGGCATCGCGCGCGTCTGGGGTCTCGACAATGTCGAGGCGGGCGAGATGGTCGAGTTCTCCGAGGGCACCAAGGGCATGGCGCTCAACCTCGAGGCCGACAATGTCGGCGTCGTGATCTTCGGCTCGGACGCCAGGATCAAGGAAGGCGACACCGTCAAGCGTACCGGCACGATCGTCGACGTGCCGATCGGCAAGGGCCTGCTCGGCCGCGTCGTCGACGGTCTCGGCAACCCGATCGACGGCAAGGGCCCGATCGCGTTCACCGAGCGCCGCCGCGTCGAGACCAAGGCGCCGGGCATCATCGCGCGCAAGTCGGTCAGCGAGCCGATGCAGTCGGGCATCAAGGCGCTCGACGCGCTGGTGCCGGTCGGCCGCGGCCAGCGCGAGCTCATCATCGGCGACCGCCAGACCGGCAAGACCGCGGTCGCGATCGACGCCTTCATCAACCAGAAGAACTCCAACACCGGCGACGACGAGAAATCCAAGCTCTACTGCATCTATGTCGCGATCGGGCAGAAGCGCTCCACCGTGGCGCAGATCGTCCGCCAGCTCGAAGAGAACGGCGCGATGGACTATACCATCGTCGTCGCCGCGACCGCGTCGGAGCCCGCGCCGCTCCAGTTCCTCGCGCCCTACACCGGCTGCACGATGGGCGAGTATTTCCGCGACAACGGCATGCACGGGCTGATCGTCTACGACGATCTCTCCAAACAGGCGGTCGCCTACCGCCAGATGTCGCTGCTGCTGCGCCGCCCGCCGGGCCGCGAGGCGTATCCGGGCGACGTGTTCTACCTGCACTCGCGCCTGCTGGAGCGCGCCGCCAAGCTGAACGACGCCGAGGGCGGCGGCTCGCTGACCGCGCTGCCGATCATCGAGACCCAGGCGGGCGACGTGTCGGCCTACATTCCGACCAACGTGATCTCGATCACCGACGGGCAGATCTTCCTCGAGACCGACCTGTTCTACCAGGGCGTGCGCCCGGCGATCAACGTCGGCCTGTCGGTCAGCCGCGTCGGCTCGTCCGCGCAGACCAAGGCGATGAAGAAGGTCGCGGGCTCGATCAAGCTCGACCTCGCGCAATATCGCGAGATGGCGGCGTTCGCGCAGTTCGGCTCGGACCTCGATGCCTCCACCCAGAAGCTGCTCAACCGCGGATCGCGGCTGACCGAGCTGCTCAAGCAGCGCCAGTTCGCGCCGATGTCGGTCGAGGATCAGGTCGCCTCGATCTTCGCGGGCACGCAAGGCTTCCTCGACGGCATCCCGGTCGATGCGGTGAACCGCTTCGAGGAGGCGCTGCTCGCCGATCTCCACGCCAACCACGCCGACATCATGGACAGGATCCGCGACACCAAGGACCTGGCCGACGATACCAGGGCCGCGCTCAAGGACGCGGTCGCGGCGTTCGCGACGTCGTTCGGGTAAACGATGGGTCCTCTCCCCCTGGGGAGAGGGTTGGGTGAGGGTTCTCCGGTCCGACCGGCGGACACCGTCACCAGCTTCGACCAGGACCGGCGAGCCGGTCCTCGTCTCCGTATCCTCTCCCGTCCCGGGAGAAGGAGGGAAGGTCAGGAATGCCGTCACTCAAGGCCCTCAAAGGTCGCATCGGCTCGGTCAAGTCGACGCAGAAGATCACCAAGGCGATGAAGATGGTCGCCGCCGCCAAGCT
>CAXTNX010000084.1:0-3572 GCA_964245815.1 uncultured Sphingomonadaceae bacterium | reverse complement strand
GCGTCGGCAATTTCACGCTGACGCCGAACAGCGATCCGGCGATCGCGTTCAACTATGACGGCGTCTATATCGGGCGCCCGACCTCGACCAACGGCCTGTTCTACGATCTCGACCGGATCGAGGTGCTGAAGGGTCCGCAGGGCACGCTCTACGGCCGCAACGCGACCGGCGGCGCGATCAACCTGATCCCGACCCAGCCCAAGCTCGGCGAGTTCTCCGGCTACGCGACCGCGAGCTACGGCAATTACGATGCCGTCGTGGCGGAGGGCGCGGTCAATGCGCCGCTCGGGGAGAACGCCGCGTTGCGGGTCTCGGCGAGCACGTCGCGCCACGACGGCTATCTCCGGGACGGATCGTCCGACGACAAGACGACCTCGCTGCGCGTGCAGATGAAGGCGAAGCCGACGCCCGATCTCACCATTCGGATCGCGGGCGATTACAGCCATGCCGGCGGCGTCGGCCAGGGGGTTTCATACGTCAGCAACTACAACGTCAACCCGCTCACCGGCGGCTACACGACGGTGAAGCCCGCGCTCGGGCTGGGCGAGGGCCTGTTCACGCCCGACGCGCAGGCTTACCGCACGAGCATCTTCGTTCCCCTCGCCGGCCGCACGCTGGATGCGATCACGCCATATCCATTCCAGCGCAACAACTTCTACGGCGCCAACGCACAGATCGACTATGACACGGGCGCCGGCACCCTCACGATCATCCCGGCGTGGCGCTACGCCTCGCTGAACTACCTGGCCGAGGCGGCGGCCTTCCCGTACCGAAACCGCGAGAAGGACCAGCAGTACAGCGTCGAGGCGCGGTTCACGGGCACCCGGATCGGTATCTTCGACTATACGCTCGGCGGCTATTTCTACGACGATTCGGTCCATAACCGGACGGCGCTGAACCTTTCGTCGGCGGAGAACTTCCTCGACCAGAGGTACCGCACGCGCTCGTTCGCGCCGTTCGGGCGCGTGACCGCGCATGTTTCCGATCGGCTGCGGCTGGTCGGCGGCGTGCGCTATTCCAAGGACATCAAGCGTTTCGACGCCGCCGCCACCGCGCTCACCCTGGTCTGCCTGGCGCGGGTCGGCGGCGTTCCGAACTGCCCCACCGCACGCCTGTTCACCACCGTGGACACGCTTTCCGAGGTACCGTTCGCCGTGCCGACAGGCCCGATACCGATCATCGGGCAAGGCACCTCGGGCGCGATCATCTTTCGCAGCGACAGCGTCTACGACCAGAAGCTGACGGATAGCCGCGTGACCTATCACGGCGGCGTCGAGTTCGATCTGGCCCCGCGCTCGCTGTTCTACGCGACCGTGGAATCGGGCTATCGCTCGGGCGGCTTTTCCGCGGCACTGGGGTTCGAGACCTACCAACCCGAGCTCATCACCGCCTACACGATCGGCCTGAAGAACCGCTTCTTCGACAATCGCCTGCAGCTGAACATCGAGGGGTTCCTGTGGAACTACAAGGACCAGCAGGTCTCGCATCTCGGCCTCGACCTCAGCGGGCAGACCGCGCAGTTCATCCAGAACATCGGGAAGTCGCGGATCAAGGGCTTCGAGGTCGAGGGCCGCGTGCTGGTGACGCCGACGACGCTCGTCAGCGCGGACGTCCAGTATCTCGACGCGCGGAACCGCGCGTTCACCTATCAGCAGGGCAGCGCGAACGGCGCGCCGCTGACCGGCTGCAGCTACGCGCTCGCCGCCAACCCGGCCTTCTACAACGTCGACTGCGCGGGCAAGCAGTCGTACAACTCGCCGAAATGGACCGTGAACCTGGCGGCCCAGCAGACCTTCAATGTCGGCGACTACAAGATCGTCGCCGGAGCCGACACGCAGTACAAGACCAGCCGCACGGTCGGCTTCGAGTTCCTGGCCGAAGAGCGCGTCGGGTCGACCTGGACGACCAACGCCCAGCTCTCGTTCGGTCCGGCCGACGACAAATGGTCGATTTCAGGCTTCGTGCGTAATATCGAGAATGATCGCATCCTCAACTTCGCGGTGACGCATCCGCTGGCCAACGCGCTGGTCGGCGGCTCCACCGCGCCGCGGACCTTTGGCGCACGCGCCTCGGTCAAGTTCTGATGGGTCGAGAGCGGGTCGGAGCATCGGGATGAGGCTGGTACGGTTCGAGGACAGCAGGATCGGGGCGGGCGCGACGATCGGCGCGGTCAAGGACGGCGGCGTGGTGGACCTCGTCGCGGCCGGGTGTCGCTGGGCGACGATCCGGGCGATCGCAGGCGGCGGATCCGACGCGCTGGACGTGGTGCGCGACATCGTGGAGCGGACCGCGCCGGTGCTGGCGCTGGGCGAGGTCCGCCTGCTCGCGCCGATCGAGCGGCCGGGCAAATATCTCGCGATCGGCATGAACTACGCCAAGCATCTGGAAGAGGCCGACAAGCTCGGCGTCGCGCGCGCCAAGCACCAGACCTGGTTCAACAAGCAGACCAGCTGCGTCGCCGGACCGTATGACGATATCGATCCCGGCGTGACCGAGAAGCTCGACTATGAGGTCGAGCTCGGCGCCGTGATCGGCGCGCCGGCCAAGCGGGTGAGCGAGGCCGACGCGCCCGCCCATGTGTTCGGCTATTTCGTCGCCAACGACGTGTCGGCGCGCGACTGGCAGTTCCACACGCCGACCTTCACGATGGGCAAGTCGTTCGACACGCACGGGCCGATCGGGCCATGGATCGTGACCGCCGACGAGGTGCCCGATCCGCACGCGCTCGATCTGCGCTGTTTCGTCAACGGCGACCTGCGGCAGAGCAACAACACCGGCCAGATGATCCACGATCTGTGGGCGCAGATCGCCTATCTCTCCACCGCCTTCACGCTGGAGACCGGCGATCTTATCGCGACCGGCACGCCCGAAGGCGTCGGCGTGGGCATGGAGCCGCCGCGTTTCCTCCGGGCGGGCGACGTCGTGCGGTGCGAGATCGACGGGATCGGGGCGATCGAGAACAGGGTTATCGTGCCCGCGGCCTGAGCTGCGGCCTTCAAAGGACATGCCGCCCATGCCGGTGCTAGGACCACTCTCCTTCACGCTCGAGATACCCTCGCTGGACGAGGGCGTGACGTTCTACACCGATGCCGGGCTGGTCGCCGATGTCGAAGGCGATATCGCGCGGCTGCGCTGTCCGGGGCAGGACCGTGACTCGATCGTCCTGCTCGGCGGATTTGCCCGCAAGCGCCTCCACCACATCTCGCTGCGCGCCGACGGGCTGGACGATATCGCGACGCGCAGCGCCGAACATGGCGGCAAGGTCGTCGGCGCGCCGCGGGGCTTCGAGGATAACGGCCTGTGGGTCGAGGATCCGCACGGCATGCTGATCCACCTCTCCGAGCGTCCGGCCGACCCCGAGCTGGAAGCGACGGCGCCGTTCCAGATCAACGCTCCCGGGTCGACGGTGCGCAAGCGGCGCTCGGCGATACTGCCCGGCGCGTCCTACGCGCCCGCCCGGCCGCTCCGGCTCGGTCATGTCCTGATGTTCAGCCCCGACGTCCCGGCGAGCGTCGCCTTCATGACCGACGCGCTCGGCATGGGGCTCGCCGACCGCGCGCAGGACATCATCG
>CAXTNX010000083.1:0-3622 GCA_964245815.1 uncultured Sphingomonadaceae bacterium | reverse complement strand
GCGGGCTTGATCGAGATGCCGCCGGTATCGAAGGTCACGCCCTTGCCGACGAACGCGACCGGATCGGCGTCCGATCCCTTCCAGCGCATCACCAGCAGCTGCGCCTCGCGCGCCGAGCCGAGCGACACGCTGAGCAGCGAACCCATGCCGAGCTTCTCCATCTCGGCCTCGCCAAGCACCTCGACGGTGACCCCGGCCGCCTCGAGATCGCCGCGCACGCGGGCGACGAAGCTCTCGGGATAGATGATGTTGGCGGGTTCGGTGACGAGTTCGCGGGTGAGGAAGATGCCCTCCGCCAGCGCCTTGAGCGGCGCGAACGCGGCGTCCGCCCCCTCGCCCGCACCGACGATCACGATGTCGCAGAGCGTCGGCTTCTGGCGGGGCTTCATCGTGGTGCGGTAGCGGTCGTGGCGCCAGCCGCGCAGCAGCGCGGCATAGGCGATCCGCGCCGCGCGCGCCGCCGTGGTGCGATGCCCGGTCAGGTCGACGACCAGCGTCGTCTCGCCCGAGGTCAGCAGGCGGCCGACGAGCGCGCCGCCGACACGCTCGTAGGATTGATCGTCCTCGGCCGTACCGAGACCGATCAGCAGCACGCGCTGCGTGGCGGCGCCCGACGGCACATAGAGCTCGACGATCGCACCGGCCTCGCCATCGAAACGCGCCACGCCCGCGGCGCGCGCGGCATACCCCGCGCCGTCGCCCAGCGCGGAGAGGCGATCGGCGGCCGGCACGCCTGTCGCGAGCGGGATGGCGAGGACGTGGCCGCCATCGGGGCGGCGATCGGCGAAACGGACGTTCATGTCGGAAAATGGCCTTTCGGGGACAGCGGATGCGCGAATATGGCGGCGTTACGCGCTCTGCGCGATATGGCAACCCGGGCGCGGCTGCGCCACCCGTCCGTCGCACCATCGCAACGCCGCGATTGCGGAGCGCACCTGCGGATGCGATAGCACCGGGCCAGTATCAGGGAGGCCGAACCGGCCCCGGGGGACACGTTGGATTTCGACTGCACGACGACCGGACGGCCGTGGCGCCGGCTCGCCACCGCGTTGCCGCTGGTCCTCGCGTTCCTGGCGTCGCCGCTCGCAGCACGCCCGATCGCGGACGATCCGGCGCCCGATCGCGCCACGGCGACGCCCTCCCCCGCCGAGCCGGGCGATCTCACCCGTCCGGCGGTGCCGCCCGCGCTCGCCGTCGCCGGGCAGACCAGCGCGCTCGCGGACAACCAGGTCGCCTTTACCGCCGACAGCATCGACTATGACTACAAGACGCAGATCGTCGTCGCGTCGGGCGACGTGCGGATGCTGCGCCGGGGCAGCCGGCTGCGCGCCGACACCGTCACCTGGGACCGCAAGGCCAATGTCGCGCATGCCCATGGCAACGTCGCCATCGAGAATCCGCAGGGCGACATCTCCTACGCCGACGATGCCGACCTGACCGACGATCTCAAGAACGGCGTCGCCGACAATCTGCTGCTCGTGCTCGAGAACGGCGGGCGCATGGCGGCGGTGAAGGGCAAGCGTACCGACGGCGTCTACGATCTCGACCACGCCTCGTATTCGCCCTGCGACGTGACGACCGACACGGGCTGCCCCAAGCAGCCGCTGTGGGAGATCACCGCCGATCATGTGACCTACGATCCCGCGCGCCACCGCGTATCCTACAAGGATGCGCGGCTTCGCCTGCTCGGCGTGCCGTTCTTCTTCCTGCCGATCTTCTCGCATCCCGACGGCACCGGCGCCGGCGGCAATTCGGGCGCGCTCGTCCCCGACGCCACCTACAACAGCCGCAACGGGCTGGAAGTCGCGACGCCCTATTTCTGGCAGATCGCGCCCAATCGCGATCTCACCATCACCCCGCATGCCTTCACCGCGGTGGCGCCGATGGCGGAAGCGCAATATCGCTCGCTCGACAGCCGCGGCGCGTTCCAGGTTCACGGCTATGCGACCTACAGCAGCCAGTCGCTGACCAGCAACGATTTCGACAAGCGCTTTCGCGGCTATATCGACGCCAATGGCCGCTTCCAGTTCGGTCCCGACTGGACGATCACCGCGTCGCTGCGGCAGGTCACCGACAAGACCTTCCTGCGCCGCTACGACATCGCCTATGACGATCGCCTGCGTTCGGTGGTCCAGGCCGAGCGGATCGACGACGACAGCTACCTGTCGATCGCGGGCTGGCAGTTCCGCACGCTGGTGCTCGACCAGCACCAGCGCAACCAGCCGATCGCGCTGCCGCTGATCGACTATCGGCGCCGCATCGCCGATCCGCTGCTCGGCGGCACGATCACGCTCCAGGCCAACACGCTGGCGATCAGCCGCGACGAGGGCCAGGACACGCAGCGTGCGTTCGCGGGTGCGCAGTGGCAGAAGTGGCTGCTGACCCCGATCGGCCAGCTTGTCGGCTTCACCGGCTATCTGCGCGGCGACATCTATCACACATCGAACGGCGACCAGACCAACACGCTGATCTATCGCGGCGATCCGGGCTGGACCACGCGCGGTGTCGCGGCACTCGCCGCCGAGATGCGCTGGCCGTTCGTCGGCACGGCATTCGGCGGCACGCAGATCATCACGCCGCGCATCCAGCTGGTCGCCTCGCCGCGCGCGAAGAACCTGGCGATCCCCAACGAGGATGCGCGCGCGATCGATCTCGAGGATTCCAACCTGTTCGCGCTCAACCGCTTCAACGGCTATGATCGCTGGGAAGGCGACCAGCGCCTGACCTATGGGCTCGATTACGCGCTCGATCTGCCGCGCTTCG
The DNA here is from genome assembly GCA_964245815.1 of uncultured Sphingomonadaceae bacterium. Classification (GTDB taxonomy): domain Bacteria; phylum Pseudomonadota; class Alphaproteobacteria; order Sphingomonadales; family Sphingomonadaceae; genus Solisphingomonas. The sequence continues at coordinate 859 of CAXTNX010000083.1, read as the reverse complement.
CGCTGCGGACCACCATCGGCCAGAGCTACCGGCTCGGCGGCCCGTCGGGCATCTTCCCGAGCGGCACCGGCCTGTCGGGCACGTTCTCGGATTTCGTCGGGCGCTCGACGCTCCGCTACGGCAGCTTCGTCAGCCTGACCCACAGCTTCCGGCTCGACAAGGATTCGCTGTCCTTCCGCCGCAACGAGATCGATGCGACGCTGGGCACGCAGAAAACCTACATCCTCATCGGCTATCTCGATCTCAACCGCCACATCACCTCGACGATCGAGGATCTGCGCGACCACGAGGAGATCCGCTTCGGCGGCCGGCTCGCCTTCCTCAAGCGCTGGTCGCTGTTCGGATCCGCGACCGTCGATCTGACCAATTCCTCGGACGAGACCAACTTCCTCGCGTCCAACGGGAACGGCTTCGATCCGGTCCAGTCGCGGCTCGGGCTTGCCTACGAGGATGATTGCTTCAAGGTCTCGGTCCAGTGGCGGCGCGATTTCGCGGCGTTCGGCGATGCGCGGCGCGGCAGCACGATCCAGTTCCAGCTGGCCTTCAAGAACCTTGGACGCTAAGCCCGGGTTCAGTTTGGGCATGCGAGGGCCGCGGGACATGCGGCAACTCCGGGGCGGCTGAGGACCAAGGTGATCTTCGACACGATGTTTTTCCGCCCGCGCACGGCCGCGCTGTGCTTCGGCGCCGCGATCGCCCTCGTCACCGGCGGCGCCTTGGCCCAGGGCGACGACGCCGCGACCGACACGCCGCTCAACCTGCCCAACGACGTCCAGGTGTTCGGCACCTTCGATCCGCACATCCGCAAGGCGACCGCGATCGTCAACGGCTTCATCATCACCGACACCGATGTCGACCA
>CAXTNX010000082.1:0-3818 GCA_964245815.1 uncultured Sphingomonadaceae bacterium | reverse complement strand
CCAAGCCCGAGCATATCCGCACGATGGGCGACAAGATCGAGGCGAAGCTCACCGCGGCGGCTCTGGGCTTGCCGCTGGTCCCCGGATCGGACGGTCCGCTGACCTCGATCGAGCAGGCGCGCGGTATCGCCGCCGGGATCGGCTATCCGGTGCTCATCAAGGCTGCGAGCGGCGGCGGCGGGCGCGGCATGAAGGTGGTCGAGCGCGAGGACCAGCTCGAGACGCTGATGCGACAGGCCGGCAACGAGGCCAGGTCGGCGTTCGGCGACGCCACCGTCTATCTCGAGAAATACCTCTCCGATCCGCGCCACATCGAGTTCCAGATCTTCGGCGACGGCAACGGCAACGCCATCCATCTCGGCGAGCGCGACTGCTCGCTCCAGCGCCGCCACCAGAAGGTGCTGGAAGAGGCGCCGTCGCCGGTCATCTCGATCGAGCAGCGCGAATGGATGGGCGGCATCGTCGCCAAGGCGATGGCGGACATGGGCTATCGCGGCGCCGGCACGATCGAGTTCCTCTACGAGGACGGCAAGTTCTACTTCATCGAGATGAACACCCGGCTCCAGGTCGAGCATCCCGTCACCGAGGCGATCACCGGGCTCGATCTGGTCCGCGAGCAGATCCGCATCGCCGAGGGGCACCTCCTCACGCTGCGCCAGGAGGATGTCGAGTTCCGCGGCCATGCGATCGAATGCCGGATCAACGCCGAGCATCCGAGCACCTTCGTGCCCTCGCCGGGGCTGGTGAAGGGCTATCACGCGCCCGGCGGCATGAACGTCCGCGTCGATAGCGGGCTGTACGCGGGCTACAGGATCCCGCCCTATTACGATTCGATGGTCGCCAAGCTGATCGTCTGGGGACATAGCCGCGAGGGCGCGCTGCGTCGGCTCCGCCGCGCGTTGCAGGAGTTCGTGATCGACGGCGTGGTCACCACCATCCCGCTCCATCAGGCGCTGCTCGAGGATCCGGAGTTCCTCGAGGGCGACTATACGATCAAGTGGCTGGAGCGGTGGCTGGCGCGGCAGGAGGAATAGGTCCCTTCTCTGTCATCCCGGACTTGCGCCGGGATCCCCGTCATACACGTCCGCCGCGAGACACCATGGCGGGTCTGTTCGTTCCGCTATGAATCCCGCAACAAGGCCGGAATGACGATGGTATGACGCGGCCGCTCCCCAGGGCGAACGAGCGGAAATCGTTATTGGCCACCGAAACTTCCGCTCCGCCGCGCAACCCGCTAGGGCGCGCTCCATGACGTCCGCCGCTCCGTCCGCCTCCGTCGAGCACGACCGGCGCTTCGGCGTCGGGCGCACCGTCACGCTGCCCGGGCCGCTCGCGCTCGACGGCGGGCAGGCGCTCGGCCCGGTGACGATCGCGTACGAGACCTATGGCACGCTGGATGCGGAGCGCGGCAACGCGGTGCTGGTCTGCCACGCGCTGACCGGCGACCAGCATGTCGCCAGCGTCCACCCGGTCACCGGCAAGCCCGGCTGGTGGATGCGGATGGTGGGGCCGGGCAAACCGGTCGATCCGGCGCGGCACTTCGTGGTCTGCGCCAACGTGCTGGGCTCGTGCATGGGATCGTCCGGCCCCGCCACCGCGGCGGCGGACGGCACCGCGTACGCGATGCGCTTTCCGGTCATCACCATCCGCGACATGGTGCGCGCACAAGCCCTGCTGCTCGATCATCTCGGCATCGGCGCGGTGGCGGCGGTGGTCGGCGGATCGATGGGCGGCATGCAGGTGCTCGAATGGGCGGCGACCTATCCGGCCCGCGTGCGCTCGGCGGTGGTGATCGCGTCCGCCGCGCGTCATTCGGCGCAGAACATCGCCTTCCACGAGGTCGGCCGCCAGGCGATCATGGCCGATCCCAAGTGGCGCGGCGGCGACTATTACGAGGCGAACGACCCGCCCGCCGCCGGCCTCGCGGTCGCGCGGATGGCGGCGCACATCACCTATCTGTCGGAAGCCGGGCTGACCGAGAAGTTCGGCCGTCGGCTCCAGTCGCGCCCGGATAGTCCGAAGGGGGCGAAGGGCTTCGGCTTCGATGCCGACTTCCAGGTCGAGAGCTATCTGCGTCACCAGGGGATCAGCTTCGTCGACCGGTTCGATGCCAACTCGTACCTCTACATCACCCGCGCGATGGACTATTTCGATCTCGCCGAGGAACATGGCGGCCGGCTCGCCAACGCGTTCCGCGACTCGCGGACCCGCTTCTGCCTGGTCTCGTTCGACACCGACTGGCTGTACCCGACCCGCGAGAGCCGCGCGATCGTCCAGGCGCTCAACGCCTGCCGCGCGGAGGCGAGCTTCGTCGAGCTGGCCTCGCCGTTCGGCCACGACGCCTTCCTGCTCGACGTACCCGAGCTCAACCGCGTGGTCGACGGGTTCCTGAGGGCGGGAGGATGAGACGCTTTGCGATTGGCCTTACGGCGGTGGCTTGCCTTGCAGCCCTGTCAGCCTTCGGACCGCCGCTAGTGCGACCGGCCGAGTGGGTCACTGCGCAGGCGCGATCACGCGATGAAGCACTCGCAGCAGCGCGGACGTGCCGAGCCCGCCACGCGACCTGGGATGAAGGTGCGGGGATGGTGACCATCCCCGCGAGCGAACCGCTTCCGATCCGACAATGCGTCACCGACTGGGCTTGGCGAGAGCACATCAGGACCATGCCGTCGGTGGTTGCTCGGATGCTGAAGGATGGGATTTGATCGTCCTCCGCCCCGATCTAGCGATCATCGCCGAGCATGTCGACGCGGGCGCGCGCATACTCGACATCGGCTGCGGCGACGGCGCGCTGATGGCGGCGCTGCGCGACGGCAAGCAGGTCGACGCGCGCGGCATCGAGATCGACGTCGCCAACGTCTCGGCGGCGATGGCGCGCGGGCTGTCGGTGGTGCAGGGCGACGCCGATGTCGACCTCGCGGGCTATCCCTCGCGCGCGTTCGATTACGCGATCCTCAGCCAGACGCTGCAGACCAGCCGCGCGCCCGACCGGGTGCTCGACGAGCTGCTCCGCATCGGGCGGCGCGCGTTCGTATCGTTCCCCAATTTCGCGCACTGGCGGGTCCGCGGCTCGCTGCTGTTCGGCGGGCGGATGCCGGTGACCCGCTCGCTGCCCGAGGGCTGGTACGACACCCCCAACATCCACCACCTGACGATCGACGATTTCCGCGCGTTCCTGAAGGAGCGCGGCGTCGTCACCGAGGGTGCCTGGTTTCTCAACGGCGAGCGCCGGATCGGATCGGCGGCGGTCAATCTGCGGGCCGAACACGCGATCTTCCTACTCCGGCGCGGATAGCCTCGTGCGGACCTTTCGGTCCGCGCCGAAAAATACTATATGATTGCCACATTTTAGGCACCACAGGAGAAGCCGCCATACCGCCACCGATGATTCGCCGCCCGTTGGGCGCGCCCGCCATGCCGTTGAACGGCCCCCGCTTCGACGAGTTCATCACGGTCCCGCGCGTCCGCGTGATCGACGAGGCGGGCGAGAATCTGGGCGTGATGTACACCCGCGAGGCGATCGAGCAGGCGCACGAGATGGGGCTTAACCTGGTCGAGGTCTCGCCCAACGCCGATCCGCCGGTGGTCAAGTTCCTCGATGTCGGCAAGTTCAAGTACGAGGCGCAGAAGAAGGCCAACCTCGCGCGCAAGTCGCAGAAGACGCAGGAGATCAAGGAGATCAAGATGCGTCCGAACATCGACGATCACGACTATGACACCAAGATGAAGAAGGTGTTCGAGTTCATCGGCGAGGGCGACAAGGTGAAGTGCACGCTGCGCTTCCGCGGCCGCGAGCTCGCGCACGGACAGCTCGGCAT
>CAXTNX010000081.1:0-4108 GCA_964245815.1 uncultured Sphingomonadaceae bacterium | reverse complement strand
AATTCGGCCTGGAGCTGGATCTTCTCGATCAGCTCGTCGAGCCCGGTCTTGGCAGTGGCCGAGACCTCGACGTCCTGCGTGTCGCCGCCCATCGCCTCGACCTGCACGTCATATTGCAGCAGCGCCTCGCGGATGCGCTGCGCGTTCGAGCCGGGCTTGTCCATCTTGTTGATCGCGACGATCATCGGCTTGTTCGCCGCCTTGATGTGGTTGATCGATTCGATCGTCTGCGGACGCAGGCCGTCGTCGCCCGCCACCACCAGCACGACGATGTCGGTCACGTCGGCGCCGCGCGCGCGCATCTCGCCGAATGCCTCGTGGCCGGGCGTATCGAGGAAGGTGATCTTCGACCCGTCATGCTGCGTCACCTGGTACGCGCCGATATGCTGCGTGATGCCGCCCGCCTCGCCCGAGACGACGTCGGTGCCGCGCAGCGCGTCGAGCAGGCTGGTCTTGCCGTGATCGACATGGCCCATGATCGTGACGACCGGCGCGCGCGCCTGGAGATTGTCGTCCGCCTCGCCATCCTCGGTGGCGACGATGTCGATGTCGCTGTCGCTGACGCGCTTGAGGTTGTGGCCGAACTCGGTGACCAGCAATTCGGCCGTATCCTGGTCGATCGTCTGGGTGAGGGTGACGGGCATGCCCATCTTGAACAGTGCCTTGACCAGATCGGCACCGCGCTCGGCCATGCGGTTGGCGAGCTCGGCGACGGTGATCGCCTCGGGCACGACGACATCGCGGACCTGCTTGGTCTGTACGCCGCCCGCCTGATGCGAACGGCGATCCTTCTCGCGCGCCCGCTTGAGCGCGGCGAGGCTGCGCGAGCGTGCGCTGCCTTCGTCGTCAAGCGCGCGGGTGACGGTGAGCTTGCCCGACTGGCGGCGATCGTCGGCGCCCGGACGACCCGGTCGCGGTGACGGCTTGGCCGGCTCCGGCCGCTTCGCCTGCGGGACCGGCGTGAACCGGCGCGGCGGCGGGACGGCGGCGCCGGTGCGCGCTTCGGCTGGCGCGGTCTCGGCGCCGGCGGTTTCGAGCTCGCGCTCGGGCGCGGCGGTCTCGGGCGCCTCAAGGGAGAGGGCGGGAGCGGGCTCCTCGGCGGCGGGCGTCCGCGCCTCTTCCTCCGCGCGCTGGCTGCCTTCGGCGGCGCGGCGCTTCTCGTCCTCGACGGCTTCGGCCTTGAGGCGCTCGTCGCGACGACGATTCTCCTCGTTGGCCGCCATCCGCGCTTCTTCAGCCTCGCGCAGCAGACGATCCTGCTGCTCGCGACGCTCGAGCGGGGTCATCGAACGACCCGTTGGCGCGGGTTGCGGACGCGGTGCCGGCGCGGCGGCGACGGGCTGCGGAGCCGGCCGTGGCGCGGCAACAGGCGTCGGATCCGCGACCGGCGCGGGTGCGGCAACGAGCGGCTCGGGCGGCTGGAGCTCGGCCGGCTCCGGCTCGCCCGGACGACGCAGCACGCGGGAGCGCTTGGTCTCGACGATCACGGTGTTCGAGCGGCCATGGCTGAAGCTCTGCTTCACCTTGCCCGTCTCCACCGTGCGCTTGAGACCCAGCGGCGCGCGCATACCCAGCTTCGGCTTGTCCTGATCGCTCATTCGACTACTCAAATCCCCAGCATCTTCCGGATCGGGCAGGACATCCTGCGCGCGAGCCGTCCCAGTTCACTCGTCGGGATCACCCCGGAAGGTCATCCGGACGTGGCCGCCGTCCCCGCGATAGTGTCGCGAGGCGGGGCCCCACCATCTCCGATAAACCCGAGCCAGCGGGCAAGCGCGTGCGACACGCGTCCTGCGGCAGCCCGGTCAACGACGGCGATATGTACCACATTCTCGCGGCCCAGCGCCATCGCCAATATGGAGCGTCCGATCGGCAATACGAGTCCGCGCGCGCCCGAGCCTTCCTCGTCGCGCCCGACCCGCCACGCCTGGTCGAGCTTGCGCGACCCGTCGCCGCCCGCGTCGCCGGCGTGGAGCAGCAGGTGGACGCGCCCCTTGCGCGCCGCCTCCTCGATGCGGTCGGAGCCGGTGAGCAGCACGCCCGCCCGCGCTTCGAGCCCGAGCCTGTCGAGCAGCGCGCGCTCCAGCGCGGCGGCGATCCGCGCGCCGAGATCCTCGGGTATGTCGAGCGGCTTGCCCTTGAACGCACGCGCGAGCGCGCCGCGCAGCCTGCCCTTGGCCTGCGCCTGTTCAAGCGCGGCGCGATCGACCGCGATCCACGCGCCCCGGCCCGGCGCGCGTGCGCGGATGTCGGGGAGCACCCGGCCCTCTGGCGAGATGGCGAGGCGGATCAGATCGGCGCGGTCCCCGCTGGCGCGCGTGAGGATGCAGGTCCGTTCGGGGATGTGGCGGCGAGGCACTTCGACTTCGTTCGGTGCGGACGGTCCTGAAAGACCGGAATCCTCCTTCCCGTCCGGGTCGAGCGACGTCGAAGCCCCCCGGTTCGGCGTCAGGCCGTCGCGGATCTCATCGTCTGCCATCCGCGGATGCGACCTCCGCACTGGGCGCAGCCGCGGGACGATCGGCGATCAGGATGCCGCCCGAACCGTAATTCTCGGTCGGGAGTTCGGTGATGTTGATCTGCACCGCGCCCGCCGGCTTGCCGAGCCGCGCGACAAGACTGGCGGTGACGTCGGCGACGATCCCCGCCTTCTGGTCGCGCGTCGCGGCACCCGCGAGCCGGATGTCGACGAACGGCATCAGGCGGCGCCGCCCTCGACCCCGGAGTCGGCCGGCACCGGCGCCTCGTCGAACCAGCCGGCGGCGGTGCGCGCCGCAAGGATGATCTCGTTGCCCTGCTCGATCGACAGGCCATAGTCGGCGAGCACGCCGCCCTTGTCTTCCGCGCGCATGCGGACGGGCGGCGCGTTCTCGGCGCGGCGGCGCGGCTCGATCCGCTTCTTCTGGACGAGCTCGTCGGTGGCGAGATCGCCGATATCGTCGAGCGTCCTGATCTTGGCCTTGCCGAGCGTCACCAGCATCGCCTCGGTCAGGTATGGCAGGTCGAGCAGCGCGTCCTCGACGCCGAACGACTGGCGCAGCGCGCGATTCTCGCCTTCCTTGCGCTCCAGCGCCTCCTGCGCGCGGTTCTGCAGCTCGGCGGCGAGATCGTCGTCGAATCCCTCGATCTGGCTGATCTCGCCGGCATCGACATAGGCGACCTCCTCGAGCGTGCTGAAGCCCTCCGCGACGAGCAGCTGAGCCAGCGTCTCGTCGACGTCGAGCTCGCCCTCGAACAGCGCCGAGCGCTCGACGAACTCCTTCTGGCGCTTCTCGCTGGCGTCCGCCTCGGTGAGGATGTCGATCGCCTTGCCGGTGAGCTGCGAGGCCAGGCGGACATTCTGGCCGCGCCGCCCGATCGCCAGGCTGAGCTGGTCGTCGGGGACGACCACCTCGATGCGCTCGTCATCCTCGTCGATGACGACGCGCGCGACATGCGCGGGCTGGAGCGCGTTGACGACGAAGGTGGCGATATCGTCCGACCAGGGGATGATGTCGATCTTCTCGCCCTGCATCTCCTGAACCACCGCCTGGACGCGGCTGCCCTTCATGCCGACGCACGCGCCGACCGGATCGATCGAGCTGTCGCGCGAGATCACGCCGATCTTGGCGCGGCTGCCCGGGTCGCGCGCCGCGGCCATGATCGTGATGACGCCGTCGTAGATCTCGGGAACCTCCTGCGCGAACAGCTTCTTCATGAAGTCGGGATGCGCGCGGCTGAGGAAGATCTGCGGTCCACGGACCTCGCGCACCACCTTGAGGATGAGGCTGCGGATGCGGTCGCCAACGCGGACCACCTCGCGCGGGATCTGCGCGTCGCGGCGGATGACGCCCTCGGCGCGGCCGAGATCGACGACGACATGGCCGAACTCGACGCGCTTGACGACGCCGGTGATGATCTCGCCGGCGCGGTCCTTGAACTCCTCATACTGGCGCTCGCGCTCGGCATCGCGGACCTTCTCGACGACCTCGACGACGCGCCACAGGCGCAGGTCGCCGGCCTTGGTGTCGATCTTGGCGCGGATGTCGTTCTCGGCGCCGTAGCGCGCGCGGGCGGCGCGCTGGATCGCGTCCTCCATCGCCTCGATGACGATGCCCTTGTCGATCAT
>CAXTNX010000080.1:0-4555 GCA_964245815.1 uncultured Sphingomonadaceae bacterium | reverse complement strand
CTTCTGGATGGCGTCGACCGCCTGGGCATGGGTGATGCCGTAGGCGGCGAGCCTCACCGGATCGAGCACGACCTGATACTGCTTGACCATGCCGCCGATGCTGGCGACCTCGGCGACGCCGGGGACGGTCTTGAGCTCGGTGCGCAGGAACCAGTCCTGCAGCGATCGGAGCTGCGAGAGGTCGTGCCGCCCGGTGCGATCGACCAGCGCATATTCGTAGACCCAGCCGACCCCGGTCGCATCCGGCCCGAGCGCGGCCGTGGCACCCTGCGGCAGCCGTGCCTGCACCTGGTCGAGATATTCGATCACCCGGCTGCGCGCCCAGTAGAGATCGGTGCCATCCTCGAAGATCACGTAGACGAAGCTGTCGCCGAAGAAGGAATAGCCGCGCACCGTCCTGGCGCCCGGCACCGACAGCATGGTGGTGGTGAGCGGATAGGTGACCTGGTTCTCGACGATCTGGGGCGCCTGGCCGGGCCAGCTCGTGCGGATGATGACCTGCGTGTCGGAGAGATCGGGCAGCGCGTCGATCGGGGTCGAGCGCAGCGCGACCAGCCCGGCGGCGAGCAGCGCGAGCGCGCCGAGGATCACGAACAGCCGGTTGGCGACCGACCAGCGGATGAGCCGCGCGATCATCGCCCGGGCGCCCTGGCCATGCGGCGCACCGTCGGCCCCGCCGGCGGCCGGTCGAAACCGAAGCGGACGCGGTCGCCGGTCCTGAAGCCGCGCGCGACGCCCGGATCGGGAAGCGCGAAGGTCATCGTCATCGGCGGCCAGCCGATCGCCGGCACCGGCTCGTGGCTGAGCGTCACGCTGTCTGGTTTCAGCGCCTCGATCGTGCCCGTCGTCTCGTAGAGCGGAGGCGATGGCTTCGCCGCCGCTGGCGGCGCGCGGCGTGCTGCATTGCCGATCGGCCGCGCCGCGACGCCCGACAGGCTCGCCTCCGAATCGATCAGGAACTGGCCCGAGGCGACGATCTTCTCGCCCTCGGACAGGCCGGCGAGGATTTCGGCGTTATCGCCGGTCTCTTGCCCCGTCCGCACCTCGGCGGGGCGGTAGCGCCCGTTGTCGAGCGCCAGCATCACCAGCGTCCGCGTGCCGGTGCGGATCAGCGCTTCGGACGGGACGAGCAGCGCGGGCGTCGCGTTGCCGCCGAACGATACGGTGGCGAACATGCCCGGCCTGAGCCGGCCGCCGCGGTTGGGCAGCTCGATCCGCACGGTGAGTGTCCGGCTGTCGGTCTGGGTTTCGGGCAGGATCGCCGTCACCCGCCCGGAGACGGTCTCGCCCGGGAACGCGGCGAGCGTGGCCTGCACTGGCTGGCCGGGCCGCAGCGGACCGGCCACCGCCTCGGGCACGGCGGCGTTGAGCCAGACCGTGCCGAGGCCATCGATCTTGGCGAGCGTCTGTCCCGCCCCCACGGTCATGCCCGCGCGCACGCCCAGCGTCTTGATGACGCCGCCGGTCGGCGTGGCGACGGTGACGACGTTGTGCGGCCGGCCGCCGCGCTCGACCGCGGCGATCGTGCCCACGGGCATCCCGAGCAGCATGAGCCGCTGGCGCGCGGCCTGAATGAGCGCGGCGTCGCCGGTGCGGCGCACGGCCAGATATTCGGCCTGCGCCCCCGCCCATTCGGGCACGAGCAGGTCGGCGAGCGGCGCGCCCGCGCCGATCACGTCGCCCGGCGCGCGCGCATAGACCCGCTGGACGAAGCCCGCCGCGCGCGCCTGCACGATGGCGACGTCGCGCTGGTTGAAGTCGATCGTGCCGGTGGCGGTGAGGCCGCTCGCCAACTCGCCGCGGCGCACCGCGACGATGCGCAGTCCCAGGCCCTGCGACGCGGCCGGATCGATTCGGACGCCGGGTGCCTCGTTCCCACGACCGGCCTCGCCGGCATATTTGGGGACGAGCTGCATATCCATGAACGGGGACTTGCCCGGCTTGTCGAAATGCTGGCTCGGGACCATCGGGTCGTACCAGTAGAGCGGCTCGCCAGCCCGCTGGGTCGCCGGCGGTGCGGCGGCCGGGCGGTTCGCGAACTGGGCGATGGCATAGCCGCCCGCGCCGGCGGTGAGCGCGATCAGCGCGCCGGCGGCGGCGCGGTGCGGCCGGGAAGAGGGGGCGTCGCTCATCGGTCGGCGCTCCGGTAGGTCAGCGAGAGCCGGGCGCCGTCGGTGGCGATCATGGCCTCGCGTTCGAGGGTGGTGAGGGTCGCATCGGCGAGCGCGGCATAGGCGTCGGCGATGTCGACCAGGCTGGCGCGCCCGGCGCCATAGCTCGCCGTCTCCAGCGCGACGCGCTGCTCGGCGAGCGGCTGGAGCACGTCGCGGGCGCGTATCCACTGCTCATGATGCATGACATGGTCGGCGAGATCGCCATCGAGATCGGCCGCCAGCGTCCGTCGCGCCGCCTCGCGTTCGGCCGCCATGCGTCCGGCCTGCGCCTGCGCGGCGCCGATCTCGGCACCCTGGCGACGCCGCGTGAAGGTCGGCAGGCTGATCGTGACGCCGGCCGAGACATAGTCGCCGAACCGCGGATCGCGGTGCTGATAGGCGAGGTTGACGCCGAAATCGGGGCGTCGGCCGGCTTCGGCCACGCGCATCTCCGCCGCGGCCTGCGCGCTCTGCGCATCGACCATGCGGATCGACGGGTTGGCATCGAGACCGGCGCGCAGCGTTGCCGGGTCGAACGCGAAGTCCGGGATCGGCCCGGCGATCCGGGGATCGGGCTCGCCGGTCCAGCGGCTGAGCGTCGCTCTGGTCCGCGCCACCTGCGACACCAGCTCGGCGCGGCGGTCCTGCAACGCCGCGATCGCCTGCCGGCCGGCGAGCGCCTGGGCCGGCCGCGCATTGCCCGAGGCGATCGCGCTGGGGGTCGTCCCGACCACGTGATCGAGACGCGCGCGCAGATCGTCGAGCGCCGCAAGCCTACGCCCGGCATAAGCGAGGTTGATCCAGGCGAGCGCGGTGCCGACGTCGACGGTGCGCGCCTCGACGACGTTATCCGCGTCCGCGGCGGCGATGTCGGTGTCGGCGCGGACCTGGCGCGCGTGGCGCTTGGCGAGGTTGGGGAACTCCTGGCCGACGCCGATCCGCGCCATGGTGAAGTCGTCGCGGCGGGGCTGGAACGCCCGCGGTCCCGAAACCGGGAAGCTGTCGATCCCGACCGACATCGTCGGATCGGGCAGCGCACCCGCCGCGCCCCGGGCGGCGCGCGCGGCATCGACGCCAAGCGCCCTGGCCTCGAGCGACGGCGCCGTGGCGTGCGCCTGGCGCAGCGCCGCCGCGAAGGTAAGCGGCCCGGCGAACACGACGCCCGGCAATGCCGCAAGCAGCGGCGCGAAGAGACAGGCCCTCATGAAAATCTCCCGATCCGAACGATGACGGCCGGTCACCACACACGCCGCGGGCGAACCCGTGGCGCGCGAACGGCGAGGCCGATGCGGTCAGATCAGGCGATGGGTGGCTGTATGTCGGGCGGAAGCGAGCGGCCGCGCATCGGTCTCGCCAGTCCCGGACGCTGGATCGCGACCCGGTGATAGGACAAGGGCGATGGCGTCGGCTCGTCGGGCAGCGCCGCCGCGATGCCGGCACACGCGATCGCGCAGTCGAGGCAATCGGCGGGCGTGCAGCCCTTTCGCTTGCCGGACGCGGGCGCCTTTTCCGGAGCGGCCCGCGCCATCATCTTCATGCAGTCCGCCGTGCTCATCTGCATCGACATCGACCGCATCGGGTCCGGCCCGCGCGCCGCACGAGCCGAACCCTGGCCGGACACGCCGAACAGGGCGACCGCGAGCAGCAGGGAGAGGAGTCGGCGGACCATGTGCGAGACCTGCCTCCGCCCGACGGCCGAAGTCAAGCCGGTCGGCGGGATGACGAGAAGCCGTACCGCGTCCGAAGCATCGTCGCCCGGCGACACGCGTCCTTGCTATCCGGGTTTGCGACACGACATGCCGTGCTGTTCGTCACGCGCAAGGAGCGTTTCATGAAAGTTGCCCTCATCGGCGCCACCGGGCGCGGCGGCTCCTGCATCCTTGAGGAACTGGTCTCGCGCGGACACCGGGTGACCGCGATCGCCCGTACCATCGACGGGCTCGACACCCGCGACGGCGTCACGGCGCAGCGGGGCGATATCGCCGATGGCGCGGGCCTGACCGCCCTGCTGCGCGGCCACGACGCCGCGATCAGCGCGGTCCAGTTCCGGCCGAACGACATGCTGGGGCTGCTCGGCGCGGTCAGGGCGGCAGGCGTGCGCCGCTTCCTGGTGATGGGCGGCGCGGCGAGCCTGGAGACCGCGAACGGCGCCAAGCTCATCGACAGCCCGCATTTTCCGCCGGAATATGAGCCCGAGGCGCGCGCCGCGATCGCCTTCCTGAGCGTGCTGAAGGAAGAACCGGATCTCGACTGGACGTTCCTCTCGCCCGCCGCACTGATCGAACCGGGCGAGCGTACCGGCACGTTCCGGATCGGCGGCGACCAGTTGCTCACCGATGCCGAAGGCAACAGCCGGATCAGCTTCGCGGACTATGCGATCGCGATGGTCGACGAGCTGGAGC
>CAXTNX010000079.1:0-4730 GCA_964245815.1 uncultured Sphingomonadaceae bacterium | reverse complement strand
CGCAGCGCGTTCTTGACGAGATCGCGGATGCTGATCTCGCCCTGGCCCTCGAGGTTGGGCGGGCGGGTTTCCAACGGCAGCCAGTGCGGCTGCTGGAGCCGGAGCTCGGCCGCGTCCTCGATCGTCAGCACGCGCTCGCCCGGGTCGATCATCTTGGACAGCGCGTTGAGCATCGTCGTCTTGCCCGAGCCGGTGCCGCCCGAGATGACGATGTTGAAGCGGCTGGCGCCCGCGATCTTGAGCGCGGTCGCCATCTTGGTGCTCATCGATCCGAAGCCCGCCATCATGTCGAGCGTGATCGGCTTCGCCGAGAATTTGCGGATCGAGATCGCGGTGCCGCGCAGGCTGAGCGGCGGGACGATGACGTTGACGCGGCTGCCGTCGGCGAGCCGCGCGTCGGCGAGCGGCGTGGTCTGGTCGACGCGGCGGCCGACCTTGTTGACGATGCGCTGCGCGATCTGGAAGAGATGCTGTTCGTCGCGGAACTGGATGTGCGCGAGCTCGAGCCTGCCCTTCTTTTCGATGAAGGTCTGTTCGGGGCCGTTGACCATGATGTCCGAGATGTCGGGATCGTTGAGCAGCTCTTCCAGCGGGCCGTAGCCGAGCAGCTCGTCGACCAGCACCTTCTCCAGCGCGAACTGCTCGCGGCGGTTGAGGTTGATCTTGAGCTCGGCGAGCACCTCGCCGATGATCGGGCGGAACTCCTCGGCGAGCTCGTCCTTGCTCAGCGTCGCCGCCGCCTCGGGATCGACGCGTTCGAGCAGGCGCGGGAGCACCTGCTCCTTGATCTTGTGGACCGACGCCTCGAACCCTTCGGCCTTCGACGCGGCGGCGTCGCCCGAGCCTTCCTGGCGGCTGGTCAGCCGCGCCATCGCGTCGATCGGCATCCCCGGCATGCCGGTGTCGGTCGCGCCGGGCAGCGGCACGGACTCGATCGGCGGGAACTGCGCGCCGCCGGGCTCGGAGGAGTGCATCGGCCGCGCCACGCCGAACGCGGGCCGCTGACCCGATCCGCCGTTGCCGTTGCCGCTACGCCTGCCGAATGCACTCATCGTTGCCATCCTATCCGAGGATCAGTCTTGCGACGATCGTAGGCGCCAGGGTTTGAAAATGTCTTAACCATCCATGCGGCCTACAGCGCGGCGGCGGCGCGTGGATCCGCGATCGTCGGCCCGTTCGGGCGCAGCGCGCGCAGCACGTGGACGTAGTAGGTCCGTGTCGCGAACCGCACCGCGGCGATCGCCACATAGTCGTGCGCGATCGCGGCGCGGGCGAGCGCGCGGTTGCGCTCGTTGACTCCCAGCCCGAGCGGCATGCTGGCGGTGACGATCGCGCCGGGGCGGCCGCGCAGGATGCGCGCTTCCTCGGCCGCGGCATCGACGCCCAGCGCAGGGGCTTCCGCGGCGTTGGTCAGGTGATCGGGATAGACGAACCGGGTCGGCCGGCAGCCGGTGCCGCGCAGGTAGAGGATCGCGGGTCCGTCATACACATAGAGGCAGCGCGTCGGCGAGACATAGGGCGCGACCGCCGCGGCGAGCGTGTCGAGCCCGGCGCGATCGGCGCGCGTCGCGGCCGGATCGGGCCAGTGGATCGCCAGCGGCCAGGCGATCAGCACGCCGGCCATGGCGAAACCCGGGAGCCCGCGCGCGAACGACGGCGCGAGGATCACGAACGCGGGCAGCAGCAACGGCAGCGCATAGTTCGGGTAATAGTTGCCGACCATCGCGAACCCGGCGAGCGCGGCCGCCAGCCACGGCAGCAGCAGCATGCGGTCCGGCGCGCGCGGCCGCCACCACAGCGCCGCCGCCAGTGCGGCGACCAGCGGCGCGGTGACAACGGCGAGATAGCCGAGATTATAGTCGATCGTTCCCCCCGGCAGCGCGCCGCGCCGGAAGATCGAGGCGAAATTGGCGAACCAGAACGCATCGAGATGGCGCATCGCGGCATAGGCGGCGATCGCCGCGAGCGTCGGCGCCAGCGCGACCGCGATCAGCGCCGCGCCGGCGCCGGCAAGCGCGCGCGGGCTCGATCCGCTGACGTGCAGCCGCCACAGGAACCAGCAGCCGAACGTGACGCCTTCGGGAAGGTGGACATATTTGACCTGGAGCGCCAGCCCGCTCGCCGCCATCGCGGCCAGCCCGAGCCGCAGGATCGTGCGCGGCTCGGCGGTATCGCCGGCGCGGACCGCGGCGAGCGCGGCGAGCGCCGTCGGCAGATTGTAGAACACCGGGCTCTGCCCGCCTTCGCCGCCGAGCGGGAGCAGCCAGAGCAGATAGCCGAGCCCGGCGACGAACGCCGCGACAGGCGGCGCGGCGCGGCGGGCGATGCAGGAGATCAGCCCCGCCGTCGCGCCGGCGCACAGCGTCGCAGCGAGCTGATAGGCGACGATCCCGTCACCGCCGAGCGACTGCGTCGCCGCATAGATCAGGAACAGCCCGATCGGCTTGCGATCCCACAGGTCGACATACGGCAGCAGGCCGTGCCGCACCCCGTCGCCGATCAGAAGGTAGAGCTGCTCGTCGTAGTCGACCGCCGGATCGCCGAGCCGCGGCCAGCGGATGACGAACGCCGCCAGCATCAGCAAGACGAACGGCAGCCACCGCGGCAGGGTGCGGGTGGTGTCGCCGGGACGCGCCGCGGAAAAGGCAGTGGACAGGCTCGCCACGCGGTCGATCCGGGGCGGAAGCGCCCGGCCCGGGTATCGCGCGATCACGGTAACGATGCGGTTAAGGCCGAGGTTTCTCTACCTTGGGAAAGCCCGGGTCCTCAGCCGTCGCGCAGAGTGCTCCGTGCCGGCGTCGCACCACTCTCCTCGGCCTTCTCGGCGAGCACGGTCAGGCCCTCCTCGGTGACCTCGGCGAAGCCGCCCTCCACCCGGATGCGCGCCGCGACGCTGCCCGGCGCCGAATAGACGACGAGCTCGCCATCGCGCACCGTCGCCATCAGCGGCGCATGCCCGTGCAGCACGCCGAAGTCGCCCTCGGTGCCGGGGACGACGACCTCGTAGACATCCTCCGAACGCAGCCGCCTCTCGGGCGTGACGAGATCGAAATGCAGGTTGGCCACGACGATGTTCCTAGAACTTGACGACCGCGACGATGATCGCGTCGAGGGTGAGGGCGGTGCCGATAAACCATGTCATCAAGGTCGTGCGGAGTTGCTCGATCTTGGTCTCCGATTTGGCCTCCTTGCAGAGCCTATCATCGCCAATCGTGCCTGTCGATCACGCCTCGCCGGCGGAGGTTCTTCGCCTCTTCGAAGAGCCACGCGTCATTCGCTTCCCGGCTGTCGAGGTGCGATATAGGCGACGGTGACCAATGTCGCCGCCGTTGCTGGCGCCGCCGGGTCGACGGGCGTGGTCATGAACAGGACGACCTCCGACCTGTCCGGCGCGAACCGCTCGAACGTCTGGCGCCGCTGACCATCGAACGTCCGGGTCAGTCGCGCAAGCGGTGTCCAGCCACTGCCGGGGCGTTCGAGGAAGCGGCTCAAGGCGGTCCGCCGCGCCTCGATCGGTCCGCCGAAGCTCCATATCCGGCACTGCCGCACATTATCGTCCGCGGACAGCCACACCGGGCCGCCCTCGGCACCCGCGCGTTCGAGCAGATGCTTGGGCGCCTCCCGCTCGGCTGCGAGCTCGCGCGGTATGGGAGACACGGGTTGGCTGAGCCGCGCGGTCTCCAGTGCCGGTCCGCCCTGGTCGAAACGCACTGTCCCGAGCGCTTCCGGAAGGCAGCCGCGCTGCACCGCCTCGAAGAGGTCGGCATCGCCGGCCGGCACGCCGACCCCCGCGGACACGGCCGCGGACAGCAGCAACACCGTTGGCAGCATCACGCCGCGTTGGCGAGCTTCTTCGCCTTCTCGCGCGCCTCGTCGATGCCGCCGACCATGTAGAACGCCGCCTCGGGCAGATCGTCGTGCTTGCCCTCGACGACCTCCTTGAACGAGCGGATCGTGTCCTCGATCTGGACGAACTTGCCCGAGATACCGGTGAACACCTCGGCGACATGGAAGGGCTGCGACAGGAAGCGCTGGATCTTGCGCGCGCGGCTGACGGTCAGCTTGTCCTCCTCCGAGAGCTCGTCCATCCCGAGGATGGCGATGATGTCCTGGAGCGACTTGTACTTCTGGAGGATCTCCTGGACGGCGCGCGCGGTCTCGTAATGCTCCTGGCCGACGACCCGCGGCTCGAGCACGCGCGAGGTCGAATCGAGCGGATCGACCGCCGGATAGATGCCGAGCTCGGAGATCGCGCGCGACAGCGTCGTGGTCGCGTCGAGATGCGCGAACGAGGTCGCGGGCGCCGGATCGGTGAGATCGTCCGCGGGCACGTAGATCGCCTGGACGGACGTGATCGAGCCCTTGTTGGTCGAGGTGATCCGCTCCTGCAACTGGCCCATGTCGGTGGACAGCGTCGGCTGATAGCCCACCGCCGACGGGATGCGGCCGAGCAATGCGGACACTTCCGCGCCGGCCTGGGTGAAGCGGAAGATGTTGTCGACGAAGAACAGCACGTCCTGGCCCTCGACGTCGCGGAAATATTCCGCGTTGGCGAGCCCCGACAGCGCGACGCGCGCGCGCGCGCCCGGCGGCTCGTTCATCTGCCCGAACACCAGCGCGACCTTGGAGCCCTCGGGCGTCGCGTTGCCCTCGGCATCCTTGGCGATGACGCCGGCGTCGAGGAACTCGTGATACAGGTCGTTGCCCTCGCGCGTCCGCTCGCCGACGCC
>CAXTNX010000078.1:0-5263 GCA_964245815.1 uncultured Sphingomonadaceae bacterium | reverse complement strand
GCGCAGGCGCGGCTGCGCGCGATCGAGGAGGGCCTGCCCGTCGCGCGCGCCACGCCGACCGGCATCTCGGCGCTGATCGCGCCGGACGGCCGGGTGACCGATCGGCTGGAGGCCGGCGCGATGGGAATGTTCACCGCGCATCTGCCGGCGCCGGCCACGCGGCCGCTGTTCAGCTATCTGGGCAACGGGATGGCCGGCATCGTCGCGCTGCTGCTGATCGGACTCGCAATCGTGGCTGGCACATATAAGGAAGGCTTTATATAAGGCTTCCTGCAAGTCCGTTTCCGTCGGCGTCAGAAGGATCGAATCCACACCATGCGCAGCGACTATCTCTTCACCTCCGAATCGGTTTCCGAGGGCCATCCCGACAAGGTCGCCGACCAGATCTCGGATGCGATCGTCGATCTCTTCCTGTCCAAGGACCCGGAGGCACGGATCGCCTGCGAGACGCTGACCACGACCAACAAGGTCGTGCTGGCCGGGGAGATCCGGTGCAAGGGCGTGTTCGAGAACGGCGAATGGGCGCCGGGCGCGCTCGCCGACATCGAGCAGGCGGTGCGCGATACGGTGAAGCGGATCGGCTACGAGCAGTCGGGCTTCCACTGGCGGACGTTCGACTTCTCGAACAATCTCCACGGCCAGTCCGCGCACATCGCGATGGGCGTCGACGAGAGCGGCAACAAGGACGAGGGTGCCGGCGACCAGGGCATCATGTTCGGCTACGCCACCGACGAGACCCCGGGGCTGATGCCGGCGACGCTCTATTACAGCCACAAGATCCTCGAGACGATGGCGGCGGACCGCCATTCGGGCGCGGCGCCGTTCCTCGAGCCCGACGCCAAGAGCCAGGTGACGCTCCAGTACGAGGGCGGGGTGCCGGTCCGCGCGACCGCGCTGGTCGTCTCGACCCAGCACAAGCCGGGCTATTGCGAGAAGGGCGACAACGCCGATCCCGCGCTCTACGCCGAGCTGCGCGACTATGTGACGGGCGTGTTCAGGAGCACGCTGCCCGACGGCTTCGTCACCGACGAGACCGCGCTCTACATCAACCCCACCGGCCAGTTCGAGATCGGCGGCCCGGACGGCGACGCCGGGCTGACCGGCCGCAAGATCATCGTCGACACCTATGGCGGCGCCTCCCCGCACGGCGGCGGCGCCTTTTCGGGCAAGGACCCGACCAAGGTCGATCGCTCGGCGGCCTATGTGGCGCGCTATCTCGCCAAGAACGTCGTCGCCGCCGGTCTCGCCAGGCGCGTGACCATCCAGCTCAGCTACGCGATCGGCATCGCCGAGCCACTGTCGCTCTATGTCGATACGCACGGCACGGGCACGGTCGACGAGGCCGCGCTCGAGGCGCTGCTGCCCAAGCTGGTGCGGCTCACCCCCAAGGGCATCCGCACGCATCTCGACCTCAACCGGCCGATCTATGCGCGCACCGCCGCCTATGGCCATTTCGGCCGCGAGGCGGAGGGCGGTTTCTTCCCGTGGGAGGCGGTCGACCTGGTCGACAGGCTCAGGCAGGCGTTCGCGCCCGAGACGGTGGCGGCCTGATCCCCGGCGGGTCGGAATAGGACGCCGTCTCCGTTCGCCCCGAGCGAAGTCGAGGGGCCGGCATCGACCCGGTGTCTCGGCGTCGCTCGACGCGAACGGTTCCGGCGGGAGGCCGGAGATCGGATCCGGTGTCGGATCATCGGTGCGCCTTCGCTCGGCCCGAACGGGGTGCAAGCTGGCAGCCTTACCCCGTTCGGGCTAGGACGCCCCATGCCGCTCACCAATCCACCCCCCGACAGCCTCGCCGGCCTCTCGCTCGAAGCCGTCGCGGCACTCGCCGCCGATGGCCGCATCCCGCCGGTCGAGCGCTGGCACCCCGCGCATTGCGGCGACAGTCACATGGTGATCCGCGCCGACGGCAGCTGGCTCCACGAAGGCAGCCCGATCGGCCGCCCGGCTTTGGTCCGCCTGTTCTCGACGATCCTGCGTGGCGAGGCCGATGGCAGCCACGTCCTCGTCACTCCCGGCGAGAAGCTGACGATCGCGATCGAGGACGCGCCGTTCGTCGCGGTCGAGATGACCAGCGAGGGCGAGGGCGCGGATCGCCGGCTGGCGTTTCGCACCAATGTCGGCGACGTCGTCGTCGCGGGGGCGGACCATCCGATCGTCGTCGCGGATCGCGGCCGCGGCGCGCACCCGTATCTGCGTGTCCGCGGCCGGCTCGACGCGCTGATCGCGCGGCCGGTCTATTACGAGCTCGCCGGTCTCGCGCTCGATGCCGTGCCCGGTCCCGATGGCCGCGTCGGCCTGTGGAGCGACGGGGCCTTCTTCGTGCTCGACGGGCCGGGCGCCGGATGAGGCTGGCCGAGCGGCTGCGCGAGCGCTTCGCGGCCACCGCGTCGCGCCCGCTCGCGGTCGCCGCCGACAATGTCCGCTGGTACGAGGGCGACTGGCGCCCCGCCGCGGTGCTCGCCGCGGTGGTCGACCGGCGCGAGCCGGCGCTGCTGCTCACCCGCCGCGACGAGAATATGCGCAGTCACCCCGGTCAGGTCGCCTTGCCGGGCGGGCGCGCCGATCCCGACGACGACGGCCCGATCGCGACCGCGCTGCGCGAGGCGCACGAGGAGATCGCGTTGCCGCCCGGCAGCGTGACCGTGATCGGCACCGACGCGCCCTACGCGACCGGCAGCGGTTTCTCGATCGTCCCGGTGCTCGGCGTCGTCCCGCCCGGGCTGGCGCTGCGCGCCTGCGAGATCGAGGTCGCCGAGATCTTCGAGGTGCCGCTCGCCTTCCTGCTCGATCCGCGCAACCGCAGCGAGCGCGAGGTCGAGCATGAGGGGATGATGCGGCGCTATTTCGAGTTCCTCTACGGCCCCCACCGGATCTGGGGCGCGACCGCGGGGATGATCGTCAATCTCGCGCGCCGGCTCGGCGATGGCTGAGGTCGCGATCCCGCCCGAGACCGGCGATCCCGCGGCGCTCGCGACGCTGATCGAGGCGCTCGACGCCGCCGCCGACGGCGCACGCTATATCGGCGGATGGGTGCGCGATCGCCTGCTCGGCAGCGAGCCGCACGATCTCGACATCGCGACCCGGCTGCCCCCGGAAGAAGCGCTGCGCCGCGCCGGGAACGCCGGGCTCCAGGTGTGGAGTTCGGCGTCCGGCCTCGCCCATGGCACGATCGGCGTGGTGATCGCGGGCCGCAGCGTGGAGGTGACGACGCTGCGCCACGATGTCGCCACCGACGGGCGGCATGCGACGGTCGCCTTCACCACCGACTGGCAGGCCGACGCCGCGCGCCGCGATTTCACGATCAACGCGCTGTCGGCGTCGCCGATCGACGGGCGCGTCCACGATTATTTCGGCGGGCTCGACGATCTCGCGGGCGGCTGCGTGCGCTTCATCGGCGATCCGCTGACCCGCATCGCCGAGGATCATCTGCGCATCCTGCGCTTCTTCCGCTTCCAGGCGCGCTTCGGGCGGGGCGAACCGCACCGGCCGAGCTACGACGCCTGCGTCGCGCGCGCGCGCGACCTGATGGCGCTGTCGCGCGAGCGGATCGCGGCGGAACTGCTCAACCTGCTCAACCTCGACGACCCGGCGTCGGCGGTCGACGCGATGCTGGCGGGTGGCATCCTCGCGCCGGTGCTCCCCGAGATCGTCGCGACCGATCGGCTCGTCGCGCTGATCGCCGCGGAAGGCACGGCCGGGGTCGCGCCCGACGGCATCCGACGGCTCGCCGCGCTGCTGCCGCGCGACGCGGCCCTCGCCGAGCAGATCGCCGCGCGGCTCCGCCTGTCCAAGGCCGATCGCCGCCGCCTGACGCTCGACGCAGCGCCCGATGAGGCCGAGGCGCCGCACGCACTCGCCTATCGCGACGGCGTCTCGATCGCGACCGACCGACTGTTGCTCGCCGGCCGCGCGACCGACGCGGCGTCGCTCGCCGGCTGGGCGCGGCCGCGCTTCCCGCTCTCGGGCGGCCAGCTGATCGCGCGCGGCCTCGTCCCCGGACCGGCGGTCGCGCGCACGCTCAAGGCGATCGAGGCGCAGTGGATCGCGGAGGGGTTCCCGGATGCCGCGCGATTCGCGATCCTGATCGCGGACGCCCTGGGCGGTCGCGCGCCGGCCTGACCGGTCGGCGTCGCCGAACAGGCCGATCGCCAGCACCGCGATCGTCGCCAGCAGCCCGCACACCAGCAGCATCGACTCGCCTCCATCCGGAACGAAACAGGAACGTATCAGTCGCTTTCCAACAGTGCAAGCCGCGCCTAGACGCACATCATGGCCATCCAATCCGATCGCTGGATCCGCGCGCAGGCGCTCGCCCACGGCATGATCGAGCCGTTCGTCGAGGCGCAGCGCAGCGAGGGCTGCATCAGCTACGGGCTGTCGAGCTACGGTTACGACGCGCGCGTCGCCGACGAGTTCAAGATCTTCACCAACGTCGATTCGGCGACGGTCGATCCCAAGAACTTCGCGACCAACAGCTTCGTCGATCGCAAGACCGCGTGCTGCATCATCCCGCCCAACTCGTTCGCGCTGGCGCGCACCGTCGAGTATTTCCGGGTGCCGCGCGACGTGCTGGTGATCTGCCTCGGCAAGTCGACCTACGCGCGCTGCGGGATCATCGTCAACGTGACCCCGCTCGAGCCCGGCTGGGAGGGGCATGTCACGCTCGAGTTCTCGAACACCACGCCGCTGCCTGCCAAGGTCTACGCCAACGAGGGCGCGTGCCAGTTCCTGTTCCTCCAGGGCAACGAGCCGTGCGAGGTGAGCTATGCCGATCGCGCCGGCAAATACATGGGGCAGCGCGGCGTGACGCTGCCCCGGCTCTGAGCGGGGCGGCGTTCAATTCCCCGGTCCGTTCGCCCTGAGCGAAGTCGAAGGGCCCGGGCCGCGCTGGGGCTTCGACTTCGCTCCGCCCGAACGAGGATGGGGGTCGCCCCCTTCCGCCCCCGCCATCGCGCCCCTAGATCGCGCGGGTGAGCGAGACCCCGACCACCGACCGCTTCAACGAGGAGGCCGCGACCTATACGGTGCGCGGCGCGGGCCAGCCCGATCTCGAGACCGGCGTCGCCGCGATCCGCAACGTGCTCGCGACGCTGCCGGTGCGCCCCGGGGTGTACCGCATGCAGGATGCGCGCGGCGACGTGCTGTATGTCGGCAAGGCGCGCGCGCTGAGGAACCGCGTCGTCAACTACACGCAGGTCGCGCGCCTGACCAAGCGGCTGCAACGCATGGTCGCGCAGACCCGCGCGATGACGATCGTCAC
>CAXTNX010000077.1:0-5659 GCA_964245815.1 uncultured Sphingomonadaceae bacterium | reverse complement strand
CGAGCGCGGTCAGCGTCTCGATCAGCACCGCGGTCTGGATCGTCATGTGCAGCGAACCGGTGATGCGCGCGCCGGCCAGCGGTTGCGACGCGCCGAACTCGTCGCGCAGCGCCATCAGCCCGGGCATCTCGGTCTCGGCGATGTTGATCTCGGCGCGGCCGAACCCGGCGAGGCCGATATCGGCGATGACGTGATCGGTGCGGTCAAGGACGGGGGCAGTGGCCACGAGCGGCTCCTGGAAAGATGATGAACTGCCGCCGCGCCTACCGTCTCGGCGGTGCGATTGCAAATATAAAGATGTCTTTATATGTAGTCGGCAGGCGTCCTGCGCCGTTCGCGCCGGGCGAAGCCGAGGCACCGCCGGAGCCGGCCCCTCGATGTCGCTCGAGGCGAACGGGTTCCGGATCGGCGCGACGCCGTCACGCGTGCCCCGCCTCCGCCGAGAGCAGGCGCACGTCGATTCCCGCCTGCGCGAACGATGCCGCCCAGCGCGTGCCGACCGGGGTGTCGTAGAGGATGTCGGTGCGCCCCTCGACGCCCAGCCAGCCGTTGCGCGCCATTTCGCCGTCGAGCTGCCCGGCGCCCCAGCCGGCATAGCCGAGCGCGACCAGCCAGCGCGTCGGCCCGCGCCCGCCGGCGATCGCGCGCAGCACGTCGAGCGTCGCGGTCAGCACCCATCGCCCGGCGACGTCGATGCTGCCCTCGCCGCCCCAATCGTCCGAGTGGAGGACGAAACCGCGATTGGGCTCGACCGGGCCACCGGCATGGACCGGCACATCGGGTGCCACGCCCGGCTCGATATTGAGCTGGCCGAGCAGCGCATGGAGCCCGACACCCGGCAGATGCGCGCCGATGCCGACGCCCAGCGCGCCATTCCCGTCATGGCTGCACATCGCGATCACCGCGCGCTCGAACCGCGGATCGCCGATCCCCGGCATCGCCAGCAAGAGCTGGCCGGTCATGAAAGGCGCCGCATCCATCAGGCTTCCTAGCGCGCGCGTCGCCGGACTGGAAGCATCGCCCCTTGGCGCGGACGATCCCTGTCCCTAGCTCCGGTCCCGCACCCCGTCACGCCCAGCCACGAGGACCCAGACCATGACCATCGCCATCGGCGACACGCTGCCCGAGATCACGCTGTTCACGATGACCGAGAGCGGTCCCGAGCCGGTCGGGCCCGAGTTCTTCAAGGATCGCACCGTCGCGCTGTTCGCGGTGCCCGGCGCGTTCACCCCGACCTGCTCGGCCAAGCATCTGCCCGGCTTCATCGACAAGGCGGACGCGCTCAAGACCAGGGGTATCGACGCGATCGCCTGCACGGCCGTCAACGACGCGTTCGTCATGGGGGCGTGGGGCCAGGCCAACGATGTCGGCGAGACCCTCACCCTGCTCGCCGACGGCAATGGCGAGTTCGCGCAAGCCGTCGGCCTGACCAGCGACGGCAGCAGGTTCGGCATGGGCACGCGCAGCCAGCGCTATTCGATGGTGGTCGAGAACGGCGTCGTGAAGCAGCTCTTCATCGAGACGCCGGGCGAGTTTAAGGTCAGCTCCGCCGAGCACATGCTCCACGCGATCTGAGGGTCGAGCCTCACACCACCCGTCGCGCGCGCGCCTTGCGCGGCTCGCCCTGCTCGCGCAGCCAGGCGGCGCGGAAGCGCGGCTCGGCGATCGCGTGCTGGGGTTGCGCGACGCTGATCCGGTCGCGCCCGCTGTCCTTCGACCGGTAGAGCGCGGCATCGGCGCGCGCGATCATCTCGTCGAGCGTATCCCCCCGGTCGCCGAGCGCCGCGATCCCGAAGCTCGCGGTCAGCACGATCGATGCGGAGAGACCGTCGACCGCGGCGGGCAGCCCGGCCCGCAGCCGATCCATCGCCTCGGCGGCCTGCCCGGCGCTGGTGTCGGTCAGCACGAAGACGAACTCCTCGCCGCCCAGCCGCCCGACCAGATCGCCCGCGCGCACCGCCTGCGCGGCGTGATCCGCGAAGCGCCGGAGCACGATATCGCCGAGCGCGTGGCCGAACCCGTCGTTGATCGCCTTGAAACGATCGAGATCGGCGACGACCACGCTCAGCGCCCGCCCGCCGCGCACCGCCTGCGCGACCAGGCGCGTCGCCGCGCGCTCGACCCCGCGACGGTTGAGCAGCCCGGTCAGCGCGTCGATCTCGGCGAGCCGGTACAGCCGCTCGGCGAGATCGCCGCCGAGCAGCAGCAGCGCGCCGAGCCCGATCGCGGTCATCCCGCCGGGCACGCCGATCAGGGTAAGCGAGCGATAGAGCGCCGGCGTCACCGGTCCGCCCGGCGAGACCGCGGCGGCGATGCCGGCGAGCACCGCGCAATAGAGCGCGAACCCGAACAGGATGCGCATCGTCGCGATCCCCGGCGCATGCGTGCTCGCGGTATCGTCGCGCACCGCGATCGCCGACAGCGTCAGCGCCACGAAGGCGAGCAGACTGAGGACGATGCGCGGCAGACGCAGATCGTCCAGTGCGAGCCCCAGGATCGTGGTGGCGCTGGCGACCAGCAGCGTGGCGCCGATCACCAGCGGTACCCGTGCGGCGAGCCCGGCGCGGCGCCGGAAGCCAAGCGCGAGCAGCGCCATGCTCACCGCCGAACAATTGGCCGCGAGCAGGATCATGGCGGCGGCGGCGACCGGCACGACGTGCGCGACGAGCTGCGCGAGATAGCTACCGCTCGACACCGCGAAACCGGCGGCCCACAACGCGGCGTGCGGCTCGCGCCCGAAACGCTGCCAGGCGATGCCCAGCGCGAACGCGACCAGCAGGCTGGTGCCGGTCAGGCTCGACATGACGATCGCCAGCGGTGACATGGCGAGGCTTCTCCACCACCGCGATGAAGGAAGTGCTAAGCCGTCGCCCCGGAGGCCCCGTCCACGGCAAGAAACCGAACCATTTCGGACGCGATTTCCGGGCGCAGCACCGCGCTCATGTGATTGCCTGGTATCGAGGCGAACCGTGCGTCCGGCAGCAGCGCGGCGAGTGCCTCGGACGAGCCGTTGTCGGCGTCCTCCGCCCCGGTCAGCACCAGCGTCGGCACGGGGATCGCCGCCAGTACCGCGCGCGGGGTATCGACGAAACTGTCGAGCAGGGCGAGCATCGCCACGGGATCCGCGCCGGTCGTCTTGAGGAAGGCCTCGGCGAACCATTCGGGCGATCCGCGGGGATGGCTGCCGATCCCGGTCAGCACCTGGCGGAAATGATCGCCGCGGGTACCGGTCGCGAGCAGGCCCTCCAGCCCCATGCCCGCGATCACCGCGCGGCGCGGGTGCGCGCCCAGCGCCAGCATCCGCGCGGTGGTGCGCCCGCCCAGCGAATAGCCGCCCAGGTCGTAATCGCCGTCCCGCAGGCCGAGCGTCCCGAGCAACGCGAAGCCGTCGTCGGCGAGGATGTCGGGCGGATAGGCGGCCGGATCGTGCGGCGCCGCGCTGTCGCCATGGCCACGCAGATCGGGCATCACGACGCGGAAGCCCGCGGCCGCGATGGTCGCTGCATGGCCGTAGCGCACCCAGTTGGTGAACGCGTTCGAGAACAATCCGTGGAGCAGCACCACCGGCCGCCCCGCACCCAGCTCGCGCCAGGCCAGCCGGGTCCCGTCATGCGCCGCGAACCGCCTTACCGGCAGATCATCCGGGATAGTCGCCAACCGCCTTCTTCCATCGCTCGACCACGGTCATGTGCTCGTCGAGCCGGTAGCCGGGCAGGTGCGACGTGTCGACCCACGCCCCGAGCCGCGTCTCGATCGAGAAATGATGGTGGGGCACGAACCAGGAGGGGTCGTCGAACGACCCGACGGTGAGGTCCATCGTCTCGCTGTCGGGGAAGGCGAAGGTCAGCGGCGTGCCGCATGTCGCGCAAAAGCCGCGATCGGCGATCGGCGACGAGCGATACTGCTCGGGCGCGTGCGTCGTCCAGGTCACCGCCGCCTTGGGCAGGTTGACGAACGCCGTTCCGACGCTGCCGGTCGCCTTGCGGCACATGCCGCAATGGCAGAGATACGCCTCGTCGCTGTCGAGCGCGGCCGCGTAGCGGATGCGGCCGCACTGGCAGCCACCGGTCATGGTCCGGGTCATGGGCGCGACAGTGGCACGACGGCACGTTGGATTGGAAGTCCCTCCTCACCGTCGTCCCGGTTTGTCGTACTCCAATCCTGTCGCCGTCGAACGGGCTCACGCGACCTTAAGTCTCTGCGCGATACAGAGCGGCGATGGTGGCGCTTTCCGCCGGGGTCGCCCGCGCCTATCGCCAGAGTCGAGGAGACGCGCATGACCGCCAAGCTCAGGACGTTCGGCCTGCCGGCATTGCTGGGCCTCGCGGTGCTGGCATTGATCGGCATCCGCGTCGCGAGCCTGTTCGCGCATACGCCCACAGTCGCCGCGGCCGCGGCGCCGCCGCCTGCCGCGCAGGCGCCGCCGCATGTCGCGGCCACCGCGGCCGACCGCTCCTTCGTCGTCAAGCGCATCCTCGACATCCAGAACCCGATCCGCATCGGCGACTATGTCTGGGACGATGCGGACGTGCCCGCCGGGCGACTTGTCATCACCGTCGATCTCCAGGCCGGCGTGCTCTCCGCGTTCCGGGGCGGCTACGAGATCGGCGCCGCCGCGATCCTCTACGGCGCGGACGCGATGCCGACGCCGCTCGGCGTGTTCCCGATCCTGGCCAAGGACGCGCACCATTTCTCGGCGACCTACAACCACGCGCCGATGCCCTATACGCTGCGGCTGACCCCCGACGGCGTCTCGGTCCACGGCAGCCCCGAGATGAGCCCCAAATGGGCGACGCACGGCTGCGTCGGGCTTCCCGTGGCCTTCGCGAAGAAGCTGTTCGATCAGGCGCAGGTCGGCGACAAGGTCATCATCACCAGCGGCAAGCGGATGAAGAGCGGCGACCGCATCATCGCCGCCTGAGCGTTCAGCCGCGCAGCGCGGCGGCCACGCCTTCGGGCAGTCCCACCCAGCCCTGCTTGTACGCGACACTGATGGCAATGGCACGCATCGGAGCGCGGCAGCGCCTCGCCGCGATCCCGTAGCGCACCGCGCCGCGGCGGCATCGGCCGGTGATGGTCATGCATCTTCCTCCAGCAGCATGACGCTATGGGCGAGGTCGGCCTTGTTGGCAATCGGGCGCGATCAGCGGCTCGGGGCCGACGACGAAGCGATAGGCCGCATCCGACCCGCTCTCCTGCGTGACGAACTTGATCGCGACGCTGGTATCAACGACCGACAATGTGACCCGCCCAGCCATCGTCGAGCCACCGACCGTGATCGGTATCACGATCCCAGCGTATCAAGAGTGCTATCGGTCGGGTCCGGCCCCTCGGGCGGCGTCATCGCGCGCAACTCGCGTGATAGCCGCCCGAGCGCCTCGCGATCCTTGGGCTTCGGCGGGGCATGGCGTTCGAGCGTCTTGCGAAGCTCGGCTTCCAACGAACTGCCCTTTGCCTTTGCGGAAAGCCGGTAGGCGGCGAGCGTGTCTTCGGCGAGCTTGCGGATGAGGGCCTGCGCCATGTCGAATTGATATCAGAACGATATCATGCCGCCAATGGTCACCCTAAGCCGCCTTCTGCAGATGCCGCCGTCCGAGCAGCTCGGCGATCTGCACCGCGTTCAGCGCCGCGCCCTTGCGGAGGTTGTCGCTGACGCACC
>CAXTNX010000076.1:0-5927 GCA_964245815.1 uncultured Sphingomonadaceae bacterium | reverse complement strand
CCGGTGATCGAGACGATCACGCCCTTGGCGCCCTTCATGCTGACCCCGTCGAGCAGCGGGTTGGCGATCGCCTTCTCGGCCGCCTCGATCGCGCGGTTGTCGCCAGAGCTCTCGCCCGTGCCCATCATCGCCTTGCCCATCTCGCCCATCACCGAGCGGACGTCGGCGAAGTCGAGGTTGATGAGGCCGGGCATCACCATCAGGTCGGTGATGCCGCGCACACCCTGCTGAAGCACCTCGTCCGCCATCACGAACGCCTCCTTGAAGGTCGTGTTGGGGTTGGCGATCAGGAACAGGTTCTGGTTGGGGATGACGATGAGCGTGTCGACATGCTTCTGAAGCTCGTCGATCCCGGCCTCGGCCGAGCGCATCCGGCGCGCGCCCTCGAACGAGAACGGCTTGGTGACGACGCCCACGGTCAGGATGCCGCGATCGCGCGCCGCCTTGGCGATGACCGGCGCCGCACCCGTGCCGGTGCCGCCGCCCATGCCGGCGGCGATGAAGCACATGTGCGCGCCCTCGAGCGCCTTTTCGACCTGCTCGATCGTCTCCTCCGCCGCGGCCCGGCCGATCTCGGGGCGCGAGCCTGCACCGAGACCCTGGGTGATGCGCAGGCCGAGCTGGATGCGGCGC
Source organism: uncultured Sphingomonadaceae bacterium (assembly GCA_964245815.1). Lineage (GTDB taxonomy): Bacteria > Pseudomonadota > Alphaproteobacteria > Sphingomonadales > Sphingomonadaceae > Solisphingomonas. The sequence continues at coordinate 5,294 of CAXTNX010000076.1, read as the reverse complement.
TCGGCGGGCGAATGGTTGAGCGCCTGCGCATCGGTATTGGCGACGAGGAAGTCGACGCCCTGCACCTCGGCGGCGATCATGTTGGCGATCGCGTTGCCGCCCGCGCCGCCGACTCCGATCACGCTGATGCGGGGCCGCAGCTCGTCGACTTCCGGCCGGACGAATTCGATGCTCATCGGTCACACTCCATCGAGGCCCAGCGCGTCCACGCCTCTGCTGGGGCGAGTCTGGCGCATCGGCGAGTCGGACGCACGTGAAAAAATCGATAATCCACAGAAAATCGCGGCCGGTCGTTCAATATCCGCTTCTGAACGCGGCGATCAGCCGGCCGATCAGCCCGGGCGCGGCCGACGGCGCCTCGCCGCCGACGCCGACACCCGCGCCGAAGCGCAATTCGGTGGGGTTCGACGCCGCGTAGAGCGTCAGCCCGGCAAGCGTGGCGAAGCCCGGACCGCCATGAGCCTCGGGCAATGCGGCGAGCCCGCGCGGGCGCCCGATCCGCACCGCGCGGCCAAGCACCCCCTGGACGTAATCGGCGATGCCCTTCAGCTCGGCGCCGCCCCCGGTCAGCACCACCTGCCGCCCGATCGGGCCGGCGAAGCCGAGCTGCTTGAGCGCGACGCCAATGTCGCCGGCAAGCAGATCGAGCCGCTGGCGGATCACCGCGATGAGCTGCGCGCGGGTGATGCGCTGCGGTTCAGCATTCTCCTCGCCGACCGCCATCGGCGCGACCTCGATCATCTCGTGATTGTCGCGCGGGGACGTCGTTGCCGAACCGTAGAAGCATTTCATCCGCTCGGCCTGGCTGCGCCGGGTGCCGAAGGCCGACGCGATGTCGTCGGTGATGTCCTGCCCGCCATAGGGGATCGCCGCCAGGCCGACGAGCATCCCGCCCGCGAACAGCGAGACGTTGGTGACGCCCGCGCCGAGTTCGACCAGCGCGACGCCGAGCTCGCGCTCCTCGTCGGACAGGCAGGCGAGCCCGGTGGCGATCGGCGCGGCGACGATCGAGCGCACCGCGAGATGCGCCGAGCGCACCGCGAGATCGAGATTGCGCACCGGCGAGGCGTCGGCGGCGATGACGTGGATGTCGACGCCGAGCTTGTCGGCATACAGGCCGAGCGGCTTCTTGACCCCGCGCACGTCGTCGAGCGTGTAGAGCGTCGGCTGCGCGTGCAGCACCATGCGCCCCTCGGGATCGATCGAGTTGCGGCCGGCGTCGAGCAGATCGTCGATATCGGCCTGCTCGATCCTGACCCCGCCGAGCTCGACCTCCACCGCGGCGACCCGGCTGACCAGGCCGCCCGCCGAGAAGCCCACCCAGACGTCCTCGATGTTGACGCCGGCGATACGTTCGGCCTGCTCGACCGCCTCGCGGATCGCGCCTTCGGTGCGCTCCATGTCGGCGATGTAGCCGCGCCTGACCCCCCGGCTCTCGCGCTGGCCGGTGCCGAGCACGGTCAGCTCGCCGCCTTCGCCCTTCTCGGCGATCAGCGCGCAGACCTTGGAGGAGCCGATGTCGAGCGCGGTGATGAGCTTTTCGGCGCGGCGTTCGGCCATCGGCTAGACCGCGTCGGTGCCGGCCGGCGGCGGCGGCGCCGCGATGGCGGGCGTGACCGGGCGGGCGGGGACGGGATCGCCGACCACCGCCCCCGGCTCGCGGCTGACACGGACCACGAACTTGTCGGGGATGCGCATGTCGAAGCGGACGAAGCCGCGGCCGAGCAGGCGCGCGAACTGGTCCATCCGATCGAACTTGGCGAAGGCCGTGCGCTCGAGCGTCTCGCCCTCGGGCAGCGCCAGGGTCTCGCCCGAGGCGAAGCGCACGTCCCAGCGCCGCCCGCCGACCCAGGTCGCGCCACCGACCATCGGCTTCAACCGCGGCGCCGCGGCGAGCAGCCCGTCGAGATCGGCGGTGCGCGTGTTGGCGCCGGGACCGACGATCACCGGCAGATCGGGCATCGCCTTGGGATCGACGGGCGCGAGCACCACGCCGGTGCCGTCGATCAGCGCGAGCTTGCCGCCCGATTGCCAGATCGCCGCGGGCTGGCGCTCGACGATGTCGACCAGCAGCGTGTCGGGCAAGCGGCGCGAGACGCGCGCATCGGCGACCCAGCCGAACTTGAGCAGCTTCCGCCGGATCTCGCCGAGGTCGACGAGCGGCATCGCGGTCGAGGTCTGGTCGAGCGCGACCGAATAGACCGGCAGCCGGTCCATGCGATGGATGCCCTGGATCTCGACATGCCTGACCGACAGCCCCGCGATCCCGGCGAGCTCGCCGAGCTGCGTGCCGACCATGCCGGGCAGACCCACCGCCCACGCCGCGCCGACCACACCCAATGCGGCGATGCCGTAGAGCGAGCCGCGCCACAGCCGGGCGAGCCGGTCGGCGGGCAGCGGGATGGTCGCGACCGCGCGCGTCGCGACCGCCTTGCGCGCGGTCTTGGCGGCGACGACGCCGCGCCGCGCGATCGCCGGCGGCTGGCCGCCGCGCGGGCTCGACCCGCGTCTGATCCGCGCGCGCTCGGTCATGGCGTGGCTCCCTGTCCGGCAAGAGCGGTGTCGAGCAGGCGCTGGACCAGCGCCTCGTAGCTCATGCCGACATGGCGCGCCTGTTCGGGCACCAGGCTGAGCGGGGTCATGCCGGGCTGGGTGTTGACCTCGAGCAGGTACAGCCCATCCTGGCCGCGCGCCTCGTCCCAGCGGAAGTCCGAACGCGAGCAGCCGCGGCAGCCGAGCAGGCGATGCGCGTCCTCGGCGATCCGCATCGCGGCCCGGGCGATCTCCTGCGGGATCTCGGCCGGGCACACATGGGTGGTGATGCCGTCGGTGTATTTGTGCTCGTAGTCGTAGAAGCCGCTATCGATCTGGAGCTCGGTGACGGCGAGCGCGGCTGTCCCGACGACGGCGACGGTAAGCTCGCGCCCGGGGATGAAGGGCTCGGCGAGCAGCCGCTCGAAATGCCGCCACGGCCCCTCGCTGTCGCGGCCGATCGGGTCGCCGTGATTGCCGCGCTCCCCGACGATCGCGACGCCGACGGACGAGCCCTCGTTGACGGGCTTGAGCACATAGGGCCGTGGCAGCGGATCGCCCGCATACAGCGTCTCGCTCGCCACCACCCTGCCGAGCGGCATGCGGATGCCGTGGGGAACGAGCTGCTGCTTGGTCAGCTCCTTGTCGATCGCGATCACCGAGGCGGCGAGACCCGAATGCGTATAGGGGAGTCCCATCAGGTCGAGCATGCCCTGCACCGAGCCGTCCTCGCCGGGTGTCCCGTGGAGCGCGTTGAACACCACGTCGGGCGCGGCGCGCGCGAGCTTCTGCGCGACGTCGCGATCCATGTCGATCGCGACGACGCGGTGGCCCAGCGCCTCGCACGCCTGCGCGACGCCGCGGCCGCTGGTGAGCGAGACCTCCCGCTCGGCCGACCAGCCGCCCATCAGCACCGCGACGTGGAGGGTCATGAAGCCCTCTCCCCTCCAGGGGGGAGGGTCGGGAGGGGGGACGTCGAAGCATGAGGTTGGCTCACATCATCCACGACTGCCGCTCTCCCCTGAAAGGGAGAGGGAGTCCCCACCCGCTGGATCTCCCACTCGAGCGTCACGCCCGAATGCGCCTTCACCCGCCTGCGGACCTCCTCGCCCAGCGCTTCGATATCCGCAGACGTGGCGGCGCCGAGGTTGAGCAGGAAGTTGCAATGCTTCTCCGACACCTGCGCGTTTCCAAGCGTCAGGCCCCGGCAGCCGGCGGCATCGATCAACGCCCACGCCTTGTGGCCATCCGGGTTCTTGAAGGTCGAGCCGCCGGTGCGCGAGCGCAGCGGCTGCGTGGCCTCGCGCTCGGCGGCGATGCGGTCCATCTCGGCGGCGATCGCGGCCTTGTCGCCGGCTGCGCCCTGTAGCAGCGCCTCCACGACGATCGCGTCCTCGGGCAGTTCGGAATGGCGGTAGCTGTATCCGAACCGCGCGGCCGGCCAGACCTCGATGTCGCCCGCGCGGGTGACGACGGTCGCCTCGACCAGCACGTCGGTCATGTCGCGACCGTACGCGCCGGCATTGCCGCGCACCGCGCCGCCGATCGTGCCGGGAATGCCGCGCTGGAACTCGAGCCCGGCGATCCCGGCGTCGCGCGCGGCGGACGCCACGGTGATGCCCATCGCGGCGGCGCCGGCGCGCACCCGGTGGCCGGGCGCGATCGCGACCGTCGCGAAGCCCTTGGGCAGTCGCACGACGACCCCCGGCACGCCGCCGTCGCGGACGATCAGGTTGGAGCCGACGCCGATCGGCATCACCGACGTCGCGGGATCGAGCGCGGCGAGGAAAGACGCCAGATCGGCGACGTCGCGCGGCCGCGCCAGCCACTGCGCGGAACCGCCGGTGCGGAACCAGATGAAGTCGGCGAGCGCGGCGCCTGCGTCCACCGTCATCCCCGCCGAGGCAGCCGGATCCCCGCTGTCGCGGGGATGACGAAGGGAAGCGACGGTCACTCCGCCGGCTCCACGACCTTCGCGCCCGCCGACTCGATCGCGCCCGCGAGCCCTGCCGCCCACTTCGTGATGTCGCCGGCGCCCAGGCAGATCACCGTGTCGCCCGGCCGGAGCACGCCCGCCAGCTCGACCGCCAGCGCGGCGGCGTCCGCGATCTCGCTCGCCGAGCGATGGCCGCGGGTGCGCAGGCCGGCGACCAGCGCGGCGGCGTCGACGCCGTCGATCGGCGGCTCGCCGGCGGGATAGACGGGTGCCACATAGACCAGGTCGGCATCGTTGAACGCCTGCTGGAAATCGTCCATCAGATCGCGCAGCCGGGTGTAGCGATGCGGTTGCACCACCGCGATCACGCGCCCCGCCGCGCCTTCGCGCGCCGCCGAGAGCACCGCCCGGATCTCGACCGGATGATGGCCGTAATCGTCGATGATCGCCGCCCCACCCACGTCGCCGACCTTGGTGAAGCGCCGCTTGACCCCACCGAACTTGGCGAAGCCGGTGCGGATCACCGCGTCGGGCACGCCGAGCTCAAGCGCCACGCCGATCGCGGCGAGTGCGTTCGAGACGTTGTGGCGGCCGGGCATCGGCAGCTCGATCCCCTCGATCGAGCGCACCGACCCGTCGCGCTGGCGGATGACCGTCTCGAAGCGGTTGCCGCCGGGCACCGGTGTCACGTTGACGCCGCGCACGTCGGCCTGCGCGCTGAACCCGTAGGTCACGATCCGGCGGTCCCTCACCCGCGGGAGGATCGCCTGGACCTCGGGATGATCGAGGCAGAGCAGCGCCGCGCCGTAGAAGGGCACGTTCTCGA
>CAXTNX010000075.1:0-6653 GCA_964245815.1 uncultured Sphingomonadaceae bacterium | reverse complement strand
GAGGTCACCGGTGACGATGAGGATCGTGGCGACGAGGAGGATCGTGCCCGCGATACCGGAGGCAATCCTGAGTCGTCGCGAGCCCGCCTCCACGACGCTGCGCTGGCCTCGCTGGGCGGCCAGACGAACTACATGGCGGACATGGGCAGTTGGATCGTCTGGCAGAAGGCCGCGGGCCCGAACGCGGGCAGGGGCGCGTAGCGCGAGAACAGCTCCGGGTGGTCGCGGCGCAGCCGCAGCGCGGTAACCAGCACCGCGAGTATCGCCAGCACCTGCGCCAGATGCAGCGCGCCCGAACCTCCAAGGAGGCGGACAACCCAGGCGCGCGCCGGCATGCGTATCGCGACGAAGGGGCGGATCGGGAAGCCGCGCCGGCGTTGCTCGGCGGCGGCGGCCCGATAATAGCCCTGGCCGTCGGCCATTCGCGTGTCGATCGCGCGATACAGCGCCGCATCGCCCTGTTCCGTCGTCGCCGCCGCGTGCCGACCGTGCCGGGTCGCATCAATCGCCAGACCCGCGATGATGAGGAGCAGCGACGTGCCGAGCAGGACCCGTATGCCGAGGCGCCGCCGGCGCCCGGGTTGCACCGTGCTCGAGGTATCGACCGCGCAGGGGCCGGGATTGCGGATGAACACGGCGCCGTCCTGCCACGAAGTGGTTAACGCGCGGTCACCATGCGAACGTCCGATAGGCCGGCGTCTGTGGGCTGTGACGATGGCGCTCGCCGGCTCGGCCGCGCGGCGAAGAAGCCTTTCGCGGCGTCGGCCCGCGGCGACGCGCTCAGTAAGGCGGCTTGTCGAAGCCGCCGGGGCTCCCGGTGAAGATCTCGCAGCCCGTCTCGGTGATGCCGATCGAATGCTCGAACTGCGCAGACAGCGAACGGTCGCGGGTCACCGCCGTCCAGCCGTCGTCGAGCATCTTCACGTCGGCGCGGCCGATGTTGATCATCGGCTCGATCGTGAAGATCATGCCGGGCTTGAGCTCGGGGCCGGTGCCGGGCTTGCCGACATGGACGACCTCGGGCGCATCGTGGAACACACGGCCGACGCCGTGCCCGCAGAAATCGCGCACCACGCCGTAGCGGTGACGCTCGGCATGGGTCTGGATCGCGTGACTGACATCGCCCAGCCGGTTGCCCGGCCGCGCCTGCGCAACGCCCAGCATCAGGCATTCGTAGGTGACCTCGACCAGCCGCCGCGCCTTGAGCGCGACGTCGCCGACCAGGAACATGCGGCTGGTGTCGCCGTGCCAGCCGTCCAGCACCGGGGTCACGTCGATGTTGACGATGTCGCCGTCCTTGAGCGGCTTGTTGGACGGGATGCCATGACACACGACATGGTTGATCGAGATGCAGCAGCTGTGCGTGTAGCCGCGATAGCCGAGCGTGCCCGGCACCGCACCCGCGGCCAGCGTGTCGGCGCGCACCAGGTCGTCGAGCGCCTGGGTGGTGACGCCCGGCACGACGTGCGCTGCCAGCCTGTCGAGGATATGCGCGGCGAGCCGCCCGGCGCGCATCATCCCCGCGAAGGCCGGCGCGTCGTAGAGCTTGATCGCGCCGTCCCGCTCGATCGCGTCGTTGCCGGTGACGGAAAGATAGTTGGTCATCCGCCGCATATAGCGTCGGCGCGCGGCGGGCGCTATGGCACACGCGATGGAGCAGCCCCCGCGTGTCTGGACCGCCGCGCTCGTCGTCATCGGCGACGAGATCCTGTCCGGGCGGACGCAGGATCGCAACGTCGCGCAGCTCGCGGCATGGCTCAACGCGCAGGGCATCCGGCTCGTCGAGGTGCGGGTGATCGCCGACGACATGGCCGCGATCGCCGACGCCGTGCGCCCGCTCGCGGCGTGCCACGACTATCTCTTCACCACCGGCGGGATCGGTCCGACGCACGACGACATCACCGTCGATGCGATCGCCGCGGCATACGATGTCGCGGTGGAGATCCATCCGCGCGCGCGGGCGATCCTCGACGGCTATTATGCCGACAAGGGCGGCCTCAACGAGGCACGGCTGCGCATGGCGCGCGTGCCGGCGGGCGCGGACCTGATCGAGAACCGGCTGTCGGGCGCGCCGGGCATCAGGCTCGGCAACATCTTCATCATGGCGGGCGTGCCCGCGATCGCGGCGCAGATGCTGGACGCGCTGACCGGCATGCTCGACGGCGGGCTGCCGGTGGTGTCGCGCACGCTTGGCTGCTGGGTGGCGGAAAGCGAGGTCGCCGACCTGCTGCGCGAGACCGAGCGCGCGCATCCCGGCTGCCAGATCGGCAGCTATCCGTTCTTCCGGGAGGGGCGGGTCGGCGCCGATTTCGTCATCCGCTCGACCGACGCGACGCTGCTCGCGGCCTGCGGCGACGCGCTCGCGATCGCGCTGCGCGGAGCCGGGCGCGACGCGGTGGAGGGGGGGATCTAGAGCATGATGACTTCGTTTTGATCCACCGTACTCCGTTCGTGTCGAGCGAAGTCGAGACGCCGTTCCGGGAGCAGGTGTCTCGACTTCGCTCGACACGAACGGAAATACAGTTGGTCAAACTGATGTCATCATGCTCTAGTCGCGACGACTTTACCTTATGCGAACGGATACGATGTGGATCACATCGAAGTCGTCGTGCTCCAGCCACGCCTCCGTCATCCCGGCTGCGTTTCTCGTCATCCCGGCGTTCGACGGGATGACGTCGTCGGTGTCACGGCGTCAGCCGCGGCCGTTCCGCCAGATCGCGCTGCCAGATGCCGATATCGAGCCACCGGCCGTGCTTGTAGCCGATGCCCTCCTGCACCCCGATCCGGCGGAAGCCCAGCCGCGCGTGCAGCGCCTCGCTCGCCGGATTGGGCAACGCCAGCACCCCGATCGCGGCGACATAGCCGGCTCGCTCCAGTGCCTCGAGCAGCGCCGCGTAGAGCGGCGTGCCGATGCCCGTGCCACGCGCTTCGCGGGCGACATAGATGCCGGTCTCGGCGACGCGGCGATAGGCGGCGCGCGCACGGTAGCGATAGCCATAGGCGTAGCCGAGCAGCGCGCCGTCGCGCTCGGCGACCAGCCACGGGAAGGTCGGGGTCAGCCGGCCGATCCGTGTCGCGATCTCGGCGGTGTCGGGCACCTCCTCCTCGAAGGTGATCGTCGTCTCCGTCACATAGGGCGCATAGATCGCGGCGATCGCGGCGGCGTCCGCGGGCTTCACCGCGCGGATCGCGCCGGTCACAGCCCGGCGCCCGCGATCAGCCTCCGCGCCGCGGCGAGATCGGCAGGTGAGGGCGGTGCGCCCGGCCCGCAGGTCAGACAGCGGACCTGGATCGAGGGGCCGCCGAGCACGCGCCGCGCGTCGCCGATCGCCTGCGCCAGCGCCGCATCCGGGCGCTGTGCCAGCCCGGCGAACGGATCGCGGGCGGTCGTGGCGGCCGAACCGCTGTCGCCGCTGTCGGTGAGGAGATGGAGCAACCTGCGCTTGAACGACACCGGCCGCTCGACATAGACGGGGTGGACATGCGCCGGATCGAGCCTGGCCAGCCGCGCGGCCCCGGCCAGCGCGTCGGACAGCCCGCCGAGCTTGTCGACCAGCCCGAGCCGCTGGGCGGTGACGCCGTCCCAGACATGGCCCTGGCCGATCTCGTCGACCCGCGCCACCGCGAGATGGCGCGCGGCCGCGACGAGGCCGGTGAAGCGCGCATAGGTCTGGTCGATACCCGCCTGGATCAGCGCGTCGACCTGCGGCGTGGTGCCCTGATAGACGTCGGGCTGGCCGGAGAGCGGCGTCGCGCGCACCCCGTCGGCGGTGAGACCGATCTTCCTGAGCGTGTTCTCGAAGGTCGGGATGATCCCGAACACGCCGATCGAGCCGGTGATCGTCGCGGGCTCGGCATAGATCTCGTCGGCGGTGGTCGACACCCAGTACCCGCCGGATGCCGCCACCGACCCCATCGACACGACCACCGGCAACCCGCGCGCCTTGGCGGCGAGGATCGCGCCGCGGATGCGGTCCGATCCGGTCACCGATCCGCCCGGCGAATCGACGCGGATGACGAGCGCTTTCAGCTTGTCGTCGGTCATCGCCTTGGCGAGCGCTTCGGCGATGCTGTCGCCGCCCGCGGTGCCGAGCGGCGCCTTGCCGTCGACGATGTCGCCCGCCACCGTGACCACGCCGATCGCGTCGCCGCTCGTCGGCGAGGGGTTGGCGTCGATCCAGTCGGCGAGCGCGATGGCCTTGTACGGCGACGACGACTTGTCGCCCTTGCCGACGAGTTGCGCGACGCGCGCGTCGAACGTCGCCTGGTCGCCGAGCTTGTCGACCAGCCCCATCGCCAGCGCGTGGGCGGCGAGCGTCGTGTTGGGGATCCGGCCCTGCACGAGCCCGCCGAGATAGTCGGCGATCCGCGCCCCGGGCCGGGTCGCGGCGACCTCGGCCTGCCAGCGCCCCCAAAGGGCATCGAGCAGCGCCTGGTTGGCGGCGCGCGCCTCGGGGCTCGCCTCGGTGCGGACGAACGGCTCGACCGCCGACTTGAACTTGCCGACGCGGTAGACGTGCGCATCGACGCCGATCCTGTCGAGCAGGCCCTTGTAGTAGAGCTGCGACCCGCCGGGACCGGTGGTGAGCACCGCGCCGAGCGGATCGAGCCATATCTCGCTAGCATGCGCGGCGAGCAGATAGCGTGCGTCGTCGTAGCCGGTCGCGAAGGCGAGCACCGGCTTGCCGCGCCGGCGCACCGTATCGATCGCGCGGCCGAGCTCGGAGATCGCGGCCTGGCCACCGCCCGCGAAGCTGTCGAGATCGAGGACCACCACCTTGACCTTGTCTTCGCTCGCCGCGGCGGTGACGCCGCGGATCACGTCGCGCAGGCGGAACTGGTCGATGTCGGTGCCGCCGCCGGCGCCGACCAGATCGAGCGGCCGCGCCTCCGCGGGCTGCTCGGTCAGGCTGCCGTGAAGGTCGAGCACCAGCGCGCCGCCCGCCGCGATGCTCGGGCCGCCGCTCGACAAGGCGAGGAACAGCGCGCCGAACAGCATGACCAGCAGGCACAGCGCCAGCAGATCCTTGACACCGACGAGGAAGCGCCAGAAAGCCCGCACGAACCGCATTGCCGTCACCTCGTCGTCATGTCCCCGCGCTAGAGGACGCACGCGGCCGAGGCAATCGTGGCGGCCGCGAAATCGGCCGGCGACTCGATCCGTTCCGCGCCCGCAACGGCTGCGCGGATACGCTCCGATTTAGACGCGACCGGTGCTTGACGCCGCCGTGGGAAGCGCCATATGGCCCGCGTTGGCACTCGCGCCGAGTGAGTGCCAACAGCGTTTCCCAGCCGGCCTGCGCATGCGGTCGGCGCCCAGAGGAAAGGGTAGCCTCAATGAACTTCCGTCCGTTGCACGATCGCGTGCTGGTCCGTCGCGTCGAAGCCGAAGAGAAGACCGCCGGCGGCATCATTATCCCCGACACCGCCAAGGAAAAGCCGCAGGAGGGCGAGGTCGTCGCCGCCGGCACCGGCGCGCGCAACGATGCCGGCGACATCCACCCGCTGGAGGTCAAGGCCGGCGATCGCATCCTGTTCGGCAAGTGGTCGGGCACCGAGGTCAAGGTCAATGGCGAGGACCTGATCATCATGAAGGAAAGCGACATTCTGGGTATTGTCGGCTGACCTGACATCGTCGTGCCGGCGCAGGCCGGCATCTCCCAGTTTCCCGCGACCCGGCCTTCGCCGGGCGACGTACAGAAAGAAAGGTAGCCCGACATGGCAGCCAAGGACGTGAAATTCAGCCGCGACGCGCGCGAGCGCATCCTGCGCGGCGTCGACATCCTCGCCGACGCGGTCAAGGTGACGCTCGGCCCCAAGGGTCGCAACGTCGTCATCGACAAGAGCTTCGGCGCGCCGCGCATCACCAAGGACGGCGTCACCGTCGCCAAGGAGATCGAGCTCAAGGACAAGTTCGAGAACATGGGCGCGCAGATGGTGCGCGAGGTGGCCTCCAAGACCAACGACATCGCCGGCGACGGCACCACCACCGCGACCGTGCTCGCCCAGGCGATCGTCCGCGAAGGCATGAAGTCGGTGGCTGCGGGCATGAACCCGATGGACCTCAAGCGCGGCATCGATCTCGCCACGATCAAGGTCGTGGAGAACCTCAAGGCGCGCTCGAAGCCGGTCGCCGGCACCAACGAAGTGGCGCAGGTCGGCATCATCTCGGCGAACGGCGACGAGGAAGTCGGCCGCAAGATCGCCGAAGCGATGGAGAAGGTCGGCAAGGAAGGCGTCATCACGGTCGAGGAAGCCAAGGGTCTCGAGTTCGAGCTCGACGTCGTCGAGGGCATGCAGTTCGACCGCGGCTACCTGTCGCCCTATTTCATCACCAATCCCGAGAAGATGCAGGTCGAGCTTACCGACCCCTACATCCTCATCCACGAGAAGAAGCTGTCGAACCTCCAGGCGATGCTCCCGATCCTGGAAGCGGTCGTCCAGTCGGGCCGTCCGCTGCTCATCATCGCCGAGGACATCGAGGGCGAGGCGCTCGCCACGCTGGTCGTCAACAAGCTGCGCGGCGGTCTGAAGGTCGCCGCCGTCAAGGCGCCGGGCTTCGGCGATCGCCGCAAGGCGATGCTCGAGGACATCGCGATCCTGACCAAGGGCGAGATGATCTCCGAGGATCTCGGCATCAAGCTCGAGAACGT
>CAXTNX010000074.1:0-6810 GCA_964245815.1 uncultured Sphingomonadaceae bacterium | reverse complement strand
GTGGAGGCCCGAGCCGGAATCGAACCGGCGTGCAAGGATTTGCAGTCCTCTGCGTAACCACTCCGCCATCGGGCCTCGATGCTCGGAAGCGGCGTCCTCTGCGCAGCTTTGCCGGCCTCGTCAACCCACGGTCAGGCCGGGACGGTGGCGATCAGCTCCGGTCGCTCGCGCACGATCTGGTCGTCCATGCGCCGGTCGCCGCGGGCGCACACGTGATCGAGCAGGCCGTCCAGCACGCCCTGTCCCTCGCGCCAGGATCCGAGCCCGGACCCGGCGTTGAGATGGCCGCCGCTGCCGACGTCGTAGAAGGCGGCGAGCCAGTTGCCGGCCATCTCGCGCGCGCGCGCGGTGCTGCACCACGGGTCGTCGCGGGCCGCCACGACGACAGTCGGGAACGGTAGCACCGCGCGCGGTGTCGGCGCGAAGCAGGCGATCCGCGGATCGAGTCCGGTGCGTTCGAGATCGGGGGGCGCCACCAGCATCGCACCCGCGACCGGGCGCGACGCCGCCTCGCCGGCCAGCTGCGCCCACCACGCGACGAGATGGCAGGAGAGACTGTGCGCGACCAGGACGACCGGTCCGCGCGCCTGCGCCAGGGCGCGTTCGAGCCGGCTGATCCATTGGTTGCGCGACGGGCTCGCCCAGGTGCCGAGATCGACGCGATCCATGCCCGGCCGCTCGCGCTCCCAGAGCGTCTGCCAGTGATCGGGGCCGCTGCCGTCGAGCCCGGGGAGCGTCAGGCAGATGGGTGTCCGTGCGAGGCGATCATGGAACATGGCACCTACTCCAGCGGGAGTCGCTCCAGGCGACCGTCTCCGGCTGGAAGGATGCTACGCCGATCTATTCCCGAGTCCATGGGGAGACTATTCGGTTCGGCGTACCCGGATGTCCCTTCCACGAAATTCCTTGCGATCGGTTCTCAAGTGCGGTGTTCTGCGACTCGTTCGCAATTTGGAGAGTCGCCATGTACGCCTTCGTCGATCAGCCGATTGCCGATCTGTCCCCGAGCGGTCGCTTCCTGCTCTGGGCGATGCGCGGCTGGATCCACTGCGCGACGCGCGGCACCTGTCCGCCCGGCCAGCTCGCGCCCGGCTTCGCGCGTGCCGGCGCCTTGCCGGCCCTCCCGCATGTCCACCGCCTGCTCGCCGAGCTCAACCAGCGCGCCTTGACCGATATCGCATTCTCGCCGCTCGACCATCATCGCGTCGGCGAGGACGAGGCGGTCCTTCTCCAGCTCTGGCGCGATGCGACGCTGTGCCCGCCACGGGCGCAGCAGACATTGGCGCTGCTGCTCGACGCCGAATCGGTCGGACCGGCTTTCGAGGCGCTGCTGGCGGCATCGATCCGGCTCGACGAGGCGGGTGTCGGTTCGATCGACGCGTCGTGGGCGGCGGAACCGCCGCGGGACTGAGCGCGGCCCTTGGCGCGGCGCCCGCGACGTCCTAGTTCCGCCTCATGCCCGATCTCGACCGCCTCCTCGCCCGCGCCGCGCAATGGCGCGATCAGAAGATCGCGATCGCCACCGTCATCAGCACCTGGGGCTCCGCGCCGAGGCCACGCGGAAGCCATATGATCGTCGCCGCCGACGGCCGCTTCGAGGGATCTGTCTCGGGCGGGTGCGTCGAGGGCGAGGTCATCGCCAATGCCGCCGAGGTCATCGCCGGCGGTCGGTTCCGGACGCTGCGCTATGGCATCACCGATCCCGCGGCGTGGGAGGTCGGGCTGCCGTGCGGCGGCGCGATCGAGGTGATGGTGCAGCCGGTCGACGAGAGGGGCTTCCCGCCGGCCTTGTTCGGGCGCATCGCGGCGGCGCGGGCGGCGGGGCAGCGACTGACGCTCGCGACCGATCCCGGCACCGGCATCACGCGCGCGGACGCCACGACCGGTTTCGTCAACGTCTATCCCCCGCCGCGACGGATGCTGATCGTCGGCGCGGTGCAGGTCGCGCAATCGCTGGCGACGCTGGCACGCGAGCTGGACTTCGTCGTGACGGTGATCGATCCGCGCGCGCGGTTCCTCACCACGGAGCGCTTTCCCGGCATCGTGCTCGACGATCGCTGGCCGGACGAGGCGGTCGCGGCGGGGGCACCCGGTCCAGCGACCGCGGTCGTCACGCTCAGCCACGACCCCAAGATCGACGATCCGGCGCTCGTCGCCGCGCTGCGCTCCGGAGCGGGCTATATCGCCGCGCTCGGATCACGCCGCAGCCACGCGGCGCGGCTCGATCGGCTTGGTGCGATGGGCTTCGACGCCGCGACGCTGTCGCGGATCGAGGGACCGGCCGGGATCGACATCGGGGCGGTCGGCCCCGCCGAGATCGCGCTCTCGATCGCCGCCGGCGCGGTCAGGGCCTTCTCGCCACGCGCGCATGGCGCTACGTCGGCGCCGTGATGCGCGGCGCCCCATTGACCCTGTTCAACAGCCTGACCCGCGCGATCGAACGGTTCGTGCCGATCGATCCGGACATGGTGCGCCTCTATTCGTGCGGGCCGACGGTGTATTCGGCCGCGCACCTCGGCAATCTGCGCGCCTATGTCTTCACCGATACGCTGCGCCGCACGCTCAACTGGAAGGGCCATGCCACCACGCACGTCATCAACATCACCGATGTCGGCCACCTGACCTCGGATGCCGATGCCGGCGACGACAAGATGGAGCTCGCCGCGCGGGCCTCGGGCGAGACCGCGTGGGACATCGCCGCGCGCTACACCGCGCTGTTCAAGGCCGATCTCGCCGCGCTCGGGATCCTGCCGCCGTCGCTGTGGAGCGTCGCCACCGATCACATCCAGGACATGATCGCGTTCGCCGCCGAGATCGAAGCGCACGGCGCCGCCTACCGGATCGACGGCGGGCTCTACTTCGACACCGGCACGGTGCCCGACTACGGCCGCCTCGCCGGCTCGGCGGTCGACGGACCCGGCGTCGGCCGTATCGAGCAGGTCGCAGGCAAGCGCGCGCCCGCCGACTTCGCGATCTGGCGGCGCTCGGCACCCGGCGAGCGTCGCCAGATGGAGTGGGCCTCGCCGTGGGGCGCGGGCGCGCCCGGCTGGCATCTCGAATGCTCGGTGATGAGCCTGAAATATCTCGGCCGGCAGTTCGACATCCATACCGGCGGGATCGATCATCGCGAGATCCACCACGTCAACGAGATCGCGCAGAACCAGGCCTTCACCTGCTCGTCGGCGACCGGCGCGAACATCTGGATGCACAACAACTTCCTGGTCGATCGCACCGGCAAGATGTCCAAGTCCGGGGGCGCGGTCGCGACGCTCGCGGCGCTGATCGACCGGGGCGTGCATCCCCTCGCCTATCGGTTGCTCTGCCTCGGCGCGCACTATCGCTCCGAGCTCGAGTTCTCGCTCGACGCGGTCGCCGCCGCGCTGACCCGGCTGAAGCGGCTCGCCGGCACGATGGCGGCGCTGCGTGCCGACGCCGGCGATCCGGCCGAGCTCCGCCCCGCGATCGAGGTGGCAGCCAGCCGCGGCGCGCCGTTCGATTGGCCGCGGCGCGCGCTGGAAGAAGGGCTGTCCGACGCGGCGCGGGAGTTCGCGGCGCGCTTCGATGCCGCGCTCGCGGCGGATCTGATGACGCCCCAGGCGCTTCCGGTGCTCGACGAGATGCTCGCCTCGACGGTGCCGGCGGCGGAGCGGCTGCGGCTGGCGGCGAGCTTCGATCTCGCGCTCGGCCTCGATCTTCTCCGTCTCGATCGCCGCGGCCTGTCGCTTCGCCCCGCCGCCGCGGCGCCGACCGACGCCGAGGTCGAGGCCATGCTGGAGGCGCGCGCGCACGCGCGCGCCGCACGCGACTTCGCCGCCGCCGACGCCGCCCGCGATACGCTCAAGGCCGCGGGCGTCGAGATCATGGACGGCGATCCGCTCCGCTGGGAATGGCGGGCGGATCTGCTCGGTTAGGACGGTTCGCTCGGGAAGCGGGACCGGCGACGGACCGTGGCGATGGACCGTGGCGCGCCAGGCATCGCACCGTCGTCATCGGCGGACAGCCCGAGGATCGTACGGCCCCGGAACGCGCGTCCGGCGGTCCGGAAACGCGGCTGGACAAACCGATGCCGGTCGGACAGTTTTGGTCGCGAAACGATCCGGGGGTGGCGGATGGTGGCAGGGCCAAGACGCATGCTGACGATCGCGGGTACGCGGCCCGAGGCGATCAAGATCGCACCGATCGCGCTGGCGGCGCGAAAACGCCCCGGCATCGCGCACAGACTGCTCGCGACCGGCCAGCATCCGGTCTGTTTCGATGAGGCGCTTGACGAGTTCGGGCTCGCGCCCGACCTGCGGCTTGCGCCGGTCGGCTATCATTCCGATCCCGATACGATGGTCGCGCGCCAGATCAGCGCACTGATGCCGATCATCGCCGGCGAACGTCCCGCCATGGTGCTGGTGCAGGGTGATACGAGTTCCGCGCTGGCCGGCGCGATCGCCGCGCACCGGCTGGGCATCCCGGTCGGCCATGTCGAGGCCGGACTGCGCTCGGGCGATCTCGACAATCCCTGGCCAGAGGAACGCAACCGCATCGCCATCGATGCCATCGCCACGCTGCTGTTCGTGCCGACCCGACGCGCGATGGCCGCCCTGGCCACCGAAGCTGCGGTGCGCGGCACGGTGGTCGAGACGGGCAATACCGGCATCGACGCGCTGCTCTGGATGCGCGAGCAGATCGGCGGGACATCGATGCGCCGCCACGCCGGCGACAGGTCGTCCATCCTGCTCACCTGCCATCGCCGCGAGAGCTTCGGCCGGGGGATCGCGAACATCTGCGCCGCGGTGTTGCGTCTCGCGGATCGTGGCGATGTCCGTGTCCTCTGCCCGGTCCACACCAATCCGGCGGCCGGGGATACGGTGCGCGCGCTGCTCGGCGGCCATCCGGCGATCACGCTCACCGGAAGCCTCTCCTATCGCACCCTGGTCGCCGCGATGGCCGAGGCCCGTCTGATCCTGACCGATAGCGGCGGCCTGCAGGAGGAGGCGCCGGCGCTCGGGGTGCCGGCGCTGGTGCTGCGCACCGTCACCGAACGGCTGGAAGGGGTCGATAGCGGCAATCTGGCGCTGGTCGGCACCGATCCCGATCGGATCGTCGCCGTCGCGGCCCGCCTGCTCGACGACCCGGCGGCGCACGCGGCGATGGCGGCGCCCGCCTTCCCGTTCGGCGACGGACATGCCGCGATCAGGATCCTCGATCAGGTGGAACGATACCTCTCGGGCGAGCGCCCGGACGGCGATCCATTGCCTTTTGGCGCGCTCGGGATCATGGACGGCGCCCCTACAGGAGTGTGACCATGCCCGCCGTCTGGACCCCGACGAGTTGGCGCAGCCACGAGGCGCGACAGCTTCCCGACTATCCGGATCCGGTCGCGCTGGCCGACGCCGAGGCGACGATCGCCCGGTTCCCGCCGCTGGTGTTCGCCGGCGAGGCGCGCGCGCTGACCGAGCAACTCGCGCAGGTCGCGGCGGGTCGCGCCTTCCTGCTCCAGGGCGGCGACTGCGCCGAGAGCTTCGCCGAGTTCCATCCGGACAACATCCGCGACACCTTCCGCGTGCTGCTCCAGATGGCGGTGGTGCTGACCTATGCCTCCAAGGTGCCGGTGGTGAAGGTCGGCCGGATGGCCGGGCAGTTCGCCAAGCCGCGCTCCGCGCCGACCGAGGAGCGCGACGGCGTCTCGCTGCCGAGCTATCGCGGCGACAACGTCAACGACATCGCCTTCACCCCGGACGCGCGGCACCCCGACCCGGAGCGCATGATCCGCGGCTACAATCAATCCGCCGCGACGCTCAACCTGCTGCGTGCCTTCGCGCAGGGGGGCTACGCCAATCTCGTGCAGGTCCATCGCTGGACGCTCGATTTCATGGGCCGCAGTCCGTGGGCGGAGCGCTACCAGGCGCTCGCCGACCGGATCGGCGATGCGCTCGACTTCATGGCGGCATGCGGTCTCGACCCCGAGACCGTGCCGCAGCTCCAGGGGACGCGCTTCTACACTAGTCACGAGGCGCTGCTGCTGCCCTACGAGCAGGCGATGACGCGCCAGGATTCGCTGACCGGGGACTGGTATGATTGCTCCGCGCACATGGTGTGGATCGGCGACCGGACGCGCTTCGAGGGATCGGCGCATGTCGAGTTCCTGCGCGGCATCGGCAATCCGATCGGCATCAAGTGCGGTCCGAGTCTCGAACCCGACATGCTGCTGCGGCTGCTCGACGTGCTCGATCCCCGCCACGTGCCCGGGCGCATCACGCTGATCTCGCGTTACGGGCAGGACAGGATCGAGAAGGGGCTCGCGCCGCTGATCCGCGCGGTCAAGCGCGAGGGCCGACAGGTGGTGTGGTCGTGCGACCCGATGCACGGCAACGTCGTCAAGGCGGCCAACGGCTACAAGACGCGTCCGTTCGAGCGCATCCTCGCGGAGGTCCGCGGCTTCTTCGCGGCGCACCGCGCCGAGGGCACGCACGGCGGCGGCGTCCACATCGAGATGACCGGCCAGAACGTCACCGAATGCACCGGCGGCGCGGTCGCGATCACCGACGAGGGGCTGGCGGCGCGCTACCATACGCATTGCGATCCGCGTTTGAACGCGGGACAGAGCCTCGAACTCGCCTTCCTCGTCGCCGACATGATCAACGAGGAGCTCAAGGAACGCGAACGCCACGCCGCCTGAGGCCAGCCAGTTCGCGGTTGACGCGATGACGGGCCAACCATACAGAGCGCCCTCCCCGCTTACGGCCCCTTCGTCTAGCGGTCCAGGACGTCGCCCTCTCACGGCGAAAACACGGGTTCGATTCCCGTAGGGGTCACCAGTCC
>CAXTNX010000073.1:0-7193 GCA_964245815.1 uncultured Sphingomonadaceae bacterium | reverse complement strand
CCTCCTCGGGCAGCCAGTGGAGCTGCTGCTGGCGCTTCCAATATTCGAACGCCCAGGGGTATTCGAACGGCTTGTAGGTCTTGGAGGCCTTGAGCAACGACATGGCGGCGGTCCTTACAGGAAACGATCAGGAGAGCGGGACGGAAGAGGCGTAGACGAGCGTGAAGACGGTCAGGATCACGCCGAGCATGACCAGCATCGTGCCCGCGATCCGCGCCGCATAAGCCGCGGGCGTGTCGGCGGACAACGCGCGCAGGCGCGACAGTGTCGCTGCGCCTGCGCCGACGAACGCCAGCGTCGCGGCGAGCGTGACCCGCGCTGCGGTCGAAAGGATCATGCGTCATGCGCCACCATCCCGGCGTCGGTGCGTTCGGACCTCGCCAGCACAGGAGACACATGATGATCGATCGGGCCGCAATCAAGGAGCATGCCGAGGTGATCGGCGCCGACGGCGTCCATCTCGGCACCGTCGATCACATCGACGGCGAACGGATCAAGCTGACCAAGGACGACAGCGCACAGACCGAGGACGGGCAGGGCGCCAGGCACCACTATATCCCGCTCGGTCTCGTCGCCGAAGTGGAGGCGAACGACGTGATCCGCCTCTCGGCGACCGCCGCGGTCGCGGCTGAGCAGTTCGAGGCGGTTTAGCGCCTGGAACCCTCTCCCCCTGCGGGCGAGGGCAGGGTGAGGGGCGCGGGCGCAGCGAGCGTCTACGGTCGTTACCAGCGGCGGACCGCGACGCTTCGCGCCGCGGCCCCTCGCCCAAACAGCATCGGGTAAACAGCACGCAGTGCTGTTTAGGCCATCCCGGCGGCATGGCGGACCCGATGCTCCCCCAGGGGGAGAGGGCGTTTCTTCGCATGCGCCCCTCATGACGCGTCCCGCACGGCCTTGTCGAGCCGATCCGAATACGCGTTGAGCACCGTCGCGGTCTTTGCCACGTACAGACGCGCGTCGTCGAAGCGCCGTTCCTCGATCGCCTCGCGCACGCCGGGCAACGTCTTGGCGCCGTAGCCGGTGAAACGCCCCGGCGCGTAGATCATGTTGCGATACCAGGGGCGCAGCGGCAGCCCGGCCGGATCGATCAGCAGCTGGTCGATATCGCGCAGATCGGTGGCGACCGCCGCGCGCTTCGCCGGATCGAGCGCCGCTAGCCGGCCCGTCACCGCGTCCGCCGCCCGCGCCGAGCGGCCCAGCCGGTCCGACGCATCCTCGAGCGCGAGCATGTCGATCAGCGGCGTCACCGGCTTGGCGTCGGGCGCCGCGGTCGGATCGTCGGCGTGGCTGGCGAGGCGGAAGTCGCCGTCCGCGAGCAGCTGGCCGAGTGTGCGGTCCTTCTCGCGGCGATCGGCGGCGAGCTTCTTCACCTCGCCGACATACATCGCGACCGCCGACGCGAAATCGCCGTAGCGCGCGGGCACCCGCTCCAGGTCGGCGGCGCGCAGCACGATCCGGCCGGCGAGCTTCGACAGCGCCGCGCCATAGGCCAGCCCCGGATCGTCGAACCGGGTGACGTGATAGTAATCGTCGTAGAGCGAGTGATAGGAGCCGCCCGACGCACTCTCGCCGCCAAAGCCGATGTTCATCGAGGCGATGCCGAGATGCTGGAGAAACGCCGAATAATCCGAGCCGGAGCCGAGCGCGTCGACCGGCAGGTCGCCGCCCGCCTTCGCCGCCGCAAGCTCTCCCGGCGTGGTCGAACCGGCGCCGCGATAGGCGTCCGCCAGCACGTGCGCCCGCGCGCGGTCGAGCGCCGGCACGCCGGTCTGCGGATCGGCCACATCGCGCGCCGCATCCGCGATCAGGTGCTGGAGGTCGTGGCTCGCCTCGGCACCGAAGAAGCCGCGTCCGTTGACGTCCGAATTGACGTAGAGCACCGCCTTGCGCGCAAGCTCGCCGGCGTGGGTCTCCGCCCATTCGGTCGAGCCGAGCAGCCCGGGTTCCTCGCCGTCCCAGCTCGCATAGACGATCGTGCGCTCGGGCTTCCATCCCGACTTCGCCAGCATGCCAAGCGCCTTGGCCTCGGACAGCATCGCCGAATGCCCGGTCAGCGGATCGGACGCGCCATACACCCAGCCGTCGCGATGGTTGCCGCGGATCACCCACTCGTCGGGCCTGGAGCGCCCGCGCAGCATCGCGATCACGTCGTAGATCGGTTCCAGCGACCAATCCGACCTGACCGCGAGATGGACGGCGACCGCATCGGTGCCACCCCAGTGATAGGCGATCGGCAGATCGCCGCGATCGTCGCCGGTCGCGACCGGTCCGGCGAGCCCGGCCATCAGCCTGGTCGCGTCCGCGTACGAGATCGGCAGCGTCGGGATCTTGAGGATGGTCGGCGCGGTCTCGCGCGGGAGCCGCCTGGCATCGGCGGTCGCGCCGATACCCGGCGTCAGCGGATCGCCGGGAGACGTCGTGATGTCCTGCACCGAGCCGCGCTGGACACCGCCCGCCGGACGGCCGCCACCGCGCGGGTATGGATCGTTCCTGGCATAGCCGTCGTCGGCGGGATCGGAATAGATCAGGCAGCCGACCGCGCCATGCTCCTGCGCGAGCTTGGGCTTCAACCCGCGCCAGCCCGAGCCGTAGCGCGCGATGACGATCTTACCGCGCACGTCGATGCCGCGCGCCTTGAGCGTCTCGTAATCGACGGGCATGCCGTAATTGACATAGACCAGCGGCGCGGTGACGTCGCCGTCGCCCTGATAGGCCACGTAAGGCGGCAGCGCGCCGACCGGGTTCAGGGTCTGCGGGTCCTCGGGCACCGGCGGCTCCTGCCCGCCGAGCGTGACGCGTTCCGGCGTGACCATCTCGAGCGTGGTCGAGATCGGCGTCGGATAGAGCACCTGGAAGGTCTCGATATGCGCGTCCCAGCCCCACCCCTTGAACAAGGCGAGCGTGGTCTCGGCATTGGCGTGATCGTGCGGGCTGCCGACGTGATTGGGCGCGGACGAGAAGTCCTTGAGCCAGCCGAGCTGATCGGTGGCCGACACCGACGCGTCGAACCGCGCCTCGAGCGCCTTCGGATCGGCGGGCACGGCGGCGGCGAGCGGGCCGGCGAGGATCGCCGCGAGGGTGGTGGCGAGGGGCAGGGCACGCATACGCTTCATCGACAATCCTCTATCTCTGGCCTCTATCCTCGGCCTCTATCCTTGGGTCGCGCTCCTCCGCCCCGTTTGCGCTGAGCGAAGTCGAAGCGTCGCTCCGATCCGGGCGGGCCTTCGACTTCGCCCAGGCCGGACGGGGCGGGGCGGTCACTGGCATGCCAGGCACTCGTCATAGTCCGTGCTCGCGACGTCGATCTGCTTCAATTCGATCGTATTGTCCGCCTCGACCCCGCCCGCGAAGCCTGCACGCTGCACCGACTTGGAGCGCAGATAATAGAGCGACTTGATGCCCAGCTCCCAGGCGCGGAAGTGGAGCATCAGCAGGTCCCACTTCTCGACGTCCGCCGGGATGAACAGGTTCAGGGACTGTGCCTGGTCGATATAGGGCGTGCGATCGGCGGCCAGCTCGATCAGCCAGCGCTGGTCGATCTCGAACGAGGTCTTGTAGCAATCCTTCTCCTCGGCGGAGAGGAAATCGAGGTGCTGCACCGACCCGCCGCGCTCCAGGATCGTGTTCCAGACCGCATCCGAATCCTTCGATTTGGCCTGCAACAGCTTCTGAAGATAGGGGTTCTTGATCGAGAACGAGCCCGACAGCGTCTTGTGGGTGTAGATGTTGGCCGGGATCGGCTCGATGCACGCGGACGTGCCGCCGCAGATGATGCTGATCGACGCGGTCGGCGCGATCGCCATCTTGCACGAGAACCGTTCCATCACGCCGACATCCGCGGCGTCGGGGCACGGCCCACGCTCGTGCGCGAGCATCATCGAGGCCTCGTTCACCTGCGCGCTGATATGCTTGAAGATGCGCAGGTTCCACGATTTCGCCATCGCGCCTTCGAACGGCAGGCCGCGCGCCTGGAGGAAGGAGTGGAAGCCCATCACGCCCAGGCCAACCGATCGCTCGCGGGCCGCGGAATAGGCGGCGCGCTCCATGCCCGGCTCGGCGCGGTCGATATAATCCTGCAGCACGTTGTCGAGGAAGCGCATCACGTCCTCGATGAAGCGCCTGTCGCCGTTCCACTCGTCCCATGTCTCGAGATTGAGCGAGGACAGGCAGCACACCGCGGTGCGATCGTTGCCGAGATGATCCTTGCCGGTCGGCAGCGTGATCTCCGAGCACAGGTTCGAGGTCGAGACCTTGAGGCCGAGTTCGCGGTGATGCGCGGGCATCGCCTTGTTCACATGGTCGGCGAAGATGATGTAGGGCTCGCCGGTCGCCAGCCGGGTCTCGACGAGCTTCTGGAACAGCGCGCGGGCATCCACCTCGGCGCGCTTCGATCCGTCCTTGGGGCTCACCAGATCGAAGCTGCGCCCGTCGCGTACCGCTTCCATGAACGCGTCGGTCAGCAGCACGCCGTGATGCAGGTTGAGCGCCTTGCGGTTGAAGTCTCCGCTCGCCTTGCGGATCTCCAGGAACTCCTCGATCTCGGGGTGCGACACGTCGAGATAGACCGCCGCCGACCCGCGCCGCAGCGAGCCCTGGCTGATCGCGAGCGTGAGGCTGTCCATCACGCGGACGAACGGGATGATGCCGCTGGTCTTGCCGTTGAGGCCGACCGGCTCGCCGATGCCGCGGACATTGCCCCAATAGGTGCCGATGCCGCCGCCGCGCGAGGCGAGCCAGACATTCTCGTTCCAGGTGTCGACGATCCCGTTCAGACTGTCGGGCACCGAATTGAGATAGCACGAGATCGGCAGGCCGCGTCCGGTGCCGCCGTTGGACAGCACCGGCGTCGCCGGCATGAACCACAGCCGCGAGATATAGTCGTAAAGCCGCTGGGCGTGATCGGCATCGTCGGCATAGGCCGAGGCGACGCGCACGAACAGGTCCTGGAAGCTCTCGCCCGGCAACAGATAGCGGTCGCGCAGCGTGTCCTTGCCGAAGTCGGTGAGCAGCGCGTCGCGTCCGTGATCGACCTCGACCGGCCAGGGCGGCCTGCGCGCACCATGACCGCCGCCGTCGCCGGCGTTATCGGACGACGCACGAACGGCCATGTCGAGAAGGGAAGCGTCGGTCATGCTCGTCTCGCTACCTGAAAGGTCCATCGTTCGCTCCGTTCTCGATCCGTTCGACTCGGGCGACGTGAGCGGTTGTAGTCGCACGAGCCGTCCAAACCAGCCGGAAGAGATGCGCAGAACAGCGTGCGTGAGCGTCGCCGCCCCCGTCCCACAGCTATATGATGCGTCGCCGCCGCCGGCCCTATACCACTGATAGTGTCTTGGAACGGTCGCGCCGCCAAGCGGCATTTTTGCGACGCATGACGTTTTTGCTCTTGCGCATCGAAGATGCCAGCTTGATCCACGCGCCGCGCGTCGAGACTAGGCGTCCGTCCGCGACCGTTCTAAGGCCAGGGTCGAACAGCGACACGGGGCCGGGCGCCATGACCACGATCATCAAGGAAGCCGATCTGATCGAGAGCGTCGCCGACGCGCTCCAGTTCATCTCCTATTACCACCCGATGGACTATATCCGCGCGCTCGGCGACGCCTACGAAGCGGAGCAGGGGCCGGCGGCCAAGGATGCGATCGCGCAGATCCTCACCAATTCGCGGATGTGCGCGGAGGGGCATCGCCCGATCTGCCAGGATACCGGCATCGTCACGGTGTTCGTCAAATGGGGCCAGCAATGCCTGCTCGACGGGGAGCGCTCGCTCCAGGACGTCGTCGACGAGGGCGTGCGCCGCGCCTATCTCCATCCCGAGAATCGGCTGCGCGCCTCGATCCTGCGCGATCCCGCCTTCGGCCGCATCAACACAAGGGACAACACCCCGTGCGTGCTCAACGTCGAGATGGTGCCGGGGCATCATGTCGATGTGCAGGTCGCGGCCAAGGGCGGCGGCAGCGAGAACAAGAGCAAGTTCAAGATGCTCAACCCGTCCGATTCGATCCTCGACTGGGTGCTCGAGATGATCCCGCAGATGGGCGCGGGCTGGTGCCCGCCCGGCATGCTCGGCATCGGCATCGGAGGGACCGCGGAAAAGGCGATGACGCTCGCCAAGGAATCGCTGATGGGCGACATCGACATGGCGCAGCTGAAGGCGCGGGGGCCGACGACCGACATCGAGCGGCTGCGCGTCGAGATCTTCGACAAGGTCAACGCGCTCGGCATCGGCGCGCAGGGACTGGGGGGTCTCGCCACCATCCTCGACGTCAAGATCATGGACTATCCGACGCACGCCGCGAGCCTGCCGGTGGCGATGATCCCCAATTGCGCGGCGACCCGCCACGCGCATTTCCATCTCGACGGATCGGGTCCGGCCTATCTGCCGACGCCGAACCTCGACAAATGGCCCAAGGTCGAATGGGCGCCAAGCAGGGAATCGATCCGCGTCGATCTCGACACGCTGACGCCCGAGGTGGTCGCGACCTGGCGGCCCGGCGACCGGCTGCTGCTCAACGGGCGGATGCTCACCGGCCGCGACGCCGCGCACAAACGCATCGCCGACATGCTGGCGAAGGGCGAGCCGCTGCCGGTCGCGTTCGCGGGCCGGGTGATCTACTATGTCGGGCCGGTCGATCCGGTGCGTGACGAGGTCGTCGGGCCGGCGGGGCCGACGACGGCGACGCGGATGGACAAGTTCACCAAGATGATGCTCGACCAGGGCCTGCTCGCCATGGTCGGCAAGGCCGAGCGCGGCCCGGTCGCGATCGAGGCCATCAGGGAGGCGAAGAGCGCCTATCTGATGGCGGTCGGTGGTGCCGCCTATCTGGTCGCGCGCGCGATCAAAGCGGCGCGCGTGGTCGGTTTCGCCGATCTCGGCATGGAGGCGATCTATGAGTTCACGGTGAAGGACATGCCGGTCACCGTCGCGGTCGATGCCACCGGCACCAGCGTCCACCACACCGCGCCGCTGGTCTGGCGCGAGAAGATCGCGCGCGAGCGGCTGCTCGAACGCGCGTAGCGCGGGCGTCCCATCCTCGGAGTTCCCATGGCCAAGCCCGTCGCCGAGTTCGACCTGGTCCTTTATGGCGCGACCGGCTTTACCGGCGCGCTCGTCGCCGACCATCTCGCGCGGGCGCGGCTTAGTGTCCGTCTCGAATCTCATGCGTAACGAGCCAGGCGGCGGATGAGCATCATTG
>CAXTNX010000072.1:0-7247 GCA_964245815.1 uncultured Sphingomonadaceae bacterium | reverse complement strand
ACGCCGAGATCGATGATGTCGTAGCCGTTGCACGCCAGCACGACGCCGACGATGTTCTTGCCGATGTCGTGGACGTCGCCCTTGACCGTCGCCATCACGATCCGGCCCTTGGACCGCGCGCCGGCTTCCTTGGCCGCCTCGATATAGGGCAGCAGGTGGGCGACCGCCTTCTTCATCACGCGCGCCGACTTGACGACCTGGGGCAGGAACATCTTGCCCGATCCGAAGAGGTCGCCGACGACATTCATGCCGTCCATCAGCGGGCCTTCGATGACCTCGATCGGGCGCGCGAAGCGCTGGCGCGCCTCCTCGGTATCCTCGACCACGAAGGCGTCGAGGCCCTTGACCAGGGCATGCTCCAGTCGCCTGGCGACATCCCAGCCGCGCCATTCCTCCGCCGCCTTCTCGGCGACCGCGTCGGTGCCGCGATACTTCTCGGCGAGCCCGATCAGCGTCTCGGTCGAGTCCGCGGTCCGATCCCAGATGACGTCCTCGCATGCCTCGCGCAGTTCCGGATCGATCTGGTCGTAGACGTCGAGCTGGCCGGCGTTGACGATGCCCATGTCCATCCCCGCCCGGATGGCGTGATACAGGAACACGCTGTGCATCGCGCGGCGCACCGGCTCGTTGCCGCGGAAGCTGAACGACAGGTTGGAGACGCCGCCCGAGATGTGGACGTGCGGACAGCGCGCGCGGATCTCGGCGCACGCCTCGATGAAGTCGATCGCGTAGCGGCGGTGCTCGTCGATCCCGGTCGCCACCGCGAAGATGTTGGGATCGAAGATGATGTCCTCGGGTGGGAAGCCGATGCCCGTCAGCAGATCGTAGGCGCGCGCGCAGATCTCGACCTTGCGTTCCTTGGTGTCGGCCTGCCCGACCTCGTCGAACGCCATCACCACCACCGCGGCGCCATAGGCCATCACCTTGCGCGCGGACGCGAGAAAGGCGTCGGCGCCCTCCTTCATGCTGATCGAATTGACGATGGGTTTCCCGGAGACGCACTTGAGTCCCGCCTCGATCACGCTCCATTTGGACGAATCGACCATCACCGGCACGCGCGCGATATCGGGCTCGGCGGCGATCAGCTTGAGGAAGGTGGTCATCGCATGTTCGGCGTCGAGCAGGCCCTCGTCCATGTTGACGTCGATCACCTGCGCGCCGTTGTCGACCTGGCTGCGCGCGACCTCGACCGCGCGCGTGTAGTCGCCCGCCATGATGAGCTTCTTGAACGCCGCCGATCCGGTGACGTTGGTACGCTCGCCGATGTTGACGAAGCTGGCGCGGGGCTGGGGCGCGGTGTCGGTGAGGTCGGGTGCGGTGGCCATCAGTGACAAGATCCTACGTCCGTTCGCACTGAGCGAAGTCGAAGTGCGGTTGAGCGCGTGCTGGGGCTTCGACTTCGCTCAGCCCGAACGGGTGTCCGGCGGATGAGCGGTTCACGCCGCGATCACGAACGGCTCCAGACCGGCCAGCACCATCCGCACCGGCGGTGTCGGCACCGCGCGGGGGGGATGATCCTTCACCGCCGCCGCCATCGCCGCGATGTGCGCGGGCGTCGTCCCGCAGCAGCCGCCGACGACGTTGATGAGCCCGGTCGCCGCCCATTCGGCGATGAAGCCGCCGGTGGTGTGGGGTTCCTCGTCATAGGCGCCGAGGTCGTTGGGCAGCCCGGCATTGGGGTAGACCATCAGCAGCGTGTCGGCGCGCTGGCTCAGCGCGGCGACGTGCGGGCGAAGCTGCGGCGCGCCGAACGAGCAGTTGAGCCCGACGGTCAGCGGCCGGGCATGGCGGATCGCCGCCCAGAACGCCTCGACCGAGTGACCCGACAGGTTGCGCCCCGACATGTCGGTGATCGTCATCGAGATCATCAGCGGCACGGGTTCGTCGCGCGCCTCGCCCGCCTCGAACACCGCCATGATGCCCGCCTTGGCGTTGAGCGTGTCGAAGATCGTCTCGATCAGGATGAAGTCGCAGCCGCCCTCCAGCAGCGCGTCGATCTGCTCGCGGTACACGTCCTTCAACGTATCGAAGTCGATCGCGCGAAAGCCGGGATCGTTGACGTCGGGCGACAGCGACAGCGTCTTGTTGGTCGGCCCGACCGCGCCCGCGACGAAGCGCGGTCGCCCGTCGGCGGCCTGGGCGTCGTCGGCGGCATGCCGCGCGATCCCGGCGGCGGCGAGGTTCATCTCGCGGACCAGATGCTCGGCGCCGTAGTCGGCCTGGCTGATGCGGTTGGCGTTGAACGTGTTGGTCGAGACGATGTCCGAGCCCGCCGCCAGATACTGGCGCGTGATCGCGTCGATGATCGCGGGCCGGCTCAGCGCGAGGAGGTCGTTGTTGCCCTTCTGGTCGAAGCCGGTGTCGTAGGGCCCGCGATAAGCGGCCTCGTCGAGCGCATAGTTCTGGATCATCGTCCCGAACGCGCCGTCGGTGAGCAGGATGCGTGTCGCGGCGGCGGCGCGGAAGCGCGTGGCGGCGTCTTGGGTCATATCAAACCTTCCGTTCGCATCGAATATCAAACCGCCCGTTCGCCCTGAGCGAAGTCGAAGGACCCGCGCAGGGCGTCGACTTCGCTCAGCCCGAACGCACGTGGTGTCATTCCCTATGCCGCCTCCAGCACCCTGGCCGCGGCGCGGACGCCGAGCAGGTGGCAGATCGCATAGGCAAGCTCGGCGCGGTTGAGCGTGTAGAAATGGAGGTGGCGCACCCCGCCCGCATAGAGCCGGCGGCAAAGCTCGGCGGCGAGCGTCGCGGCGACGAGCTGGCGCGCGGCGGGATGATCGTCGAGCCCGTCGAACAGACGCCCCATCCAGCTCGGGATCGCGGTGTTGTTCATCGCCGCCATCCGCGTCACCGCGGCGAAGTTGGTCACCGGCATGATGCCGGGCAGGATCTCGATATCGATACCCGCCGCGGCGACATTGTCGCGAAAGCGGAAGAAGGTCTCGGGCTCGAAGAAGAACTGCGTCGTCGCGCGCGTCGCACCGGCATCGATCTTGGCCTTGAGATTGTCGAGATCGGCGGCGAGATCGTCCGAATCCGGATGCATCTCGGGGAACGCCGCGACCGAGATCTCGAACGGCGCGACCTTCCTGAGGCCCGCCACCAGCGCCGCGGCATTGGCATAGCCGTCGGGCCGCGCCTCGAACCGCTCGCCCGCGCGCGGCGGGTCGCCGCGCAGCGCGACGATATGACGCACGCCCGCCGCCCAATAGCCCCGCGCCACCGCGTCGATCTCGTCGCGGCTGGCGTCGACGCAGGTCAGGTGCGCGGCCGCGGGCGTGCGCGTCCGCGCCTCGATCCGCGCGACCGTGGCATGGGTGCGCTCGCGGGTCGAGCCGCCGGCGCCATAGGTCACCGCGAAGAAGCGCGGGCTCAGCGGCTCGAGCGTCTCCACCGCCTCCCAGAGCTGCGCCTCCATCTTCTCGGTCCTGGGCGGGAAGAACTCGAACGACACGGCAAGATCGCCGGCCAGATCGGCGAACAGCGGAACATCGAGCGCGCGGCGCGCCTCGTCGAGTTGGGCGAATGTCGGCATGACGCTCAGGCTACCCTCCGGATCGCTTCGGCGGGGCGCTCGCCCAGCCATATCTTGACGGTCAGTTCCCCGCCGGCGAGCATCGCGGGCTCGCTGGACACCAGCCCGGCGGCGCCGAACCAGTCGGCGATCTGCTCGTCCGCGAAGCCGAGCCGGGCATGCGCGTCGCCGGCGCGCAGATCCTCGCGGCCGTGCGGCGCGAAATCGGCGACCAGCAATCGCCCGCCCGCGGCCAGCAGCCGTGCGGCTTCGGCGATCGCCGACGCCGGCTGGAGCGCATAATGGAGGACCTGGTGAAGCACCACCAGATCGGCCGAGCGATCGGCGAGCGGCAGCGCGTACATGTCGCCCTGGCGCAGCTCGGCATGGGCGAGCGCGGGCGCGACCGCACGCGCCAGCTTGGCGCGCGCGAAACGCAGCATCTCGGGCGAGCGATCGATCCCGGTCGCGCTGTCGGCGGCCGGTCCGAGCAGCTCGAGCATCCGGCCGGTGCCCGTGCCGATATCGACCAGCCGCCCGACCGGACGGGTCCCCAGCAGATCGACGATCGCGCTCTCGACCTCGGCCTCGGCGACGTGGAGCGAGCGGATCGCGTCCCACTCGGCGGCATGGCCCTCGAACCAGCGCTGCGCCGCCGCGGTCCGCTCGGCGCGCACCGCATCGAGCCGGGCGATATCGGCCTCGCGCGCGACGGTGGCGGCGACTCCCGTCTTCCAGCCGTCGATCGCCGCGAACAGCGGGGTCACCACCGGGTCCGCCCCGAGCGCCAGGAACACCCAGCTGCCCTCGCGGCGGCGCTCGGCGAGCCCGGCATCGGCCAGGATCCGGACGTGCCGCGAGACGCGCGGCTGGCTCTGGCCGAGCACCAGCGCCAGCTCGCCGACCGACAATTCCATCGCGCGCAGCAGCGCGAGGATACGCAGCCGCGTCGGATCGGCGAGCGCCCGGAAGATCGCCAGAGGAGACGGGGACGCAGTCATAGATAAGGACATAAGGATATCTTTATATCAGGTCAATGTCGGCGACCGCTTGTCTCGCTTCGATCCGCGTGGCAATCGCGCTGCCTAGCGCTGCCGGTCGCTGGGCGGCAAGACGAGGGCTTCTGAATGCGTCTGCTCAAGCTCCTGCCGGTCCTCGTCCTGCTGTCCGGTTGCGCGTCGTGGAACGAGGGCACGCCGGGCGACCCCTACGAGAAGATCAACCGCAAGGTCTGGAAGCTCGACCAGGGCCTCGACAAGGCGGTCGCGAAGCCCGTCGCCCGGGGTTATATCTCGGTGGTGCCGGCGTTCCTGCGCCATGGCTTGAGCAACATGCTCGCCAATGTCGAAGAGCCGTTCTCGGCGGGCAACGCGGTGCTCCAGGCGAAGCCCAGGCGTGCGCTCAATTCGGTCGCCCGGTTCCTCATCAATTCCACGGTCGGGCTCGCCGGCTTCACCGATCAGGCCAGCAAGATGGGGTTGAAGCCGACGCCCGAGGATCTCGGCCAGACCTTCGCGGTGTGGGGCGCCAGGAAATCGAGCTACCTGGTGCTGCCGCTGTTCGGCCCGTCGACGATTCGCGACGGGCTCGGCACGCTGGCGGCGCGCTGGGCGGACCCGTATCGCATCGTCATCCGCGATCATCTCAACACGCTCGAAGGGTTCGGCATCACCGCGTTCGAGTTCGTCGACGCGCGCGCCAACCTGATCGAGACCGGCGGGGACTCGTTGCTGGAGAGCAGCGCCGACAGCTATGCGGTGGTGCGTTCGGCCTATCTCCAGCGCCGCGACGCCGAGATCGCGGATCAGGACGGCGGCGGCGGCGAGGATGCCGCGCTGGATGCGGCGCTCAACGATCTCGGGCCTGCGGACGCCAGCGATGCCGCCGCCGCCGGCAGCGTCGCGACGCCCTCGGTCTCGCTCGCGCCCGATCAGGCGAACCCCAAGCCGGCGGCACCGTCCCCGACGCCCAGGCCGGACTGAGGCGAGCCGAAAGCGGCCATGGTTGCCAGAAGCGCGCTGAGTCGCTAGGCATCGGCGCGGGCTTTGGGGGGCGATGCCACGGTGTGCACCCGGTTAGCCGCACCGAACGATATCAGGGATGACAAGATCATGAAGAAGACCATCGCGCTGCCGCTGATCGCAGTGCTCGCGCTCGGCGCCGCCGCGTGCTCGAAGAAGGCCGACGACAACACCGCCAACACCGAGGCCTCGGCCGACATGAACGCCGCCGCGACCGACGCGATGGCCGACATCAACGCCGCGACCGACAACGCCTCGGACAACGTCGCGCTGGCGGCCGACAATGCCGCCGACCTGAACTCGGCCGGCCTCAACGGCTCGAACGCGATGTGATCGGCGCGGCCGGGCACGCGCCCGGCCGGTTCGTGACGATCAGGGCCGCGGCATCCCCAAGCGGGAGGCCGCGGCCTTTTTCATGGAGCGGGCGGTGTCGGTCTCAGACCGATGGGGACGGGCACCGCGCGGCCCGGCCTCAATCCCGCGCGAAGATCTCCGCGTGGGGCAGCACGATGCCGAGCGACGGCAACTCGATATCGTGCGGCTGCGCGAACATGTCGTCGTTCCACGACGACGGGCCGAAGCGCTGGACGACGCGGCTCAGTTCGGCCGCGGGATCGACGAAGATGATCGTATCGAGAGAAGCGATCTGGCAGTATTGGACCAATTTGCTTCCTTGATCCTCGGCCTGGGTCGACGGCGAAAGCACCTCGAATACGATGCGAGGATGCTCGAAGCTGATCAAGTTATCCGTCTCGGGCGAGGCGCGCTCCTCGCACATCACGCTGACATCCGGATAACGCATCGTCGTCTCGTCGACGTAGATGCCGGCATCCGAGTTATACGGCCGACAGCCAGAGCCTCGCAACCGCAGCCCAAGGCTCAAGAGGATGTTCGTCGCTACCCCGGCATGTGCGCGCGTCCCGCCCGTCATCATCTTGATGGCGCCGTCGATCAGTTCGTACTTCCGGTCGGTCCTGAAATCGATCGAGAGGAACTGCTTTACCGTGATGGCCTCGTATTTCGGATCATGGCGCATGCCCATCCCCTATCATGCCCGCCGGGACGGACAAAGGGCCGGGGGATCGCTCCCCCGGCCCTTCGCCGTTCGACAGGTGGACGGGCTTAGAAGTCCATGCCGCCCATGCCGCCCATGCCGCCGCCGCCGGGCATGCCCATCGGCGCCTTGTCGTCGGCGGGCAGTTCCGCGATCGTCGCTTCGGTTGTGATCAGCAGGCCGGCCACCGAGGCCGCGTCCTGAAGCGCGGTGCGGACGACCTTGGTCGGATCGATCACGCCCGCGGCGACCAGGTTCTCGTACACGTCGGTCGACGCGTTGAAGCCCTTGGTCTCGTCATTCTCGCGCAGCAGGTTGCCCGCGACGACGGCGCCGTCGAAGCCGGCGTTCTGCGCGATCTGGCGCAGCGGTGCCTGGATCGCCTTGCGGATGATGTCGATGCCGCGGGTCTGATCGTCGTTGATGCCCTTCAGCCCCTCGAGCGCCTTGGTCGCATAGAGCAGCGCCGTGCCGCCGCCGGGGACGATGCCCTCCTCGACCGCCGCGCGGGTCGCGTGCAGCGCGTCGTCGACGCGATCCTTGCGCTCCTTGACCTCGACCTCGGTCGAGCCGCCGACCTTGATGACCGCGACGCCGCCGGCGAGCTTGGCGAGACGCTCCTGGAGCTTCTCCTTGTCGTAGTCGCTGGTGG
Source organism: uncultured Sphingomonadaceae bacterium (assembly GCA_964245815.1). GTDB lineage: Bacteria > Pseudomonadota > Alphaproteobacteria > Sphingomonadales > Sphingomonadaceae > Solisphingomonas. The sequence continues at coordinate 3 of CAXTNX010000072.1, read as the reverse complement.
TGT
>CAXTNX010000071.1:0-7642 GCA_964245815.1 uncultured Sphingomonadaceae bacterium | reverse complement strand
CCGGCGCGCCGATCATGATCGGCACGAACCAGTTGCCGAACCCGCCGATCATCGCGGGCATGACCATGAAGAACACCATGATGAGCCCGTGCGCGGTGACCATCGTGTTCCACAGATGGAGCATCGCGTCGTTGCCGGCGGGGCCGCCGACGATCGAGTAGACCCAGGGCAGCACCTGGATGCCGGGGTGCGCGAGTTCCTCGCGCATCACGCCCGAGATCGCGCCGCCGATGATCCCCGCGGTGATCGCGAAGATCAGGTACAGCGTGCCGATGTCCTTGTGATTGGTCGACAGGAACCAGCGCGCGAAGAAGGCGGGCTTGTGATCGGCGTGATCGTGATGGCCGTGCGCCTCCTCGTGCTGGAAGAAGCTGGCGGTGGCGGCGGTATCGGTCATTGCTGTCTGCCTGCCTCAGTTGGTCGTGGCGCGCTGGGTGTCGGCGGGGGCCGCGGCGGTGGCATTCACGGTCGGCGCATCGATGACGCTGCCGGCGATCGTACCGGGGTTCGCGGTCGCCGGACCCGGATTGCTGATCGGCGAGTTCTCGGTCGCGTCCGGGCTCCTGGCCTTGACCACGCCCTTCATCGTGCCGCCGCGCGCCGCGACCCACTGCGCGAACTGCGGCCTGGTCACGACCTCGACCGCGATCGGCATGTAGCCGTGACGCGCGCCGCACAGCTCGGAGCACTGGCCGTAATAGAGGCCGGGGCGCTGGACCTTGAACCAGGTCTCGTTGAGCCGGCCGGGGACCGCATCCATCTTGGTCCAGAACGCCGGCACCGCGAACGAGTGGATCACGTCGTCGGACGTGGTGATGACCTTGACCACCGCGTCCACCGGCACCACCATGCGCTCGTCGACGCCAAGCTGGCGCGGCTGCCCGGTCGCCTTGTCCTGCGCGTCGGTGAGGATGTTGGAGACGACCTCGAAATCGCCGTTGTCGGGATACTGGTACGACCAGTACCACTGATGGCCGATCACCTTGACGGTGAGATCGGGCTTGGGCGTGTCGTACTGGGCGGCGAGCAGCTTGATCGACGGCACCGCGATGCCGAGCAGGATCAGCACCGGCGCGACCGTCCACAGCACCTCGAGCACGGTATTGTGCGAGGTCGCCGATGGCGTCGGGTTCCGGCGGCGATTGAAGCGCGCCACCACCCAGAACAGCAGGAACAGCACGAAAAGGCTGACCGCGAAGATGATCGGCAGCAGGATGTCGTCATGGAACCAAGCAGCATACTGGCCAAGCGCGGTGACCTGCGGCTGGAGCGAGACCGCGTCGGTCGGCTGGCCGATCCCCGGAGTCGGGCCGTAGAACTCGGGGATCTTGGCCTTGGCCGCAGGCGCCGCGGCGGCACCGGCGGTCGCGGGTACGGCAGCGACGGGCGGCGTGACCGCCGTCACCATCGGCGCCGCCGTGCCCGCGCCCGGCGCGGTGGCGGTCGCGGTCGGCGAGGCGCTGGTGACCGGCGGCTGCGCGCCCGCCGCGCCAAGCCCGGCACAGGCGGCGGCCAGAACGCCCAGACCGGTCACAGCCGACATCCACTTGGATTTGTTCATTGCGTCCCTCGTGGCACGATCGGCCGTCGCCGCGTCATAGCGGAGACGCCTTATAGCAGCCATGCACCAAGCCTCAAGCGGCTCCGCGCCGCAAATGCAAGCGGCGTGTTCGCCGGAATGCGGCGCAAGCCATTGAAGCGGCCCGGCGACACCTCTATCAGGCCGCCGACAGGCGACGGGTCGCCGGGCGAGGACATATGACCGACGAGGAGGTGCTCGACGAGTTCCGGGCGGCGGATGCGCTGCTCGAGGGTCATTTCATCCTGTCGTCGGGGCTGCGCAGCGCGGCCTATCTGCAATGCGCGCGGGTACTCATGGACTCGCGCCGCGCGGCGCGGCTGTGCGCCGAGCTCGCCGCGCGGCTGGCGCCCGCGGTCCATGCCGGCGTCTCCGCGGTGGTCTCGCCGGCGATGGGCGGGGTGATCGCGGGCTACGAGATGGCACGCGCGCTGGGCGTGCCCGCGATGTTCGTCGAGCGGCCGACCGGTACCTTCGAGCTCAGGCGCGGCTTCACCCTGACGCCGGGGCAGAAGGTGCTGATGATGGAGGACGTCGTCACCACCGGGCTGTCCTCGCGCGAGGCGATCGCGGCGATCGTGGCGGCGGGCGGGCGCGTCATCGCCGGCGCCTGCCTGGTCGATCGCTCGGACGGGACCGCGGACATCGGCGTACCGCTGACCGCGCTCGTCCGGCTCGCGGTGCCGACCTATCCGCCCGACGCGCTGCCGCCCGAACTGGCGGCGATCCCCGCGATCAAGCCGGGCAGCCGCGCGTCGGCGGCGACGTGAGACGCGTCGCCGCGCTGCTCGCGCTCGTCGCCGTCGGGGCGGCATCGCCCGCCCCGCCGCCACGCCTCGACGCGGTGCTCGCCGACGCGCATTTCGACGGCGCGGTGGTGGCGGGCGACGCGGCACGCCCGGCATTCGTGCGTGGCAAGGCGGACAGGCCGTGGCGCTGGGCGTCGGTCACCAAGCAGCTCACCGCGCTGATCGTGATGCAGGAGGTCGCTGCCGGCCGGCTCGCGCTCGATGCGCCGGTGACGCGCATCTGGCCCGGCTGGCCGCAGCTGTTCGCCGATCGGATCACGCTGCGCCAGTTGCTCCAGCACACCAGCGGGCTGGCCGATCCCAACGAGGACGGGCCGAACGATCCCGACGGCCTGCCGCGCTTCTATCGGCCCGCGGCGGGCGCCGGCGGCATCGCGGACGAGGCGGCGCATTATTGCGCGGAGCATCCCCGCGCCGAGCCGGGCGGCGCGTTCCACTACAACAACTGCGACTTCATCGTGCTCGGCGCGATCCTCGAGCGGGTCACCGGCAAACCCTATGCGACGCTGGTGCGGGAGCAGGTCGCGCGCCCGCTCGGCATCCGGATCGGCCTGTTCGCGTCGCACGCCCGCAAGCCGCCGACGGTGCCCGGCGTCGACAAGGCCGGCCACCCCGAACTGATCGGCGATCTCGGCGCCTATGGCTCGGCGGGTGCGCTGTACGGCACGCCGCTGGCGCTCTACGCCGTCGATCGCGCGCTGCTCGCGCATCGCCTGCTCTCCGCGGACGCGACCGCGACGATGTGGGCGGGCGATCCCAGGCTCGGCTATGCGGCGCTCGGGCAATGGTCGTACGACGCCGCGCTCGCCGGTTGCGCCGCGCCCGTCCACATCGTCGAGCGGCGTGGGCAGATCGGCGGGGTCCAGGTGCGCAACTTCCTGCTCCCGGCGAGCGGCCGCGTGCTGGTGATGTTCACGCCCCGCGAGGCGATCGAGTTCGGCGAGATCTGGCAGGGCAAGGGGCTGTCCTATCGCGCGCTCTCCGCGGTCGGATGCGCGGCATGAGCCTGCGCCTGGGCGTCAACATCGATCATGTCGCGACGGTGCGCAACGCGCGGGGCGCGGGCTATCCCGATCCGGTGCGCGCCGGGCTGATGGCAGCGGCGGCGGGCGCGGACGGCATCACCGCGCACCTGCGCGAGGACCGCCGCCACATCACCGACGACGATATCGCGCGGCTGTCCGCGGCGTTGCCGGTGCCGCTCAACCTGGAGATGGCGGCGACCGCGGAGATGCTGGCGATCGCGCTGCGCCACACCCCGCATGCCGCCTGCATCGTGCCCGAGAAGCGCGAGGAGCGGACCACCGAAGGAGGTCTCGACGCCGCCGGTCGGCGTGCGGCGCTCGCCCCGCTGGTCGCCGCGCTCGGCGATGCGGGCATCCGCGTGTCGCTGTTCATCGAGCCCGATCCGCGCCAGATCGAGGCGGCGCTCGCGCTCGGCGCGCCGGTGATCGAGCTCCACACCGGGCGGTTCGCCGAGCTCGACGGCCCGGCGCGGGCCGGCGAGCTGCGTCACCTCGCCGACGCCGCCGCGCTGGCGACGGAGAACGGCATCGAGGTCCATGCCGGGCATGGCCTCACCACCGCCAATGTCGGGCCGGTCGCTGCGATCCCGCAGATCCGCGAGCTCAACATCGGGCACTTCCTGGTCGGCGAGGCGATCTTCGTGGGATTGGAGCAAGCCATCCGAGAGATGCGCACCGCGATGGATGCGGCGCGATGAGGGACGCTCGCGATCCTCCCCGGAACGGGGAGGGGGACCATGCGCCGCATGGTGGAGGGGCGGCGAGCGAAGCGAGCCGGCGACCTCGGATCCAGGCCGCGTACCCCTCCACCACGCCTTCGGCGCGGTCCCCCTCCCCGTTCCGGGGAGGATGTCGGTGATCCTTGGCATCGGTTCGGACCTCTGCAATATCGAGCGCATCCAGGGTTCGCTCGACCGCTTCGGCGCGCGCTTCGTCGCCCGCGTGTTCACCGAGACCGAGCGCGCCAAGGCCGAGCGGCGCACGCTGACCCGCGCCGCCACCTACGCCAAGCGCTTCGCCGCCAAGGAGGCGTTCGCCAAGGCGGTCGGCACCGGCTTCAGGCGCGGCGTGTTCATGCGCGACATCGGCGTCGTCAACCTGCCGTCGGGCGCGCCGACGCTCGCGCTGACCGGCGGCGCCAAGGCGAGGCTTGACGCGCTGATGCCGGACGGCCACGGCGCGATCGTGCACCTGACCATGACAGACGACCATCCCTGGGCGCAGGCGCTGGTCGTCATCGAAGCCCGGCCGTCCGCCGGCGACGCAAGGATGATCCGTTGAACGATCCCCAGGTCGAGCCGACCCCCCAGCCCGTCCCCCCGCCCGGCCCCGCCCCGCATCCGTCCGCCGCGCAGCCGCTGCGCAAGCCCGGCACCGACTGGTGGGCCGAGATCAAGGGGCTGTTCTGGCTGGTGCTGGCGGTGCTCGCCTTCCACAGCCTGATCGCCAAGCCCTTCTACATCCCCAGCGAGTCGATGATGCCGACGCTCGTCAAGGGCGATCGGCTGGTGGTCAGCAAATATCCCTATGGCTGGAGCTATGTGTCGCCGAGCTTCCACGTGCTGCCGTTCCTCCGCGGCCGCCTGTTCGGCCACATGCCCGAGCGCGGCGATGTCGTCATCCTCACCCCGCCGGGCGAGAGCAGCGACTATATCAAGCGCGTGATCGGCCTGCCCGGCGATACGATCGAGGTGCGCGAGGGCGCGGTGTTCCTCAACGGCCAGCCGATCCGCCGTATCGCCGAGCCGTCGGCGATGATCCCGGTCGACGCCAACGTGCCCTGCGATCACGGCTACGAAGCGCAGTTCCGCGTGACGCTGCGCGACGGCAGGACGTATTGCGCGCTGCCCCGGTTTCGCGAGACGCTGCCGTCGGGGCGCACCTACGAGACGATCGACATGGGCTATATCCCCGGATCGGGCGACGATTACGGGCCGGTCACCGTGCCGGCCGGCCGCGTCTTCGTGATGGGCGACAATCGCGACGAGAGCGCGGACAGCCGCTATCCGATCGAGGAGATGGGTCTGGGCGGACCGGTGCCGTGGGAGAATCTCGGCGGCCGCGCCGAGTTCATCACCTTCTCGCTCGACGGTACGAGCGCCTGGTACAACCCGATCAGCTGGGTCACCGCGCTGCGTGGCGGCCGCGCGGGAACAAGTCTCCACCCCCGGCGCGTTACGTCTCCTCCCGGCCTCTGACGGCCACGCCCGAGGAGCCTGGATGAACGACGCCCCGACCCCGCCGCGAGACGTCGCCACGCCAAGTCCGCTCGAACTCTCCGATCCGGGTATGCGCCGGGAGGTGACGCGCGCGATCATCTGGGTGTCGCTGATCGTCAGCGTCGGGCTGATCTACGTCCTCGCCCAGCCGCTGTTCCTGATTATCGGCGGGCTCGTCTTCGCCTCGATGCTCGACGGCGGCGCCCGCCTGCTCGGCCGTGTGCTGCCGATCGCGCGCGGCTGGCGGATCGCGCTCGTCGCGTTGCTGGTGCTCGTTTTCCTGGTGGGCGTGATGTCCTATGCCGGATTGACCCTGGTCAGCGAGTTCCAGGCGCTCAAGACCCTGGTCCTCAGTCAGATCACGCGTCTCCAGGGCTGGGCCAACGCGATGGGGGTGCTGCCGCAGGGCGGCGTCGATCTCAACGCGGTCGGCAAGCAGGTGATGGGCTCGCTCGGCACGCTGACCAGTGCCGTCGGCAGCGCGCTCGGCGCGGTCTCCAGCGTCGCGATGATCGTCGTGCTCGGGCTGTTCTTCGCCGCCGAGCCCCGCATCTACGAGCGCGGCCTCGCCTGGCTGATCCCGCAGGACAAGCGCGACGACTTCTTCAGGACGAGCAGCGACATGGCGCGCACGCTGCGCCGGCTGATGGCGGGGCGGCTGCTCGGCATGGCGGCCGAGGGCGTGTTCGTCGCGATCGCGCTATGGGCGGTCGGCGTGCCGTTCGCGCTGCTGCTCGGCATCATCACCGGCATCCTCGCCTTCCTGCCCAATATCGGCGCGATCGTCTCGGGGATCCTGATCGTGCTCGTCGGCTTCTCGCAGGGCACGCATATCGGGGCGCTGGCGGCAGTCGTCTATGTCGTGGTGCAGATGCTCGACGGCTATCTGATCGTGCCGATGGTGGCGCGCCGATCGGTGGATCTGCCGCCGGCACTGGTGCTCGGCATGCAGCTCCTGCTCGGTGCGCTGTTCGGGCTGCTCGGGCTGCTGTTCGCCGATCCGATCGTGGCGATGGCCAAGGTCGCGCTGGAGCGCAAGAGTGGCGTCGCCCCGCAGATCGGGGACTGAACTGGCATGATACAACGCGCTAAGCCGGACGGATGTCCGGAGATCAAGGCTGCCCGCCGGTCGCCCCCATGCCGCCGGCGCCGCCCATTCCGGCGGCACCCATGCCGGGCTGCTGCGGCGCGATCTCGTGGAGCGTGACGTCGAACTGGAGCACGCTGTTGGGCGGGATCACGCCGTCGCCCGCACCCTGTGCGCCATAGGCCAGCTGGGGCGGAATCCAGAAGCGATAGCGCGCCCCGCGGTTCATCAGCTGCAACCCTTCCGAGAAGCCCGGGATCGATCCCGCCACCGGCATGATCGCGGCCGAGCCGTGCTGCGCGGTCGAATCGAAGGTCGATCCGTCGAGCAGCTTGCCGTCATAGTCGATCATCACGATGTCGGTGGCGCCGGCGTTCGAGCCGTGGCCGGCCCCGAGCACCTTGTATTCGAGCCCCGACGCGGTGGTGACGACACCATGGTCGCGCGCGTTCCGGGCGAGGAACACCGACGGCGGCTGGCCCATCGCCACCTGCTTCTTGGTGCCGGCCCAGGCGAGCCCCGCGCCGAGCAGCACCGCGACGCCGACGCCGAGCCAGACGCGGGTCACCGTCCCCTTGGCGACGGGACGCAGCGGAACGGCGGTGACTTCGGACATGATCGGCCCCTTGATTCTTCGAGGGCACTTCTGCCGTCTCGCACGTCGTCCGTCCAGCCGGCGCCGCGACGAGGCGCCACATCAAAACGGCCGCCCGGGCGGATGCGCCGGACGGCCGTGCACGCCGTGGAAGGCGAACGGCTTACCGCGCGCCGTCGCGCTCGGCGCGCTTGCGCTCCAGCTTGCGCGCGCGGCGGATCGCGGCGGCGCGCTCGCGGGCGCGCTTCTCGGACGGCTTCTCGTAGTGGCGGCGCAGCTTCATCTCGCGATAGACGCCCTCGCGCTGGAGCTTCTTCTTGAGGGCCCG
>CAXTNX010000070.1:0-8057 GCA_964245815.1 uncultured Sphingomonadaceae bacterium | reverse complement strand
AGGGCACCGGCAAGACGGTGCGCGTCGGCGTGTTCGCGCGCGGCGCCAAGGCCGACGAGGCGCGCGCGGCGGGCGCCGACGTGGTCGGTGCCGAGGACCTGCTCGAGATCGTCCAGGGCGGCACGATCGAGTTCGATCGCTGCATCGCGACGCCCGACCTGATGGGCCTGGTCGGGCGGCTGGGCAAGGTGCTCGGCCCCAAGGGGCTGATGCCCAATCCCAAGCTCGGCACGGTGACGATGAACGTCGCCGCCGCGGTCGAGGCCGCCAAGGGCGGTCAGGTCGAGTATCGCGTCGAGAAGGCGGGCATCATCCATTCGGGGATCGGCAAGGCGTCGTTCGCGCAGGAGGACCTGCGCGCCAATTTCGACGCGCTGCTGGATGCGCTGGTCAAGGCCAAGCCATCGGGCGCCAAGGGCAAGTATGTCCGCAAGATCGCCGTCTCGTCGACGATGGGCGCGGGCATCAAGGTCGACACCGCCGAGATCGCGGCCTGACCCGATTGTCGCGGCAGGGGGCGCGATCGCGTCTCCTGCTGTTGACCTTTGCGCCGATCTGGAGTGGACTCGCCCCCGCGAGCATCTCGCGAGGAGACGAACCGATGTCCCGTCATTCCGCCACCCGCACCCTGGCGGCGATCGCCGCCGCCACGCTGATGACCGCGAGCCTGTCCGCGGCCCCGTGCAAGGACGCCAGGGGCAAGTTCACCCGCTGCCCGCCCGCCAGGCCCGCCGTCAACAAGGACGCCAGGGGCCGCTGCCACGTCGCCGCCGGGCCGAAGAAGGGCCAGCTGACGAAGTGCTGACGAGTTGGGAGGACTGTTTCCCGCCGGTCGTCCAATGCGGATGTCCCGGCAGAGAGTTCGTCCCGTTGGCTATCGGTGGTGTACTCCCAAAGCATAAATCAAGTGACGTGGTTTGATTTCGGAAGGGGCTCCGTTCGCATAACGGGGGGCTCGCCGAACGGCGGCGACGCGTCACAGGCCTCGATGAAGAGCGTATCGGACAATAGCAGCTTCAGCAGATCGCGTCGCGTCGGCGCGTCCGCCAGACGAACTGCGGTGTCGTGCGTCACGGGGAGCTCGCTGCTGGCCCACAGCCGCTGGCGCATGGTAATTGCGTTGGACTTTGGCAACTGGGTGCCGTCGCGCAAAGCCACGAGCGCGCCGTTGGTGAACTCGGGGGACCGAATCACCGCGCGGATCACTTCCAAGCGGGATCGCTGGCTGGGCTCGTGCAGGACCGACCGCGTTTCCGGGTCGCGCGCCAAGAACACCTCGTAGCAGGTCGCGACGAAGTCGACGCCGCAACGACCCGTCCCATTCGCCGAATGCTTGAACCGCTCGCGGAATATTGCCAGGTAGCGGGCATAGAGTGGACCCGCCGGGTGATCGGCATGATCCCATGGTTTCCAGCCGCAGAAATGCGCGACCTTGCCTACCTCGTAATCGTCGAGGCTGAACTCCCGATCGCCGGAATAGAAGTAGTTCCAGAGCCGGTGGAGACGGTGCCACGAGTGCCCAACGACGGCATTCAGCGCGTCCTGATCCGGGAAGTGCGGTTTGTGCTCAGCAATGTAGCGTAGCGAGCGACGCGCGACATCGTAGTAACGATAGCGATCGACATCACACAGCGTCAGTCCTGAATTGAAATAGTCCGGATCGTCCTTGCGCGGCGGATCGTGGATCGCAGCGAAATAGTTTCCGCGAAGATCAAGTTCGAAAAGGGGCCGCAAGGACGTGTTGACGATCATGTCGCTATCAAGCGTCAGGAGCCGGGCGTTCGGCTGCCTGATGTGATCCGCCACGAACAGGCGACCGAGCACGGACGGTGGATATTCGTCGGTAAAACCATCGGGATCGACCTCGTGCAGCATGTCGCGTGTCACATCGAGGAAGTGCAGGCTGCCCGCCATCCGACCCGCACCGGCGCGGATCACGGCACGGTCGCGATCGCTCAAGTCGAACCCTGCGACGATGATCGAGGCCTCGGGGATCTGGCCGTTGACGTCGACAGATGTCAGCATGACCGCGGTCGGCTCGACGAAGCGACGATCCGTTGCGCACCCGACGAACATCGATCTGGAAGGCATGAGTCTACCCAATAATGAAGTCTGACGCGAACCGACGTCGTATCGCCCGCCAAGGCGGATAAGCCGCTCGCCGGCGAAACGCTAGAAGCGGAAGGAGCCGAGATAGAGGTCGGGATTGTAGGCGTCGCACGAGATATCCATCGGTCCCGGGAACAGCTCGTCGGTATCCTCAAGCTCATAGAGCTTGCGGTTGACGAACGTGAACTCGATCGTCTGCGGGATCGTGAGGTTCGCGATCGTCACCAGTCCGCCGCAGCTGTTCCCATGGACATGCGCGACGGCATAATGCTCGGCGATCTTGGACAGCTCCTTGTAGATCCGACGCCGGGCGCCGACCTCGCCAAGTTCGCCAAAGCAGTGCAGTTCGCACAGAATTTGCGAGAAGCGCGAGAGCTCCTCCGACGATGTCGCATCGAGCGCGGGCCATTCGGCGCCTTCGATATCCATCTTGAGCACCATGTTGGGACGCGTCTCGCCGCGATCGTGCTGCCGGATCAGGTCCGACAGGCTGGCGGTATCGGCCGAGGAATGGGTGGCGATCATCTTCTTGTTGAAGATCATCCGCGGATCGGATGGCGCGGGATCATCGACGGTGTGATCGAACTGGTGGATCGTAAGGCCGCGATCGGCGGCGTCGACGTCCCATGAGATATCGTCGTTGATGCCAAGCGACAGTGCGACGTCCTGGCCGTTGAAATCGTCGATGCAGACATACCCGCCGTCGCCGGCGTTACCCATGCGGATCTTGCCAAATCCCTTCACGCGCTGCGGGCGCAGCAGGCGAAGCACCGCGCGAAGCTGGCGCTGGAGCTCGACCGGATCGTCGGTCTCATCGTTCGGGTCGGCGGGCGGCTGCTCGTGTTTGACCTCGCCCAGACGGACAAGGCGCGGATGGCCGACGATCAAATCGGCGATGCCCGTGCTGGCCACGCGATATTCGAGCGACCGAAACTCGCGATTGACCAGCGGCAGCGAGAAGGTGCGGGGCTGGGCGGAAAGTTCTGAGAGGCGAATATGCCGGCTCACCAGGATAACCCCGCCGCGATAGGCGGCGATGTCGATCGTCGCACAAACCTCGTCGCTGCCGGGCGGGGCTGCCGGATCGAGGGCGAGCGTGAAATCAACCTTGAATTCGCCGGGCCTGACGTGATCGTAGGGACCATGGGAGGCATGGCCGACCGCGCCACGCCGGACGTGTAGAACCTCGCCGATCGCTGTCGTCTCACGAAAGCCCATGTGATCGCTGAACAAACCCGTCTCCTTGAGCGCCGATGATCGCGGACGCGTCCCTGGAGGTGTCTATAAGGGTTCCGGCGACGCTCGCAAGCCGACCTCCGGATGCGCCGGTTGACTTTACGGCGGCCTGTCCGCATTAGCGCGTCGCCCCGACTCGTTCGGGGGAATCCGTCCGAGACCGCAGCTGGGGTTCGCCCCTTAATCCGGCTGCATAGGCGGGGAAGAGTTTCACCGGGTCCGCCACGATGCTGGCGACCGGGTCTGCCGCGACGGTCGTCATGATCCCGCGACCAGTCGACGATTTCCCTCGGACGAACCATGCGCGCGGCTCCGGCCGTCCGCGTGGCTCAAGACCGGTCTCCCATGTCGGGTGGCCGGAGACGAAGTGGAGATTGGCATGGATCGCGATCAGAAGTCCGCGGCTGTCGCCGAGTTGAACCGTACCTTCACCGAGAGCGGCGTGGTGGTCGTCACCCGCAATCTCGGTCTCACCGTCGCGCAGTCCACCGCGCTGCGGGTGAAGATGCGCGATGCCGGCGCCAGCTACAAGGTTGCCAAGAATCGCCTTGTCCGCATCGCGGCCGAAGGCACGGCCTATACCACGCTGAGCGATCTGCTCACCGGGCCGACTGCGCTGTCGACCTCGAAGGACCCGGTGGCGGCCGCCAAGGCGATCGTCGAGTTCGCGAAGACCAGCGACAAGCTGGAGATCGTCGGCGGCGCGATGGGCGATACCGTCCTCGACGTGGACGGCGTCAAGGCGCTCGCCGAGCTGCCCTCGCTCGACGCGCTGCGCGCCAGGCTGCTGGGGCTGGTCAACGCGCCCGCCACCAAGCTGGTGCAGATCGTCCAGGCGCCGGCCGGCCAGCTGGCCCGCGTGTTCGCCGCCTATGCGGACAAGGACCAGGCCGAGGCGGCCTGAGCGACCCCGAACCCTACCGACACATGAGGCCGCGGCCTCGCATGGAGATACATCATGGCTGACCTGCAGAAGATCGTCGACGACCTGTCCGCGCTCACCGTCATCGAGGCGGCGGAGCTTTCCAAGCTGCTCGAGGAGAAGTGGGGCGTCTCCGCCGCCGCCGCGGTCGCGGTCGCGGCGCCGGGCGGCGGCGGCGCCGCCGCGCCGGTCGTCGAGGAGCAGACCGAGTTCGACGTGATCCTGACCGGCGACGGCGGCAAGAAGATCAACGTCATCAAGGAGGTCCGCGCGATCACCGGGCTCGGCCTGACCGAAGCCAAGACGCTGGTCGAGTCCGCCCCCAAGGCGGTCAAGGAAGGCGTCAACAAGGACGAGGCCGCCAAGGTCAAGGCGCAGCTCGAGGCCGCCGGCGCGACCGTCGAGCTCAAGTAAGGCGCGCGCGATCGTCCCGCCTCGGGCGGTGCGCGAGGGGGCGGTCCGGCGACGGGCCGCCCTTGTCCTGGCGCGCCCCCCGGAAGGGAGCGGCTCGTTGGCGCTAAGGCGGGATGACTTCGGTTTGATCCATCGGATCAAGGTAAAGTCCTGTCGCTCCGGGATCGCTGCGGGAGCCGTCGAACGAGACCGCGCATGACCGTTCCCCCCGCCTTCGGCGTCCCCGCCCCCTGGTTCCATGCCCGCGCGCTCGACGGCAATCCGCGGTTCGCGTTCAGCGCGCTCGGCGGGCGCGCGGTGCTGATGCTGTTCGCCGGCAGCATGGCGCGGCCGGAGTGCGCGGCGGCGTTCGCCACCGCGCTGGCCGCGCGCGACCTGTTCGACGCCAGCCGGGCCTGCTTCTTCGGGATCAGCACCGATCCGGACGACGAGCGCGCGGGGCGCATCCGCGCGTACCCGCCCGCGATCGGCTGGTTCCTCGATCACGACGCGGCGATCTCGCGCGCCTATGGCGCGATCACGCCCGACGGCGATCATGCGCCCTATTGGCTGCTGCTCGATGCGCAGCTCCGCGTCGTCGTGCGCGCCGCGATCGCGCATGGGCCGGAGATCATCGCGCGGCTGCGCGCGCTCCTCGCCGCGCCGATCGACGTGCCCGCCGCCCCGGTGCTGATCGTGCCGCGCGTGCTGCCGCCGGCGCTGTGCCGCGCACTGATCGCCTTCTACGAGCGCGAGGGCGGGCGCGATTCGGGCTTCATGCGCGAGAAGGACGGCCTCACCGTCCTCGTCACCGATCATGCGTTCAAGCGCCGCACCGATGCGCTGCTGCCCGAGGGGCCGCTGCTCGCCGCGGTCAAGTCGCGCGTCGTCGCGGCGCTGCTGCCGATGGTGCGGCTGGCGTTCCAGTTCGACGTCACGCGGATCGAGCGCTGGCTGGTCGCGCGCTACGACGGCGAGCAGGGCGGCTTCTTCAATCCGCATCGCGACAACAGCACCGCGGGCACCGCGCATCGCCGCTTCGCGTGCACGATCAACCTCAATCCCGACGCGTACGAGGGCGGCGACCTGTGCTTCCCCGAGTTCGGCCGCCGCACCTATCGCGCGCCGGCGGGCGGCGCCGCGGTGTTCTCCTGCTCGCTGCTCCACGAGGCGCGGCCGGTGACGCGGGGGCGGCGCTATGCGGTGCTGCCCTTCTTCTACGACGAGGCGGGCGCGCGGCAGCGCGAGGCCAACCAGCGCCACCTCGAACCGGGGCTCGCCCCCTATCGCGCCGACGCCGGCTGAGGGGAGGGCGGGACGCATCGCGCTGTCGCCGGAGTGCGATCGCCTCTTCCCTTCCCGCCGTCACGCGCTATATAGGCTCGCATCCGAACATCAATGGTCCCGTCGCTCATCGGTGCGAGCGTGGGGCCGCCCGACCGAGCCTCCGGGACAGGATCCGCCTTGCGCAACGGATCGCGACGAATGGGAGACCGGGCGGAACCTGAGAGTGCAGCAGTGCGGTCCCACAGCCGGGGGCCGCACTTTTTTGCGTGGCCAGCGATGGTCGCGGACCGGCTGCGGGAGGCTGCGAGGCGTCCGACGCGACGAAACGTGAAGGATCTACGCTCGATGGCGACCAAGCCCCACACTCCCGATCAGGTCAGCGGTGTCACCGCCCGGCGCATCCGCAAGGTGTTCGGCAACATCCACGAAGTCGTGCAGATGCCGAACCTGATCGAGGTCCAGCGCGAGAGCTACGAGCAGTTCCTGCGTTCCGATCCGTCGATCGGCTATGTCTCGGGGCTGGAGAAGACGCTGCGCAGCGTCTTCCCGATCGAGGATTTCGCGGGCACCGCGCGGCTCGGCATCGAGGGCTACGAGCTCGAGCATCCCAAGTTCGACACCGACGAGTGCCGCCAGCGCGGCATCACCTATGCCGCGCCGATGAAGGTCAAGCTCAGCCTCCAATCGTTCGACGTCGATCCCGAGACCGGGATCAAGTCGCTGATCGATATCAAGGAGCAGGACGTCTACATGGGCGACATGCCGCTGATGACGGGGAACGGCACGTTCATCGTCAACGGCACCGAGCGCGTGATCGTCAGCCAGATGCACCGTTCGCCGGGCGTGCTGTTCGATCACGATCGCGGCAAGACGCATGCGTCGGGCAAGTATCTGTTCGCCGCGCGCGTCATCCCGTATCGCGGCTCGTGGCTCGATTTCGAGTTCGACGCCAAGGACATCGTCAACGTCCGCATCGACCGCAAGCGCAAGCTGCCGGTGACGACCCTGCTCTACGCGCTCGGCCTCAACGGCGAGGACATCCTCAACCAGTTCTACAAGACCGCCACGTACGTGCGCGGCCCGGATTCAGGCAATGGCGGCGGCTGGAAGGTGCCCTTCCTGGCCGAGAACTGGCGCGGTCAGAAGCCGATGTTCGATGTCGTCAACGGCGACACCGGCGAGGTCGTGTTCCCGGCCGGCACCAAGATCTCGCCGCGCGGCGCCAACAAGGCGGGCAAGGAGGGGCTCGCGACGCTGCTGATCCCGACCGAGGAGATCTTCGGCCGCTACTCGGCGTACGACCTGGTCGACAACGCGACCGGCGAGATCTATATCGAGGCGGGCGACGAGGTCACCGAGGAGAACCTCGCCAGGCTCGACGCCACCGGGATCGAGGAGCTGGTGCTGCTCGACATCGATCACGTCTCGACCGGCCCGTGGATCCGCAACACGCTCAAGGCGGACAAGGTCGAGGAGCGCGATCATGCGCTCAGCGAGATCTATCGCGTCATGCGCCCCGGCGAGCCGCCGACCAAGGAGACCGCCGAGGCGCTGTTCGGCGGGCTGTTCTTCGATCCCGAGCGCTACGACCTGTCGGCCGTGGGCCGCGTCAAGCTCAACATGCGGCTCGATCTCGACGTCGCGGACACGGTGACGACGCTGCGCACCGAGGACATCCTCGAGGTCGTCAAGACTTTGGTCGGGCTCAAGGACGGCAAGGGCGAGATCGACGACATCGACAATCTCGGCAACCGCCGCGTGCGCTCGGTCGGCGAGCTGCTCGAGAACCAGTATCGCGTCGGCCTGCTCCGCATGGAGCGCGCGGTGAAGGAGCGGATGAGCTCGGTCGACGTGTCGACGGTGATGCCCAACGATCTCATCAACGCCAAGCCCGCGGTGGCGGCGGTGCGCGAGTTCTTCGGCTCGTCGCAGCTCTCGCAGTTCATGGACCAGACCAATCCGCTGTCCGAGGTGACGCACAAGCGCCGCGTCTCGGCGCTCGGGCCGGGCGGCCTCACCCGCGAGCGGGCGGGCTTCGAGGTCCGCGACGTCCACCCGACGCATTATGGCCGGATCTGCCCGATCGAGACGCCGGAAGGGCCGAACATCG
>CAXTNX010000069.1:0-8139 GCA_964245815.1 uncultured Sphingomonadaceae bacterium | reverse complement strand
TACGTCAGATCGTCAAATTACCCTTGCAACGCGGGAGCCATCCACAGAGAACGTCCACTTTGATGAGGCGGGCACTCGGCTCTGGATGTCGCCTATTGGGTCGGGCCAGCCATTGCGCCTTCCCGCACGTCTTCATCGGAACGGGGCGGTGGTCGGGCGGGATTTGGCTTGGTAGGACCGCCGCTACCCCGCCCGGGTAGCCACCATTCGGCAACGCCTAAGGTCGCCGTTGTGGGATAGGATCGCTGAGGGGAGCGGGACCATCGATGAAGGATTGGCTGTTTCTCGCGGGCGCGATCGGGTTCGAGCTCGTGGCGACATCGGCGCTCAAATCCGCGGCCGGGTTCACGCGCGCCGTGCCGAGCGCGATCGTGATCGCCGGCTATGTCGCGGCGTTCTACTGCCTTTCGCTGGCGCTGCGCTCGATTCCGATGGGGGTGGCCTACGCAATCTGGTCAGGGATCGGCATCGTGGTGATCTCGCTCGTCGGCGGTATCGTCTACCGCCAGCGGCTCGACGCGGCCGCGCTGGCGGGCATCGCGTTGATCGTCGCGGGAACGCTCGTCATCAATCTTCTGTCGGGAGCGGTACGTCGCTAGCCAGCCCGCGCGGCCGTTCGTCGAGCCGCCGCGCGAGCGGCCACGCAACCGCCGCCGCCGCGAGGCAGAGCGCGAGGCCGATCGGCCCCACCGGCGTGTAGCCGCCGACGATCTGGGCAATGGCACCGGTGGTGAGTGAGCCGAGCGACGTCATCGCCAGCCATACCGCCGTGCACAGCACCGCCAGCCGCCCGCTCGGATCGGTGGAGTAGCCAATACCCAGGATCAGCGGGTAGGTGGTGAACCAGGCGACGTTGAACATCGTCAGCGCGGCCGCGAACAGCCAGGGCTGCCCGGTTGTGGTCAGCGTGGCGCACGCCGCGCCGCAGAGCGCCAACGCCCCCGCCAGCGGCACGGCGCGACGCAGTCGCGAGACGCTGGCGGCCAGCGCGAGGCTGCCGAGTGCGCTCGCCAGCGTCGCGACGCTCTGGTAGCGGCCGAACGTCGTCGCCGGGATGGCGATGGCGTGCGCCGCGCGTTCCATGAACGGCCAGACCGAGAGGCTGCCGTAGGTGAACAGCGCCATCGCCGCGAGCAGGCGCGCGCCGTCGCCGCCGAGCATCGCGCGCTGAGCGGCGGGCGCCGTTTCACCCACTATACCCGCCGAGGCGCCCGCCGCGCCGGGCAGGAGCAAGCCGGGAAGCATGAACAGCGCTGACAGCGCCCCGAGCGCCACGAACATGCCCGCCACCCCGTAGCGCGCGCCCGCGATCGGCAGCGCCACGTTGATCGCGGCGTAGACCAGCGTCTGAAGCGCTATGCCGACGGAGATCGCACGCGCGGGATGTGCCGCCCGCGCCGCCGCCAGGTTGAGCGCGGTGTTGGCGAGGCCGAAGCCCAGCCCGGTCGCGATCCGCGTGGCCGTAAGCGTGGCGTAGCCCGTGCTCGCGGCGGCGAGAAACTGCGCAAGCACCACCACCGCGCTCGCCACCAGCATCAGGCGGCGCGGGCTGAGCGACGCGACGCGCGGCGCGATGCCGAACATGGCCGCCGCATAGGCCAGCGTCTCGGCCATGCTCCACGCACCCATCTGCAAGGGCGTGAAGCCGCGCCCGTCGATCAGCCCGCCGATCAGGAAGGTAGTGAAGTTGTTGCCGATATGCGCAGCCGCCGTCGTGGCGCCGATCGCAAGATAGAAACGCGGCGAGGCACGGTCCGTCACCGGCGGCGTCCGGCCGGCGATATGATGCGTATGCGCCTCTTGCCCAATCGCATGTCTCGTCCCCTCCCGGCCGGCCGGTCGTCAGCCAGTGATGACGGATGGCTGAGCCGCGCCGGCGCGGCGCCATAATTCTGCTTGCCCGCCGCGAACAAGATTCTCCTACTCCCCCACTTGGTTTTGGCTAGGGTATCAAGGGACGCGCTCGCGCCCACCGTTGGAGGAACCATGCTCGCGCCGCCCACGACGGACCGCCCCGCCGCCCCACTCGATCTTGTCCGCATCTCGGGGCGAACCGGCGCCGAGGTGCGCGGGATCGCGCTCGACGAGCGCCTTCCGGACGCGACGCTTGCCGCGCTGAAGGTTGCGCTGGCGCGGCACAAGGTGCTGTTCTTCCGCGATCAGACGCATCTCGACGACGAGCGCCACCAGGCGTTCGGCCGCCGCTGGGGCACGCCGACGGTCCATCCGACCGCGCCGGCGCAGGTAGGGCGCTTCCTCCTCGAACTCGACTCGCGGCACGGCGGCAAGGCCAATACCTGGCACACCGATCTGACCTTCATGGCGAGCTACCCGTCCGCCTCGATCCTGCGCGCGGTCACGATCCCGCCGGCGGGCGGCGACACGGTGTGGGCGAACGCTGCCGAGGCCTATGCGCGGCTGCCCCAGCCGCTGCGCGCGACCGCAGATACGCTGCGTGCCGTCCACAGCAACGATTACGACTATGCCGCCAACCAGACCGAGCGCGACGAGGGGACGGACGCGTACCAGGCCGAATTCATCTCGACCGTCTACGAGGCGGAGCATCCGCTGGTGCGGGTACACCCCGAAACGGGGGAACGATCGCTGGTGCTCGGCGCCTTCTTCAAGCAGTTCGTCGGGCTCAGCGTCGCGGATTCGCGGCGCCTCTACGATACGTTCCAGACGCACGTCACACGGCTGGAGAACACGGTGCGATGGCGCTGGCGGGAAGGCGACGTGGCGATCTGGGACAATCGCGCGACGCAGCATTACGCGCTCGACGATTACGGGGGCGAGCGTCGGGTCGTGCGGCGCGTGACAATCGCGGACGACGCGCCGGTCGGCATTGACGGATCGCGGAGCCTTCAGCTTCGTCCGGCGGCTGTGCCCGAACTCCGGGTAGCCTGAGCGGCGCCGCGTCCCGTCACATGCCGTCATTGGCGGCGGCGGCAAGACGCAACGCCCGCCTCAGAAATCGTAGGTCAGCTTAAGGCCGTAAGTCAGCGGGCGCAGCACCACCTCGGACTTGATGAACTGGATGGCCGAGGTGAACGTGCTGGCGTTGCTGTTGGTCAGGTTCTGGCCGAATATTGAGGCTGTCCACCGATCGCGCCGCACGCCGACCTGCGCGTCGAACTGGGCGTAGCCCGGCATCCGATAGCGCAGCAGGCGCGTGCCCGGGATCAGCGCACCGTTGGGCCCCGGCGTCGCCGAGGCGCTCGCCACTTCGCCCGAAGGATAGGTGCTCGGCTGGTTGTAGGTCGCGCCCGTATAGGAGAAGCCGCCGCCTATCCAGAAGCCGAGATCATTGCCGCCCGCCCAATCGTAGCGCAGGCGCAGATCAGCCTGAACGTGAGGGGAGTAAGGCAACGCCGATCCCTTGGCGCCGAAGGGCGATTGCACGGGCCGCTCCACCCCGCCCCGGTAGTAGTTCGTCACACACTGCCCTAACGTCGACGAGCCCGGGAAGTCGGAGACGAGACAGGGCGACGAACTCTGCTTGCTGTCGTTGTAGGTGAAGCCGGCGTTGATGCTGGCGCCGCGGAACGGACGCGCCGCGATCTGCGCCTCGACGCCCTTGATGCGGAAGTTGGCGCCATTGGTGACGAACGCCGTGTTGCCGAAGCCTCCCGTCGGATTGAAGAACTGTATCTGCACGTTCCTCCAGTCCATGTAGTAGGCCGAAAGGTTGAGCTGGATCTTGCGATCGAACAAATCGGTCTTGAGGCCCACCTCCCAGTTCGTCAGCTTGTCCGGCGCATAGCCGTTCGGCCGGATATATTGCGGCGTGCCGTTGACGTCGGGCAGGATGTTGGAGAAGGTGCGGTTGAAGCCGCCCGGCCGGAAACCCTGACTGAACGTACCGTAGGCGGTGGTGTGGTCGGTCGGACGCCACGTCAGCGAGGCGCGGCTCTTAAAGCCGCGATAGCGGACGCGGTCATTGTTCGCGTCGACGTTGACGTCGCCGACGCCGTTCGTCGAGCAGACCAGAACCTGGGCGCAGCTCGCCGCCGTCGTCTGGAATTGTGATCCTGTCTGGAACTCCTTGTAGTGATAGTAGCGCGTGCCGCCCGTCAGCGTCAGATTAGGTAGGATATCGAAGTCGACCGAGCCGAAGAATGCGTACTGGTCGTAGCCGCGCTGGATATCCTGGCCGAACGCCGTCTTCGGACCACGAACGCCCGGTTGATTTCGCGTCGATGCCGGATTTGGCTGGACGAGGCCGAGGCATCCGGCGTTGGTGGCGATCAGCTCCGCTGTGCAGACCGGGGTCGACTTGTAGTTGAAGTCGGTGTTGTCCCGTATGCGGAAATCTTCGTAGAAGCCGCCGGCAATCGCGCGGATACGCTTGTCGACAGGCGTCGAGATCCGTAGTTCGTGCGTCATATGCGTGTTGCGCGATTTCTCGTGCCAGTAGCTGTAGGGATCGTAGCAGTAGGGTGCGCCCGCCCCAATGCCCGTGCCGTTTCCAACGCACTGGTAATACTCGCCGAAGGCACGCGAGTAGTTCGTATAGTCCTGCTGCGACTCCAGGTGTCGGACCATGTAGGCGCCGGTGTAGACGAGATGGAAGTCGCCGACCTGTCCGTTCAGCGTCCAGGCGGTGTTCTCGATCGTGTCCTTCGAGTTGCTCGGCTCGAACGTGACCGTTTGGAGCTTCTTCAGGGGCACGAAGTCCGGGCTGTAGACCTCCTGATCGAACGTGCCTTCGGTATCCAGCCGCTGATACATCTCGGAGACGAGGAGATCCCAATCGTCGTCAATCTTCAATTTTGCGGAGACGCGGCCGCCGATATAGTCGACGGGGTTGTAGTTCTTCTTCACCGCACCATCGTTGTTGTACTGGCCCGCGTTAGATTGGTTGGACGCGGTCGGCGTGCCGAGATAGTTCGCGTAGTGATCGAAGGCGCCCCGCGTGTAGGTGCCCGGCACGTTGTCGATGTAGCCGCCGCGATGATCGTCGTAGACCACCGCGCGCACCGCCAGCCGGTCCTCGATCACGGGCACGTTGATCGCGGCGTTGAACGATCCGTTGGGCGCGCCGCCGACGGTGCCCCCCGCGCTGCCCTCGAAATGGCCCTCGAATACGTCGAGCTTGGGCTTGTTGGTGATGTAGCGCACCGCGCCCGCCTGCGCGCCGCCGCCGAACAGCGTTCCCTGCGGCCCTTCGAGCACCTCCACCCGTTCGAGATCGGCGGCGTAGATGTCGGCGTTGTGCCCTGGGAACTGCATCGACTGGTCGTCGAGATAGAGCGCCACGTTGGGGAAGTACGAGATCGCCGCGACCGCCTGACCGCCCGAGAAGCCGGTCGACAGGCCGCGCAGGAAGATCGAGCCCGCTCCCGGCCCGTTGCTGCCGAACGTCACGTTGGGGGTGTATTTGATGAGATCGTTGAACGTCGTGACGTTGAGCTCGGAAAGCGACTTGCCAGTGAACGCCTGGACGGTGATCGGCACCTTCTGCACGCTCTCGTCGCGGCGGGTGGCGGTGACGACGATCTCGTCCGGCGTCGTGGCGGCGGCGGCCGCATCGGCGCCCGCAGTCTGGGCGTGAGCCGCCCCGGCGATGAGAGCGGTCGCGGCACAGGACGCCAGAATGCGTGCCTTCATATGTTTACCCCCCAGCGGCGGCCACCGGGCCGCCGTCATTCGTCGATCCACCGCTCTCGCGGGCGCGCCGTTCGATTCCGCCGGTATCCTCGTGCCGCGCGTGTCCGCTCCGTCCGCATCTGCGAACGGTACGGCCGTGCGGCTTTCGAGGCTGGCGTGTATCCCCCGATGACGCAGACGGGGCGGTAACCTAGACAAACCCCTCTTTGTAGATAGAGAATGTTTCAGGCCATGAACTTCGATCAGCAGGAGACCAGCGGCCGCCCCGATCGCGCCTTGCGCGGCGATCCCGGCCCGCACGATCGGCCCGTCGTGGAGCAGAGTGTGGCGCAGTTGCGCCGCACGATGGCCGCCGGGCGCCACGCCGAGGCACTGGACGGCGTGCTGCCACTGCTGGCCGCCTACCCCGAGAACCGCGACCTACTGCTGCTGTGCGCAATCTGCGAGCGGCAGCTCGGCCGCATCGTGCCGGCACTGGAGACGCTCGATCGGCTGGCCGCGCTGAGGCCCGAATTCAGCCTGCTGCACCAGGAGCGCGGCTTCTGTCACCTCGTGCGCAAAGATCCGAGCGCGACGATCGACGCGCTTCTGCGCGCGGTCAACATCAACCCGGCGCTGCCGATGAGCTGGCGGATGCTCGAGGGCGTCTATCGCATCGCCGGCGACGCGGACAACGCCGCGCTGGCGGGGGAGCACGTCACCGCGCTGGCCGCGCAGCCGCCCGAGGTCGTGACCGCGACGTCGCTGTTCTCCGACGGCGACCTCGCGCCCGCCGAGCGCATTGTGCGCGGCTTCCTGCTTGCCAACGGCGACCACACCGAGGCGATGCGCCTGCTTGCGAAGATCGGCATGGCACAGGACGTGTTCGATGACGCGGAGCTGCTGCTCGCGGGCGTGCTCGCGATCGCCCCCGATCATCATCCCGCGCGCTACGACCATGCCCGCTGCCTCGTCCATCGCCACAAATTCGCCGCCGCCCAAGACGAGCTCCGGCGACTGCTCGCGATCGATCCACGCAATTTCGACTATCGCTCGCTGGCAGGCACCGCCGCGATCGGCCTCGGCGCGCATGAGGATGCGATCGCGATCTACCGCGATCTGCTGCTCGAACACCCCGGTGCAGCGGACGTCCATCTCTGGCTGGGCCATGCGCTCAAGACCGTGGGCAAGCTCGCGGAGGCCGTGAAGTCCTACCGCTCGGCGATCGCCGCCCGGCCGAGCTTCGGCGACGCCTACTGGAGCCTCGCCAACCTGAAGCGCTACCGCTTCGAGGAGGACGAGATCGCCGCCATGCGCGGGCAGGAAGCGTTCGGCGCCGTCACCGACATCGAGCGTAGCCAGCTGTGCTTCGCGCTCGGCAAGGCGTTCGAGGATCGCGGCGAGATTGAGGAGAGCTGGCGCTTCTACGAACGCGCCAACGCATTGGAACGGGTGCGGAGCCGCTACCGGCCGGAGATGTTGGAGACGAACACGCGGCAGCAGATCGAGGTGTGCACGCGCGACTTCTTCGAGGCGCGCGAGGGGTGGGGCGTTCCCGATCCCGATCCCATCTTCATCGTCGGCCTGCCCCGATCCGGCTCGACGCTTCTGGAGCAGATCCTGGCATCGCACAGCGAAGTGGACGGCACGCAGGAGCTACCCGACATCCAGCGGATCGTCCACGAGCTCCAGGGCCGCGAGCGTGAGCCGGACGATCCCCGCTATCCGCGCGTGCTGGCCGATCTGACGCCCGCCGACTTCGAGGCGCTAGGCCGACGCTACCTGTCCGAGACGAGGGCGCTCCGCACCGGGCGTCCCTATTTTATCGACAAGATGCCCAACAACTTCCGGCATATCGGCCTGATCCGGCTGATGCTGCCGCGCGCCAAGATCGTCGACGCCCGTCGCGATCCGATGTCCTGCTGCTTCTCGAATCTGAAGCAGCTCTTCGCGCAGGGGCAGGAGTTCGCATACAGCATCGAGGATATCGCACGCTACTATCGCACCTATCTGGATCTGATGGAGCACTGGGACGCCGCGTTGCCCGGTGCGATCTTGCGTGTTCAGCACGAAGATGTGGTACACGATCTCGAACGGAGCGTGCGTCGCCTTCTGGCCTTTTGCGCGTTACCGTTCGAGCCGGAATGTCTCGAGTTCTACCGCAATCGTCGAAGCGTGCGCACACCAAGCTCCGAGCAAGTCCGCCAGCCGATCTTCCGCGACGGGCTCGATCAATGGCGGCCCTTCGCTCCTTGGTTGGGATCGCTACGAGAGGCATTGGGCGACGCGCTGGTACGCTATCGGGTGTAAATGTGAGCGCCGATGAACTGATCGCCCAGACTTGCTGACGAAACAACGTTGATCACGAACAAGTGCTAAGTAAGCGGTGCAAAGTCGTCGGGCGCATGCACCAGTGAACGGGCGACAACAAAAACTGCTGTCGATTACGGAGGCAGCCCTATGTTCGTTCCCCAGAATTACTATTCCGGACAAACCTGAACGAATGGGGTGGATGGCTCCCGCTCACGGCATCTAGGTGCCAAGGTGTGA
>CAXTNX010000068.1:0-8931 GCA_964245815.1 uncultured Sphingomonadaceae bacterium | reverse complement strand
TGCGGCAAGACGCTGCTCGCGCAGACGCTGGCGCGCATCCTCGACGTGCCCTTCACGATGGCGGACGCGACGACGCTGACCGAGGCCGGCTATGTCGGCGAGGATGTCGAGAACATCATCCTCAAGCTGCTCCAGGCGTCCGACTACAATGTCGAGCGGGCGCAGCGCGGCATCGTCTATATCGACGAGATCGACAAGATCAGCCGCAAGGCGGACAATCCCTCGATCACCCGCGACGTATCGGGCGAGGGCGTCCAGCAGGCGCTGTTGAAGCTGATGGAGGGCACCACCGCGTCGGTGCCGCCGCAGGGCGGCCGCAAGCACCCCCAGCAGGAGTTTCTCCAGGTCGACACGACCAACATCCTGTTCATCTGCGGCGGCGCGTTCGCGGGCCTCGAGAAGATCATCGCCGACCGGCTCCAGGGCAAGTCGATCGGCTTCGGCGCCTACGTGGCCTCGCCCGAGGAGCGCCGCGTCGGCGAGACGCTGCGTCAGTGCGAACCCGAGGACCTGCTCAAGTTCGGGCTGATCCCCGAATTCGTCGGCCGTCTGCCGGTGATCGCGACGCTCGAGGACCTCGATGTCGGGGCGCTGGTCAAGATCCTGTCGGAGCCCAAGAACGCGCTGGTCAAGCAGTACGGCAAGCTGTTCGACATGGAGGGCGTCAAGCTCTCCTTCACCGACGAGGCGCTGGTCGCGGTCGCGCGCCGCGGCATCGACCGCAAGACCGGTGCGCGTGGCCTGCGATCGATCCTCGAGTCGATCCTGCTCGACACGATGTTCGAGCTGCCGTCGATGGAGGGCGTCGACGAGGTGATGATCGACAAGGACGTCGTCGGCGGCAACAAGGAGCCGATCCGGGTGTTCGCCAAGAAGACCAAGGAAGCGCCCGGGGCGGCGTGATCGCTTCGATCCGGCGGTGATCGTGGGGCGTCCTGGAGACCGGGCGCCCTTTTCTAGGTCCTCCCTTGCTTTCGCAGGGGAGGGGGACCGCTCGCGAAGCGGGTGGTGAGGGGGCGTCGGGGAGGCGTGCGCGCCTGCACCGCTCCCTCTCCACCCCGGATCAGGCGCGGTCCCTCCCGAGAAAGCTCGGGGAGGATTGAGGCTCAGCTCTCTCCGTCGCCCTTGTACTTGATCTCCAGGAAGCGGTTCTGCGTCGCCAGCGCCTTCAAGTCTCCCGACGCCAGCCGCGCGTTCATCCGCGCGATCTCCTCGCCGATCGTACCGAGCCCGTCGGTGAGCTGGCGGTCCGGCGAGGGACCGCCGTCGACCGGCATGCGGCGCAGGGTCGGCGGCACGCGCTGATAGCCGCGCACCAGCTCGGGCAGCTCGTCGCCGATCAGCCGGCGCACCTCGATCGCCTCGGGTAGCTTGGGATCGAGCGCGGCGAGCTGGTGGCCGATCGCATCCAGCCCGATCGCTAGTCCGTCGATCTGGCGCTGCGCGGGCGCGGGAAGCGCGGTGCGCTGCTGATCGAGCCACTCGCTGGTCCGCGCCGGCAGTTGCGCCAGGTCGGTGGTGGCGAAGCGCTCGGGCGTCGGCGCGGGCTGCTGCGACCACAGGATGATCGCGACCGAGGCGAGCATCATCGCGAGGATCATCGCGAATACGCCGAACAGCCCGATCGGCCCCATCACGAAGCCCCAGGCGAGCACCACCGCGAGGATCGCGCCGCAGACCACCACGATCCGCCGCGCGATCCGCCGGAACACCGCCTTGCGCCGCTCGCGCCGCCGCCGCGACGCCGCGCGGCCCTCGGGCGAGATGCGCCGCAGGAACTCCGCGGCGTGCTCGATGATGTCGTCACTGCCCGCCATCAGTCGAGCCGGAACGGCTGCTCGTCGCGCGAACCCGCGATCTGGCCCTGCGCGGCGCCCTCGGCACGCGCGATATAGCCGCGCGACTTCTCGACCTCGCCCGACAGCGCGGTCACGGTGGTCTTCATGTTGTCGAGCGCCTGGAGCTTGAACGTGTCGATCGCGTCCATCGTCTGGTAGATGTTCTGGAACGCGCGCTTCAACGTCTCGATCGGGATCGTGCTCGCCGCCGCCTGCTGGTGGATCGCGCCGGTCTGGTTCTTGAGCATCGTGCCGGTCGAATCGATGATGTTGGCGGTGGTCGTGTTGAGCGCGGTGATCTGCTCGAGCACCAGCTTCTGGTTGGTCAGCGCCTGCGCGACGGTGACCGCAGTGCGCAGCGCCGACACGGTGGTGGTCGAGGCGCGGTCGACGCCCTTGATGAGCTCGACATTGTTCTTCTTGACGAGATCGAGCGCGAGATAGCCCTGCACGCTCACCGCCATCTGGGTGAGCAGGTCCTGCGTCCGCTGGCGCACATAGAACAGCGCGCTTTCGCGCACCGCCTTGGCCTTGGCGAGATCGGTCGCGTCGAGATCGAGCGCGGTCTGTTCGAGTCGCCCGTCCATCGTCTGCGCGACATGGATCATCTGCTCGAGCCGGCCCATCGCCGCCCAGAGTGACTGGCGCTCGACGTCGATCGCGGCATTGTCCTTGAGCAGCTCGTCCTTGCCGCCCGCGAGCCGCGCGAGGATCGTCGAGATGTGCGACTGCGCGGTCTTGTAGCCGTCGAAATAGTCGCGCATCTTACTGCCGAACGGGATGATCCCGAACAGCCGCTTGGGAGCGAGCAGATTGCCGCGCGACCCGGGATCGAGATCCTCGATCGTGCGGCGGAGCTCGGCGAGGTCGGTGCCGACATTCCCGTCCTTGTCCATCGCCTTGACGGGACGATCGAGGAAGCGGTTGGACTGGCCCGCGGCGTCGGCGATCTCGCGGCGGCCCATGTTGGTGATCTGATCGACCTTGCGGCCGAATTCGGGCGAGTTGCTGTCGACCGCGACGAGATCGGCGATGAACCCGTCGACCCGCTCCTCGAGCTTGGACTTCTGGCCGTCGTCGAGCGGCACCAGCCCCGCCGCGCGCTCGGGCGCGATGGTGGCGACCGGCGGGGGCGGTGTGAGCTCGATCGGAGTGTCGAGTGCGGTCTGCGTCGCCATGCCTGCCCTCTGGTTGCGGACCGCGAATGTAGGCGGGGGAGGGTGTCTTGTTCAAGTGATACGGTGGCGATGGTATCGGACCGGATCTTCGTCCCGTTCGCACTGAGCGAGGTCGAAGTGCGGCTCAGGCCAGCGCGGGGGCTTCGCCTTCGCTCAGCCCGAACGGACCTTGTTTCTCCATATCGCCCTATCCTTTCGCCAACCCCGCCTTGCCCGTCGTCACACCCCACACCGCCGCCACCGCCACCGGGGCATCCCGGCGCACCACGCTCTCCACCGTGCGATATTCGCCCCGGCACGCATCGGCCGTCACCTCGGTCAGCACATAGCCGCGCTGGTCGTTGATCCATCTGACGAACGGGTTGTGCGCCAGGATCGGCGCCGGCGGGCTGTCGACCGCACCGTCGCCCTCGGACGTGATCGAGGACGAGACGAACTCGCTTGCCACCACCCGATCGCGCGCGATCAGGTCGTTGGCCCAGTTGCGGTGCTCGTCGCCGGTCACCACGACGATGTTGCCGCGCCGGTGGCGCGCGAAGATGTCGAGCAGGTGCGCCTGCCCGTTGGGATAGCCCGCCCAGCTGTCCATGTTGTAGGTCGGCGTATCGCCCGACTGGCGCCGATCGGGCATCGCCACCATCACCTGCTGGTTGACCAGGTTCCAGCGCTGGCCGCTGCCGGCGAAGCCCTGGTCGAGCCAGCGCCACTGCGCCGCATCCAGCATGTCCTGCCCGGCGGCATGGCGGGCGGGGCAATCGGGCTTGAAGCCGTCGCCGCACGGCTGGTCGGCGCGGTAGAGCCGCGTATCGGGATAGTGGAAGCGCGCCAGCCCGCCATAGTCCACCCGCCGCCGGAAGTCGGCGATGCCGCTTGCGCCCGACCACATCGCCGGCCTGACCGGCATATGCTCGTACCACGCCTGCAGCGCCGCACGGCGGCGGTAGAGGAAGATCTCGGGCGGATCGCCATCCTCGTCGGACGCGCCCGCCCAGTTGTTCTGGACCTCGTGATCGTCATAGGTCGCATACCAACCGGTGGCGGCGTGCGCCGCCTGGAGGTCGGCGTCGAGCTTCGTCTCGGCATAGCGCACGCGATAATCGTCGAGGCTGAACGGGCTGCGGCCGGAGTAGCGGCGCACCGCCTCGGCTGGCAGGCGATCGGCGTCCTGCGGGCGATTGGCGCGGCCCTCGTAGATATAGTCGCCATAGTGGAACACGAAGTCGAGCGGCTGTCGCGCGACGTCGCGATACGCGGTGTACCAGCCCTGCTCGAAATGCTGGCAGCCGACCGCGGCGAAGCGCACGCGCGCCGGCATGGCGTCGGGGCGCGGCAGCGTCGTGACGCGCCCGGTGACGCTGGTCTCGCCGGCGCATCTGAAGCGGTAGAAATAGGGCGTCGCGGGTTGCAGCCCGTCGACCTCGACATGCGCGGCGTGGGCCAGCGCGGGGTACGTCGTCGCGCTGCCCTGCGCGACGACGCCCTTGAAGCCGCGATCGGTCGCGACCTGCCAGTCGAGCGCGACGGGCTTCATGGGCATGCCGCCATGCGGCTCCAGCGGGCGCGGCGCGAGGCGGGTCCAGAGGACGAAGCCCGTCGCCGTCATTTCGCCCGCCGCGACGCCCAGCGCGAACGGATAATCGGCGAAGGCGAGCTCGGCACGCAGCCGCGTGGACAGCACGAAGGGACCGGCGGCAAGCGCGCCAAGCAGCGTGCGGCGGGGAAGCTGGATGAGCGGCACGCGATGATCTCCGAACGACGCGACCCGTCCGGCTACCCTCGCTATATGTCGGTGTGGTTGCAAGGCCCGCGAAGATGAGCTGGGCATCGCGGGTGGCTGTTCAGGACGCCCGGCCGTGGCGTTTGACGCAGCGGTACGCCGCTCCATCTTGCTGCAACGCGGCAAGTGCGCTAAGGGCGCGCCTCGAAAACCCCACAAGATCGAGATACCCCATGAGCCTCCGCAACGTGGCGATCATCGCGCACGTCGACCACGGCAAGACCACGCTCGTCGACCAGCTGTTCCGCCAGTCCGGCACCTTCCGCGACAACCAGCGCATCGAAGAGCGCGCGATGGATTCGAACGATCTCGAGAAGGAGCGCGGGATCACCATCCTCGCCAAGCCGACTTCGGTCGACTGGACCCCGCCCGGCGCGAAAGAGAGCATCCGCATCAACATCGTCGACACGCCGGGCCATGCCGATTTCGGCGGTGAGGTCGAGCGTATCCTGTCGATGGTCGACGGCGTCGTGCTGCTGGTCGACTCGTCCGAAGGCGCGATGCCGCAGACCAAGTTCGTGACCGGCAAGGCGCTCGCGCTCGGCCTGCGTCCGATCGTCGTGGTCAACAAGGTGGATCGCCCCGATGCGCGCATCCAGGAGGTGCTCGACGAGGTGTTCGACCTGTTCGTCACGCTCGACGCCACCGACGAGCAGCTCGACTTCCCGGTGCTCTACGCATCGGGCCGCAACGGCTATGCCTCGACCGACATGGACGCGCGCGAAGGCACGCTGATCCCCATGTTCGAGACCATCGTCAGCCACGTGCCCGCACCCGCGGTCGAGGTCGAGGACGTGCCGTTCACCTTCCTCGTGACGCTGCTCGATCGCGACAATTTCCTCGGCCGCATCCTCACCGGCCGCGTCAATTCGGGCACGGTCAAGCTCAACCAGCCGATCCACGCGCTCGACAACGACGGCAACATCGTCGAGACCGGCCGCGCGTCCAAGATCCTCTCGTTCCAAGGGCTCGAGCGCGTGCCGGTCGAGGAGGCCAAGGCAGGCGACATCATCAGCCTCGCCGGCCTCTCGGTCGCGACCGTCGCCAACACGATCGCCGACCCTTCCGTCACCGAGCCGCTGCACGCGCAGCCGATCGACCCGCCGACGCTGTCGATGCGGTTCGCGGTCAACGATTCGCCGTTCGCGGGGCGCGAGGGCACCAAGGTCACCAGCCGCATGATCCGCGACCGGCTGCTGCGCGAGGGCGAGAGCAATGTCGCGGTCAAGGTCACCGAGAGCGCGGACCGCGACTCGTACGAGGTCGCCGGGCGTGGCGAGCTCCAGCTCGGCGTGCTGATCGAGACGATGCGCCGCGAGGGCTTCGAGCTTGGCATCAGCCGCCCGCGCGTGCTGTTCGGAACCGACGAGGCCGGCAACCGCACCGAACCCTACGAGACCGTCGTGATCGACGTGGACGAGGAATTCTCCGGAACGGTCGTCGACAAGATGAACCAGCGCAAGGCCGAGCTGACCGACATGCGCCCATCGGGCGGCGGCAAGACGCGCATCACCTTCTCGGCGCCCTCGCGCGGCCTGATCGGCTATCACGGCGAGTTCCTGTCGGACACGCGCGGCACCGGCATCATGAACCGGCTGTTCGAGAAATACGGCCCCTACAAGGGCAATATCGAGGGCCGGAAGAACGGCGTGCTGATCTCCAACGGCGCCGGCGAGGCCAACGCCTACGCGCTCGGCCCGCTGGAGGAGCGCGGCGTGATGATGGTGTCGCCGGGAGACGCGCTCTACGAGGGCATGATCGTCGGCGAGAACGCGAAGACCGACGATCTCGAAGTCAATCCGATGAAGGCCAAGCAGCTCACCAACTTCCGCGCGTCCGGCGGCAAGGACGACGCGATCCGCCTGACGCCCCCGCGCCGGCTGACGCTGGAGCAGGCGATCGCCTATATCGACGACGACGAACTGGTCGAGGTCACGCCCAAGACCATTCGCCTGCGCAAGCGCCACCTCGATCCGAACGAACGCAAGCGGGCGAAGCGCGCGGCGGCTTGAATCGCGCGATTGCGAGGATCGGTGCGGCCGCTGCCGCAGAACGGGCTGTAAACGCGCTATAGGCGCGCTTCCAGACGGTCTCTCAAGCCTCGGCGTGGTTAACCAGACGGTAAGGCGGATCGGCGAGACAAGTCCCGTGATTACCACGGAGACCGCATATGCCCGATCTGCTGATCCATTCGATGTCGGAATTCTCCGATATCATACTGACCGGCCTTGCGATCGCCGACGCGCGGGAGATCGTCGAGATCGGCGCCGAGTTCGGCGGCATGTCCCGGCAGCTGGCCGCGCACGCGTCGTCGGCCGGCGGTCGGCTGACCAGCGTCGACCCGTCCGCCAAGCCGCAGTTTCTGGAATGGGTCGCGGCCAATCCACATGTCCGGCACGTCGTCGAGCCGAGTCACGTCGCGCTCGATCATCTCGGGCCGGCGGACGCCTGGGTGGTCGACGGCGATCACAACTGGTTCACCGTCTATCATGAGCTGCACGCCATCGACCGGATCTGCCGCGCCAACGACCGGCCGATGCTGGTCTTCCTCCACGACATCGGCTGGCCCTGCGCGCGCCGCGACCTCTATTACGCGCCGGACCAGATCCCGGCGGAGCATCGGCATCGCTTCGCCTATGACGGCGGCGTCGTGCCGGGCTTCGGGGGATTGCTGCCCGATGGCGGCTTCCGCGGCAACGGCCAGTTCGCCTGTGCGCTGCACGAGGGCGGCCCGCGCAACGGCGTACTGACGGCGATCGAGGATTTCCTGGCGAACCTGTATTCCGAGGGCCGGACGCTCGCCTTTGCCGAAATCCCGGCAGTGTTCGGCCTGGGGGTCCTGTTCAGCGAGGATGCGCCCTGGAGCGAGGCGCTCGGCCAGCATCTCCTGCCTTACCACGACAACGCGCTGCTCGCCGCGCTCGAACGCAACCGGCTCGCCAATTATCTCAAGGTGATCGAATATCAGGACCGCGACGCCGCCCGGGCACTCGCCGACGAGGAGGGGGCGGAGCGGCGGACCGCTTGACACGGCCCGCACCGTTTTCAGTCTTTCGCCATCGCCAGCAGCACCGTCCATTCGTCGTCGCGGACGGGCGTAACGGACAGGCGCGACTGGCGGATCATCTCCAGCTTGCCGAGCCGGTGTTCCGCCTTGATCGCGGCCAGCGTCACCGGCTTCGCCAGCGCGCCGACCGGCTTCACCGCGACGCTGGCCCACTTGCCGTCCTCGCCGTCCGGTTGCCAGGCGCGTGTCACCGCCATCACGCCGACCGCCGCTTTCTCGGTGTTGGAATGGTAGAACAGCGCCTGGTCGCCGACCGCCATCTGCTTCAGGAAATTGCGCGCGGTATAGTTGCGCACGCCGGTCCACTCGGTCGCACGATCGCGAACGAGATCGTCCCACGAATAGGCGTCCGGCTCGGATCGCAATACCCAATAGGCCATCTTGGCCAGTCCCTCCGTGTCGAGCCGTCACCGCTAGTCCGCAGCCGGCGGCACATCAATGCCGGCTGCGCTGATCAGCGCGGCCGCACGTTCGCCCAGATCGGCAGATGGTCGGAAGCGCGCCTGGCGATCGCGCTGTGGTGCGTGCCGGCGTCGGTGACCGCCAGATCCGGGGTCGTCATGATCCGGTCGAGCCGCGCGATCGGGCGGCTGGAATGGTAGCTCGGGCCGGTCGGCGCGAAATGGAGATGCTCGGTGAAATCGCGCAGGCAGCCGCCCGACAGGCTCCACTCGTTGAGATCGCCCATCAGCACCGCCGGGATGGCGCGCTCGCGCCGCTCGACCTGCGCGATGATCGCGCGTGCCTGGCGGCGGCGCCACAAGCCGGAGAGATCGAGGTGCATCCCCACGACGCAGAGACGGACGCCGGCGATGCGCAGTTCGGCGATCACCGCGCCGCGCGGCTCCAGCACCGGGATTTCGACCAGTCCGTGATCGAGGATCTCGACGTTTCGCCGGACGAGGATGGCGTTGCCATGCCAGCCGATGCCGCCGGGGCGGACGTCGTAGGGCACGACCCGATAGGGCGTATGCTGCGCTATCGCCTCGAACGGCAGCGCGCTCTGCCGTGCTCCAAGCCGGCGATCGGCTTCCTGCAAGGCGATCACGTCGGCGTCGAGTTCATTGAGGA
>CAXTNX010000067.1:889-9138 GCA_964245815.1 uncultured Sphingomonadaceae bacterium | reverse complement strand
GCCGAAGCCCTTCTGGCCGTTGAAGAATTTGACGATGCCCTTGCCTTCGCCGATCACCTGCGCGGGCATGCCGCGGCTGCCGCCGCCGCCCCCGCCGGAGAAGCCGCCACCGCCGCCGCGGCCACCGCCGCCGCCGCCGCCGAAGCGATCGCCGCCGCCGCCGCCGTAACCGCCGCCGCCACCGAAGCGATCACCACCACCGCCGCCGAAGCCGCCACCCGCGAACCCGCCGCCGGCGAAGCCGCCACCGCCGAAATCCTCTTCGCCGCCGAAGCCGTCCCGCTTGTCCTTGCCGCCGCGCTGCCCGCGCCGCCCACGATCAAAACTCATTTGAGAAGTATCTTTCCCGGTGCGCCCGAAACCCTTGGTCCACCCACACGCAGGACGCCGCGCATCGGGTAACAGCCCGCCGGAATAGAGCGCGCCTGATCCGTACATAGCCGATTTATCCACAGGCGGCGAGCCGTTTTGTCGCCACAATCCTGCGTCCCGTCCCGATTGGAACCGCATGATGCGCGGCGGTCACGGCTTGCCGGGCGACTCGCCAGCGGGCAGGGTCCGCAGCGTCATGCCAGCCTTTCTCGCCACTCTCGCCGATCCGTCCGCCTGGATCGCGCTCGCCACCCTGATCGTGATGGAGGTGGTACTCGGCATCGACAATCTGGTCTTCGTCTCGATCCTGTCGAATCGGTTGCCGCCGGAGCAGCAGACCCGCGCGCGGCGGCTCGGCATCGGGCTCGCGCTGGTCCTGCGGCTGGTGCTGCTGTCGACGATCGCGTGGCTGACCGGACTGACCGCGCCGGTGCTCGATCTCGGCATCACCGGTCCGGTGCAGGACGGGCACGCGATGTTCGAGACCGCCTTCTCGCTGCGCGACCTGATCCTGGTCGCCGGCGGGCTGTTCCTGATCTGGAAGGCGACGCGCGAGATCCACCACACGATCGATCCGGCGGACGGCGATGCCGGGGACGCACCCGAGCCGGGCCTGGGCTTCGGCGCAGCGATCGCGCAGATCCTGGTGCTCGACATCGTCTTTTCGATCGATTCGATCCTCACCGCGGTCGGCATGACGACGCATCTGCCGATCATGATCGTCGCGGTGGTCGTCGCGGTCGGGCTGATGCTGGTCGCGGCCGATCCGCTCGCGCATTTCATCGCGCGCAACCCGACGGTGGTGATGCTGGCGCTCGGCTTCCTGCTGATGATCGGCGCGGTGCTGATCGCGGACGGCTTCGGCGTGCATGTCCCCAAGGGCTATATCTACACCGCGATGGCGTTCTCGGCGCTGGTCGAGGGGCTCAACATGGCGGCCCGGCGGCGCAAGGCGCGGCTGCGCGGCCGGGCGGGGCATTGAGCGGCGGCGGCGAGACGCCTATGCGCCGGACCATGACAGTCCATTTCCACGAAGAAGACCTCCCCGCCGACATCTTCGCGCCGGGTGCCAGCATCGCCGTCGATACCGAGACGATGGGGCTCCTCACGCCCCGCGACCGGCTGTGCGTGGTGCAGCTCTCCGCCGGCGGCGCGGACGAGCATCTCGTCCGCTTTTCGCCCGGCAGCCTCTACGCGGCACCCCATCTCAAGGCGATTCTGGCCGATCCCGCGCGGCTCAAGCTCTATCATTTCGCGCGCTTCGATCTGGCGGCGATCAGGCACTATCTCGGCGTCGTCGCGGCGCCGGTGTATTGCACCAAGATCGCCTCGCGGCTGGTGCGGACCTATACCGACCGGCATGGCCTCAAGGAGCTGGTGCGCGAGCTGCTCGGCCAGGATATCTCCAAGCAGCAGCAATCGTCCGACTGGGGCGCGCCCGAGCTCAGCGATCCGCAGAAGGACTATGCCGCCTCCGACGTGCGCTTCCTCCACGCCATGAAGGAGAAGTTCGACGTGCGGCTGGCGCGCGAGGGCCGTACCGCGCTGGCGCAGGCCTGTTTCGACTTCCTGCCGGTGCGCGCCGAGCTCGATCTCGCCGGCTGGCCCGAGACCGACATCTTCGCGCATGCGTGACGCTCCTTCTGTGGAAGCTGGAAGGCGCCCTTTCGCGCAGTCCCTCAGATGACCGCCGAGCGCCTCGCCGGGCCGCTCTCGGATGCCGCGCGCGCGGATCGCCGGCGGCTGCGCGTCTGGGCGCGGCCGGGCTCGAGCCACGATCGCATCGTCGCGCTCGCCCGCATCGCGCTGCCCGCGATGGGGCTGATCCTCACGCTCGCGCTGGCGATCGCGCCGGTCACGTCGAGCCGCGAGATCAGCTTCGTGCTGTCCAAGGACCATGTCTCGCGCGCCGCCGAGCGGATGCGCGTGACGAGCGCGCTGTATCGCGGGCAGGACGACAGGGGCCAGGCCTTCGCGCTGTCCGCGGCAAGCGCGGTGCAGGCGCACTCCGCCGATCCCCTCGTCAAGCTCAAGACACTCACCGCGCGGATCGGCCTGCCCGCCGGCCAGGCGACGCTGACCGCGCCGGATGGCGACTACAACACGATCAGCCAGAAGATCGCGCTCAACGGGCCGGTCGCGTTCCGCAGCCAGGACGGCTACCGGATCGACACCCACGACGTCGATCTCGACATGAGGACGCAGCAGCTCGACAGCCGCAGGCCGGTGACCGGCACGTTGCCGCTCGGGCGGTTCAGCGCGGATCACATGGCCGCCGATCTCGGCGACAAGACGGTGGTGCTGACCGGCAACGCGCGCTTGCATATCGAACAGGGACGCGGCAAGTCCGCGCGATGATCCGCCCCGCCTCTGCCGTCCTCGCAGCCCTCGTGCTCCTGGCCGGCGGGACCGGGTCGGGCGCCAGGGCGGTCGCGGCGGCCGCACCCGCCGCCAGGCATGACGGCAATGCCCCGATCGACTGGGAGGCGGATCGCATCGAGGTCCAGGACCGCGATCATCGCGCGACGCTGATCGGCAATGTCCGTGTCGTCCAGCAGGAGATGACGCTGACCTCGGATCGCGTCGTCGCGGTCTATTCCGGCAGCATCGCCAATGGCGGCGACGCGCCCGCCGGCCAGCCCGCGCCCGCCGCCGGCAAGCCCAAGGTCCTGCGGCTCGATGCCAACGGCCATGTCGTCGTCTCCCGCCCGGGAGAGGTCGCGCGCGGCAATTACGGGATCGACGATCTCACCACCAGGATCATCACCCTGATCGGCAATGTCAGTCTCGATCGCGACGGCTCGGTCGTCCATGGCGGGCGGCTGGTGATCGACCAGAACACCAACCGGGCGACCGTCGACGGGTCGGCGATGGGCGGCGCCGGTCCGGCGGGCAAGGGCGGTCGCGTCTCCGGCCGCTTCATCGTCGGCGACGGCAACGGCAGCGCCCCCGCCGCGACGCCCGGGAAGTAGCGCCGCCGCGAAGGGCTTGCCCCCGGCGCCCCAAACCTGCCAGACACCGCGCGATGAACGACGTCATGCTCCGCGACCGAAAGACCGTCCGCGCGTCCGAGCCGGCGCGCGGTCTGGCGATCGTCTCGATCGCCAAGCAGTACGACAACCGGCCGGTTCTCCAGGACGTCAGCCTGGAGGTCGCGCGCGGCGAGGTGGTCGGCCTGCTCGGTCCGAACGGCGCCGGCAAGACGACGTGCTTCTATTCGGTGATGGGGCTGGTCAGGCCCGATGCCGGCCGCATCCTGCTCGACGGCGAGGACATCACCGGACTGCCGATGTACCGGCGCGCGGTGCTGGGGCTAGGCTATCTGCCGCAGGAGACCTCGATCTTCCGCGGGCTGACGGTCGCGCAGAACATCATGGCGGTGCTTGAGCTGACCGAGCCCGACGCCGCGGGGCGGGCCGGGCGGCTCGACCGGTTGCTCGAGGAGTTCCATATCGGCCACCTGCGCGACGCGCGCGCCACCGCGCTGTCCGGCGGCGAGCGGCGCCGCTGCGAGATCGCGCGCGCGCTCGCCGCCGAACCCTCGATCATGCTGCTCGACGAGCCCTTCGCGGGCATCGACCCGATCTCGATCGCCGACATCCGCGATCTGGTGAAGGACCTGAAGCGCCGCGACATCGGCGTCCTCATCACCGACCACAATGTCCGCGAGACGCTCGACATCGTCGATCGCGCCTGCATCATCTACGACGGCAAGGTGCTGTTCCAGGGCGTGCCCGCCGCGCTGATCGCCGACCCCGACGTGCGCCGGCTGTATCTTGGCGAGACGTTCGCCTTGTAGGACCCTCTCCCCCTGGGGGAGAGGGCAGGGTGAGGGGTCTTCTCCCTCTTCGCCACGATGAGCCTCGCGCCGCGCCTCGATCTGCGCCAGTCGCAGTCGCTGGTGATGACGCCGCAGCTCCAGCAGGCGATCAGGCTGCTGGCGCTTTCCAATCTCGAGATCGAGAGCTTCCTCGCCGACGAGCTCGAGAAGAACCCGCTGCTCGAGGCGGTCGCGGGCGACGGCGAGCCGGCGACCGACGCGCCGCCCGCCCCCGAGGACGCGCCCGCCACCGATGCGGTCGACGGGCTCGCGCGTGGCGAAGAGGCGCTCGATGCCGGCGATGCCGCCGAGCGCTTCCAGGATTCGGCGAGCGACACGTTCAGCGGGGTCGGCGAAGGCGGCAGCGGTCCGGACGCGCCCGCGCTGGAGGAGACGCTGGTCGCGGGCACGACGCTCGCCGATCATCTCGCGGGCCAGGCGGGCGAAGCGCTGTCGGGCGGCGACCTCGTCATCGCCGGCCATCTGATCGATGCGCTCGACGAGGCGGGCTATCTCACCGTCAGCCTGCGCGACGTCGCCGATCGTCTCGGCGCGCCGCTGGCGCGGATCGAGGCGGTGCTCGGGGTGATCCACGGCTTCGACCCGACCGGCGTCGGCGCGCGCGATCTCGCCGAATGCCTGGCGCTCCAGGCGCGCGAGGCGGATCGCTACGATCCGGCGATGGCGGCGCTGCTTGCCAATCTTGATCTGCTCGCGCGCGGCGCGCTCCCGCAGTTGCGCCGCATCTGCGGGGTCGACGACGAGGACATGGCGGACATGATCCGCGAACTGCGCGCCTACGACCCCAAGCCCGGGCTGCGCTTCGGCGGCGAACCGGCGGCATCGGTCGTCCCCGACGTGTTCGTCCGCGCGACGCCCGGCGGCGGCTGGGCGGTCGAGCTCAATTCGGCGACGCTGCCGCGGCTGATCGTCAACCGCCGCTATCGTGCCGAACTGGCACGGGGCGCGCGCGATGCCGCGGGCAGGGCGTGGCTCGGCGAGATGACGCAGAGCGCGAACTGGCTCATCAAGGCGCTCGACCAGCGCGCGCGCACCATCGTCCGCGTCGCGACCGAGATCGTGGTCCAGCAGGAGGCGTTCTTCGTCTCCGGGGTGGAGCAGCTGCGCCCGCTGACGCTGCGCACCGTGGCTGACGCGATCGGGATGCATGAATCGACCGTCAGCCGGGTCACCTCGAACAAATATCTGTCATGCGCGCGGGGGCTGTTCGAGCTCAAATATTTCTTCGGCAGCGCGATCCAGTCCGCCGATGGCGGC
The DNA here is from genome assembly GCA_964245815.1 of uncultured Sphingomonadaceae bacterium. Classification (GTDB taxonomy): domain Bacteria; phylum Pseudomonadota; class Alphaproteobacteria; order Sphingomonadales; family Sphingomonadaceae; genus Solisphingomonas. The sequence continues at coordinate 3,668 of CAXTNX010000067.1, read as the reverse complement.
GAGGCGGCGTCGGCGCTCGCGGTCAAGAGCCATATCGCGCGGCTGATCGCGGAGGAGCCGCCGGGCGGCATCCTCTCGGACGACGCGCTGGCGGCGATGCTCAAGGACAAGGGCTTCGACATCGCGCGACGCACCGTCGCCAAGTACCGCGAGGCGCTGGGCTTGGGGTCGAGCACGCAACGCCGACGGCAGAAGCTGCTGGCGGGCTAGCCCGTCACACCCATTGCGCGAGCCAGTCGGCCAGCCCCTGCGGCGTCATGTGGCGCGCGTCGGCGAGCGCGAAGAGATGGCCGTCATTGACCACCCTGTCGGTCCGGGGATCGACGATCAGAACCGCGGGCACGCCGTCGAGGCGCTTGGTGACGCCGTAGTGCGCGGCGATCTGGCCGTTCTTGTCGAAGCGGCCGATATCGACCTTGGCGACGACGAAATGCGCCGCGATGAAGGGCGCGAGCTGGGGCAATTCCATCACGCCCGCCAGCACCCGGCAATCGGTGCACCAGTTGCCGCCGAGATCGATCAGCAGCTTCTTGTGCTCGGCACGCGCCTGCGCGCGCGCCCTGGCGACGACCGCGCCCGCATCCGCCTTCCCGTCATAGGGCAGCGGGAGCGGCTGGGGGAGCGCGTCCGTGGTGGCGACGGCGACGTGGGGCGCGGGCGTCGCGGCAAGGGCGGGGGCCGCGATCAGCGCGGCGGCGAGGGCGAGGGTGGCGTTTCTCATGCTCCGGGAATAGCCCGGTTCCGCGTCGATGCCAGCGTCCAGTTTCTTGGCGCGGGCCAAGCCGCCCTTCCAGCGGGCGGCTTCCTCCGTTAACGCCGCGCGATGCCCCCTACCCCGCTCGAGATCCTCCACGACGTGTTCGGCTTTTCCGGTTTCCGGGGTGTCCAGGAGGATGTCGTCGCACGCGTGATGCGCGGCGCGGGCACGCTCGCGGTGATGCCGACCGGCGCGGGCAAGTCGCTGTGCTACCAGCTCCCCGCGCTGGTGCGGCCCGGCACCGCCGTCGTCGTGTCGCCGCTGATCGCGCTGATGCACGATCAGGTGCGCTCGGCCGAGGGCTTCGGCATCCGCGCCGCCGCGCTGACGTCGGCCGACATGGATCGCGAGGAGACGATCCGCCGGTTCCGCGCGGACGAACTCGACCTGCTGTACGTCGCCCCCGAACGCGCTTCGGGCGACGGCTTCCGCACCCTCCTGCGCAGCGTCGCGCTGTCGCTGTTCGCGATCGACGAGGCGCATTGCGTCAGCGAGTGGGGGCATGATTTCCGGCCCGACTATCGCCTGCTGCGGCCGCTCCTCGATGCCTTCCCCGACGTGCCGCGACTCGCGCTGACCGCGACCGCGGACGCGTACACCCGCGACGACATCCTCGCGCAGCTCGGCCTGCCGCGCGACGGACTGATCGTCGCGGGTTTCGATCGGCCCAACATCCGCTATTCGATCGCGCCGCGCGACGGTGTCGGCGCGCAGTTGAAGGCGCTGCTCGCCGAACAGCCCGGCGCGGGCATCGTCTATGCGCCGACCCGCGATGCGACCGAGCGGCTGGCGGCGCAGCTCGGTGCGGGCGGGCGCCCGGTGCGCGCCTACCATGCCGGGCTCGACGCCGGGGTGCGCACCAGGAACCAGCGCGATTTCGTCGCCTCCGAGGAGATGGTGATGGTCGCCACCGTCGCCTTCGGCATGGGCATCGACAAGCCCGACGTCCGCTTCGTCGCGCATGCCGGCCTGCCCAAGTCGATCGAGGGCTATTACCAGGAGACCGGTCGCGCCGGCCGCGACGGGGAGCCCGCGGTCGCGCACCTGTTCTGGGGCGCGGAGGATTTCGCACGCGCGCGCAAGCGGCTTTCGGAGGTCGACGATGCCCGCGTCGCGGGCGAGCGCACGCGGCTGGCGGCGCTCGCCACTCTGGTCGAGACCTCGGAATGCCGCCGCGCGGTGCTGCTCCGCCATTTCGGCGAGGACCCGCCGGAGCGGTGCGGCAATTGCGACAACTGCCTGAGCCCGCCCGCCACCGTCGACGTCACCGAGGTCGCGCGCAAGCTGCTGTCGGCGGCGTTCCGCACCGAGATGCGGTTCGGGGTGGGGCATCTGCTCGACGTGCTGGCGGGCAAGGACACCGAGAAGGTGATCGCCAACGGGCACAACGCGCTGTCGGTGTTCGGAATCGCGGATGCCGAGGAGCTGAGGCTGGTGCGACCGGTCGCACGCGCCTTGCTCGCGCGCGACGCGTTGCGCGCCGACGATTATGGCGGGTTGTCGTTCGGCCCGGCGGCGCGGTCGATCCTCAAGGGCGAGGAACCGGTCGGGCTGGTCGTCGCCCCGCCCCGGCGCGAGCGCCGGCGCCGGATGGGCGATGCGACCGAACATCCGCACGATCCGCTGTTCGAGGCGCTGCGCGCCAAGCGCCGCGAGATCGCGCAGGCACGCGGTCTGCCGCCCTATGTGATCTTCCACGATTCGACGCTGCGCGAGATGGCCGGGCTGCACCCGACCACGCTCGCCGGGCTGAGCCAGGTCACCGGCGTCGGCCAGGCCAAGCGCGATGCCTATGGCGATGCGTTCCTCGAGATCTTGCGCAACTGGCAGGGGTGAGCGCCCCACGAAGGAGACAGGCATGTTCCGTACGCTCGACGAGACGATCATGGTCGCCGGCCAGATCCGGCCCGAAGATGTCGCCGAGGCGAAGCGGCTCGGCGCGCACCACGTCGTCAACTCCAAGGACGACGCGGCGATGGCGAAACTCGCGGGCGCGCTCGACCTGATCCTCGTGACCGTCAA
>CAXTNX010000067.1:0-879 GCA_964245815.1 uncultured Sphingomonadaceae bacterium | reverse complement strand
AGCGGCGGCGCAGGGCGTCCGGACGATCATCAACAACCGGCCCGAGGGGGAGGAGCCGGGCCAGCCCGCGGGAGCCGAGATCGCGGCGGCCGCGGCGGCGGCGGGGCTCGGCTATGTCGCGATCCCGGTCGATCATTCTGGCTTCTCGACCGGGCAGGTCGACGCGATGCGCGCCGCCCTGACCGAGCCCGGCCCGGCGCTCGCCTTCTGCCGCTCGGGCACGCGCTCGACCTATCTCTGGGCGCTGGCGCGCGGCGCCGAGGGCGACGATCCGGCGGAGCTCCGCGCCAAGGCAGGCAATGCGGGCTACGACATCGCGCCGCTGATGGGCCTGATCGAGCAGCTGCGCGCGGGCTGACGCGCGCACCATCCCGGACCCGCCGGGTCCGCAACCGCGAACGCGCGCCCGAGCCTCTGCGAGGAGTTCTTCACCCACGAAAAAAAGAGCCGGCGAGTCGCCTCGCCGGCTCCAGGTCTTCGCAGGAGGAAGCTCTCAATAGTGGTAGGCGCGCTCGCCATGGTCCGCGATGTCGAGGCCTTCGGCCTCCTGCTCGGGCGTGGCGCGCATGCCCCAGACCTTGTCGATCGCGAAGAACAGGATCGCCGATCCGATGCCCGACCACAGCAGCGTGATGACCACCGCCTCGATCTGGGTGATGACCTGTGTGGACATCACATAGGTGCCGGCGATCATCGTGCCCGGCGTGGTCGTGTAGTCGGCGATGCCCTGGCCGCCGAAGCCCGGATTGGCGAGGATACCGGTCATGATCGCGCCGGTGATCCCGCCGATGCAGTGGACGCCGAACACGTCGAGCGAGTCGTCGTAGCCGAACTTCGACTTCACCGTGGTGACGAAGAAGAAGCAGATCGGCGAGACCA
>CAXTNX010000066.1:0-9440 GCA_964245815.1 uncultured Sphingomonadaceae bacterium | reverse complement strand
TCACCTGCAACAGGATGTTGAACAGGTCGGGATGCGCCTTCTCGATCTCGTCGAGCAGCAGCACCGCATGCGGGTTCTGGTCGACCGCGTCGGTGAGCAGCCCGCCCTGGTCGTAGCCGACATAGCCCGGCGGTGCGCCGATCAGCCGGCTGACCGAGTGCCGCTCCATATACTCGCTCATGTCGAAACGCTGGAGCGGGATGCCCAGGATCTCGGCGAGCTGCCGCGCGACCTCGGTCTTGCCGACGCCGGTCGGCCCCGAGAAGAGATAGTTGCCGATCGGCTTGTCGGGCTCGCGCAGACCGGCGCGCGACAGCTTGATCGCGGACGCCAGCGTCTCGATCGCCTTGTCCTGACCGAACACGACGCGCTTGAGATCGGTCTCGAGCGTCTCCAGCACCTTCTTGTCGTCGGTCGACACCGATTTGGGCGGGATGCGCGCCATCGTCGCGATCACCTGCTCGACCTCCTTGGGGCCGATGATCTTCTTGCGGCGGTTCTCCGGCACCAGCATCTGCATCGCACCCGCCTCGTCGATCACGTCGATCGCCTTGTCGGGCAGCTTGCGGTCATTGATGTAGCGCGCCGAGAGCTCGACCGCGGACTTCACCGCATCGGTGGTGTACTTGACGTGATGATGCGCCTCGAACGAGGGGCGCAGGCCGACGACGATCTTGATCGTGTCCTCGATCGACGGCTCGTTGACGTCGATCTTCTGGAAACGCCGGAGCAGCGCGCGATCCTTCTCGAAATGGTTGCGGAACTCCTTGTAGGTGGTCGATCCGATGCAACGGATCTGGCCGCCGGACAGCGCCGGCTTGAGCAGGTTGGACGCGTCCATCGCGCCGCCCGAGGTCGCGCCGGCGCCGATCACGGTGTGGATCTCGTCGATGAACAGCACCGCGTGCGGCAGCTTCTCGAGCTCGCCGACGACCTGCTTCAGCCGCTCCTCGAAATCGCCGCGATAGCGCGTCCCGGCGAGCAGCGCACCCATGTCGAGCGAGTAGATCACCGCCTCCTTGAGCACCTCGGGCACGTCGCCCTCGATGATCTTGCGCGCCAGACCTTCGGCGATCGCGGTCTTGCCGACGCCCGGATCGCCGACATAGAGCGGATTGTTCTTCGATCGCCGGCACAGGATCTGGATCGTGCGATCGACCTCGGCATGACGGCCGATCAGCGGATCGACACGGCCGTCCCTGGCCTTGTCATTGAGGTTGACCGTGAATTGCTTGAGCGCGCTGTCGCCCTTCTGCTTGGCCTCGGGCTTCTGCACCTTCTCCTCGTCCTGTCCCTTCACATCGCGTCCTTCCGTCGGCTGGCCGCCCTTGCCGATCCCGTGACTGATGAAGCTCACGGCATCGAGCCTCGTCATGTCCTGCTGCTGCAGGAAGTAGACCGCGTAGCTCTCGCGCTCGCTGAAGAGCGCGACCAGCACGTTGGCGCCGGTCACCTCCTCGCGGCCCGAGGACTGAACGTGAAGGATGGCGCGCTGGATCACGCGCTGGAAGCCGCTGGTCGGCGAGGGATCGGTGTCCTGCTCGGTCTTGAGCGCACCCAGTTCCTGGTCGAGATAGGTGGTGACGGCGTCCTTGAGGTCGGCGACCTCGACGCCACAGCCCGACATCACCTGCGCCGCATGCTCGTCGCCGATCAGCGCGAGGAGGAGATGCTCCAGCGTCGCATATTCGTGGCGGCGGGCGGACGCGGCGGCGAGCGCATTGTGCAGGGTGGTTTCGAGCTCGCGTGCGAAAGAGGGCATTCGATCAACTCCTAAGGCCGCAGCGATCGCACGGCACCGCACGACGGATGTCGGAACGGCGGTCCGCTCGATCAAGGCCGCCCGTCGTCGATAAGGCTCCGAAGCGTTTGCCGCGCGTCGGTCGGGCGTCCCTCATCGGCGGAATAGCTGGTCCGCTGTTGCGCGATGGTTAACGGCGCGTTCGACTTTCGCCCGGGTCCGCGCGATCTCTTCCGCCAGCGCGGCGATGCGCCCCTCGAGCTCGGCGACCGACAGCGGATCGAGATCCTGGCGGGCGAGCGCCGCGAGGGGATCGTCGCGCCGTGGTGTCGGCAGGCTGTCGTCCGCGTCCATGCCGGCAAGGTTGACCGCCAGCGCGCCGCTGTCAATAAATGCGCGGCTCGCGGCTGCACAATTTTTCGGGGGGGCGATGGCTGGACTGCCAAAGACGATGCGCGCGATCGATCCGGTGGCGCCGGGCGGGCCCGAGGTCCTCGTCGTCGTCGAGCGGCCGGTGCCGGTCGCGCGGCCCGGCGAGGTGCTGATCGAGGTCGCCGCCGCCGGCGTCAACCGCCCCGAGATATTGCAGCGCAAGGGCGTCTACCCGCCGCCGCCGGGCGCGCCGTCGATCCTCGGGCTGGAGCTCGCCGGCACCGTCGTCGCGGTCGGCGAGGGCGACGACGACGCGCTCGTCGGCCAGCCGATGTGCGCGCTGGTCGCGGGCGGGTCCTATGCCGAATATTGCACCGCGCCGATCGGCCAATGCCTGCCGGTGCCGGATGCGCTCCCGCTGATCGAGGCGGGCGCCATCCCCGAGACGCTGTTCACGGTGTGGCACAATCTGTTCGAGCGCGCCTATGCGATCGAGGGCGATGCCGTGCTGGTGCATGGCGGCACGTCGGGGATCGGCACGATGGCGATCACGCTCGGCGCGCTGTTCGACCTGGAGGTGATCGTGACCTGCGGGTCGGACGCCAAATGCGCGCGCGCGATCGGGATCGGCGCGGCGCATGCGATCAATTACAAGACCGCCGACTTCGTCGGGGAGGTGAAGCGGATCACCGGCGGCAGGGGCGTCGCCGCGGTGCTCGACATGGTGAGCGGCGACTATGTGACGCGCAACCTCGCATGCCTCGCCGACGACGGGCGCCACGTCTCGATCGCGGTGCTCGGCGGCGGCAAGGCGACGATCGACATGGCGCAGGTGATGACGCGCCGGCTGACGCTGACCGGCTCGACGCTCCGCGCGCGCGACGCGACCTTCAAGGCGCTGCTCGCCGACGAGATCGCGCGCGTCGCCTGGCCCTATGCGGCGGAAGGGCGGCTGAGACCGGTGATCGACCGCAGCTTCCCGCTGGAACAGGCCGCCGCCGCGCATCGCCGGATGGAGGAGGGCGATCATGTCGGCAAGATCGTGCTGACGATGCGGGGGTGACATGAAACTCGACCGGCGATGGCCCTTCTTCCAGATTTTCGTGCCGCTCGTCGGTCCGGCGATCCTGGCGCCGGTTTTCGTCGGCGCCTGGAAGACGGTCGATCCCGCCTTCGTCCCAAGGCTTTCGGTGATCCTGGATCTGACGCCCGGGGCCATCGTCGTCTACTCCCTCACCCTGCTCGGCGGTACGTTCGACCGATCCTGGAACAAGCTCGACAAGGGAGGGCTGTCGTTGCTCTGGGTGACGGCGGCGGCGAACGCGATCTACTATGCGCTGCTCGTGATACGCAGGCACGACCCGACGTTTGAAGTTCGGGCGGACGCCTATTACGTTACGATCGCGCTCATGGTCTTCTCGCTCATTGTCTGCTATCGATCGCGCTGATCGTGGAGGTTCACGTGGTTGACATCGACGCTCATGTCGTAGGGTCCGGCTCGCCGAAGGTCCGACCGGATGTCTTGTCGGCCGTCGCGGCTGGCGCGGCTGCGGGGACGGTGATGGGCTCGCTGATCGAGCCCGGGCTCGGCAGCGTCGTCGGCTCCGCACTGGGCGCGGCGGTCGGCGGTCTCGCGGCATTGCGACGGCGCGGCAGCTAATCGCTTGCCCCCTTTCGGGCTTCGCACTACATTCCCGACATGCACAGGCCGCTCCCACGTCGGGGCGGCCGTTTCTTTATCTGCCGGAGAGTGATCGTGGCCCAGCCCCTCATGCCCCATGCGACCGCGTCCTGGCTGGTCGACAACACCGCGCTCTCCTTCCCGCAGATCGCCGAGTTCTGCGGTCTGCATATCCTCGAGGTGCAGGCGATCGCCGACGATACCGCCAGCACCAAGCTGACCGGCCGCGATCCGGTGCGCGCGCACGAGCTGACCCAGGCCGAGATCGACAGGGGTCAGTCCGACCCGGACTATCGGATGCAGATGGCCAAGGGTCCCGAGCAGGTGCGCCGCACCAAGGGCCCGCGCTACACGCCGGTCTCCAAGCGCCAGGAGAAGCCCGATGGCATCGCCTGGATCATCCGCAACCATCCCGAGGTCACCGACGGCGCGATCGGCAAGCTGATCGGCACCACCCGCACCACCATCGCCGCGATCCGCGACCGCACCCACTGGAACATCGCCAACATCACCCCCAAGGACCCGGTGACGCTCGGCCTGACGACGCAGCGCGAGCTCGATGCCGCGATCGCCAAGGCGGCCAAGGCGGCGGGCATCGAGGCGCCGACCGACGATCGGCTGGTCGGCGACCGCGAGGCGCTGCTCACCGAGCTGCGCGCCCAGCGCGAGGCGGCGAGCCGCATCGTCGAGCATCACGGCGAGGAGACCGGCCCCGCGCCGAGCTATAGCCTGCCCGAAGGCGTGGTCGACCCGTTCCGTCGCTGATCGCGCGCTTGAAGAGTCGCTCGACCATGCCCAGAAGCGAGCCCATGACCGATCCGGCAGACATCGCGACGTTGAGCTTCGAGGATGCGCTCAAGCGGCTCGAGACGATCGTCCGTGAGCTGGAAGGGGGCGATGTCGCGCTCGAGGCGTCGATCGCGCTCTACGCCGAGGGCGATCGGCTGCGCGCGCAGTGCGAGGCGCGGCTCAAGGCGGCGCAGGCGCGTATCGAGCAGATCCAGGCGGCACCCGATGGCACCGTCGCCGCCGTCCGTCCCTTCGATGGCGACTGAGCTGGTGGCGCGGGCCGACGATCTGCTGCTCGCCGACGCGATGCGGGTCATCGCCGACGAGGTCGATGCCGAGTTCGACCGTATCCTCGAGGTTCCCGACGACCCGCGCGCCGTGCTGTTCGAGGCGATGCGCCACGCCGCTATCGGCGGCGGCAAGCGGTTGCGTCCGCTGCTCGTCACCGCTGCGGCCGCGTTGTTCAACGTCGATCGGCGCAGTGCGCTCCGCACCGGAGTCGCGATCGAGTGCGTTCATGTCTACAGCCTGATCCACGACGATCTGCCGTGCATGGACGACGACGACATGCGGCGCGGCAAGCCGACCGTCCACAAGCTCTACGACGAGGCGATCGCGGTGCTCGCCGGCGACGCGCTGCATGCGCTCGCCTTCGAGCTCGTCGCCGATCCGGACACGCATCCGGATCCGTTCGTGCGCGCCGAGCTCGCCTTCGCGCTGGGCCGGGCGAGCGGTCCCGCGGGGATGGCGGGCGGCCAGATGATGGATCTCGTCGCCGAGGAGCGGCGCTTCGATCTGCCGACCACGACGCGGCTCCAGCAGCTCAAGACCGGCGCGCTGATCGCGGTGTGCCTGGAGTCGGGCGCGATCCTCGGCCATGTCCAGCCTGCCGGCCGCCGGCCGCTGCGCGCCTATGCCCGCGATCTCGGCCTCGCCTTCCAGATCGCCGACGATCTGCTGGATGTCGAGGGCGATGCCGCGGTGGTCGGCAAGGCGACCGGCAAGGACGCCGGCGCCGGCAAGGCGACGTTCGTCTCGCTGCTCGGCATCGAGCGCGCGCGCACCCAGGCCGCGATGCTGGTCGATCAGGCGATCGCGCATCTCGCCGGCCATGGCGCGGAGGCCGATCTGTTGCGCGCCATCGCCCGCTACGTCGTCGCGCGCGATCACTGAGGGGCGGGCATGACGGATCGCATCGGTCTCTATCCCGGCACCTTCGATCCGGTGACGCTCGGTCACATGGACATCATCCGCCGCGCGACCCGGCTGGTGGACAGGCTGGTGATCGGGGTCACCACCAATCCGTCCAAATCGCCGATGTTCACGCTGCCCGAGCGGCTCGCGATGGTCACGCGCGAGACCGCCGGGCTGGGCGGCGCCACGATCAGCGTCGTCGCGTTCGACCGGCTGCTGATCCATTTCGCCGAGGCCGTCGGCGCCTCGATGATCGTGCGCGGTCTGCGCGCGGTGGCGGACTTCGAATATGAATATCAGATGGCCGGGATGAACCAGCAGCTCGGCCGCGATGTCGAGACGGTGTTCCTGATGGCCGATGTCGCGCTCCAGCCGATCGCATCCCGTCTGGTCAAGGAGATCGCCAGCTATGGCGGCGATATCCACCGGTTCGTGCCCGCCACCGTCGCCGACGAGGTCGCCGCGCGCGTCGCGGCGCGCGGCATCCGCGGGGACAGGGTTTAGGGATGGGGCCGTTCAGCGATAGGCAAGCCGTGGCGCATCGGCTAGGGCTCTGCGCCACCCATTCGGAGCCCCGGTCCAGACGATGACACGTTCCGCCCTTCTGGTGCTCGCCGCCACCCTCGCGCTCGGCGTCGCGGGCTGCGCCCACAAGACCGCCGCGCTCACGCTCAAGCCGGTCGGCACGGGCAGCACGGTCGAGCAGTATCTCGCGCCGCCGCTCGTCGCGGAAAACACCTGGAACCTCGATCTCTCCGATGGCGGCCGGGTGGTGATCCAGCTGCGTCCCGACAAGGCGCCCAAAATGGTCGAGCGGGTCAAGACGCTGACCGCGCAGGGCTTCTACAACGGCCTCAATTTCCATCGCGTGATCGACGGCTTCATGGCGCAGGGCGGCGATCCCAAGGGCACCGGCGAGGGCGGCTCGACGCTGCCCGACGTGCCGGCCGAGTTCAACGACCTGCCGCACGTCCGCGGCGCGGTCGCCGCCGCGCGCGCGTCCGACGAGAACAGCGCCAACAGCCAGTTCTACATCATGTTCGATCCCAACCTGAAGCTCGACGGGCACTACACCGTGTTCGGCCGCGTCGTGTCGGGCGTCGGCTATGTCGATGCGATCCAGCGCGGCGAGCCGCCCGCCAGCCCGACCCGGATCGTCCAGGCGACCATCGGCGCGACCCCGCCGATGGCCGCGCAGGCGCTGATGCCGCCAGCCCAGCCGGCGATGACGCCGGCCGTGCTGCCGTCGGGGCCGGGCGATTCGGCGCCGACGATCGGCCCGACGCGACGCAAGAAGGGCCGCTGAGGCGCCACCGGGAGCGCGGACCGCCCGACCGTCATGCGCGTCGACCTGTTCGATTTCGAGCTGCCGCCCGAGCGGATCGCGCTGCGCCCGGCGTCGCCGCGCGACGCCGCCAGGCTGCTGGCGGTCGATCCGTCGGGACTGGCGGACCGCACGGTCGCCGATCTGCCGTCGCTGCTCCGCGCCGGCGACTGCCTGGTGTTCAACGACACGCGCGTGATCTCGGCGCAGCTCGACGGCACGCGCGGATCGGCGCGGATCGGCGCGACGCTGCACAAGCGCGAAGGGCTGCGCGCATGGCGCGCGTTCGTGCGCAACGGGCGTCGCCTGCGCGAGGGCGACGCGATCGACTTCGGCGCGGGCGTCTCGGCGCAGGCGTCGGCGCGCGACGAGGATGGCAGCTGGCGGCTCGACTTCGCCGGGCACGAGCCGGTCGAGACATTGCTGGCGCGCGCCGGACGCATGCCGCTGCCGCCCTATATCGCGAGCAGGCGTGCCGCCGATGCGCGCGATGCGTCGGACTATCAGACCATGTTCGCGGTCGCGCCCGGCGCGGTCGCGGCGCCGACGGCGGCGCTGCACTTCACGGCCGCGCTGATCGCCGCGCTCGCCGTGGCGGGCGTCGCCAGCGAGACGCTGACGCTGCACGTCGGCGCGGGCACCTTCCTGCCGGTCAAGGCCGAGGACACCGACGATCACCGGATGCACGCCGAATGGGGTCGGATCGACGCGGCGGCGGCGGATCGCCTCAATGCGGTGCGCGCACGCGGCGGCCGGTTGATCGCGGTCGGCACCACCAGCCTGCGCGTGCTCGAGAGCGCGGCGCGCGACGACGGGACGATCGCGCCGTTCGAGGGCGACACCGCGATCTTCATCACGCCCGGCTACCGCTTCCGCGCGATCGACGGCCTGATGACGAATTTCCACCTGCCACGCTCGACCCTGTTCATGCTGGTCTCGGCGCTGATGGGGCTCGACAGGATGAAAGCCGCTTACGCCCATGCCATTGAAAACCAATACCGTTTCTACTCCTACGGGGACGCATCCCTGCTGCTTCCGTAAAGTGCTTTCCGGTAGGTGGTGGTGGATGACAGCATTTGGGTTCGTTCGAAAGGCTAGAATTGGTCCGTCAAGCGGAAGCGCCTCAAATTAAGTATCCGCATCTATCAGCCGAAGCCTTTTTCAGCCTCGCGACAGCGTTGGTCTTTTCGAGAAGGCTCACAGAGCCTCGTAATATGATCGTCGTTGCCCAAGTGGGACATCGTTGGGCCGATCCGTACGTCCGTTATCCAGTTGCGCGGGCTAGCAGGAATGTTTGGCAAAGTTGCCGAACGATGATAGAAACTCTGAAAATCTGGTTTATAACGAATAGATTACTTGCCTAGCGGTAAGGGCCTGAAGCTATAGATAATCTCTGCTGCGGTTGCTGTACCGACGCCGCCGAAATCAAAAAGATATCGAAGATTTTCTGATTTTTCAGTCTCATCGGCGACTAGGCGTGCAAATCCCATTTTCTCTATCACCTGTCGACCAAACCGCTGACATTCGGCAGGAGTAGCATCGGCCCTCGTCTGAATGTGCAGACCGACGCCGGCGATCCCGCAAGTCCTCTCTAGAACCCTCGCGGAAAAAGTCGGAGATTGAAGATTTGCAGCATATGCCATAAGTGCTGTTCTTAAACCCCAAAAATAGCGCTTGCACATTATTGGAGAAAACTCATCCTCATTTAGAGCTAGGATAGCAGCAACAACACGGAGACCGATCTCCCAATCTGTATTATAATTGGATTTGTATTTAAATACAGACTGAATATTTTTTAGTATTTCGTTGGGATCGAACATTGGAACCGCTTCGGTAACGATATGTAGTAGAAAAAGAGAACCGTCTTTTGACTGATTCTCAAGCCATTGCCTTGGGTAAATATGAAGACTAGTTCCAAGTTGATCAAACGGCTTATTAATATCCGGCCCGTCGCTTATTGCCAAGAGATCAGTGTCAGAAAATCTATCATGATCTCCCCGCGCTTTGCTTCCGTACAGTAAAATCGCATCTATCGTCATCGCGATCTGCTATTTCTCGAGACAGCGGTTGAAAAGAACACAGAGTAGAAAATAATAGAAACAACTAGATGAAACCCTTCGACAATCCGAAGTCCAGCACTCTGTGATTCTTTTACCTGATTGGTGTAGCCTGCGAGTGTGGATATATCGAAAGACCTCTGAAAGAAATTGACGTCTTCACTTGCCGGGAAATAGCAGTATATCGCAGAAAATAGAAAGAATATGACTACCAATCCCGCGATTGGTCTTAGAGGCCGTGTCAGAACGGTAGTGTAATGGTAGACGATCGGGTTTCGATGT
>CAXTNX010000065.1:0-9536 GCA_964245815.1 uncultured Sphingomonadaceae bacterium | reverse complement strand
CGGTCAACCGCTGGCTCACCGCGCTCTACCGCCCCGCGATCGACTGGACGCTCCGCCGTCCGAAGACGGTGCTGGCGATCGCGCTGCTGCTGTTCGCCACCACCGCGTGGCCGCTCGCGCGGCTTGGCGGCGAGTTCATGCCCAACATGGACGAGGGCGACCTGCTCTACATGCCCTCGGCGCTGCCCGGGCTCTCGGCCGCGAAGGCATCCGAGTTGCTCCAGCAGACCGACCGGCTCATCAGGACCGTGCCCGAGGTGCAGAGCGTATTCGGCAAGGCCGGGCGCGCCGAGAGCGCGACCGATCCGGCGCCGCTCGAGATGTTCGAGACGACGATCCAGTTCAGGCCGCGGGATCAATGGCGACCGGGCATGACGCCCGAGAAGCTCGTCGACGAGTTGGACGCCCGCGTGAAGCTCCCCGGCCTCGCCAATGTCTGGGTGCCGCCGATCCGCAATCGGATCGACATGCTTGCGACCGGGATCAAGAGCCCGATCGGGGTGAAGGTGTCGGGCGCCGATCTCGCCCAGCTCGACCGCATCGCGCATGATGTCGAGACGGTGGCGAAGACCGTGCCCGGCGTCAGCTCGGCGCTGGCCGAGCGGCTGACCGGCGGCCGCTATGTGGATGTCGATATCGACCGCGCCGCCGCCGCCCGGTTCGGGCTCAACATCGCCGACGTGCAGGGGATCGTCTCGGGCGCGGTCGGCGGCGAGACGATCGGCGAGACGGTCGAGGGGCTGGCGCGCTATCCGATCAGCGTGCGCTATCCCCGCGCGCTGCGCGACAGCCTCGAAGGGCTGCGGACCCTGCCGATCCTCACGCCCTCGGGCCAGCAGATCACGCTCGGCACGGTGGCGACCGTCGCGATCGCCGATGGCCCGCCGATGCTCAAGACCGAGAATGCCCGGCCCTCGACCTGGGTCTATGTCGATGTCCGCGATCGCGATCTCGCCTCGGTGGTCGGCGACCTGCAACGCGCGGTCGCCGGGCAGGTCAGGCTCTCGCCCGGCGTCAGCATCGCCTATTCCGGCCAGTTCGAATATCTCTCGCGCGCGGTCGCTAGGCTCGCGCTGGTCGTGCCGGCGACGCTGGCGATCATCTTCGTGCTGCTGTTCCTGATCTTCGGCCGGTTCGACGAGGCCGCGCTCATCATGGGCACGCTGCCGTTCGCGCTGACCGGGGGGATCTGGACGCTCTACCTGCTCGGCTTCAACCAGTCGGTCGCGACCGGCGTCGGGTTCATCGCGCTCGCCGGCGTCTCGGCCGAGTTCGGCGTGGTGATGCTGATCTACCTCAAGAACGCGCTGGAGGCGTACGGCCCCGATCCCGGCGCGGCCGAGGTCGAGGCGGCGGTCCGCGACGGCGCGCTGCTGCGCGTGCGGCCGAAGGCGATGACGGTCGCGGTGATCCTCGCCGGCCTGCTGCCGATCCTGCTCGGGCATGGCGCGGGCGCCGAGGTGATGAGTCGGATCGCCGCGCCGATGATCGGCGGGATGCTCACCGCGCCGCTGCTCTCGATGTTCGTCCTGCCCGCCGCCTATCTGCTGCTCCGGCGGCGGCGGCGAACGCGCGTTTCCCACGTCTCTCTGCACAGGAGTCCGTCATGAGACCGTTATCGACCCTGGTCATCGCCGCCGTCCTCGCCGCCGCGCCTGCGTTCGCGCAACCGATGGCGCGCATGCCGGGGATGAACCACGCCGCCGCCAGGACGGGGCGGGGAACCGGCGTCGTCACCGCGATCGATCCCAGGGCGAACACGCTCACCATCCGGCACGGGCCGATCCCGGCGGTCGGCTGGCCGGGGATGACCATGACCTTCAAGGCGACGCCGCCGGCGCTGCTCCGGGGCGTGCGGGTCGGCCAGCCGGTCGGGTTCGACGTGCGGACCCGCGGCACGGATGCCGAGGTGACGGCGCTGCGGCCGCGCTGAAAGGCGCGGTCGCCGCGGCGTTGTGGCTCCGGTGGAGACGGCACTCTCCGGGTCGGCATCGTCCGCGACGGCGATCGCCGCCGGATCACGGCCGACCACCACGACTTCAGCCGCATACATGCCGGCCGTTCCCAGCAGCAGGAGGATGGCGAGGGGCGTGACCGTGGCCGCCGCAAGCACGGCTTGCGCGACCCGGAGCGCCAGGATCGCGGCGGTCTCGATACCGCCCCCCGCCAGCGGGGCGACGATGACGTGGATGAGGGCGAGGAAGAGGATGGTGAACGCTACGGCAAGCCCGGCGGCGATGACCGCCGCCCGGTCCGGCCGCAGGCGTGACATCCGGGGAGAGAGACCCAGCCGTCCCCCGGCCTGTTTCCGGCAGAGCAGCAGCGACGGCACGAGCGCGCTCATCAGTGCCGCCATGAAGAATTGCGGCGTCAGGCCGACCGCGATCTCGCGAATGGGCCTGACGGCGGTAGCGGCGGAAACATCGATGATCGTCACGCCCGCCACCGTCGCAACGAGCACGTTGATGACGATGCCGATCATGGTTTCCCTTGCGACGTAGCGCCGCAGGTTGAACTGCGTCACCGCGGCGCTCCCGCGGCCGAGCCGATGCCCATGCGCGCAAGCAGCCGGTCGCGCCGATAGACCTGATGATAGACCGCCGCCGCCAGATGAAGGCCGATCAGCCCGATGAGGACGAATGCGAGGAGAGCGTGAACCGCCATCGGCGGGAAACGCGACAGATCCGGCAAGTGACCCTCGACGCGCGCGAACACGATCGGTGCCGCGCCGGACACCGCCAACAGCCCGAGCCCGCTGGCACCCGAGGCGATGGGCAAGACATACAGAAGCGCGTGCGAGACACGCGCCACGCGGGCCTGCCAGCGCGGCTGGCCGGGGGGTGGCGGGAGCGGCGCGTGACGATAGCGCCAGATCGCGCGCGCCACCGTCAGCACCAGGATCAGGATGCCGAGCGGGATATGGATCCGCAGGAGCGACGCGGCTGCCCTGCTATCCGGCGCGCGCGCGGCGAGGACGCCGAGCGGCAGCGCCACGAGGATCGCAGCCGCCAGCACCCAGTGGAACGTGATCGCCAGGGCATCGTGCCGCTCGGGAAAATGTCTGGCCGTCATCGGAGCTTCCTTGCATATTCCGGTCGATGGCGACTACATAGCCTACGATGCACTTACATAGCAAGCTATCCGATGTCCGATGAACGCGCCCTCGGCGAGGTCGTGAACCGCACCGCCCGCCTGCTTCGGCGCCTGGCGGATCAGCGGCTTGCGCCCTTTGGCCTCTCTGCGGGCTATCTTCCGGTGCTGACGGCGTTGATGCGCGGCGACGCCATGTCGCAGAAGGCGCTGACCGAACATGCCGGCATCGAACAGCCGACGATGGCAGCCACGCTCGCGCGGATGGAACGTGACGGTGCCATCGAGCGGCAACCCGACTCCGGTGACAAGCGCAGCGTGCTGTTCACGCTCAGCGAGCGAACCCGCTCCCGGGCGTTGGAGATCGAAGCCGCCATCCAGAAGCTCAACAGCGATGCGCTTGGTGGCGTTTCGCGCGCGGATCGGGAAAGGCTTCGCGCCATGCTGGCGGCGATCGCGGGGTCTGTGGAGACGCAGCTCCGCCCATCGACCTGACGCGGATCGATCGGCGTGCCGGCTGGAACCCAGGTCCGGCGGCCCGGCGGCGGGGACGGGCGCGTACGCCGACGGACCGCAACCGCGACAGGCTCGTCGGTCTGCCGGTCGTAGGTCGGTCATTTTCCGTGCGATCGGCCGCGAGTGCCCTCGTGGAAATGCACCTGTGCGGCGGCGTGACCTCGCACGCATGGTGGGTCCGCCGGGGCTCGAACCCGGGACCTCTCGATTAAAAGTCGCTTGCTCTACCGACTGAGCTACGGACCCACATGCGGCGCCGGACCTAGGCGTGGGGCGCGCGAGGGTCAACCGGGCGGGGCCTGCGGCGGACCTGCGCATGCTGGCGCAGCGTGCGGCCGGTGCGCGGTAGCCGCCAGTCGGGCGCCAGCGCTGCGGCCGGACCGAGCGCGAAGCCGCGCCCGGTGAGCGCCGCGTGCGGGATGACGAGCGCGCCCGACGCGGCGCGCGGGTGCGGCGGCCAGGCGCCGTGCTGCCAGGCGAGGATGTCGAGATCGAGGACGCGCGCGCCCCAACGCCGCCCGCCGCGTCGCCCGAAGCCGTGTTCGATCCGCTTGAGCCGCGCAAGGAGCGCCGGCGGGGTGAGCGCGGTCCGGACGAGGACCGCGGCGTTGGCGAAATCGCGGTCGCTGCCGAGCGCGGCCGAGCGGATCGTCGGGCTCGTCGCGACGACGTCGATCCCGGCCGCCGCCAATGCCGCAAGCGCGGCGTCGAGCACGCGTCGCGGCGCGCCGTATCGCCCATGGCGACGGTTCGAGCCGAGCCCGATCAGATAGCGTGTCGTCGCCACGGCGCTGCGCCTATCGCACGGCCATGCCGCTGCCAACCGCCCCCGCGCCGCCGCCCGGTCGGCGTGCTGATGCCGGCGATGGTCGACGCGGTGTCTGGGCCCGCGGTCGATCGGCGGAGGATGGGCATGAATCGGCCGCTTTTCCGAGCTAATCGGGTACCATGGTCCATCTGACGCTCGCCATCGCCGATTTCATGGGCATCCTGATCGGTGCGGCGCTGTGGGCAGGCGCGTCGATCGGCGGGGCGGTGCTTGGCGGACTTGCGGTACTCGGCGGATTGGTCTGGCTGGCGCGGCGGATCTCGCGGCGGGGCGTGTAACCGGCGCGCTTGCCGCCGTTCGGGCCGAGCGAAGTCGAGGCCTGGATTCGCGCGGACCCCTCGACTTCGCTCGGGGCGAACGCCGAATACCCGGCTAAATATCCTGCACCAGCCGCCCGTAGAGTTCGGGCCGGCGATCGCGGAAGAAGCCGAAGGCGGCGCGGTGGCGCTTGGCGGATGCGATGTCGAGCGTCGCGGTCAGTACGCCCGTCTCCTCCGCCGCGAACTCGGCGAGCATGTCGCCGCGCTCGTCGCAGATGAAGCTGTGCCCATAGAAGCGCTGGCCATGCTCGGTGCCGATGCGGTTCGCCGCGATCACCGGCACGACGTTGGACACCGCATGTCCCACCATCGCACGCCGCCACAGCCGAGAGGTGTCGAGGCCCGGGTCGTGCGGCTCGGTGCCGATCGCGGTCGGGTAGAACAGCACCTCCGCGCCCATCAACATCATCGCGCGCGCGGTCTCGGGATACCATTGGTCCCAGCATATGCCGACGCCGACCGGCACCGGCGCGGTATCCGTCCAGACCTTGAAACCGGTATTGCCGGGACGGAAGTAGAACTTCTCCTCATAGCCCGGGCCATCGGGGATGTGGCTCTTGCGATAGACGCCGCGGACCCCGCCATCGGGGCCGATCATCGCCAGGCTGTTGTAGTGATGCGGCCCGTCCGCCTCGAAGAAGCTGGTCGGGATCGCGACGTTCAGCTCGGCGGCAAGCGCGCGCATCGCGAGCACCGCAGGGTGCTTGTCGACGGCGCGCGCGGTGGCGAACAGCGCCTCGTCCTCGACGCGGCAGAAATACGGTCCCTCGAACAGCTCGGGCGGCAGGATCACCTGCGCGCCGCGGCCATGCGCCTCGCGCACCAGCTCGGACACCGCGGCGATGTTGGCGGCCTCGTCCTCGCCAAAGGCGAGCTGCAGCGCGGCGACGGTGATCTCGGTCATGCGCGCCCAGATAGGGTGGCGGCGGGGCGGGTCAAAGGCGTCTCCCGAGTCCAGGCACCTGTTGCGAGATGCAGTGCAGGCTGCCCCCGCCGGTGAGCAGATGGTCGGCGCGGATGCCGATCGCGGTACGATCGGGGAACAGCGCACCGATCGCGGCGACCGCGGCGTCGTCGTTCGGCGCGCCATGGACCGGCACCACGACGGCGGCGTTGCCGATGTAGAAGTTCATGTACGACGCCGGTACGATCTCGCCGTCGCGCTCGACCGGGCCGGGGGAGGGGATCGGCACCACCGCGAGCCCGAACGCGATCGCGCGGGCGTGCGCATCGGCGAATACCGTCGTGTTGGGATCGCCGACGTCCGCAACCGGCAGCGCCAGCCGGCCCGGTCCGACGAAGCGCGCGAGATTGTCGACATGGCCGTCGGTATGGTCGTTGGCGAGCCCGTCGCCGAGCCACAGCACGCGCTCGATCCCGAGATCGCGCGCCAGCCGCGCCCCGATATCGGCGCGCGTGAGATCGGGGTTGCGGTTGGGATTGAGCAGGCATTGCTCGGTCGTGACGGCGAGGCCGGTACCATCGACATCGATCGCGCCGCCTTCCAGCACCCAGTCGCACGTCCGGACCGGCAGCGTGCGGCTGGCGGCGAGCAGCGCGCCGATGGCCCCGTCGCCGGGGAGATCGTACTTGCCGCCCCAATAGTTGAAGCGGAAGTCGCGCGCGCTGCCATCGTCGAGCAGGATCGGCCCGGTGTCGCGCAACCAGACGTCGCCGAACGGCCGCACCAGCGTCTCGGCGGCGTCGCTGGCCAGCGCGCGCGCCGCCGCTGCCGCAGCCTCGTCGGCGCAGACCAGCACCACCCGCTCGCCGCGCCCCTCGGCATGGACCGCGCGTGCGAACGCGGCGACCTCGGCCCGGGCGGGCGCGAGATCGTCGTCCCACAGTTCGGCATGGCTGGGGAAGCCGATCCAGACGGCATCGTGCGGCGCCCATTCGGGCGGCTGGCTGGGGGACATGGCGGCTCGCTGTTGCTTCGGCGCCACGCGCCATGACAGCGACCCAAAGCGGATGCAACGGCACTTGCCTGCTGGCACCAGGTTGCGAATGATGCCGACTTCGTTCGGGAGGGGTTCAAGACGATGACAGGGGTGAGGACGTTCCGGCCCGCGTTGCTGGCGGGCGTGGTGTTGCTGATGACTGCAAGCGCCACGGCATGGGCACGGGACACGAAGGTCGCTGTCACCGACGGCAAAGGCGACGCCGCCGACATGTTCGGGATGCGCGAGGCGGTCCTGCGGCCAGCCCTTTCACCGGATGGCAAGAAAGTCCTCTACCTTTCCGCCGATCGGACGACCGGCACCGCGTTGATGGTGGCGCGCTCGGATGGCAGCACCGCACCGACATCCGTCATGGTGACCAACGGCGCGCCGATGCAGATGCGCTGGTGCGAATGGTCGAGCGACAGTCGCATCGTCTGCGCGGTCGACGGCTCGACGATGTTCCAGGGCAAGCTGACCGGCTTTCGCCGCCTGCTCTCGGTGGCGCCGACGGGGGGCGAGGCGAAGTTGTTGGCGCAGCACGGCAACACGACCAATCAGACCCGGATCAGCCAGAATGACGGCTATGTGATCGACTGGAACCAGGGTGCCACCGGCAAGGTGTTGATCGCCCGGGATCACATCCCCGAAACCGATATCGGTACGCATCTCGCCAGGACCGAGGACGGGCTGGGCGTCGATCTGCTCGACACCACCACGCTCGCCTCGTCGCGGGTCGAGCAACCGGTCGCCGATGCGGTGTCGTATCTCGGCGACGGCAGGGGCGTCGTGCGGATGATGGCGACGCGTCCGATGAGCAGCGGCGGCTATCTCAAGAAGAGCACCCGCTATTTCTACCGCACGCCGGGTAGCCGGCGGTGGGATATATTCTCGACGGTGGAGGACGATGCCGCAGGGCTACGCCCGATCTCGATCGATCTCGCGAGCGATACCGCGCTGTGCTTCGATCGCCGTGCTGGCCGCGACGCGCTCTATCGGGTCGCGCTCGACGGAACGATGAAAACCGATCTGGTCTATGCGGATCCGCATTACGACGTCGACGACGTGCTGCGTCTCGGGCGACAGGCCAAGCTGATCGGCGCCACGACGGCGGCGGACAAGGGTAACACCGTCTATTTCGACCCCGAGTACCAGAAACTCGCCGCATCGCTGTCGCGAGCGCTGCCGGGCCTGCCGCAGATCAACTTCATGAGCAGCAGCGCGGACGAGTCCGTCGTGTTGCTGTCGGCGGGCAGCGACACCGATCCGGGCCACTATTACGTCTTCGACAAGACCACCAAGCACCTCAACGAACTGGCGCTGGTGCGGCCGTCGCTTGAGCATGTCACGCTCGCGACGATGAAGCCGGTCAGCTTCGCCGCCGCGGATGGCACCACGATCCCGGCCTATCTGACCCTGCCGCCCGGCAGCACGGGGAGGAACCTGCCAGCGATCGTCATGCCGCACGGCGGACCGGCCTCGCAGGATTATTGGGGTTTCGACTGGCTGGTGCAGTTCTTCGCGCACCAAGGGTTCGCCGTGCTCCAGCCCGAATTCCGCGGCTCGACCGGCTATGGCGATGCCTGGATGCTCGGCAACGGCTTCAAGAGCTGGCGTACCGCGATCGGCGACGTTACCGATGCCGGCCGCTGGCTGGCGGCGCAGGGCATCGCCGATCCCGCCAGGCTGGCGATCGTCGGATGGTCCTATGGCGGCTATGCCGCGCTTCAGTCCAACGTGCTGGCGCCCGACCTGTTCAAGGCGGTGGTCGCGATCGCGCCGGTGACCGATCTGCTGATGCTCAAGGGCGAGGCCATCGGCTTCACGAGCGCAGGGCTGGTGAGCGAGTATATCGGCAGCGGCCCGCTGCTGTCGGAAGGCTCGCCCGCGCAGCATGCCGATCGCTTCAAGGCCCCGGTGATGCTGTTCCACGGCACGCTCGACCAGAATGTCGGCGTCGGCGAGACACGGCTGATGAGCGATCGGCTCAAGGCGGCGGGCAGGCAGAGCACGATGGTGATCTATGACGGTGTCGACCACCAGATCCCGAGCGGCGAGTTCCGCGCCGACATGCTGAGACGGGCGGACACGTTCCTGCACCGGGCGCTGGATATCAAGACGCAGACGGCAGCGGTAGGAGGATAGGAACGGGCTGGACGGTGACGACTTTACCTCAGATACGATGGATCTTACCGCAGGTCATCGTCCTCCAGCCCTCCGCCTTTGGACATGTCGTCGTCGACGCTCACACCAAAAAGGGCGGCTCCCGTACAGGAACCGCCCCTTCTCCCTGAGTCCGCGATCGATCGGATCAGCGCGAGTAGAACTCGACGACCAGGTTGGGCTCCATCTTGACCGGATAGGGCACCTCGTCGAGCGAGGGGATGCGCTGGTAGGTGACCTTGGCGGTGCCGTCCTGCGCCAGATAATCGGGCACGTCGCGCTCGGACAGGCCCTGCGCCTCGATCACCAGCGCCATCTCCTGCGCCTTGGACCCGAGCTCCACCACGTCGCCGATCTTCACCAGGCGGCTGGCGATGTTGCACTTGACGCCGTTGACGCGGACATGGCCGTGGCTGACCAGCTGGCGCGCGGACCAGATCGTCGGCGTGAACTTGGCGCGGTACACCACCGCGTCGAGCCGGCGCTCGAGCAGGCCGATCAGGTTCTGCCCGGTGTCGCCCTTCATCCGGTCGGCCTCGGCATAGGCCTTCTTGAACTGCTTCTCGGTGACGTCGCCGTAATAGCCCTTGAGCTTCTGCTTGGCGCGCAGCTGGATGCCGAAGTCGCTGACCTTGCCCTTGCGGCGCTGGCCGTGCTGGCCGGGGCCGTATTCGCGCT
>CAXTNX010000064.1:0-9616 GCA_964245815.1 uncultured Sphingomonadaceae bacterium | reverse complement strand
CGGGCGATCAGCTCCTCGGTCTGGAACGGCTTGGCGAGATAGTCGTCGGCGCCGGCATCCAGCCCCGCCACCTTGTCCGACCAGCTGTCGCGCGCGGTGAGCACCAGCACCGGCATGTCGCGCCCGTCCCGGCGCCAGCGATCGAGCACGGTCAGCCCGTCGACCTCGGGTAGGCCGAGATCGAGGATGATCGCGTCATAGGTCTCGGTCGAGCCGAGATAATGGCCGTCCTCGCCATCCGTGGCGAGATCCACCGCATAGCCGGCCCCCTCCAGCGTGGCGCGCAGCTGGCGGCCGAGCGTGGGTTCGTCCTCGACGACGAGAATGCGCATGGAATGCCCCTCCGATCCGTTCCGCCCCCTGTGACGCGGCGATGATGAACGGGCAAGCAAAGGATGCGTCGCGAACCGCCGCACGCGCCTGCGCCGGAGGATTACCGCCCCGAACGGCCGATCTCGCGCCCCGTGCGCCCATCGACATCGACCCAGTTGACCGCGCCGCCGCGCATGAACTTGAGCCGGTAGCTGCCCGAATTGGGATCATAGTCCGATCCCAGATAATCGTAGCCCGGCATGCTCTGCTGCCACTGCGCCTGGATGTCGCGCAGCGGCCGGGCGCCGGTCTGGTATGCCGCGCGCGCGCGATCCTGGTCGGGCGGGCGGCGTTGCGCATCGACCGTGCCGAGCGGTACGGCGAGGCAGCAGATCAGCGCGAGGAGGGGGGCGAGACGGATCATCTGGTCAGGCGCCGGCATAGCTGCGACGCATTGAACAAGCCGTGAATGGTGGCGCGGCGGCTTCGCCGAGAACGTGTTGCAGTGCGTTATCTCCCGCCGTCCGGGGCGATGCTCCCTTACATTCCGCGGGCCGATCGCCTAGCTCGCGTCGCGCTATGGCCGCACCCATCCTCGCCTATGACGATCTCGGCCTGATCCAGGGATCGGGCTGGCTGTTCCGTCATCTCGACGTCCGCATCGGCGAGCGCGACCGGCTCGCGCTGATCGGCCGCAACGGCGTGGGCAAGACGACCCTGCTCAAGACGCTCGCCGGACAGGTCGAGGTCGACGAGGGGCGGCGCATCGTCGTGCCCGGTACGCGCGTCGTGCTGCTCGAGCAGGAGCCGGTGATGACCGGCTTCGCCACGCTCGACGATTATGCGCTGTCGGGCGCGGATGCGCCGCCACGCCACGAGGTCGAGGCGATCGCCGACCGGATCGGGCTCGATCTCGCCCGCGACGCGGCGACCGCGAGCGGCGGCGAGCGGCGGCGCGCGGGAATCGCGCGCGCGCTGGCGCAGCGGCCCGACGTGCTGCTGCTCGACGAGCCGACCAACCATCTCGATCTCGCCGCGATCGACTGGATCGAGGGCTGGCTGGGCAGCTACACCGGCGCGTTCGTCGTCATCAGCCACGATCGCACCTTCCTGACCCGGCTGACCCGCCAGACGCTGTGGCTCGACCGGGGCGGCATCCGGCGGGCGGAGATCGGCTATGGCGGGTTCGAGGCGTGGACCGAGCAGGTCCATGCCGAGGAGGCGCGCAACGCCGAGCGGCTCGACGCCAAGCTGAAGCTCGAGGAGCATTGGCTCCAGCGCGGCGTCACCGCGCGGCGGCGACGCAACCAGGGCCGCCTCGCCAAGCTCGTCGACATGCGCGCCGCGCGCGCCGCGATGATCGGCCCCGAGGGCGTGGCGCGGCTCGGCATCGGCACCGACGAGGTCCGCTCCAAGACCGTGATCGAGGCGAGCGACGTCTGGAAGCGCTTCCCCGCCGCCCCGGGTGGAAGCGGTGACGAGCGCGTCATCGTCAAGGACTTCACGCTGCGTATCCAGCGCGGCGACCGGATCGGCATCGTCGGCGCCAACGGCGCGGGCAAGACGACGCTGCTCAAGCTGCTGACCGGCGAGATCGCGCCCGATGCCGGCACGGTGAAGCGCGCGCAGACGCTGAACGGCATCGTCATCGACCAGCAGCGCAAGCTGCTCGAGCCCGGCCGCACGGTCCGCGACATCCTCACCCAGGGCGGCGACTGGATCGACGTGCTCGGCGTCAAGAAGCACCTGATCGGCTATCTCAAGGAGTTCCTGTTCGATCCGGGCGTCGCCGACGCGCGGGTCGACGCGCTGTCGGGCGGCGAGCGCTCGCGGCTGCTGCTCGCCCGCGAGTTCGCGCGCGCGTCCAACCTGCTGGTGCTCGACGAGCCGACCAACGACCTCGACATGGAGACGCTCGACCTCCTGCAGGAGGTGATCGCCGATTATGACGGCACCGTGCTGCTGGTCAGCCACGATCGCGACTTCCTCGACCGCACCGTGACGATCACGCTCGGGCTCGACGGATCGGGCGCGGTCGACATCGTCGCGGGCGGTTACGACGACTGGGCCAGGCGGCGGCGGGTGCGCGCCGCACCGAAAGCCGCCGGCGGCGGCAAGCTGGACACGGCGCCCCCCAAGCCGCGTGCCAAGCTGACCTACAAGGACCAGCGCGATCTCGATCTGCTGCCCGGCGAGATCGAGCGCCTCGAGGCGCAGATCGCGCGCGACGAGGCGACGCTTGCCGACCCCGACCTGTTTACGCGCGACCCCAAGCGGTTCGACGTGCTGATGCAGGCGATCGCCGCCGCGCGCGACCGCAAGGATGCCGCCGAGGTGCGTTGGCTGGAACTGGCGGAGATGGCGGAGGGGTTGGCTTAGCGATCGGGCGGGCGGGAATTGCCCATAGCCGCTCCTGTCAGCCCTTACGATCGTTCGCCCTGAGCGAAGTCGAAGGGCCGGCACAGGCTTCGACTTCGCTCAGCCCGAACGGATGGTTCCGCTTGAACGGATGGCTCAGCCCGAACGATTGGCACGGACGAGAACGGCTGACGGCATGTCGCCAACCTCCTATATCCTCCCCATGCCCGATCTCTTCGCCGACCTCACGCCGCCCGCCGCCGCGGCCGCGCAGGCCGCACCGCTCGCCGACCGTCTCCGCCCCGACAAGCTCGCCCAGGTCGTCGGCCAGGCGCATCTGACCGGCGCGGAGGGCGCGATCGGGCGGATGGTCGCCGCCGGGCGGCTGTCCTCGATGATCCTGTGGGGACCGCCGGGCACCGGCAAGACCACGATCGCGCGGCTGCTGGCGCAAGCGGTCGGGCTGCGCTTCGTGATGATCTCGGCGGTGTTCTCGGGCGTCGCCGATCTCAAGAAGCTGTTCGGCGAAGCGCGCGACCATGCCCGCACCGGCACGCGCACGCTGCTGTTCGTCGACGAGATCCATCGCTTCAATCGCGCGCAGCAGGACGGCTTCCTGCCCTATGTGGAGGACGGCACCGTCATCCTCGTCGGCGCGACCACCGAGAACCCGTCGTTCGAGCTCAACGCCGCGCTGCTCAGCCGCGCGCAGGTGCTGATCCTCCACCGGCTCGATCATGCCGCGCTTGGCGAGTTGCTCGCCCGCGCCGAGGCGGCCGAGGCGCGCACGCTGCCGCTCGACGCCGCCGCCCGCGCCGCGCTGATCGCATCGGCCGACGGCGACGGTCGATTCCTGCTCAACCAGGCCGAGACGCTGTTCGCGATCGCGCTGGCCGACCCGCTCGACCCGCAGGCGCTCGCCGCGCTGCTCCACCGGCGGATGCCGGTCTACGACAAGGATCGCGAGGGGCATTACAACCTGATCTCGGCGCTGCACAAGGCGGTGCGCGGCTCCGATCCGCAGGCGGCGCTCTACTATCTGGCGCGGATGCTGGCCGGCGGCGAGGAGCCGCTGTTCCTCGCGCGGCGGCTGGTGCGGATGGCGATCGAGGATATCGGGCTGGCCGATCCGCAAGCGCTGGTCCAGTGCCTCGCCGCCAAGGAGTGCTACGACTTCCTGGGCTCGCCCGAGGGCGAACTCGCGCTCGCGCAGGCCTGCCTCTATCTGGCGACCGCACCCAAATCGAACGCCGGCTACACGGCGTTCGGCGCGGCGCAACGCAGTGCCCGGGAGACCGGATCGCTGATGCCGCCCGGCAACATCCTCAATGCGCCTACCCGGCTGATGAAGGAGATCGGCTACGGCAAGGGCTACCGCTACGACCACGACGCCGACGACGCCTTCTCGGGCGACGACTATTGGCCGGCCGAGCTGGCCCCGCAGACCTTCTACACCCCTTCGTCGCGCGGCTTCGAGGCCAGGATCGCCGAGCGGCTGGCACATTGGGAGCGACTGCGCGCGGAGCGGCAGGCATGACCTGGGACGAGGCGGTGGCGATCGCGCTGGCGCTTCCCGGGGCGGAGATGGCGACCAGCTATGGCCAGCCCGCGGTCAAGGTCGGCGGCAACGCCTTCCTTTCGGCCGGCCGCGAGCCGGCGATCGGTTTCTGCCTGCGGATCGAGATCGGGCTCAAGCAGGCGATGCTCGCCGCCTGCCCCCGGACCTTCTACGAGACGCCGCACTATGCGGACCATCCGGCCGTGCTCGTCCGCCACGACGGGCCGGACGAGGCGGTGGTGCACGACATGATCGTCAGCGCCTATCAACGCGCGCGCTCGAAAAGGCCGCCGCGGGCGCGCAGGGGTTGATCCGCCGCTTCGCCGAGTTCGTGTGCATCGACTGGTCGGGCGAGGCGGTCGCCCGCCCGCGCGGCCTCGCGCTCGCCCGGTGCCGCGCGGGTGACGACACGCCCGCGCTGATCCGGCCCGCGCGCGGCTGGTCGCGCGGGGACATCCTCGACTGGCTGCTCGCGCAGGCCGCCGCGCGGAGCGACATGATCGTCGGCATCGATTTCTCGCCCGCGCTGCCGTTCGTCGATCGTGGCGCCTATCTGCCGGGCTGGGCGGAGAGCCCGGGCGATGCACGGGCGCTGTGGGCGCTGGTCGATCGCCTCGCCGCCGCGGACCCGCATCTGGCGGCGAGCGGCTTCGTCGATCATGTCGAGGCGAGCCGGCATTATCGTCGCCACGGCGGCCGCGAGGGCGATCTGTTCGGCGGCGGCGCGGGGCGGCTGCGCGTGACCGAGACGGCGTGCCGCGCCGCGGGCGCGGGCAACGCGCAGAGCTGCTTCAATCTGGTCGGCGCGGCGCAGGTCGGCAAATCGAGCCTGACCGGAATGCGCCTGCTCCACCGGCTTTCGGGTCGCGTGCCGGTCTGGCCGTTCGATCCGGTGCCGAGGCATGGCCCGATGATCGTCGAGGTCTATACGACCATCGCGGCGCGCGCTGCGGATGTGCGGGGCGGCAGCAAGCTGCGCGCGTGGGAGACGCTGGATACCGCGCTCGCCGCCCCCGCGATCGCCAGTCGCGTGTCCGGCCGCAGCGGCACACTCGACGATCATTCGAGCGATGCGATCCTCACCGCCGCCTGGCTGCGCCGCGCCATCGCCGATCCCGCGCTGTGGCACCCGCCCGCGATGCGCGCGGTGCGCGACACCGAAGGCTGGACCTTCGGCGTACCCTGACGCATGGAGCGATCCGGGCCGGCTTAGCTCAGCTGGTAGAGCACCCGCCTTGTAAGCGGAAGGTCGTCGGTTCAAGTCCGACAGCCGGCACCACGCAGTTCCCGGTCTCGCGCCTCGTGCGGCCAGACGGCCCGAGCTTCAGAAAAGGCCCGACTTCCCGAGGCTTTGCGGAGCCGATCGTGCGAGGTCGAGGATAGGAGACGGTTCCACGTCGCGGCGCGACGCGTTTTGCCGCGGATATCTCCGACCCCTCAGAAAGTAATCTTGGAACGGTCTCGCCCTGAACAAGAAAGCGCGCCGATGGCGCGCCGCTCGTCATCGAGTGCTGGCGTTCACGCGAAACCTCGGTTCGGCGCTGCTCCTTCCAAGAGAGTGGGATGGTGTCGGCGTGGAGCAGCCGGCGCGCGCTCAGCTGTACGGGTTGGCGCCCCTCGAGGATCGCGGCGGTGATGTCGGGCGCGAGATAACGCAGCCGGGCGAGGCGCAGCAGATGCGGTTTGCGATTGGCCGCGATCGTATCGGCGGTCGCGAGCGCGCGATGCGCCGCCTCGGCCTTGGCGATCAAGCCGATCAGCTTGACGTCGGGGGTTGCCGGCTGGGTCCGGTCCTGCGGGCGATGGACCAGTCGCAGCTCATGGCCGCGACGGACGAGCGTGATCGCGGTCTCGATCTTGTTGCGATCTCCCGGGTTGGTGGCCTCTTTGTGCCCCATCGTGGTGGCAACGAGGTGGGCGGGGGAGAGGCCAATCGCCACGCTCGTCTCGGCGATTCGGATCGTTACATGCGTCATGATCCCTCCAGTGCCGCCATCGTGGTCATGCTACGCGGCCTCAAGATGTACGACATGGCCCAGGCGGTCGACGATCTCATCGAGCAGGGCGGTGGCGCACGCGGTATTTTAACGAAGACCGTGCAACATCAGCAGTATAAATAGGGTGCCCGAGCAATGCTTCATACCGCAAGCACCTGAGTTTCATTCCTCTCGGAGCGGTCGCCGTCCTCGCTTGCCTGCTTTTCGTCGGTTTCCTCGTTCTCGCCGCCCGTCACATCGACCCCGCCGAGCCCGCACCGCGCTCTATGGGGCGGCGCATACGCTGCTGACGCGCTGCCACAAATGGTCGACGCTGAAAGCGTGGGGCATGCGGATCGCGCAGCACCGCGGTATGGCCAAGGCCCGCGGCGCCGTGGCGCGCAAGCTGGCTGTCATCCTGCACCGCACGTGGTGCGACGACGCCGAGTTCCGCTGGGGCAAAGCCCGGCGCTCGCAGCAGCATGAGGAGACACGAACCAGTTCTCGCCTGAACAGGCGGGTAGCGATCGTTCCCATGGAGACGACGGGCGGGATGACCTCGTTGAGAGTCCGGACCCTCGGCTCTGTCGAAGGTCGCGAAACAGCTTGAGGCATCCCGCTCTCCTGACCCCATCATGCGGCAGTCCAGCGCCGGCCGCGGAGAGAAGCGCGTGATCCATGGAAGCGATCACGAATACGAGGACGCAGCCTGAGCCGAAGAGCCCCAATCCGAGAAGGCTCTCAGGCCAGTTCGAACCACTGGCCCGGCTGACGGATGTCGGCGGTAATGCCGTACTCCTTCGACTTGCCGGAAAGACGCTCGACCGGGTGCTGGGTCTCGACGTAGATCGGCACCTTGTTGAGGGAGCCGTAATGGATCGGCACCACCGTTTTCGCCCGCATGACGTGCGCCGCCACGGCCGCCTCTTCCGGCGTCATCGTCGCCTCGATCGGGCTCGAGGGCTGGAGGTGCGGCCAGATGCAGACGGGCGCGTTGATCGGCAGGAACGCGGCATCGAACGAGCCGAACTTGTGCGCGATCCGCCACCAGTTCCCGTGGTTCATCGTGTCGCCGGCGTGGATGATCCGGCGGCCGCCACATTCGACGATCCAGCTGTGCTGCGGGTCGCCGAACCCATCGACCGAGGGAGCAGAGTAGATCTGGAACGGGCCGATGCCCCGCTGCTCCCACACACCGACGATCTCGGTCGCAAGGCTGTGATGGGCGAACTTTTCCTCACCGATCTGAGTCAGCTCGATATCGTCCTCGGCACCGGTCGCCGGTGCCGGCCGGAACACAGGCGCGCCCGGACGCAGCGCCACGGCGAGCGCGTCGGCATCGGCGTGATCGGCATG
The DNA here is from genome assembly GCA_964245815.1 of uncultured Sphingomonadaceae bacterium. Lineage (GTDB taxonomy): Bacteria > Pseudomonadota > Alphaproteobacteria > Sphingomonadales > Sphingomonadaceae > Solisphingomonas. The sequence continues at coordinate 2,056 of CAXTNX010000064.1, read as the reverse complement.
AAGGTGCGTCAACAGCGCCGCCACCGCCTTGCCGGGGCGTGACGACGCCGGGAACGGTTCGTCGGGGCTGCGCAGCATCGGCGCCATCGGCGCCTTGTCCGTGACATAGTCGATCAGCAGCGTCTCGCCGTCGCACTCGATCTCGACGCCCGCCCAGCCGAGCCGGCGTATCCTTGTCGTTCCGGGCCGTGCGGCAGCGGTGCCGATTCCCGTCGAGCTCGCGGTCGCGAACATAGCGCCTGCGGTGATGGCCTCGCGTCGGTCGATCATCGATCCTGTTCCTTCTGCCGGATGTCACGATTTGTGCGTGCCGCGCGGCCGGCGGTCACGCGCGGGCCGGTGTCGGCTCGAACAACGCGAGCAGGTCCTCTGCCGGACCGTCGAGCGCGTGGCTGTCGAGCAGGCGGCGAGACTGTCCGTCGACCAGCACCAGCGTCCGCACGCCGGAGCCCCCGACCTCGCGCAGCGGCGAGGCGTCCTTGTCGGGCCGGTCGGCGGCCACGACGACCATCACCAGCGCGACCGGGAGGAGGGCGAGCGCCGCCGCCACACCGAAGCCCCCGCGCCAGCCCCGGCACTGGCGAGCAGGTTGGCGAGCGGGACGCCCACGATCGTGGCCACGGCGAGCCCGGTCAGCACCCGACCGATCGCCGCCGTTCGCTGCGCGTCCGGCACCAGCCCCGCCGCGACGAGCGCGCCGAAACTCGGCGCAAGCGCGCTCAAGCCATTGCCAAGCGCGAACCAGCTCATCAGCAGCACCAGCAGCGTGCACCGATTGAGCCGCGCGCCGAGCACCGCCGGTGGGGCGTCGACGCCGAGCCCCTTGCTGAACGGCGGCAGCAGGCTCATCGTCGCGAATTCGGTGGTGCCGATCGCCAACCCGCCCAGTCCAAGCACGGCGTGGACGAGACCGGGACACCAGACGCGCGGCTTGGCGGCTGCGGCGATCATCGCCGCGCTCAATACGCGACGGAAAAGCGTGTCCGGGAATGCTGTGGCTTTTCCGCTTCGTCGAGCATGGCGACCGCATAGTCCTCGATCGAGATGCGGCTTTGGCCATCTTCGCCCGCCATCAGCTGGTCGCCACCGACGCGATACGTCGCCGTCCGCTCGCCGGGCGCGATCGTTGCGGCCGGGCTGACGAACACCCAGTCGATATCCGCCTCGCCGCGCAGCTGATCGAGGAAGGCGGCGGTCTTGAGCGCGCCGTCCTTCCACTCGGCGGGAAAGCCGGGCTGATCGACCAGGCGCTGGCCGGGTGCGACCTCGAGCGTGCCGGCGCCGCCAACGACCAGCAGGCGGTCGACGCCGGACCGTTTGACGGCATCGATGATCGACCGCGTGCCCTTGCCGCTTTCGTCCTTGCCCGGATTGAAGGCGCTGATCACCAGGTCGTGACCCGCGATCAGCGCGGCGAGCTCGTCAGGATCGGTGGCGTCGCCCTTGACCGGCGTAAGCCTGGGATGCGCCGCAAGCTTGCCCGGATTGCGCTCGATCGCGGTGACGTCATGTCCGCGCTCCAAGGCTTCGGACAGGATCCCGCTTCCGACGAAGCCGGTGGCTCCAATGATCGCGATCTTCATGATGGACTTCCTTCTGTTGAATGGGTGGCAGGGTCGTCCTTGAGCGCCTGATCGGCGATCCCTTCGGCGATCATCGCCGATGCGACCGACGCCCGTCGCACGAGCGTCCGGGCGAAGTCGGCGTAATTCGGGTGGGTTGCCGGCAGGTCGAAGCCGATGCCGTTCCCCCAACGGTAGAAGACGAGCAGATACGGATCGACGGCCGTGAAGGCGTCTCCCGTCGCATGGGGTCCCGCCAGCTTGCCTTCGATCGTGTCGAAACAGTCTGAGATCGTCGTCCTGCCCCTGGTGCTGACGCTCTCGAACTGGCGCGGATCGTCCGAAAACCGTTCCGGCCGCCACAGCGCGCCGAACCCCTGACCGTGCAAGGTGCCGGACAGCCAGCTCATCCACTCGTACACGCTCGCGCGGTCGAGCGGCGTTCGTCCCATCAGATGCCGCTCCGGGGCGAGGTCCGAAATGGCGGTGGCGAT
>CAXTNX010000063.1:0-9871 GCA_964245815.1 uncultured Sphingomonadaceae bacterium | reverse complement strand
TGGAAGTGGAGGACGTGCCGTTCACCTTCCTCGTCACCCTGCTCGATCGCGACAACTTCTTGGGTCGCATCCTGACCGGCCGCGTAAACTCGGGCACGGTCAAGACGAACATGCCGATCCACGCGCTCGACAATGACGGCAACATCGTCGAGTCCGGTCGTGCGTCGAAGATCATGTCGTTCCGCGGGCTCGATCGCGTGCCGGTGGACGAAGCCAAGGCGGGCGACATCATCTCCCTCGCCGGGCTGACGGTCGCGACCGTCGCCAACACCATCGCCGACACCTCGGTCACCGAGCCGCTTCACGCGCAGCCGATCGATCCGCCGACGCTGTCGATGCGCTTCGCCGTCAACGACTCGCCGATGGCGGGTCGCGAGGGTACCAAGGTCACGTCGCGCATGATCCGCGACCGCCTGTTCCGCGAGGCTGAGTCGAACGTCGCCGTCAAGGTAACCGAAGCGTCCGACCGCGACAGCTACGAAGTCGCCGGCCGCGGCGAATTGCAGCTAGGCGTGCTTATCGAGACGATGCGCCGCGAAGGTTTCGAGCTCGGCATCAGCCGCCCGCGCGTGCTGTTCGGCGAGGACGAGAACGGCAAGCGCACCGAGCCGTACGAGACCGTCGTGATCGACGTCGACGAGGAATATTCGGGCACGGTCGTCGAGAAGATGAACCTGCGCAAGGCCGAGCTCACCGACATGCGCCCGTCCGGCGGCGCCAAGACGCGGATCACCTTCTCCGCGCCATCCCGCGGCCTGATCGGCTATCATGGCGAGTTCCTGTCGGACACGCGCGGCACCGGCATCATGAACCGCCTGTTCGAGAAGTACGGCCCCCACCGGGGCCCGATCGAGGGCCGCAAGAACGGCGTGCTGATCTCGAACGGCAGCGGCGAGGCCAATGCCTATGCGCTCGGGCCGCTCGAGGAGCGCGGCGTGATGATGGTCGCGCCGGGCGAGGCGCTCTACGAGGGCATGATCGTCGGCGAGAACGCCAAGACCGACGATCTCGAGGTCAATCCGATGAAGGCCAAGGCGCTGACCAACTTCCGCGCGTCGGGCGGCAAGGACGACGCGATCCGGCTGACCCCGCCCAAGCGGCTGACGCTCGAGCAGGCGATCGCCTATATCGACGACGACGAGCTGGTCGAGGTCACGCCCAAGTCGATCCGCCTGCGCAAGCGCCACCTCGACCCCAACGAGCGCAAGCGGGCGAAGCGTGCGGCGGCGTGATCCTGTCGCCATCCCGTTGGTATGAATCGTCATCCCGGCGAACGCGGTGATCTCCCCCGACGACGCGCGCGCTCACGGCCTGGAGATGCCGGCCCCCACCGGGATGACGGACAAGCCGGAGCGCGATGACCTCGCTCGACCCACAGTATGGGCAAGGTCATCGCAGTCTAGATGTCCTCCCGATAAAGCATCAACGTCAGCCGGGATGCGGCGATGGGTTTCTCCGGGCTTTCCTGCCAGGCATAGGACTCGACATTCGCCGCGCGCGCGCCGAGCCGTGCGATGCGCGCATAGGCGATGGTGTCGCGTTCGCGGCCGCCGCGCATGAAGTCGACGGTGACCGTCACCGGCTTGATGCGCGGTGGCGCGGGCTCGTCCTTGACCGCATGGAGCAGCGTGCCGATCGCGGCGAGCTCGAGCAGCCCGGCGATCGCGCCGCCCTGGAGGAAACCCGGCCGCCCGACGACCCGGTCGGCGAACGGCAGCACGAAGCGCGGCGATCCGTCCGCCTCGTGCCGGACCTCGACACCCATCCAGATGCCGTAGGGCGGAAGCGTCACCGCGCTCATCTGGCGTCGGTGAACATGAAGGTGCCGGCGACCTGCGCGATCGGATCGGCCGGATCGCCGTCATGCGCGGTGCCGCGCACGAACGCGATCCGCCGCGTCACCCGATAGCATTCGCCGCGCCCGAACACCGCCCGGCCGGGCACCGCGGCACGGAGATAATCGACCCTGAGATCGAGCGTCGCCTGCGGACGGAAGCGGCGCTGGTGCACCCACACCGCGACGCTCGTCGCCATGTCCATCAGCGCGATGATCGGCCCCGAGGCGAGGACGCCCGAGCCGGCGTCGCCGATCAGCTCCTCGCGATAATCGAACGCCAGCTCGCACCAGTCGGCACCACTGGTGACGTAGCGCGTGCCGAGCGCGCCGCTGTGCCCCCAGGTCGCGATGCCTTCGATCGCACTGGCGACATCGAAATCGGGGCTGTCGGTCATCGCCGCGCGGATAGCCGGGCGCGAGGACGGCGGCAACGGGGTGATAACAACCGTGTAACTGGCCGCGCCCCGGTCCGATGCGCACGATGGCGGCTCCACCAGGAGACAGCCATGACCCGCACCACCACACGCCGCGCCCCGCCGATCCGTCTCGGCGACATTCCCGATGTCGCGCGCCCCGCCGCGCTCCATGGCAGCCTCGCCCAGGCCGAGGTTGGTGGCGGCTATTGCTTCGGCATCATCGTCACGACCTCGCATTCGTGAGGACCCCGCTTCCGTGACGACGGTCGATGTCGACTGGCTCGCGGCGACGCCGCTGCCGGCGCTGCGTACGGCGCTGGCGGCGGTGCCGTTAGGCGATGCCGACGCGGTCGCCGCCCTGGCGCGACCGCTGCTCGAGGACACCGCATGGCTCGACCGGCTGATCGCGGCGCTGGTCGCGCAGGCATCGCAGGATCCGGCGTTCCGGCCGCCGCTGCCCGCGTTCGACAGCGGCGTGCAGACCGGCCTGCTGTTGTTCGGCGATATCAGGCTGGCGATCTTTCTCGGCTGCGGCGCGCGAGACTGGCTGGCCGCGAAGCGGATGGGAACACGCGCCGGAGCGATCGTCGTTCCCGGCACGCTTGGCCTGGTCCGGGCGCTGCGCGGCGGCGCTGCACGATTGTCGCTGTGGGAGGGGGGCTGGCACGACGGCGCGATCCGTCCCGCCGCGCGCGCGATCGGCACCCGCCGGCTGATCGATGGCGAGACGATCGCGATCGACGGGCGGACCACGGGCTTCGTCGTCGAGCATGCCGCGGCCGACATGGTGCTGCTCCAGGCGACGATCTATGCGGGCGCCTCGCCGACCTTATGCGAGTACGACGCGACGACGCTGGCGCTTGGCGGCACCGGCGCGGCGCTCGACGGCGCATCGCGCAGCCAGTTGCTGGCGACCCTGCTCGCCGAGATCGGCCACGACGATCCGGAGGCCTTTGCCGCGGCGAGCCGGCGCGCCGAGCCGTTCGCGCGCTGGTCGGCGATGCGGATGTGGACCGCGGCGCAACCCGAGGCGGCGCGGACCCGGCTCGTCGAGATGGCGGCCGACGATCCCGATGCCGAACTGCGCGACCTGGCCGGTGCCACGCTGGCGCTGATCGATCGGGCGGAGGGTGATCGATGCCCCGGCTGATCGATCCCGGTCCGGCGACCGCACCGATCGAGCTCGGCGATGCGGTCGAGGCGCTCGCTGCGATGCGGTTCGATCCCGCCGCGCCGGGCGCGTGGGACGCGGCCGCGCCGGTGCTCGCGGCACTCTCCGCAAATCGCGGTTTTCTCGGCCGGGCGGCGGCCGACGCGCTTGCCGGCCGGGGCGGCGCGCTGCCCTATTACGGGCCGCAGGTGCTGATGCTCGATCCCGGCCGCGGCGGCTGGTTCCTGCGCGCCAATCTCTGGCCCTCCGGCGACGATCCGCTGCTGCGCGCGAGCGGGCGAAGTGCGTTCTTCTATGATCTGCCGCACGATCACGATTTCAGCTTCCTCACCATCGGGCATCACGGCCCGGGATACGAGAGCGACTATTGGACCTACGATCCGTCGGGCGTCGTCGGCCGGCCCGGCGAGCGTGTGGCGTTGCTCTTTGCGGGCCGGCAGCGCGTCGGCCGCGACACGATGATGCTCTACCGCGCCCACCGCGACATTCACGATCAGAAGCCGCCGGCGGCGTTCTCGGTGACGCTCAACATCATGCAGTCGAACGGCCGCGGCCCCCTGACCGACCAGTATCGCTTCGATCCCGCGCGAGGGGTCATCGTCGGGACGCTCAATCCGAGCGCGATCGAGGCGCTGCTCCCGCTCGCCGCGCATCTCGGCGGCGGGAACGGCCGCGACCTGGTCGAGGATTTCGCGCGTCGGCATCCGAGCAATCGCATCCGTTTCGGAGCGATCCGGGCGCTGGCCGGCGCCGCCACGGGCGAAGCCGACCGGGTCGCCATCCTCCAGGAAGCCGCCGCGCGCGCCGATTCCTACGTGGCGCCGCTCGCCGCGCGCGTGCTTGCCCAGGCCGATGCCGTCGCGGGTTGGGCATGCGACGCGGACGCATAACGGGTCGCGACGGCGGCACGCCTCGACGTTAGTAATGCGATGGCGTCGGCCGCGGACTGGTCAGGTGAGGCGATCGTGCTGGTGCCACGCGCGGCGCTCGCGCGGTTGTTCGCGGTCGTCGGGGATGCCGTGCCGCTGCGCCTGCTCGACGATGCCGGGACGATCGCGTGGGGGGATCTGTCGATCGATCTGATGAACCGCCAGGTCATGCGTGCGGGAGCGGCGATCCTGCTCCATCCCCGCGAGTTCGACGTGCTCGCGTGCCTCGCCCGGCATCGCGGCGCGCCGGTGTCGCGCGCGGCGCTCTACGCGGCGGTCTGGCATCGCGGCTTCGATCCGGGCACCAACGTGATCGCGGTCACCGTCTCCCGGCTGCGCGCCAAGATCGACACGCGCGGCGCACCGCCGCTCGTGCGCACCGTGCCGGGGGGGTATGCGCTCGGCGACGCGCTTGCCGCCGCGTGAGCGCGCGGGCAGGGTGGTGACGTGCCGTGGAGTTGCGGATGCGTCGCCTGATCCTCGTCCTGCTGCCGATGCTCGTCGGCGCCGCGCCCGACGCGGACACGCGTTTCCGCACGCTGGCGGAGGGCGAATATGCCTGGCGCCTGCACAGCCTGGCGCTGCCCGAGGGCGAGGGACGGTCGCGGCTCGATCCGCCGCATCTGCCCGACGTCTCGCCGGCGGCGCAGGCGGTGCGTACCGCGCGCTGGACGGCGACGCTGGCGGCGCTCGCCGCGATCCCGCGCGGATCGCTGTCGCCGGCGGTTCAGGTCGATTACGCGGTTTATCGCGGCCAGGTCGAGGCGCTGCTCGCCGCGCAGCGTTTCCGCGAATGGGAACGCCCCGCCAATTCGGATTCGAGTTTCTGGGTCGATCTGGCCGATGTCGACGACGGGCCGCTGCGTTCGGTCGAGGATTATCGCAACGATCTCGCGCGTCTTGCCGAGGTGCCGCGCTACGTCGATCAGCAGATCGCCAACATGACCGCGGGCGAAGCGCGCGGCTTCACCCCGCCGAAGGTCACGCTGGCAGGACGCGACGCCTCGATCGCGGCGATCGCCGACGCCGGGACACCCGAGGACACGCCGTTCTGGCGGCCGTTCAGGACCTTTCCGACGACCGTTCCCGTCGCCAATCAAGACGAGATGCGCGCCGCGGCGCGATCGGCGATCTCCGCAGAGGTGATCCCCGCCTACGCCCGCCTGCTGGCCTATTGGCGCGGGACCTATGTGCCGCATGCCAATCCGACGCTGGCGGCGGAGAAGCTGCCCGACGGCGTCGCCTATTACGCGTCGAGGATCGCGGAGTTCACCACCACCGATCTCACGCCCGATCAGATCCACGCGATCGGTCTGCACGAGGTCGCGGCGATCCGCGGCGAGATGGACGCGGTGATGCGCGCGGTCGGCTTCAGGCGCGATCTGCCCGCCTTCCTGGCGATGCTGCGCAGCGATCCGCGCTTCTACGCGAAGACGCCCGACGAGTTGCTCAGGCAGGCGGCGTGGATCGCCAAGCGCTTCGACGGCAAGGCGGCGACCTGGTTCGGACATCTGCCGCGCGCCCGCTTCGCGATCCAGCCCGTCGCGCCGGCGATCGCGCCCTTCTACACCGCCGGGCGCGGCGGGCCGGGCGTGTATCTGGTCAACACCTACGACCTGCCGAGCCGGCCGCTCTACCAGCTCACCGCGCTGACCCTGCACGAGAGCGCGCCCGGCCATGCCTTCCAGATCCCGCTCGCGGCCGAGCAGACCGACCAGCCGCGCTACCGGCGCGAGACCTATATCTCCGCCTATGGCGAGGGCTGGGCGTTGTATTGCGAGCGGCTCGGCGACGAGATGGGGATGTACGAGACGCCCTATGACCGCTTCGGCATGCTGAGCTACCAGATGCGGCGCGCGGCGCGACTGGTCGTCGACACCGGCATCCATCATCTCGGCTGGAGCCGCGCGCGGGCGCAGGCCTATCTCCACGACAACACCGCGCTCAGCGACCGCGAGATCGCCACCGAGATCGACCGCTACATCAGCTGGCCGGGGCAGGCGCTGAGCTATTATCTGGGTGAGAAGACGATCCGCGACGACCGCGCGCGCGCCGAGAAGGCGCTCGGTCCCGCGTTCCGCATTCGCGCCTTCCACGACGCGATCCTCCAGCTCGGATCGGTGCCGCTCGCCGAGATCGATCGCCGCACCGACCGCTTCATCGCCGAGGGCGGGGCGGGGCCGTACCCGGACGAGGAGTAGCGCGTCGTCGCCGGCTCTGCCTTCGCTCGTCATCCTTTCTCCTCCCGTCATCCCCGCGGGCGGCGGCCAGGCTGCCTCGCGCACGGCAGGAAGAAGCGGGATCCCGCCTTCGCGGCGATGACGGTATAGGATCGTGGCGGCGCGCGACGATGCCACCCGCTTTCCATCCTGCGCGCCGCGTGCCACCACGCCGCGATGAGCCTGTTCGGTCCCCTCAAAGCCATCGACCCGCCGCGCCGCGATGCGGCGCACACGCTCAGGCGGACGCTCGGCTGGCCGCACCTGATCGCACTCGGCGTCGGCGCGATCGTCGGGACGGGGATATTGACGCTGACCGGCGTCGGCGCAGCGCTCGCCGGGCCGGGGGTGATCCTGTCCTTCCTGGTCGCCGGAACGGTGTGCGCCGCCGCCGCGCTCTGCTATGCCGAGCTCGCGACGATGATCCCGCAATCGGGCAGCGCCTACACCTATGCCTATGCGGCGATCGGCGAGACCATCGCATGGATCGTCGGCTGGTCGCTGATCCTCGAATATTCGGTGGTCTGCTCGACGGTGGCGGTCGGCTGGTCGGGCTATTTCGCGGGCTTCATGCAGGCGATCGGCTGGCGCATCCCGGCGGCGCTGGCGAACGGGCCGACGGCGGGCGGCCTTGTCAACCTGCCCGCGGTCGGGATCGTCGCGGTGGTGGCGGCGATGCTGCTGGTCGGCACGCGGGAGAGCGCGACGCTCAACGCCTGGCTGGTCGCGCTCAAGATCGCGGCGCTGGCGATGTTCGTCGCGCTCGTGATACCCGCGTTCCGTATCGCCAACTTCACCCCGCTGATGCCCTACGGCTTCTTCCAGAGTACCGGCCCGGACGGCACCAAGCATGGCGTCATGGCGGCGGCGTCGATCATCTTCTTCGCCTTCTACGGGTTCGACGCCGTCTCCACCGCGGCGGAAGAAGCGCGCGATCCGGGACGCGACCTGACGATCGGCATCGTCGGATCGATGGTCGCATGCGTCGTGATCTACGTCCTCGTCGCGGCGTCCGCGGTCGGTGCGCTCCGCTACACCGTGTTCGCCGATAGCCCCGAGCCGCTGGCGCTGGTGCTGCGCGCGCTCGGCCACGGCAAGGCGGCGGCGATATTCGGCGCGGTCGCGATCGTCGCGCTGCCGACGGTCATCCTCGCCTTCCTGTTCGGCCAGACCCGCATCTTCTTCGTGATGGCACGCGACCGCCTGCTGCCGCGCGCGATCGGCCGCGTGCATGCGCGCAGCGGCGTGCCGGTGGCGGTGACGATCGGCACCGCGATCATCGTCGCCGCGATCGCCGCCTTCCTGCCGCTCGCCGAGATCGCCGCGCTCGCCAATGCGGGGACGCTGTGCGCGTTCGTCGCGGTCGGTGCCTCGCTGCTGATCCTGCGCCGGCGCGAACCGACGCGCCCGCGCGCATTCCGGGTACCGGCGGCGCCGCTGGTCGGCTGGGTGGCGATCCTCGGCTGCTGCTCTCTGTTCATCAATCTGCCGACCGCGACGCAGCTGCGCTTCGTCGGCTGGAACGTCATCGGCCTGGTCGTCTATCTGCTCTACGCACGGCGCAGCGCGCGGAGGGGATGAGGATGGAGACGGTGTCCACGGCACGCGCGCATGGCGGCACGCAGGGCGTCTATCGCCATCGCTCGACCGCGACCGGGACCGAGATGACCATCTCGGTCTATGTCCCGCCACACGCCCCGGGCGCCATGCTCCCGATGGTGTGGTATCTGTCCGGGCTGACCTGCACGCACGCCAACGTCACCGAGAAGGGCGAGTATCGCGCGGCGTGTGCCGAGCACGGCCTGATCTTCGTCGCGCCCGACACCTCGCCGCGCGGCGAGGGCGTGCCCGACGATCCCGCCGGAGCCTATGATTTCGGGCTCGGCGCGGGCTTCTATGTCGACGCCACCGAGCCGCCGTTCGCGACGCACTACCGGATGTGGCGCTACGTCACCGAAGAGCTGCCCGCGCTGATCGCCGCCCGGTTCCCCGCCGACATCGGCCGGCAGTCGATCATGGGGCATTCGATGGGCGGGCATGGCGCGCTGACCATCGGACTGACCTTCCCGGAGCGTTTCCGCGCGGTCTCCGCCTTCGCGCCGATCGTCGCACCGTCGCAGGTGCCGTGGGGGATCAAGGCGCTGACCGGATATCTCGGCACCGACCGCGCGCGCTGGCGCGCGCACGACGCGGTCGCGCTGATCGAGGATGGCGCGCGGGCCTCCGGTCTGCGGGTCGATCAGGGCACCGCGGACGATTTCCTGGCCACGCAATTGCGGCCCGAGCTGCTCGCCGATGCCTGCGCGGCCGCCGGGATCCCGCTCGAACTGGGGATCCACGACGGCTACGATCACAGCTATCACTTCATCTCGAGCCTGATGGCCGACCAACTCGCCTGGCACGCCGCCCGGCTCGGCTGATCCAGTCCTGGCGCCAGCCCGGGCGGGACCGCGCCCGGTCACGCCTCCCCGGGCTCGCCGCCGGACAGATGCGCCTGCGCCGCTTCCTGCGCGGCCTTGGCGCCGCGGGTCCGACGCGGCGTCTTGCCGGGGTCGATACCGACCGCCGTCTCGACCGCATCGACGGTCTTGCGCGCGGCGCGCTTCACCGTGCCGGCGACCGCGACCGCCTCGTCGACGACTTTCTTGCGGCCGAGACCGATCGCATGCGCGAGCGTGCGGCGCTGCTCGGCATAGTTGGGCGCGACCATCGGATAGTCGTGCGGCAGGCCCCACTTCGCGCGATAATCCTCCGGGCTGAGGTCGTAGCGGGTGCGCAGATAGCGCTTGAGCATCTTGAGCTTGGCGCCGTCCTCGAGGCAGACGATGTAGTCGGGCTTGACGGACGAACGGATCGAGACGGCCGGCTCCTGCGCCGGCTTGTCCTCGACGAGCGGCTCCGCGGTCTTGGACAGCGCCGCAAACACCGACTGGATCAGCGCGGGCACGTCGCTGCTGGCGACATTGTTGTTCGAGACATGGGCCGAGACGATCTCGGCGGTCAATTCGATGATCTGATTACCGGACACGAAGCATATTCCTCTGTATTGGACGAAGCGCAGATAGGCGCATCGTGATCGTTGTCCAAGGGTCAATCTATCCGGGACGCGGCAGCAGGATGCGAACTCTTCGCATGACCACCCTGCGCCCCGACGGCCTGAAACGATGCTGTCTCATCGGCGCATCGGCGGCACCGGATTGCTTATCGCCCCGTTTAACGGCTAAGGTCGCGTCACGGCGGGGAGTAGCGCAGCCTGGTAGCGCATCTGCTTTGGGAGCAGAGGGTCGCAGGTTCGAATC
>CAXTNX010000062.1:0-10582 GCA_964245815.1 uncultured Sphingomonadaceae bacterium | reverse complement strand
TTCACACCTTGGCACCTAGATGCCGTGAGCGGGAGCCATCCACCCCATTCGTTCACGAATGCATCGGGGACCATTTCGGACGGAATGACGTTCACCATGCCATTCTAACGACAACTAAGGCCTGCTTCGCTCGGGCGAGACACTTAAGCTCCACGTTCGTTTCCTCATCACCTCCGGCCATTCCCCGACGTGCCGCGGTTCGCGCGCTACCTCATCCCCGGCGAAGGGATATCGATCCGAAGATCGGTCGCTGAAGTCCTTCGCCGAAGACCGCGCCGTGGCAACTTTGTGCGTTGCGTGCGTTGGCCTGGGCGACGGGGCACGGAGAGAACGGCGTCATGACAGCATTGCGGACGGCATGACGATCGACGTCGCGATCGTCGGCGCGGGTGCCGCCGGCGTGGGCGCCGCGCGCCGGCTCGCCGCGGCGGGGCTATCGGTGCTGGTGATCGAGGCGAGCGACCGGGTCGGCGGCCGTGCGTGGACGCACGACATCGACGGCATGCCGCTCGATCTCGGCTGCGGCTGGCTGCATTCGGGCGACCGCAATCCGTGGACGCGGATCGCGGAAGGCACAGGCTTCGCCGTCGACCGGCGCGATCCGGTCTGGGGAAAGCAGTGGCGCGACATCGGCTTCCCGCCCGCCGATCGTGCCGCGGCGCAGGACGCGTTCGAGCGGTGGGAGGCGCGGCTGGCCGACGATCCGCCGGCGGGCGACGTCGCGGCGCTTGCGCTCGAGCCCGGCGAGCGGTGGAACGCCTGGCTCGACGCGGTGTCGGGCTTTCGCAATGGCGCGCCGCTCGCCCGGCTCTCGGCGGCGGACTATCTCGCCTACGAAGGCGCGGCGAGCGACGCGAACTGGCGCGTGGTCGAGGGCTATGGCCGGCTGGTCGCGGCGAGCCTCCCGCCGGTCGCGCTGCGGCTCGGCACGCCGGTGCGCGGGATCGCGATCGGCCGGACGGTGGAGCTCGACACGCATGCCGGCACGATCGCGGCACGCGCGGCGATCGTCACCGTATCCACCACGGTGCTGGCGGGCGACGCCATAGCGCTGCCGTCGTCGTGCGACCAGACGCGGCACGCCGCGGCCTGCCTGCCGCTCGGCCTCGCCGACAAGATCTTCCTCGCCATCGAGGATCCCGCGATGTTCGAGGCCGAGACCGGATTGGTCGGCGACCCGCACGACGCCAGTACCGCCAGCTTCTACATCCGGCCGCTGGGACGACCGGTGATCGAGGCGTTCGTCGGCGGCGCCGGGGCGCATGCGCTTGAACGGGACGGCGCCGCCGCGGCCTTCGCGTCCGCGGTCGGGCAACTGGCGGCGCTGCTCGGATCGCGGGCCCGCGCCGCGGTGCGTCCGCTCGTCGCGACGAGCTGGGGGCGGATGGATGCGATCGGTGGCTCGTACAGCCACGCGCTGCCGGGTCATGCCGGCCGGCGGGCGACATTGGCGGCGCCGGTAGGCGAGCGGCTGTTCTTCGCGGGCGAAGCCACGCACCCGACCGACTTCTCGACCGCGCATGGCGCGTTTGAAAGCGGCGAGCGCGCTGCCGCCGAGGTGCTCGCGTCGCTGCGGTGACCGGTTGCTTCCCGGTCGGCGCATGCGGAGCGAGAGGCGACGTCCGATCCGATCCGGCGCCGTCGCTTACGCCGCGGTAACACATCATGCCGTAGTCCGGTCGGGTGCCGCTCCCATCGCTTCCTTATCGTCCCGACAGGCCGTCCAACTGGCTGGCCACGCTTGGACTGACCCGCCCCGGCGCAACGATGTCCGCATCGGTCGACGAGGCGCGGGCCGCGGCGGTCGGGCGCTTGCTGCCGCTCTGGCTGCTCGCGCATGGTTTCGCCGCCTTCGCCGCTGCGGCGATGCGGTTGGGCACGATGCCGTGGCCGGTCCTGCTCGGCCGCGTGGCGATGGCGTTCGCGTGCGCCGCGCTGCTTGCGGTCTGGGGGCGGCGTGATGTCCGCCGCACGATCACGGGCTGGCGCGATACGGCTCTTGCCGCTGGGGTGCTGTTCGGTTTCGGATGGGCGATCGCGCTGACCTTGTATGCCGGCCCGTTCTCGGCGCTTCCCGCCTTCGCCGTGCTGGCGCTCGGCGGGATGCTGCTGGTCATGACCACGGTCCTCGCCGCGCCGTCGCCGCTCGGCGGACTGGCTTTCGTGGCGCTGGCCGGCACCGGCGGCGCGACGGCCGCCGCGCTCGACCACGCCGGTTCGCTCGCGGCGCTCATCGCGCTGTCGACGCTCGCCGCGATGGCCGCGCTCGCGATCAATGCACGCACCCTGCTCGATCGCATCGTCGCGCAACAGGCGCTTGCCGAGAAGGAAGAGCTGGTCAGTCTCCTGTTGCGCGACTTCGGCGATGCGGGTGCGGACTGGTTGTGGCGGATCGACGCCGGCAAGCGCGTCGTCGACATCACGCCGCGCCTGATCCGCCAGTTCGGCCTGCCGCGCTCGGCGATCGAGAACCGCCCGCTGCTCGCGCTGCTTGCCGGCGAGAGCTGGGAGCAGGGCAGCGTCGCCCCCGGCATCCGCGCGCTGGCCGATCGTCTCGCCCGGCGCGAGAGCTTTCGCGATCTTGTCGTCCCTGTCGAGATCGGCGGCGAGCCGCGATGGTGGTCGCTGTCGGCGACGCCGCGACGCGACGGACGCGGCGCGCTGCTCGGCTTCTGGGGCGTCGGCACCGACGTCACTGAACGGCATCGCTCGGTCGAGCGGATCGATCGCATGGCGCGGTTCGACGCGCTGACCAGCCTCGCCAACCGCGCACACGTCATCGCAGCGCTCGGCGATGCGCTTCGCGACGGCCATTGCCTGGGCCGCCGCTCGACGCTGATGCTGATCGACCTCGATCGGTTCAAGCAGGTCAACGACACGCTCGGCCATCCGATCGGCGACCGGCTGCTGATCGCGGTCGCCGGACGGCTGCGCGCGCTGGCCGGGCCGGACGATGTCTGCGGCCGGCTTGGCGGCGACGAGTTCGCGGTGGTCGTCCCCGATGCCGACGATCGCGATCGGGTGGAGGCGCTGGCCGAGACCATCGTCACCTCGCTGTCGGCGCCATACGAGATCGAGGGCCATCGCCTGCATATCGGCGCGAGCGTCGGCACCGCGACCGCGCCGCGCGACGGGCGCTCCGTCGAGACGATGCTGCGCAACGCCGATCTCGCGCTGTACCAGGCCAAGGACCAGGGCCGCGGCATGCACCGCCGTTACGAGCCCCAGCTCCATTCCGCCGCCGAGCATCGCCGCAAGATCGAGAGCGCGCTGCGTGTCGCGCTCGAGCATGGCCAGCTCCGGCTGGTCTATCAGCCGATCGTCGAGGCGGGCGCGGGCCGGCTTGCCGGGTTCGAGGCACTGTTGCGCTGGACCCACCCTGAGCTCGGTCCGATCGGCCCGGAGATCTTCCTGCCGATCGCCGAGGAGGCGCGTCTGATCGGTCGGATCGGCGACTGGGTGATGCACACCGCCTGCCGGGATGCGGCGGTCTGGCCCGGCGATGTCGGGCTTGCGGTCAATCTCGCGGGCGCGCAGCTCAAGGACCCGCAGCTCACCGCGACGGTGATCGCAGCGCTGTCGCACAGCGGGCTCGATCCGACCCGGCTGGAGCTCGAGATCGGCGAGGACGTCTATCTGCGCGGCGGTCCGGCGATGATCGAGGCGACCGACCGGCTGCTGATGCTCGGCGTGCGCGTGTCGCTCAGCGACTATTGCACCAGCCAAGCGACGACGTTCCTGCGCAAGGGGCGCTTCTCCAGCGTCAAGATCGACCATGATTTCGTACGCGGCGTCGCCGAGGGCAGTGCCGAAAGCATCGCGATCGTCCGCGCGATCGTCACGCTTGCGCAAAACATGGGCATGACGACGATCGCCGAAGGCGCCGAGACGCAGGCCGACCGCGAGCGGATGCTTGATCTCGGCTGCGATCGCATCCAGGGATGGACGGTCAGCGAGCCGCTGGACGCCGCCGCCGCGGCGCGGATGGCGGGCGCGGGGCCGGGGATCGTGGCGCGCGCCGTCGCCTGAACGAGCACGGGGACCCTCTCGGCCGCTCTTGCCACCACCGCCGGTCACCGCTATGCACCCGACCGCTCCTGACCCGGAGGAGTGTAGCTCAGCTGGTAGAGCATCGGTCTCCAAAACCGAGGGCCGGGGGTTCGAGTCCCTCCACTCCTGCCACCTCGCAAGGCGGCGGATCGGGGCGGAAGCAGGCAGCGGCGAGGCCACGGGCGCCACGGTCCCTCCACGGAGGGGCGGCGGCGCTCATCCCCTCGGCCGGCGGTGAAGGAACGGATACGTGGCGGTACGAGCGAAGGACGAGGGCAGGAGCGTCGGCGGCATGATCCGCGCGGTGCCCGAGTTCGTCCAGCAGGTGCGGACCGAGACCGCCAAGGTGGCGTGGCCGACGCGTCGCGAGACGCTGATGACCGCGGTGATGGTGGTCATCATGACGACCGTGCTCGGGCTGTTCTTCTTCGGCGTCGACGCCGCCTTCAACGCGCTCGCCAAGCTGCTGCTCGGGTTGGTCTCTTAAAGGTCTGAACGTCATGTCGCGCTGGTACATCATCCACGCCTATTCGGGCTTCGAGAACAAGGTGAAGGAGGCGATCCTCGCCGACGCGCACCGGCTCGGGCTGGAGAGCCTCGTCGACGCGATCGAGGTGCCGACCGAGAAGATCACCGAGGTCCGCCGCGGCAAGAAGGTGACGAGCGACCGCAAATTCTTCCCGGGCTACGTCCTCGCCAAGCTGGCGATGAACGACGACGTCTACCACCTGGTGCGCAACACCGCCAAGGTGACGGGCTTCCTGGGCGCGAGCGGCAAGCCGCAGCCGATCAGCGAGGCGGAAGCCGCGCGCATCCTCAACACCAAGGAGGAGGCGGCGACCGCGGCGCCCAAGCAGAAGGTCAAGGTCGACTTCGACATCGGCGACAACGTCAAGGTGCTCGACGGCCCGTTCCAGAGCTTCAACGGCCTGGTCGAGGAGCTCGATTTCGATCGCAGCCGCGTCAAGGTCTCGGTCTCGATCTTCGGCCGCGCGACCCCGGTCGAGCTCGAGTTCGAGCAGGTCGAACGGGTGAAGTAAGAGGACGGCCGCTCCTGCGACCGCCCACGGCGCAGGGGAGGGTTAAGGACCGCTCCCGAACGAGGGAGACGGCCATGACGGACCAACTCGATCGCCGCCGGCTGATGCAGTGGCTGGGCCTCGCACCCGCCGCCGCCGCCGTCGTGCCGCGCACCCCCGCGATCGCCGCCCGTCCGGCGGTGCGCCTGCTGTTCACCCGCATCAACGGCGAGCGCTACGACGACGCCGAAGCCGCCTTCGCGTCGCTGGCGGTCGGCGCGCCGGTGACGCTGCGCCGCGAGCCCGACAACGCCTTCGACAGGCGCGCGATCGAGGTGTTCGACGCCGCCGGCCGCAAGCTCGGTTACGTCGCGCGGATCGACAACAGCGCGGTGGCGCGGATGATCGACGCGGGCGAACGCTTCGAGGCGCGCGTGGCGCGGCTGACGCCGCCGCTGGACATCCGGTGACGGTGGACTGGGTGCCGGGGTGAGGACATCCGATCGGAGAGGCAACACTCGCGGACAGATGGCTAGCCACTCGGTGCCAGTGGCTAGCCATATCGCTTCTACCGTGATACCGACGTGGCATGGCACGCGTGGAATCCACCCAGCTCAGCATCCGGTCGCGCTTCGCGCGCGAGCGCGCGGCGTCGTTGGCCCTCAGAACGGGTATGACCACGACGCAAGTCGTCGAGGAAGCGTTGCGCGCCTATCTGCCGCCGACGGAGGCCGAGGTGAGCGCGCGGCTGGTCCGAAAGGGCGCGCTTCTCGTAAAGCGGGGCGGTGGCGAGATGGTCCGCCTCGACGAAGCCAATGCAGCACTCGACGAGGTACGAGGCGAGCGCGGTTAGGGGTGGCGGCGGAGGCGCTCCTCGACAGCAACGTCGTGATCGCGATGGTCGCAGAGGCCCACGAGCACCACGCGGCGTCTGCCGCCTTGCTTCCGGCCGGAGGCGAACGGCGGTTTGCGGTTGCGGCGCACAGTTATGCGGAAGCCTATGCGACGCTCACCCGGCAAGGCGCGAGCGCGGTCTTCCGCTGGTCGGCGGCGGATGCCTGGGGAACGCTTGAGAGCGTGGCGGCGGCGACCGTGCTGGTGGGGCTCTCTCCGGCGCAGACCTTCGATACGGTGCGGCGGTATGCGGAAGATGGCGGCATCGGCGCGCGGCTCTATGATCGGCTGATCGGTCAGGTCGCCGTGCAGTATGCGATCTCGCGGATCATCACGTGGAATGTGCGGCACATGCGGGGTCTGTTCCCGAGCCTGGACGTTCGCAACCCGGCCGCTGCGGCCGGGGCCTGACCGCCGCGCGCAGGACCGCGCCTGCGGCCCGCCGTGTCGCATCGCCCGATCGAGTGCTCGACGCTGCGGGGCGCACGCCCGGCTACGTCGCGCGGATCGACAACAGCGCGGTGGCGCGGATGATCGACGCGGGCGAACGCTTCGAGGCACGCGTCGCGCGGCTGACGCCGCCGCTGGATATCCGGGTGACGGTGGACTGGGTGCCGGGTTGAGGGGGCGACGACAAGCGGACAGACACTTGCGATGTCGGTATCCTGGCGTTGCGGTCGGGGCGTCTGGGGCTGGATCGACCCAGCCTCCCGTTCGCCCTGAGCGAAGCCGAAGGGCCTGCGCGCGGCCGGGCTTCGACGTCGCTCAGCCCGAACGGAAGTGGATCGTTCGAGTTGGACCATAGCGGCCCTCGTTTGACGGAGACGGAGGATACTCGTCATGCCGACACCCGCGACCCGGCGCCGCCGGAAGCGTCGCGATGCGTTGCGAGCCGCCGGCCTGCGGCCGGGCTTCGACTTCGCTCAGCCTGGCGCTCTACCGCGTCGAGCGGCTATATGGGTCTTGATGCACTATCGGTGTCTGGACGACCTGCCGGCTGAAATCTGGTTCTCTGATGAGATGCGCGCGGCGGCATGGACCAAGCGGCCTTTGCATCGGAGACCTGCATCTTGCGAGCACCGCGACTTCCGCCACTTGCCGGCAGGCGCGGACGGGTCGATCGTCGACGGTATAAAGGGGTGGGTATCAAATGGACGAGAGCGGGGGGCGGCGCGCGATTGGCGCGCCGAGGCAACGGCGCGTTGCGATGTCATCGCCGCTTGATCCAATGTGTCGTCGCTTGCGCCAGGGCCCCGCGCCTCGTCGTCTCGGGCGCGGTGAGCGCGTCAGCGGCCATGCCGATGCAAACAGTCTCGCTGCACCAGCTTCGTAATGGCATCGTCCGGGCATGGAAGTGGTCGATCAGGTGGTTCGTCTGGGTGTGGGTCGGCTTCCCGCTGGGGTTCGCGATAATGGGCTACCGCTCCCACCTCAGCCAGTACGCGGACGTCTATGCTGTCGCGCGACAGGCGCCGCGTATCACGCGGATCGGCGTTCTGACGCGGCCGGACGCTCGTGGGAGCAAGCTCCTCTTGAAGACGTCGGGCGGTGGCAAATACCCCGTCCGCTGCAATCTTGATGCGTATGCGTCTTATTGCGTCAGGGGAAACAGTTTTCCGCTGTCTGCGAAGGTGACAACCTTCAAGTATAGGGGCTTTGAGATCATCGTCCATGTGGAGGACACGCAGGGACGGTCGATAATCTCGGAATCTAAAAGAATGGGTCAGATCAAGGGCAATGCAATCAGATACTCCGCCGACACCGAAAGGAGGTCCGCGACTGCAGCCTTCCTGGCCGCTCTCGCGCTGGATCCGATCCTCGTGCTGTGTTTGTACGGCCTGCGAGTAAAGGATCGTCGATCGGCTAACAGGAG
This sequence comes from uncultured Sphingomonadaceae bacterium, assembly GCA_964245815.1. Lineage (GTDB taxonomy): Bacteria > Pseudomonadota > Alphaproteobacteria > Sphingomonadales > Sphingomonadaceae > Solisphingomonas. The sequence goes on along the minus strand of CAXTNX010000062.1, from coordinate 2,746 downwards.
GATGACGAAATGACCGGGGCGACTGCTCTATCTGAGCCACAGGAGCAATCTTCAGCCATTGGAGCTTCGCGAGCAACGGAGCCACTTTCGCCTCGCACGCCACGGATATCGCCAACGCGAAGCCGCCGGCCAGCCTAACGATGGAAACCGGGCACTTTGTTCGTCTTAATCGATATAGACTATTGCGAAAACGCGCGTTTTGTGTATCGCCTCTCCGAATGCCAGGGAGGGCACGATGACACAGGTGGCCGCGACGGAGTTCGCCCGCAATTTCGGCCGCTATCGCGAGGAGGCTCAGCGCGAGCCGGTCGCCGTGGTGGCGCACAACCGAGTCACCGGCTATTTCGTGTCCGCGCGCGACTATGACGAGTATCAGCGCCTCAAGGCTACGGCTCCGACCGTCCTGGCGGTCGAGGAGCTGGACGGCGCGACGTTGAAGGCGCTGGCGGCATCGCGGATGGAGTCCCGCCACGATCCTCTCGATGCGCAGATGGATTGAGCCCCGAAGCATCGCGCCCGAAATGTCGCTTCCCACCCCGGCACCGGGCCTGGTCATTCCCTATGCCTATCTGTGGCGGCACGAGCATCGCAAGGGACAGGAGGAAGGCCGCAAGGTCCGCCCCACCGTCATCGTGCTGGCGGTGCAAAGCCCCGAGGGCGGTGCCCCGCGCGTGACGGTCGCACCGATCACGCACACCGCGCCCACGAAAGACGGGGAGGCCATCGAGCTGCCGCCTCGCGTCTAGCAGGCGCTCGGCCTCGATGACGATCGATCCTGGATCGTGCTGGATGAAGTGAACCAGTTCGCCTGGCCCGGCTATGACATTCGGCCCGTGCCCGGGAGCAAGGGTCGCTTCGCCTATGGTTTCATCCCGCCCAAGCTCTACGATACCGTCATCGGCCGCATCCTCGAATTGGCCGCCTCGCGGCAAGTTGCGGCGGTTCCACGCGATTGACGAGCGCCCTCGCGCTTTCTCGAACAGGCTCCGACGCTGACCCGCGCACCTACTCCTCCCACCCCTCCCAATCCGTAATCCGCCACCCCCCGAACAGCGCCCGCTCCGCATCGTGCACCCGCGCGTGCGGGTCCGCCTTCGACCATCCCGTCACCTGCGCCAGGTCGGGGAGCGCGGGCCGGGGCGGTTCGTGGGGGCCGGGGGCGGAGCGTGCGTCGCGGCGCGCGGCTTCGGCCAGCTGATACGCCTCGCGCTGCCGCTCGAGGCGCAGCGCGTGGAGGATGCTCAGCCGGTAGCTGTGCGCCTCGACCGACTCGCCGCGGCGGCGCTTGATCGGGAAGGGCTCGGCCAGCAGCCGCGCCTCCTTCTGGTGGAGATACAGGAGCTGGAGCGCCTGCGCGGCGGTCATCGGCGGGATCGCGGGCGGGGCGTTGTGCCGCCAGGCGTCGTCGGCGGTCGATTCGGGCGCGAAGCTCTCGAGCAGCGCCAACTCGAGCGTCCCGTAGCCCTGCTGCAGCGCCAGCCGCCACTCGCGCGCGAAGCCCGGATCGCGCCGGCGCAAGCCATAGAAGGCGGCGTGGGTGAAGCCGGCGGCGGCGGCGGACAGCCGCACGTTGGCGCTCGCCGACAGGGCCGCGAGGAACGCGGTCCGCGCTTCGGGGGTGAGGTGGCCCGCGGGGCGCCGGCGCAGCTGGAGCCTTCCGCCGTGGCGCCGCACGATCTCGGGCTCGGCTGCGGCGGTCTCGCCCCGGGCGAGGCGCGCGGCGGCGAGCGTCAGCGCCGCCGCCCACTCGGCGGCGAAGGCGGGATCGGCGGCGCGGCGCTTGCACAGGGTCGCGCGGTTGAGCCCGGTCAGGCGCGCCGCCTCGCGGACGTTGCCGGTGCGGCGGAGCGCCGCCAGGAAGGCGGCGTGCCGCGATCGCCGGGTGCGGGAGAGGGCGCGCGCCATCGTTCGCCTTGTGTTCCGTGCATTCCAACATTGCAATCCGGCGCGGACCCGCCTATGCGCGCCGGCTCCGATGCGTCGTGCGCGTATCGGACACGTCCGCGGGAGGGGGCTGGCGCCTCCGCTACCACCGCTCAGCCATCGGGAGGTCATCGTGGCGAAGAAGATCACGGGTTACATCAAGCTCCAGGTTCCGGCGGGCAACGCCAAGCCGTCGCCGCCGATCGGGCCCGCGCTCGGCCAGCGCGGCGTCAACATCATGGAGTTCTGCAAGGCGTTCAACGCGCAGACCGGCGATCTCGAGAAGGAGATGCCGATCCCGACCGTCATCACGGTCTATGCCGATCGCAGCTTCTCGTTCGTCACCAAGACGCCGCCGGCCTCGTTCCTCATCAAGAAGGCCGCGGGGCTCAAGGCGGGCTCGAAGGAGCCGGGCAAGGTCGTCGCGGGCACGATCACGCGCTCGCAGCTCGCCGAGATCGCGCAGACCAAGATGAAGGACCTCAACGCCGCCGACATCGATGCGGCGACCAGGACGATCGAGGGCTCCGCGCGCGCGATGGGCCTGCACGTGGTGGAGGGCTGATCCGATGACCAGGCTGACCAAGAAGGCCAAGACGCTGGCCACCGCCGTCGATCGCGAGAAGCTCCATGGCGTCGACGAGGCGATCGCGCTGGCCAAGGCCAACGCCACCTCGAAGTTCGACGAGACGATCGAGGTCGCGGTCAATCTCGGCGTCGATCCGCGTCACGCCGACCAGATGGTCCGCGGCGTCGTGACGCTGCCCAAGGGCACCGGCAAGACGGTGCGCGTCGGCGTGTTCGCGCGCGGCGCCAAGGCCGA
>CAXTNX010000061.1:0-10866 GCA_964245815.1 uncultured Sphingomonadaceae bacterium | reverse complement strand
CTGCTGATCTGCGACGCGACGTCCGCCTGCTTCGCGCAGGACGTGCCGATCGAAAAGCTCGATGTCGTCACCTTCTCGTGGCAGAAGGCGCTCGGGTCCGAGGGCGCGCACGGCGTCATCATCCTCGGGCCGCGCGCCGTGGAGCGGCTGGAGAGCCACACCCCGGCCTGGCCGCTGCCGAAGATCTTCCGGCTCGTCGCGAAGGGCAAGCTGTCCGAAGGCATCTTCAAGGGCGAGACGATCAACACGCCGTCGATGCTCGCGGTCGAGGACTATATCTGGTCGCTGGAATGGGCGTTGCAGCTCGGCGGCCTGACCGCGCTCGTCAGGCGCGCCGACGACAATGCCGCGGCACTCGACGCGCTCGTCGCCGAGCGGCCGTGGCTCGCCCATCTCGCCGCCGACCCCGCGATCCGCTCGAACACGTCGGTATGCCTCAAGTTCGCGGGGGAGGCGGTCGCCGGGCTCGACGACGAGGGGCTGACCGCGATCGAGAAGAAGATGGTCGCGCTGCTCGAGGCGGAGGATGCCGCCTACGATCTCGGCTCGTACCGCGATGCCCCGCCGGGCCTGCGCATCTGGTGCGGCGCCACCGTCGAGACCGCGGACATCGCGGCGCTCGGCCCCTGGCTCGACTACGCCTTCGCGCAGGCGCGCACCTGAAGCCCTGAGGCCCTCTCCGCTCGGGGGAGAGGGTTGCGTGAAGGCGGCCCACGCCCGACGTCCGCGCCACCACCCTCACCACGTCCGGCCAGGCGGCACAGCCGCCGAGCCTCCCTATCCTCTCCCTCGAGGGAGAGGGGCCAAGGAAGATACCATGCCCAAGGTCCTCATTTCCGACAAGATGGATCCCCGCGCCGCCCAGATCTTCCGCGAGCGCGGGGTCGAGGTCGACGAGATCACCGGCAAGACCCCCGACGAGCTCGCCGCGATCATCGGCGGCTATGACGGCCTCGCGATCCGCTCCTCCACCAAGGTGACCAGGGCGATCCTCGCCGCCGCCGCCAATCTCAAGGTCGTCGGCCGCGCCGGCATCGGCGTCGACAATGTCGACATCGCCGCCGCGTCCGCGGCGGGCGTGGTGGTGATGAACACCCCGTTCGGCAACTCGATCACCACCGCCGAGCACGCCATCGCGCTGATGTTCGCGCTCGCCCGCCAGCTGCCCGAGGCCGACGCCTCGACCCAGGCCGGCAAGTGGGAGAAGAACCGCTTCATGGGCGTCGAGCTGACCGCCAAGACGCTCGGGCTGATCGGCGCGGGCAATATCGGCGGGATCGTCGCCGATCGCGCGCTCGGCCTCAAGATGAAGGTCGTCGCCTACGATCCCTTCCTCACGCCCGAGCGCGCCCAGGATATCGGCGTCGAGAAGGTCGAGCTCGACGAGCTCCTGAAACGCGCCGACTTCATCACGCTGCACACGCCGCTCACCGATCAGACGCGCAACATCCTCTCGGCCGACGCGCTGGCCAGGACGAAGAAGGGCGTGCGTATCGTCAACTGCGCGCGCGGCGGGCTGATCGACGAGGCGGCGCTCAAGGCCGGGCTCGACTCCGGGCACATCGCCGGCGCGGCACTGGACGTGTTCGTCGAGGAGCCGGCGAGCGCCTCGCCGCTGTTCGGCACGCCGGGCTTCGTCTCGACACCGCATCTCGGCGCCTCGACCACCGAGGCGCAGGTCAACGTCGCCATCCAGGTCGCCGAGCAGATGGCGGACTTCCTCGTCTCGGGCGGCGTCACCAACGCGCTCAACATGCCGAGCCTGTCGGCGGAGGAAGCGCCCAAGCTCAAGCCCTACATGGCGCTCGCCGAGCGGCTCGGCTCGCTGCTCGGCCAGCTGGAGGGCGACGCCATCCAGGCGGTGTCGATCGAGGTCGAGGGCGCGGCGGCCGAACTCAACCAGAAGCCGATCACCGGCGCGGTGCTCGCCGGGCTGATGCGGGTCTATTCGGACACGGTCAACATGGTCAACGCGGCGCCGCTGGCGAAGGAGCGCGGGCTCGACGTACGCGAGGTGCGGCACGAGCGCGAGGGCGACTATCACACCCTGGTCCGCGTCGTGGGGCGCACCGCGACGGGGCCGCGCGCGGTGGCGGGCACGCTGTTCGGGATGACCGCACCGCGGCTGGTCGAGATCTTCGGCATCAAGGTCGAAGCCGATCTCGCCGGGCCGATGCTCTACATCGTCAACGAGGACGCGCCGGGCTTCATCGGCCGGCTCGGCACCACGCTGGGCGAGGCCGGGGTCAACATCGGCACCTTCCACCTGGGACGACGCACCGCGGGCGGCGAGGCGGTGCTGCTCCTGTCGGTCGACACGCCCGTGGGCGAGGCGCTGATGGCGAAGGTGGCGGGCCTGCCCGGGGTGAAGCGGGTCAGGGCGCTGACGTTCTGAGGACCGGCAGGCGAGGCGGGCTGCCGTCGCGGAGGCGCCGCCTGCGGCGGAGCATCAGCGCCATCTCGTGGACGATCTGCCGTCCGGCCTTCCGGTTCCCGGCGTCCTCGGAGGCTGTCTCGAACAAGGTACGCCTACCACCGGACATGATCCGCATCGCGCTATGGCACGTCTCGCCAGGTTTCGACCGGAGACGGTGTAGAGCAAGATGACTTCGGTCCGATCCGGTGTGTGTCCGTTCGGATCGAGGTAAAGTCGTCGCGCCCTAACTGCGGATGCCGCCCAGCGACGAGAGCATCGCGCCGAAGACACGGAAACGCGCCACGAATCGCTCGATACGGTCGGTCATCGGTCCATCCCCCCGGATTGGTCGGATCGCTATGCCGCGATCATACGACGATAACGTTACGCTCCCGGCCGACCAGCGCGACGGCGGCTCGCGTCGGTGCGCGACGATCGCAGCGCGCGCGAGGACGAGCCCGAGCGGCCAGACCGGGCTGGCATGGAGCGGGCAGCACGGTCGGTCAGCAGCGCCGCCTAGGCGAGCAGGAAGGGCATCGCGGTCGAGGCGGGTCGTGCGGTGCGCCTCGCAGGCGACGAGCCAGCGGGCATGGGCGATCCGGCCGATCGCATAGCCCTGCCGGACCAGGGCGTGCGCGGCTTCGGACGCCCGGGCGGCTACCCCTCGCCCTCGGTCTTGACGCGCTCGCGATAGTCGTGGAGCAGCGGCTCGGTATAGCCGTTGGGCTGGGTCGTGCCTTCGAACACCAGTGCCCGCGCGGCCTGGAAGGCGGTGCTGGCCATCGGATCGGGCGCCATCGCGCGGTACAGCGGATCGCCGGCGTTCTGGCCGTCGACCCGCGCCGCCATGCGGACCAGCGCCGCCTCGGCCTCTTCCGCGGTGGCGACGCCATGGAGGAGCCAGTTGGCCATGTGCTGCGAGGAGATGCGCAGCGTCGCGCGATCCTCCATCAACCCGATGTCGTGGATGTCGGGCACCTTGGAGCAGCCGACACCCTGATCGACCCAGCGCACGACATAGCCGAGGATCCCCTGCGCGTTGTTCTCGAGCTCGGCGGTGACCGCGTCCGGCGCCCAGTTGCGCCCGATCGCGAGCGGCGGCGCGAGCAGCAGGTCGAGCCCCGGCACCGCCTCGTCCTGGCGCGCGCGCTGGCGCTCGGCGACATCGACCTGGTGGTAATGGATCGCGTGGAGCGTCGCCGCGGTCGGGCTCGGCACCCACGCGGTGGTCGCCCCGGTGCGGGGATGCGCGATCTTCTGGGCGAGCATGTCCGCCATGCGATCGGGCATCGCCCACATCCCCTTGCCGATCTGCGCGCGCCCAGCGAACCCGGCAGCAAGCGCGATCAGCACGTTGCGGTCCTCGTACGCCTTGATCCAGCCCGAATCCCTGATCTCGGCCTTGGGCACCATCGGCCCGGCGCGCATCGAGGTGTGGATCTCGTCGCCGGTGCGATCCAGGAAGCCGGTGTTGACGAACACGATGCGGCCCGCCAGCGCCTTGACGCACGCCGCGAGATTGGCGGACGTGCGCCGCTCCTCGTCCATCAGCCCGAGCTTGATCGTATGCCGCGCGAGCCCGAGCATGTCCTCGATTGCGTCGAACAGCCGGTCGGCGAAACCGGCCTCGTCCGGCCCGTGCATCTTGGGCTTGACGATGTAGACCGAGCCTGCGCGGCTGTTCCTGAACTTGCCGAGTCCGCCGAGATCGTGGAGCGCGATCAGCGACGTCACGATGCCGTCGAGGATACCCTCGGGCGCCTCGCCGCCGTCCGCCAGGATGACCGCCGGCGTGGTCATCAGATGTCCGACGTTGCGGATGAACATCAGGCTGCGGCCGGGCAGCGTCAGCGTGGTGCCGTCGGGCGCGGTATAGTTGCGGTCGGGCTCGAGCGTGCGGGTGATCGTCTCGCCGCCCTTGGCGAAGGTGGCGGACAGCTCGCCGCGCATCAGCCCGAGCCAGTTGGCATAGGCCGCGACCTTGTCCTCGGCATCGACCGCGGCGACCGAATCCTCGAGGTCCGCGATCGTCGTGATCGCGCTTTCGAGCAGCACGTCGGCGACACCGGCGGGATCGTCGCGACCGACGGCGGTCGCGCGATCGATCGCGATCTCGATGTGCAGGCCGTGATGGCGCAGCAGGATCGCGGACGGCGCGGCGGGCTCGCCGCGATACCCCGCGAACAGCGTCGGATCGGCGAGCGCGGGCGTCAGCGCCCCGCCGACGACCGCGTAGCCGGTGACGTCGCCATGGCTGCCCGCCGCCAGCGGCACCGCCTCGTCGAGGAACGCCCTGGCGTGGCGCACCACGTCCGCGCCGCGCGCCGTGTCGTAGCCGCCCCCTGGCGGCGGCGATCCCATCGCGTCGGTGCCGTAGAAGGCGTCGTACAGGCTGCCCCAGCGCGCGTTCGCGGCGTTGAGCAGGAAGCGCGCGTTGAGGATCGGCACGACGAGCTGCGGCCCGGCGGTGGTGGTGATCTCGGCATCGACGCGCGGCGGATCGATCGCGAACGGCGCGGGCTCCGGGGCGAGATAGCCGATCCCGGTCAGGAAGGCGCGATAGGCGGTCGCATCGAACCCGTCGCGGCGCGCCTCGTGCCAGGCATCGATCCTCGCCTGGAGGTCGTCGCGCGTGGCAAGCAGCGCGGCGTTCTCGGGCGCGAAGCGCGCGAACACGCCCGCCGCGCCGGCCCAGAACGCAGCGGGCTCGATCCCCGTGCCGGGCAGCGCCTGCTCCTCGACGAACCGCGCCAGCACCGGCGCGACGCTCAGCCCCCCCCGATCGACCATCGCCTCGTCCATGAACGTCTCCCCGGTATGCGCGGCGAGCTATAGGCATGCCGATCGCAAGAGGAAAAGCCCTCTCCCCTTCGGGGCAGGGCTTTCGGCTCTATGTCTTCCCGTCCACCTCCGCGATCGTCGCCTCGCTCGGCGCCGTGGTCGCCTGGAGACGCGCCGCGACCGCTTCCGCCTCGCGCAGCACGCGCAGCACGTTGCCGCCGGCGAGCCTGGCGAGGTCGTCGTCCGACCAGCCGCGCCGCGCCAGCTCGGCGAACAGAGCGGGGAATGTACCGACGTCCTCCAGTCCCTCGGGCGTCACGTCGATGCCGTCGAAATCCGAGCCGATGCCGACACAGTCATGCCCGCAGACGCGCGCGATATGGTCGATATGGTCGGCGACCATCGCCACGGTGACGCGCGGCGCGGGATGGCCCCGCTCCCATTCGACCAGCGCCAGATGCGCGCGATCGGGATCGCCGGTGTGCAGATACTCGGCGCGCTTCCGGGCGGCGGCGTGATCGGCCTCCCAGACGAAGCGATCGTGGCTGACGAACGCCGGATAGAAGTTCGCCATCACCACGCCGCGATTGGCCCGGACCAGCGCCAGCACGTCGTCGGGCACGTCGCGGGGATGATCGTCGAGCGCGCGCGCCGAGGAATGCGAGAAGATCACCGGCGCCTTCGCCACCGCCAGCGCCGCCGTCATCGTCGCGGCCGAGACATGGCTGAGATCGACCAGCATGCCGGTCCGGTTCATCTCGGCGACGACCAGTCTGCCGAACGCGGTCAGGCCGTGATGGGCGGGTGCGTCGGTGGCGCTGTCCGCCCAGTCGGTGTTCGCGAAATGGGTGAGCGTCATGTAGCGCGCGCCCGCCGCGTACATCTCGCGCAGCACGGCCAGCGAATCGTCGATCTGGTGACCACCCTCGATCCCGATCAGCGACGCGATCCGCCCGGTCCGCTCGATCCGCACCACGTCGGCGGCAGTGGTCGCCATCTCGAACACGCGCGGATAGGCGGCCACCATCCGCCGGACGATGTCGATCTGCTCGAGCGTGGTCTCGACCGCTCTGGGGCCGGTGATGTCGGTCGGGATATAGACCGACCAGAACTGGCCGCCGACATGACCGGCGCGCAGCCGCGGGATATCTGTCATCAGCGGCGCCTGGCCGGCCGGCGCGGGCAGCGCCGCCGTGCTCTTCGCCAGATCGATGGCACCGAGCCTGCGCGCGAAGCGCGTACGGATCTCCCAGGGCAGGTCGTTATGCCCGTCGATCACCGGGGTGCGCGTCAGCACGCGATCGATGCGCGCGGCAAGATCGGCCGGCGGCGGTGCGGCGGCGGCGAGCGACAGCGCGAGCGGTACGGCGAAAAGCGGGCGTTTCATTCCCGCAGATGGCGCCGCGCGGCGCCAGGCGTCAACCGTCGCTCAGCGCGACGCCTGCGTCCCGAGGATGGCGTCGAGCACCGAGGGATGCAGCGGCGCCGCGAACCGGCACCCGGCGGAGAAGCGGTCGCACCACACGACCTGCGCCATCAGCGGCTCGAGATGCGCGACCTTGAGCCAGACGACGCTGTCCATCGGCAGCCGCTCCTCGGCCTCGATGCGGAAACCCGAGCGCGACAGATCCTTGACCACACCGGGGATGCGCGAGGTGCCCGACCGGCGCACGCGGCCTTCGAGATTGGTCTCGAAGCGCTCGTTGATCCGGTGTTCCTCCGCGGCATCGATCGCGTCGAGTTGAACCTCGGCCCGCATCTCCATGACGATATGCCCTCCCGCCGCCGTGCCGATCGTCTACGATCAAATGGCAAACAGAAGGTTAAGCGATTGCCGTCGCGGCGCGGCGACCCTAGCCTCGACCGATGGTTGGACGGAGACGATGATGCGGTTCGAGGGTACGGGCAACTATGTCGCGACGGACGATCTCAAGGTCGCGGTCAACGCCGCGGTGACGCTCAGGCGCCCGTTGCTGGTCAAGGGCGAGCCCGGCACCGGCAAGACCGTGCTCGCCCACGAGATCGCGCAGGCCGCGGCCGCGCCGCTGATCGAATGGCATGTCAAGTCGACCACCAGGGCGCACCAGGGGCTCTACGAATACGACGCGGTGGCGCGGCTGCGCGACGGCCAGCTCGGCGACGAGCGCGTCCACGACATCGCCAACTATATCCGCAAGGGCAAGCTGTGGGAGGCGTTCACCGCGCCCGTGCTTCCGGTGCTGCTGATCGACGAGATCGACAAGGCGGACATCGAGTTCCCCAACGACCTGTTGCAGGAGCTCGATCGGATGAGCTTCGACGTCTACGAGACCGGCGAGCGGATCGCCGCCAAGGAGCGGCCGATCGTCGTCATCACCTCGAACAACGAGAAGGAGCTGCCCGACGCCTTTCTGAGGCGCTGCTTCTTCCACTATATCCGCTTCCCCGACCGCGCGACGATGCAGGCGATCGTCGACGTCCATTTCCCGGGGATCGAGAAGCGGCTGGTCGGCCGCGCGCTCGACATCTTCTACGAGGTCCGCGACGTGCCCGGCCTCAAGAAGAAGCCGTCGACCAGCGAGCTGATCGACTGGCTCAAGCTGCTGTTGCACGAGGACATGCCGCTCGACGTCCTGCAATCCAGGGACGCGCGCAAGGCGATCCCGCCGCTGCACGGCGCGCTGCTCAAGAACGAGGCGGACGTCATGCTGTTCGAGCGGCTCGCCTTCCTGGCGCGGCGGCAGGGAGGATGAGGCTGCCGATAGGGAACTCCGTTCGCACTGAGCGAAGTCGAAGCGCGGTTGAGGTCGGCGCCGGGGCTTCGACTTCGCTCAGCCCGAACGGACGTCGTACCTTATCGCCAGAGCCGGGACTTCACCCCACCAGCCGCGTCAGCGTCGCCACATCGACCGGCGCCGAGCACAGGAAGCCCTGGTACAGCGTGCATCCCTCGCGGGCGAGCAGGGTCAGCTGCTCCTCGGTCTCGACCCCTTCAGCGATCACCGTCAGCCCGAGCGAGCGCGCCATCTCGATCACCGAGCGCACGACGATGCGATCGCGCGCCGAACCGGCGATGTCCTGCGCCATCCGCCTGTCGATCTTGATCGTGTCGAGCGGCAGCGCCTTGAGGTAGGCCAGGCTCGAATAGCCGGTGCCGAAATCGTCCATCGCGACGCGCAGCCCGGCGCCGCGCAGCCGCGCCAGCAGATGCGCCGCGGCGCCGAGATCCTCGATCAGCCCGCTCTCGGTGATCTCGACGGTGACCCGATCGCGCGCCAGCGCCGCGCCGTCGATCCGCGCGAGCAGCGCGTCGGCGAAGCCCGGCGCCGCGATGTCGGCCGCGGTCACGTTGATCGACACCCGCAGCCCGGCGAGCGGACCTTCCCACGCCGCCGCGATCGCGATCGCCTTGTCCTGGACGTGCGTCGACAGCGCGACCAGATAGTCCGATCGCTCGGCCGCCGCGAACAGCGCGTCCGCGCCGAGCTCGCCCAGCACCGGATGCCGCCAGCGCGCCAGCGCCTCGACGCCGACGATCGCGCCGGTCGCGATCGAGACCTGCGGCTGCCAGAGGATCTCGATGCGATCCTCGTCGAGCGCGAGCCGCAGGTCGAGCTCGAGCCGGCGGTCCTCGGCACGGCGGCTTTCCTCGCCATGGGTGAAGACATGGACGCGGGTGCCCTCGCCCTCGCGCGCGTCGGCGAGCGCGAGGCTCGCCTGGCGCAGCAGCGCGCCGGCGTCCCGATCGACGCCGCGCTCGGTCCCGATCGCCGCACCGCCGCCGGAGATCCCGATGCGCGCGGTGAGCGTGACGACGTGATCGCCGACCACGAACGGCCGCCCGATCGAGCCGACCAGATCAGCGGCGAGACGCTCGCCGTCGGCGAGGTCGGCGGGCGCCGGCAGCCCGATCGCGAACTCGGCACCGGCCAGCCGCGCGATCAACCGGCGGCCGCCCCCCCCGCCGCCGGCGATCCGCTCGATCCGCCGGCCGACCGCGCGGATGATGGTATCGCCCACCGGCCGCCCGAACGCGGCGTTGACCATGTCGAACCGGCTCAGCCCGAGCACCAGCAGGACCGGCGGCGCCGCACCCTGCGGCATCAGCCGCGCCTCGATCCAGCGCCGCGCGCCATGGCCGTCCTCCAGGCCGGTGAGCGGATCGCGCGGCGCATCGGCGAAGCCTGCGCGCATCCCGTCGAGCGGCTCGACCCGGCCGGTGACGCGGCCCTCGCCGTCGCGCGCGAGATGATGCGCGACGCGCCGTCCGTCGGGGCCATTGTGCGCGAACGAGGCCGCGCCGCCGGCCTCGAGCCGGACCATCGCGCCGATCGCGGCGCGCATCCCCGACCGGCCGAGCAGATGCCGCGCCTCGCCACGGCCGATCTCGTGCGCGGCCTCGGGAAAGCCCGCCAGCCTGGCGAGCGCCGGGCTCAGCCTGATCCCTTGCGGCCGGCGCGGCGACCAGCGCCAGGTGAACGCCTCGTCCGCCACCATCTGCGCACGACCCACGGCCGCACGATGCCCGCCCGCCAACCGTTCGGCGTACCGCGCGGCGAAGCGAAGCATCTGGGCAAGCTCGCCTTCCGCGAACGGCGCGACCAGATAGTGGGTCGCGCCCGCCTCGTACGCCGCCGCCACCGCCGACGCATCGCGCCGCCCGAGCAGCACCAGGAGGGCCGCGCCATTGGCCTGCGCGGCGTCGGCGAGCGCGCGCACCGCGTCCAGCGCGTCGGGCAGCGCATCGCGCGCATCGACGAGCGCCACCGTCGCGCCCGCGCCGAGGAAGCGCCGCTCGATGCCCTCGACGCGGCGCGCCGCGACCGCCGACCAGCCGGCGCGGCCGGCCATCCGCGCCAGCTCGTCGCGCTGGCGGAGCGACAGCAGGAACAGGGGCGCCGAACCGGCAGGCGGCAGCTCGATGATGATGTCCTCCGGAGCGCACGCGACGCCTCCCGGCGCGGCTCGCACGACCCTTGGCGGAGCCGGACCCGGCGCACAATCGGCTAAACGCCCCGCCGTGTCCCGCACCGGGTCCGCGGCCCGGCGCGCGCCGCCGGGGCGTGGCGCGGAGCGGCCGGCCCGCGCCCCACCTTGCCCTGCCGCCGCCGGGCGCCTAGCTGTTCGCCATGCAGGCGGCCGCTCCGACCCCCAACGCGCTCGTCGACGGCTTCGGACGGCGGATCAGCTATCTGCGCCTGTCGGTGACCGATCGCTGCGACCTGCGCTGCCGCTATTGCATGGCGGAGGCGATGACCTTCCTGCCGCGCGCGCAGGTGCTGACGCTGGACGAACTCGCCGCGATCGCCGACGTGTTCGTCGCGCGCGGCGTCCGCAAGATCAGGCTGACCGGCGGCGAGCCGCTGGTGCGGCGCGGGATCGACGGGCTGGCGCGCACCATCGGCCGTCATCTCGCGACCGGCGCGCTCGACGAGCTGGCGCTCACCACCAATGGCACGCGGCTCGCCGATCATGCGGTCGCGCTGCGCGCGGCGGGTATCCGCCGCGTCAACGTCAGTCTCGACACGTGCGATCCCGGGCGGTTCCGTCACGTCACGCGCTGGGGCGATCTCGACCAGGTGCTGGCCGGCATCTCCGCGGCGCGCGCGGCGGGGATCGCGGTCAAGATCAACATGGTCGCGCTCAAGGGCGTCAACGAGGACGAGATCGCGCCGATGCTGCGCTGGTGC
>CAXTNX010000060.1:0-11314 GCA_964245815.1 uncultured Sphingomonadaceae bacterium | reverse complement strand
AACAGCCGGATCAGCTTCGCGGACTATGCGATCGCGATGGTCGACGAGCTGGAGCGGAACGAGCATGCCCGCCGGCGCTTCAGCGTTGCCTATTGACGCACGGGCCGCCCGGCGTCGCCAGCATCCGTTACGTCCAGCCGCGCCGGTATGGGCTGTCGCCCGCCGGGCGATTGGTGGAGAGAGAGAGAGACTCGAACTCAAAGAGGACGCATGACCCGATATCTTGCCACCGCCGCACTCGGTGCGATGCTGCTTGGCGCGCCCGCCGCCCGGGTCAATGCGCAGGAGGCGGTGGTCGGCGTCGCCAACCCCGACGCGCTGTTCTTCAGCAAGGATCCCAAGCTCAACCGCAACAAGCAAGCCGCCTATCACATCGTCAAGGACCTGCTGGAGGCGAACCACTGGGCGCTGGCCGACCGGTGGATCAGCCAGGATTACATCCAGCACAATCCCCAGGTGAAGAACGGTCTCCGGCCGGTCGTCGACTATTTCACCAGAACGATGCGCCTGAAGCCGACGCCGATCCCGGCGAAGATGAAGACCCAACTCGTCTCGGTCGTCGCCGAAGGCGACAGGGTGATCGTCGCCTATGTCGTTCCGGTCAGGGATTCCAGGGATTCCTCCAGGACCTACACGACGACATCGTTCGACATGTGGCGTTTCAGGGACGGCAAGGCGGTCGAGCACTGGGACGTGCACACCAAGGACGACTGAACATCGCGGCGGTGTCGAGCCGCCCTCGGCCGGCCGGCATCATCGTGCCGTCCCGGATGCCTCTCCCGGATTTCGTCGGAGAGATCAGGCGATCGACGGACTTGAACATCCCGTCGGTACGGGGCGACACTGGTCCACGAGCGGGTCGTGACGGCGCGATCGCCTGCGACGGGAAGGATGCCATGAGCCGACCTCGCATCGACGACCTGACCGTCGCCCACGTTCCCCTCGTCCTCGCTCTCTACCGCGCCGCCGCATCGGTCGAACGGTCCGGGCTGGCGCGCGCGCCCGATGAGATCACCACCGACTATGTCGCGGGCTTCATCGATCGCGCGTGCCGTCGCGGCATCGTGCTTGGCGCCTTTCTGGACGACGATCTCGTCGGCTCTTTGCATGCCGCCCGGCCCGGCCCGCGCCAGTTCGATCACGTCCTCACCGATCTCACCGTCGCGGTGCATCCGGACATGCAAGGCCGGGGAATCGGGTCGGCGCTGTTCGCGGCGTTCTTCGCACGGGCGGGGACGATCCTGCCCGCGGTGTCCCGCATCGAGCTTGTCGCGCGATCGGGAAACCTCGGAGCCCTGCAGCTCTACAGGCGTCTCGGGTTCGTCGAGGAAGGTCGTTTCGTCGGTCGGGTGGTGCTCGCCGACGGGCGGCATGAGGATGACATACCCATGGCCCGCAGCCTCTAGATCGGCAGCTCGGTCAGCCTGCGCGGCGACGCGCCTGTGGGTAGGTGCCGAGGACACGCACCCAGCGGGTATGGAAGCGCAGTTCCTCGATCGCGCGCGCGACCGGCGCCTCGTCGGGATGGCCGGCGATATCGCAGTAGAACTCGGTCGCGGTGATGAGCGGCCCGCGCTGGTAGCTCTCCAGCTTGGTCATGTTGATGCCGTTGGTCGCGAACCCGCCCATCGCCTTGTAGAGCGCGGCGGGCGCGTTCTTGACCGCGAACATCAGCGTCGTCATGTGCGGACCGGGCGGCGCGCCTGCGGGCGCCGCACGCGCCAGCGTGAGGAAGCGGGTGGTGTTGTCGACATCGTCCGCGACGCCCTCGACGATCACCGGCAGTCCGTAGGTCTGCGCCGCGAGCGCCGGCGCGAGCGCGGCGAGATGCCGCGGCGCGCCTTCCGCCACGACCTCGGCGACCGCCGCCGCGGTATCGGCGTGGGGCACCGCGCGAATGCCGTGGCGCTTGAGCCAGACGCGCGTCTGGCCGAGCGCCTGTGGATGGCTCATCGCGTCAGAGACCTGATCGAGCGTGCCCGCGCCGATCAGGCAATGGCGGATCGGCAGGAAATGCTCGCCGGTGATGACCAGACCGCTCTCGGGCAGCAGGAAATGAATGTCGGCGACGCGCCCGTGGAGCGAGTTCTCGATCGGGATCACCGCGCAATCCGCACGCCCCTCTCGCACCGCGTCGATCGCGTCCTCGAACGCGAAGCAGGGTAGCGGCAGCCCGTCCGGAAAGGTCTGCATCACGGCGATATGCGAATTGGCGCCGGGCGCGCCCTGGAAGGCGACGGCGCGGTGCGGCGCGGCGGCGGCGGCGGCGGTCAGCCTGGCGACGAGCGCCTCGGCGGGGGCGGGATAGGACTGCATGACGCGCGCGACCTAGGCCGGGGCGGCGCGGTGCCGCAAGCGCCGATGCGTGGCGACGCCGCAACCGCTTGCGGTATGCCATGCGCTTTTCTATGGATCGTGCGACCTCGCCGTGCCCGCCCGGGCCCGCGAGAGAATGCGCCGCGACACCGGCGAGCGGGGAGTTCCAAGGGCGATGGCGGACACACACGGCGACGAGAACGAGGGCCCCGGCTGGGACGATGGCCGGCGGGTCTCCGAAGGCGTCGGCGATCGCGGCAACACGATCGCGGGCTGGGTGCTGTTCGCGGCCGGCTGCGCGCTCGGGCTCAGCCTCGTCACCGGCGAGTATTTCCGGTCCGAGCGTCCCGAGAAGATGGGCTATACCGTCGAGGGTGTCGAGGCGGAGTCGTCCGAGGGTGCGGCGCCGGTCGAGCAGCCCGCCGCCTTTTACATCGCCAAGGCGGATCCCGCCAAGGGCGCCGAGGTGTTCAAGAAGTGCGGCGCCTGCCACAACGACCAGAAGGGCGGTCCCAACCAGATCGGCCCGCAGCTCTGGGACGTCGTCGGCCGGCCGGTGGCGAGCGAGGCGGGGTTCAGCTATTCGGACGCGCTCAAGACCAAGGCCGGGCCGTGGACCTTCGACGAGCTGTTCGCCTGGCTGAAAAGCCCGAAGGGCTATGCGCCGGGCACCAAGATGACCTTCGCGGGCCTCTCCAATCCGGACGACCGCGCCAACGTCATCGCCTATCTCAATGCGCAGAGCGATGCGCCCAAACCGCTGCCGACCGCGCCCGCCGCGGCACCGGCCACCGCGGCGGGCACCGATGCGGGCGCCAAGCCCGGCAAGAACACCGCGGGCGAAGGCGCCAAGACCCAACCGGTCATCACCGAAGGACAGGCCGCGGCGAACCCCAAGGGCAGCATCGGCGGCGATGGCGCCAAATCGGTCACCGGCAACGAGGCCAATACGAAGAAGTGACCGCACGGTCCTCCCCGATGCGGGGAGGACCGGATCAGGCCGCCGCCGATCCGTTGGAAGCCAGGCCCCAATAGTCGCGGACCACCGTCCACGCCTCCTCCGCGCTCTCGACGAACCGGAACAGCGCCAGGTCCTGCGGCAAGATCACGCCATTGTCGGCGAGCGCCTGCCAGTTGACGACCTCTTCCCAGAAGGCGCGGCCGAACAGCAGGATCGGCAGCGGCCGCATCTTGCCGGTCTGGATCAGGGTGAGCGTTTCGAAGAACTCGTCGAACGTGCCGAAACCGCCGGGAAACACCGCGACCGCGCGCGCATGCATCGTGAAGTGCATCTTGCGCAGCGCGAAATAGTGGAAGCGCAGCGACAGCCGCGGGGTGACGTAGCGGTTGGGCGCCTGCTCGTGCGGCAGGACGATGTTGAGACCGATCGATTCCGCGCCGACATCATCCGCGCCGCGATTGGCCGCTTCCATGATCGACGGCCCCCCGCCCGAGCAGACCACGAACTGGCGCTTGCCGGCGGCGTCCACCGGGACCCGGCTGGCGATGCGGGCGAGCGCGCGTGCCTCGTCGTAGTACCGGGCGTTGGCGACGAGTTTCCCGGCGATGCGGCGCTGCGGATCCGTCCCTGCCGCCGCCAGCAGGGCCGCGGCCTGTGCCGGCTCCGGGATGCGCGCCGAGCCATAGAAGACGAATGTCGATCCGATGCCCGCTTCGTCGAGGATCAACTGCGTCTTGAGCAGTTCGAGCTGGAAGCGGACCGGGCGCAGATCGTCGCGCAGCAGCAGGTCCTCGTCCTGATAGGCGAGCCGGTAGGCGGGATCGACGGTCTGCGGCGTCTCGACCGCCTCGCGCGCGGTTCTAGCCTCGGCATCGGCGTCGGCGAAGACCCGATCGGGAACACCCGTGCCGCGCGCCGGTGCGGACTTTCTCTCTTCGGTCATGGCGCGCGGTCTAGCGGCGCATGCGCACGCACGCCATCCTCCTGTCAGGAACAGGCAACGCCGTGACCCATGTCGAAATGGAAATGGTTGCGATGCAAGGCGTTGGCATCGGGTCCGAGGACGACATGGAAACGGCGGCAGCCGGCGTCATGGACCGCATGGAGGAAATTGCGGGCGTTCGGGTCGGGGCCGTTCCAGTCCGCCAGCACGGTGATCCTGCGGCCATCGGCGAGCACGAAACCCGAGATGTCGACGGCATTGGCAAGGCCGTGCTCGGACAATCGCGCGCCGGCGACATTGTTGATCGGGCGGCACGAATAGGTGCCGAAGCTCTCGATGCGGATCACCGGCGAATCGAGCCACGCCACCGCCGCCTTCTGCGTCGCGTCGCGCGTCCAGCGGGTCAGCGCGTCGGCGAGCGGACAGGTCATCGGCCCGAGATTGGTGACGGGCATGCCGATGTCGATGAGCTGCACGGCGTTCAGCGCCGAGCATTGGCTGGTGTAGATATGGTCGGGGAGCGGCGTGTAGCGCGCGCCGTCCGCGGCCAGTTGCGCGAGGCACATGCGTCGCGAGACCGCGTCGATCGGCGCGGCCGGGGCGGTGCGCGGGATCTGGACGCCGGAGCGGCGCACCGGCGCGCGTCCGCCCGGCGGCCGGCCATGCGGCACGCACGACGCGACGAGGAGGCCGACGACGAGCGGGAACGCGAACCGACGCATCGCGGGACGATCGGCCGCGACCGGTTAGCGGACGCTGAACGTCATCCGTCGCCACGCATGAAGGGCGGGTCGGGGATCGTCGCGCGCGCCTCGTTGAGCATCAGCGACCAGCGGGTCGAGAGATTGTTGAAATAGGCGTCGTCGCTGCCGATCCGCCGGCGGATGACCGGGGCGCCGCGATCCGCGGGCATCGCGATCAGATCGAGCGGCCGGCCGACCGCGAGATTGGAGCGCAGCGTCGAATCGAACGAGATCAGGCCGACCTTGACGACCTCCTCGAGCGGCGTTTCGTACTGGAGGGCGCGATCGAGGATCGGCCGGCCATATTTGGTCTCGCCGATCTGGAGGAAGGGCTGCTCGCGCATGCAGGCGATGAAGTTCCCCTCGGAATACAGCCGATAGAGCGAAAGCGGCCCGTCGCCGACACGGCCACCGACCAGCATCGAGCATGACGGCGAATAATCCTCCGCCTCGAGCTGCTTGGCGATCTCGCCGCGGCACGCATGGATCGCATCGCCGACGAGCTGGGCGATGCGGAACATGCTCGGCATGTCGGCGATCAGGCGCGGCGGATCGGCGGCATCGCCACCGGGCAATCCCTCCGCGAGACTGGCGATCACCGATTGGGTGACCGAGAGATTGCCCGACGACGCCGCGACGACGATGCGGTCGGCGTCGTCGGCGAGGACATGCAGCTTGCGATAGACCGAGATGTCGTCGACGCCGGCATTGGTGCGCGTGTCCGCGATCATCACGAGCCCGGCCTCGACGAGCATCCCGACGCAATAGGTCATCGCTCAGGCCTGCGACTGGCCGCTGGCCTGCGCCACCGCCACCTCGACCTGGAGGGCCTCGTCGCCGCCCCCCGTCCGCGCGCCAGAGACCGGGGCGGCATCGTGATAATCGAGGCCCGCCGCGACGCGGACATAGGCGTCGGTCGGACACACGCCGTTGGTCGGATCGAAGCCGATCCAGCCATAGTCGTCGAGCCAGGCCTCCGCCCAGGCGTGCGCTGCGGGCTGCACCTCGCCGCCCTCGCCGCGCCACAGATGGCCGGACACATAGCGCGCCGGATGTCCCATCAGCCGCGCCGCGGCGAGGAAGACATGCGCGATGTCCTGGCAGACGCCCTGCCCCTCGGCAAAGGTCGCCGCGGCGTCGCGGTGCGGATTGCCGTTCGAGCTGTCGAAGCGGATACGCTCCTTGAGCGCCTCGTTGAGCGCATGGAGACGGGCGAGCGGCGTCGTCTCGGTCGCGGCCACCGCCCGGGCGAAGGCGGCGATCGCCTCGTCGTGCGCCGCCTGGACGGTGGAGCGCAGGAACAGCCCCGGCGGCAGCGGTTCCGGCGTGCCGCTCACCATACCGGCGCGATCCTCGGTCAGCACCTCGCCGCCGACGGTGAGCGTCATCGCGGCGATCGGCCCGTCGACGTAGAGCATCGTCGTCTCGTTGCCATAGCCATCGCGCCCTGTGCGCAGCCGCGCGTCGCAATCGACCTGGACGTGCCAGTCGATCACCGCCTGCCCGGCGAAGCTCGGCGGCGTCAGGCGCAGCAACTGGATGATCCGCGCCTGCGGCATGGTGAACCTGTACGCGGTACGGTGCTCGATCCGCAGGCGCATCAGCCGACGAACCGGAATTGCTGGCCGATCGCGGCATCGAGCCGGGCGTTCTCGGCGACGAAGCCCTGCAGGAACTCGTGCAGCCCCCCGGCGATGATGCCGTTGACGGTCGAGCGGCCGATCATCGCGTGCCGCAGCCGCGCCATGCGATCCGCCTCGCCCTGCCGGCCCAGCCGCTTGCCGAGCAGACCGAGCAGGCTGACGATCTCCTCCGACGACGCCGCGATCGAGCGCGGCATCTCGGGCCGGAGCACCAGCAGGTCGACGACGCGCCCGGGGCGCAAGCCCTCGCGGTAGAGCCAGCGATAGGCGGTCACCGCCGAGACGGTGTGGAGGATGGTGGTCCACTGGTCGCGATCGATCGGTCCGCCGACCTGCTCGCCCTCGGGCAGCAGCAGATGATATTTGACGTCGATCAGTCGCGCGGTGTTGTCGGCGCGCTCGATCGCCGCGCCCAGCCGCACGAAGAAGCTCGCCTCGTTCCGCAGCATCCGGTGGAGCGCGCCCTCGAACCCGCGCGCCTCGGCGCGCAGCCGCTCGGCCATCGCCAGCGTGTCGGCAGGGCCTTCGACCGTCCTGCGGTTGCGCAGATCGAGCCAGGCGCGGTTGATCGCCTCCCACGCCTCGCGGGTCAGCGCGGTGCGAACCGACTTGGCGTTGGACCGCGCATTGTCGAGGCAGGAGCGGATCGAGTTGCGGTTGTCCGCATCGAGCGCGAGATAGGCGGTGACGGTCTCGGGCTCGATCGTCTGCCCGGTCAGCCAATAGCCATCCTCGCACGACACGACGGCGAGCGCGCTTTCCCATGCGCCGGTACCGGCGGGTCGCGCCGACAGCAGGTCGAGCCGCATCGTCGCCTCGATCAGGCGCGCGGTGAACTCGGCGCGCTCGACATAGCGGCCGAGCCAGTAGAGCGAGGCGGCGACACGGGCTAGCATGAGCGCGCGCTCCCCGTTCCCCGGCGAAGGCCGGGGCCCGGCTCGTCAAATATCCCGCGGTGCAGCGCGGGGCGCGTTCCGCGTCCGGACCGGGCCCCCGCGTTCGCCGAGGAACGGCAGGAAGAAGGTACATCCATCAGTCGTGCCGCCGGATGTCGCCGACCGACACCTGGCGGCGACGGACGTTGTCGGACAGGATCAGGCTGTCCTTGGTGCCGCCACCCTGGCTCGAATTGACGACCAGCGATCCCTCGCGCAGCGCCACGCGGGTAAGGCCGCCGGGCACGATCCGTATCCCGTCCGCGCCGCTCAGGCAGAACGGGCGGAAATCGACGTGGCGCGGGGCGATGCCCTTGTCGGTCAGGGTCGGCACCGTCGACAGCGCCAGCGTCGGCTGCGCGATGTAGCGGTGCGGCTCGGCCTTGAGCGCGGCGCGGAACCGCTCCACTTCGTCGCGGCTCGCGGTCGGCCCGACCAGCATGCCGTAGCCGCCCGAGCCGTCGACCAGCTTGACGACCAGCTCCTCCAGATGATCGAGCGTGTATCGCAGCCCCTGCGCCTCGCGGCAGCGGAACGTCTGGACGTTGGGGAGCCGCGCCTCCGCACCGGTATAATAGCGCACGATCTCGGGCATGTAGCTGTAGATCGCCTTGTCGTCGGCGATGCCGGTACCGGGCGCATTGGCGAGCGTGACGTTGCCGGCGAGATACGCCGCCATCAGGCCCGGCACGCCGAGCATCGAATCGGGACGGAACACCAGCGGATCGATGAAATCGTCGTCGAGCCGGCGGTAGATGACGTCGACGCGCACGCGCCCGTCGATCGTCCGCATCCAGACGATGTCGTCGTCGACCTCGAGATCGACCGCCTCGACCAGCTCGATCCCCATCGCGTCGGCGAGGAAGCTGTGCTCGTAGAAGGCGGAGTTGTAATGGCCGGGCGTGAGCAGCACGCAGACCGGCTCGTCGCCGCTGCGGGGCGACACCGAACGCAGCGTCTGGAGCAGCAGATCGGTATAGTCGTCGACCGGCTCGACCGCGAACATCTCGAAGATCTCGGGGCACAGCCGGATCATCGCCTCGCGGTTCTCGAGCATGTAGGAGACGCCCGACGGCGTGCGGGCATTGTCCTCGAGCACGTAGAACTCGTCCGCGCCGACACGCACCATGTCGATACCGCAGATATGCGCATAGACCCCGTATGGCGGGTAGGCGCCCGCCACCTGCGGACGGAACTGCGCGTTGCCGAGCACGAGGTCGGCGGGGATGATGCCGTCCTTGAGGATCTTCTGCTCGCCATAGATGTCGGCGAGGAAGGCGTTGATCGCCTGGACGCGCTGTTCCAGCCCGGACTTGAGCCCGCGCCATTCGGTGGCGGAGAACATGCGCGGCACGATGTCGAACGGAATGATGCGCTCGGCCGCCTCGTCCTCGCCATAGACCGCGAAGGTGATGCCAAGCTGGCGGAACGCGGCCTCGGCGGCGCGCTGCCGGCGATCGAACTCGGCCGAGGGGGTCTCCGCGATCCATCGCGCCAGCGTCTCGAACCCCGCGCGCGCGGAGCGATCGGCACTCTTTCCCCACACCTCGTCGAACGCCGCGTCCTGCATCATCCTCCGGTCCGCTGAATCTCGCCCGGCCGCAGAGTGCCGGGCTTCGCCGCGGCGCACAAGCCCTGGAAGGCCACGGTGCGCCCGACGGCGTGCGATCTCAAGATCGTCATCCCGGCGAACGCCGGCGTGACGGGGTGTTCGGGCGGCCGAACCAGGATCAGCCTATCGCGCGCTCCTTGGCGGGCAGCGGCGTGCGCTCGCGCGGGAGCAGCGACGGCGGCGGCGGGTCGAACCGCTGCCAGCCCGACGCGGTCAGCCGCTCGATCGGGCGGAAGCCGGTCTTGTACTGCATCCGGTCCGATCCCTCGACCCAATAGCCGAGATAGACATAGGGCAGGCCGGCGTCGGCGGCGCGGCGGATATGGTCGGCGATGACATAGGTGCCGAGCCCCGGCCGCGTGGTCAGCGCGGGATCGAAGAAGCTGTAGATCATCGACAGCCCGTCGCCCTGCTGGTCGGTCAGGCAGGCGCCGACCAGCCGGCCGGGGCGGCCGCGCTCTCCCGGCTCGCGATACTCCATCATGAAGGTCTTGACCGGCGTCTGCTCGACCATGTCGGCGAAGTCGAACTCGTCCATGTCCGCCATGCCGCCACCCGGATGCCGCGCGGCGAGATAGCGGCGCAGCAGCGCGAACTGCTCCTCGGTAGTCCATGGCTTGCACGCCGCGACGGTGAGGTCGGCGTTGCGCCGGATCGTGCGTTTCTGGCTGGTGCTGGGGCGATATTCGCGCGCCGCGACCCGCACCGACACGCAGGCCGAGCAGCCCTGGCAACTCGGCCGATAGGCGACCGATTGCGAGCGCCGGAAACCGATGCGCCCGAGCGCGTCGTTGAGCTCGGCGGCATGCGGCCCGTTGAGCTCCGTGAACACCTTGCGCTCGGTCCGGCCCGGCAGATAGGGGCACGGGCTCGGCGTCGTGACGAAGAAGCGGGGAAAGCGAAAAGGCGCGCTCACCGGTCGGTCCAACTCCCTTGCGGACGTGCGGGGAACACGCCTCCATCGCCAAGGTTGCACGTCGCCGGGCGAGGCGAAACCTTAAAAGAGGGTTAACGCCCCGCAACGCGACGAAATCCGGCGACGAACCGGTTCCGATGCGGGAACCGCCGCTCAGGCCGGCTCGACGCGGCTCGCCTCATAGCCATTCTCGGCCAGCGCCGCCATCAGCCGGTCGAGATGGCCGTTGTCACGCGTCTCGCACTCGATGTCAGTGATGAGGCCCTTGGCGGGTAGCGAGGAGAACACGCGCTGGTGATAGACCTCGATGATGTTGACCTGCAGCTCGTCGAACACGCGCGCCACGTTGAACAGCGCACCCGGCCGATCCTGCAACCGGATGCGCAGCCGCGCGAGCCGCCCCGAGCGGGCGAGATCGCGCAGCAGCACGTTGGCGAGCAGTCGGGTATCGATATTGCCGCCGCACAGCACGATGCCCACGGTCCGCCCGGCGAAGCGCTCGGGATGCGCGAGCAACGCCGCGATCCCCGCCGCGCCGGCACCCTCGACGACGGTTTTCTCGATCTGGAGGAGCAGCGCGACCGAGCGTTCGAGATCGCGCTCCGAGACGAGCAGGATCTCGTCGACCAGCCGCGCCACGATCGCCGCCGTCAGCCGCCCCGGCTCCTTGACCGCGATGCCCTCGGCCAGCGTGTCACCGCCGCAGGGCAGCTCGACGCCCTGCAACCGCGCGTACATCGACGGGTAGAGCTCGGCCTGGACGCCGATCACGTCGATCCCGGGCTTCATCGCCAGCGCCGCGGTGGCACAGCCCGAGATCAGGCCGCCGCCGCCGATCGGGATCGCGAGCATGTCGATAGCGGGCGCGTCCTCGAGCATCTCGACCGCGACCGTGCCCTGCCCCGCGACGATCGCCGCATCGTCGAACGGATGGACGAAGGTCAGCCCGCGCGCCGCGGCGATCTCGTAGGCGGTCGTCTGCGCATCCTCGAAGCGCTCGCCGGACAGGATCACCTCGGCGCCATGGCTCTGGGTCTGCTGCACCTTCACCGTGGGCGTCAGCTTGGGCATCACGATCGTCACCGGGATGCCGAGCCGCGCACCGTGATAGGCGAGGCCCTGCGCATGATTGCCGGCCGATGCCGCGATCACCCCGCGCGTCTTCTCGTCCTGGGTGAGCTGCATCAGCTTGTTGAGCGCGCCGCGTTCCTTGTAGGCGGCGGTGAACTGCAGGTTCTCGAACTT
>CAXTNX010000059.1:0-11740 GCA_964245815.1 uncultured Sphingomonadaceae bacterium | reverse complement strand
GCCCGAGCCGCTTGATCTCGTGATCGATCGCGCGCGCCACCACGTCGCGCGGCGCGAGCTCGGCGCGGGCATCGAAGTCCGGCATGAAGCGGTGCCCGGCGTCGGGCACGCCGGACGGTAGTTTCAGCTGGCCGCCTTCGCCGCGCATCGCCTCGGTGATGAGGAAGTTCTTGACCTCGAGGTTCCACAGACACGTCGGGTGGAACTGCATCATCTCCATGTTGGCGACGCGGCAGCCCGCGCGCCAGGCCATCGCGATGCCGTCGCCGGTGGCGCCGCGCGGCGCGGTCGAATAGAGGTAGGTGCGGCCCGCGCCGCCGGTCGCCAGGATGGTCGCGCGAGCAGTGTAGAGATCGACCTCGCCCGAGCGGCGATCGAGCGCATAGACGCCCCACACGCGGCCGTCGCCGAGATAGCGCTCGCCATGCCGGCTGGTGGCGAGATCGATCACCGCCATGTGGGGGATCAGCGTGATGTTGGGGTGCGCCGCCGCCGCCGTTTCCAGCGCGACCTGCACGGCATGCCCGGTGGCATCGTCGACATGGACGATACGGCGGTGGCTGTGGCCACCCTCGCGGGTCAGGTGGAGCGCGTTTCCCGTCTGGTTGAACGGTACGCCGAGCGCGATCAGCTTCTCGATCGCGGCAGGCGCGTTCTCGATGACGAACTCGACGGTGGCGCGGTCGTTGAGACCCGCGCCGGCGATCATCGTATCCTCGATATGGCTGTCGAACGTGTCGCCCGGCTCGAGCACCGCGGCGATCCCGCCCTGCGCCCAGTTGGTCGAGCCCTCCGACAGGCCGCCCTTGGCGAGCACGACCACCCGGAGACGTGTGGCGAGCGAGAGCGCGGCGGTCAGCCCGGCCGCGCCGGACCCGACGATCACCACATCGAAGGCATGCGCGCCCATCAGGCCGCGCGGCGCGTGAGGCTCAGGAACACGTCCTCGAGATCGGCTTCCCTGGTCGAGACGTCGACCACGCCCAGCCCGGCGGCGGCGAGTGCGGCGAGCACCTCGCCGGCGTTGACCGACTGCTTGTCGTAGGTGATCACCACGGTGCGCTCGCCCTTGAGCGCGACCTTCTCGAAGCAGGTCGCCTGGGGTGGTTCTGCGAGATCGCGGTCGACGACCACCTCGACGACCTTCTCGCGCGCCTTGGCGAGGAGCACGCGGGTCGGCTCGTTGGCGATCAGCCGGCCATGGTTGATGATCGCGATGCGGTCGCAGAGTTCCTGCGCCTCCTCGAGATAGTGCGTCGTCAGCACGACCGTGGTGCCTTGCTCGTTGAGGCCTTTCACATAGGCCCAGAGCTGCTGGCGCAGTTCGATGTCGACGCCCGCGGTCGGCTCGTCGAGCACGAGCACCGGCGGCGAATGGACCATCGCCTTTGCCACGAGCAGCCGGCGCTTCATCCCGCCCGACAGGGTGCGCGCGTAGGCGTCCGCCTTGTCCTCGAGATAGACCGCGCGGAGCAGCGCCATCGTCTGGCGCCTGGCCCTGGGCACGCCGTAGAGCCCGGCCTGGATCTCCAGCGCCTCGCGCGGCGTGAAGAACGGATCGAACAGGATCTCCTGCGGCACGATGCCGATCGAGCGCCTGGCGTTGCGCGGGTGCTGATCGATGTCGAAGCCCCAGATCGCGGCGCGGCCCGCGGTCTTGTTGACCATGCCCGACAGGATGTTGATGAGCGTCGACTTGCCCGCGCCGTTCGGCCCGAGCAGACCGAAGATCGTGCCGCGCGGCACCGCGAAGCTGACCCCGTCCAGCGCCCGCTTGCCGCCTTCGTAGACCTTTTCCAGGCCGTCGATATCGATCGCCGCATCGTTCATGCGCGGGCAGATAGCCCCTCGTCGCGCTTGCCGCCAGCGCCGCCGTTAACGCTGCCGCTTCACCGCTTCGCAGCTTTATCGTGCGACAAGCGACGACATGACCCGATTGCGCACCCTGCTGATCCGTACGCCCGGCATCTCCGCGCTGGCGGCGATGCTCGCGCTGGTCGCGGTCGCCTGGGCAACCCCGAAGATCGGCGCACCCCGTATCGACGTCGCGCAATCGCGCCCGATCGCCTGATTGCCAGTCGCGAGGCCGCTTGCTATCCGCGGCGCGGTGAGCAGCGACACGCCCGAGATCGTCCGCGTTCCCCACCATCGCGTGGTGTGTGACGGTGCCTCCGAAATCCCGAGCGGAGCCGCGCTCGGTCACCCGCGCGTGTGGCTGGAGATCGACGAGACGGGCTTCGTCGATTGCGGCTATTGCGACCGCCGGTTCGTGCTGGCGGGCGGGCCGGCGGACCGTTGATCTGATCTTCAACCGGTAACGGAGCTGGCGGATAGGCCGCCTATCTCTTCGACGCGGCGATCCAGCCGTCGATCTTCGCTTCCAGCACGCCCATCGGCAGCGCGCCGGTCTCCAGCACCTGCGCATGGAAGGCGCGCGGATCGAAGCGATCACCCAGCGCCGCCTTCGCCTTCGCCTTTTCCTTCAGGATGGTGAGCTGGCCGATCTTGTAGGCCAGCGCCTGGCCGGGGATCGCGATATAGCGCTCGACCTCGGCACTGACGTCGGCCGGTCCCATCGCGGAATGGTCGAGCATGTAGGCGATCGCCTGTTCGCGGCTCCAGCCCATCGCGTGGATGCCGCTGTCGACGACCAGCCGCATCGCGCGCAGCATCTCGTCGTTGAGGCCGCCGAAGCGGGAATAGGGATCGGTTTCCAGCCCCATCTCGGGCCACAGCGTCTCGGCGTAGAGCGCCCAGCCTTCGGCGAAGGCAGTGTTGCCGCCGAAGCGCATGAACGCGGGCAGTGCGTCGTTCTCCTGCGCGATCGAGATCTGGAAATGATGCCCGGGAATGGCCTCGTGGAGGTAGAGCGTGTCCATGTCCCAGGTGAAGCGCGTTGGCAGGTCGTAGCCGTTATAGTAGAAGATACCCGGGCGCGATCCGTCGGGCGTGCCCTGCTGGTACTCGCCGCCCGCCGAGCTCTTCTCGCGATAGGCGGGCGTCGGCAGGATGCGCAGCGGGGTCTTGGGCACGAGCGAGAATTGCGACGGGATATGCGCGTCGATGGTGGCGCCCAATGTTTCGTAGCGCCGCTCGATCCACTCGCGCGATGGCGGCGCGAACTTCGCGTCTGTCGACATATAGCGGAAGAAGGCGTGGAGATCGCCGGCGAAGCCGGTCTTGACCCGGATCTCGTCCATCTCGCGCGTGATCCGCGCGACCTCGGACAGGCCGAGGCTGTGGACCTGCTCGGCGGTGAGCGGCAGCGTGGTGTTTTCGAGGATCTCGTAGCGATAGAGCGCGGCGCCGCCCTTCATCCCCGCAAGCCCGACCGTATCGCGCGCGTGCGGCAGATAGTCGGTCGCGAGATAGCTGCGCAACCGGACGAGCGGCGGCAGCACGTCGTCGCGGATCGAGGCGGCGAGGTCCGCCGCCAGCGTCGCGCGCTCGGCCGCCGGGATGGTATCCGGGATCGCCTTGATCGGACCATAATAGGGCGAGCCCTCGACCCCGGCGCCGGTCTGCGCGTCGATCTGCTCGATCACGTTGCGGACGATGAGCCTGGGCTCGACCATGCCCGCCGCGACGCCCTGCCTGAAGCGGGCGACGATCTTGTCGATCTGGCCGCCGAACTGGCGGTTGCGCGCGATCGCGTCGCGATAATCCTTGACGGTCCTGAAAGGCGCCGAACCCTGGCCCGAGTTGAGATCGGCGTAATTGACCTGGAAGCCGTAGAAATGCGTCGTCGGGATTGCGTGCCTGGCGGCGAGGATGTCGGGCGCATAGGCCGCGAGCGCGATCCGGACGCTGGCCTTGAACGTGTCGTAGGCGATCTGATCGACCGGGGTCAGCGCTGCGCGGTCGATCGCGACGAGATTGGCGAGCGCGGTACGGCCTGCGGCGGCCTCGGCAGCGTCGTGCGCATCGCTGTAACTGTCGCCGATCTGGTCGGCATAGCGCGTGTCGCCGCGATCGAGCGCGCTCAACGGATTGCGCTTGAGCGCCGCCTCGTCGGTGCGATCGAACAGGGCGCGCAGCGCCTTGTCGGCCGGCCCGGCAGCGGCCTGCGCCAAGGCGGGAGCCGACACCATGGCCACGGCAAGGGGAAGGATGACAGCAGCGATGCGCACGAAAAAGCCTCCGCGAAACCGGGACGGTCGCGGAGGCTTATCGGTCGGGCGTTCCCCCGGCAAGTCGCCGATTCCGTGTCAAAACCGCGGCGTTGGTAGATAATGACCGCAACGACACGCCATGTATCCGTTCGTGTCGGTTACCAGAAGAAGCCCGGGATCGAATCGACGACGACACCCGAATAGATGTCGACCAGCAGCGCGTCGTTATAGTATCTTACCCAGCGATAGGGGCCATAGGCCGGCGGCAGGCGATAATAGCCGGGATCGCCGATCCAGTATTGCTGCGCGAAGAAAACGGGCGCGATCGCCACGCCGATCCCATAGCGGCGGTATCTGTAGCCATAAGGCGCGCGGTAGCTGCCACCACGAAAGATCTCGCGATGCTGATTGCGATAACCCTGCCAGTCGTACCGGTTGTCGTTGCGCCAGCCGCGGTTCCAGTTGCCGCCGTTATTGTCGCGGCCGCGATCATAGCCGCCGGTCCGGCCGGCATCGCCGCGCCAGCGGTTGGCGGGATTGCCCTGATCGCGTCCGTCATAGCCGCGCCCGCCGTTCTGATAGCCCGGGCGACCATCCTGAAAGACCGCGCGGTCACGGTCGCGGCGGTCGTTGGCGCCGGGGCGGCCATTGCCACCGGGGCGGTTGTCCCAACCCGGGCGGCCCACCGGGTCCCCGCCGGCATGACCGTTCTGCCGCGGATCGTTGCCCGGTGCGCGATTGCCCTGGACGCCCTGGCCGCCGCGGAACCGGGGATCGTCGCGCCCGATCTGCGGCGCCTGACGGGTGGGCGCGACATTGGGCCGGCCCGCCTGGGGGACACGCTGCGACTGGTTCTGGGACGGCGCCACCGGCTGGCGCTGGGGCTGGCCTTGGGGTTGGTTCTGCGGTTGCCCACCACGGTTGCCACGATCGCCACCGCCGGCGCGATGATCGCCGCTCCCGTCGCGCCCGTTGCCGTCATGGCCATGGGGTGCATCCTGCGCGAGCGCGGGTGCGCCGAGCGCGGTCGAAGCCAGCAGCATCGCCGAAATCCAGACACGCATCCTATCCACCTTTCGTCTTGTCCCGGCGCACATCGCCACCGATCGATTGCCGTCTGCGCCGGGACGCATGACGTAGCGCTGAATTGAACCGTCAGCGGCCAGACAGGTTGCGTCGACTCATTCGGTCCGCAACACGGCAGCCGGGCGGGCGGCAAGCGCGGGGAGGCTGCCAAGCATGCCGATGCCCAGCGTCGCCAGGCTCGCACCCGCCACCGTCGCGAGCACCGTCGCCCAGTCTGGTGCGAAGGCGAGGTTGAACACCTGCGTCACCACCGCCCATCCCGCCACGCCACCGACGAGCAGTGCGATCATCGCCAGCAAGGCCCCAAGCACCGCATATTCGATCGCCTGGACGCCCAGCACCTGGCGCCGCGTGCCGCCGAGCAGCTTGAGCAGCACCGCATCGTAGCGCCGCGTACGCTGCGCGGCGGCGACCGCGCCGATCAGCACCGCGACCCCGGCCAGCACGGTCGCGCCCGCCGCCGCGCGGATCGCGAGCGCGACATCGCCGATCAGCGCACCGATCTGGGCGATCACGTCGCCGACACGGATCAGCGTCACCGAGGGGAGCGCGCCGGCGACCGCGCGGGCGATCGCGCCGTCGCGGTCGGGCGGCGCATACACGCTGGCGAGCAGCGCGTGCGGCGCCTCTTCGATATAGCCGGACGAGAATATGATCGCGAAGTTGAGCCCCAGTCCACCCCAGTCGATCGCGCGCAGCGCGGCAATGCGGGCGGGGACGTCGACGCCGAGAACCGCGACGGTAATCGTGTCGCCGACACGGAGGTGGAGCGCTTCGGCGGCGTCCGTGCCGATCGATACCAGGGGCGGCCCGCGATAGTTGGCCGGCCACCACCGGCCCGCGGTGACGCGATTGCGCGGCGGCACCGTCGCGGACCAAGTGATCGTTCGGTCGCCTTTCAATATCCAGGCGCGATCCGGCAGTCCCTTCATATCGGCCACCGCATGGCCGTTGAGCGCGACGACGCTGCCGCGCAGCGACGGCACCGCCTCGATCCGTGTCGCCGGCGAGGTCCCGCGGATCGCGGCGCGGAAGCGCGCCTCGTCCTCGGGCTGGAGGTCGATCGCGAAGAAACGTGGCGCCTTGGCGGGTGCCGCGGCGCGCATCTCGGCGCCGAGGCTCGTGTCGACGATCGCCAGCGTCACGAACAGCGAGAAGCCGAGCCCGAGCGCCACCACCAGCCGATCGGTCTGCGCGCCCGGGCGATGGAGATTGCCGAGCGCCAGGCGGACGAGCGGCGCCCTTGGTCGGGGCAGGAGCGCGACGCCGCGGCGCACAGCGATGCCGATCGCCGCGAGCAGCGCGAGCAGCGCCACGGTGCCCCCCGCGAAGCCCGCCGCCAGCCGGGGATCGGTCGCGGTGACGACCGCGAGCGCGATCAGCGCGAGCGCAAGCGCCGCCATCGCGGAGAGCAACCGCCATGACGGCCGGGGCCGCGCCGCCAGCCGGTCGCGCAGCAGGCTTGCCGCGGGCACCGCGCGCGCGCGGGCGAGCGCCGGCAGCGCGGCGAGCAGGCCGGCGAGCATCGCCAGCGCCGCCGCCGTCGCCAGCGGCGCCGGGTACAGGCCGGGGCGGGGCGCGACCGGCAGCAGATCGGCCGCCGCCCATGCGACGAGCGCCGGCAGCGCCGCGCCGATCGCCAGTCCCGCCGCCACCGCGCCGAACGCCACCAAACCGATCTCGATCAGGATCATGGCGGCGATCGTGCCCGATGTCGCGCCGAGGACCTTGAGGACCGCGAGGCTGCGCGTCCGCGCGGCGAGGTACGCGCCGACCCCGTTCGCCACGCCGACGCCCGCGATTGCCAGCGCGGCCAGCCCGACGAGGAGCAGGAACTGGCCGAGCTGGGCGATGCCGGCGCGCAGATTGCCGGTCGCGTCCGCGGCGATCCTGGCGGTCCAGCCTGCACTCGGGAAGCAGTGGACCAGCGCGGTGCCGAGCGCCCTGGCGTCGCGACCGGGGGGCAGCAGCAGCCGATAGCGGGCATCGTACAGGCTGCCAGGTTGGACCAGACCGGTCGCATCCAGCGCGTCCATGGCGACGATCGCCGGCAAACCGAGATGAAAGCCTTCGCCAAGGTGATCGGGCTCGTCGGCGATCAGCCCGACCAGCCTGAGCCGCGCCGAACCGATCCGCACCATGTCGCCGACATGCACGCCAAGCCGATCGACGAGCGCGGCGGCGGCGACCAGTTGGAGACCGCGCGGACGGGCGGCAAGCGCGCCGGACATCAGTTTCAGCGTCCCGACCAGCGGCCAGCGCGCATCGACGCCCTTGAGATCGACCAGCACCGGCGCCCCGCCCGCCGGTCCCGCCGCCATCGCGCGCATCCGGATCGTCTCGGACACCGGACCATGGCGCGCGAATGCCGCCTGCTCCTCCACGGTGGCGCGGCGCTGCGAGACCCTGAGCTCGAGATCGCCGCCGAGCGCCTGTCGTCCCTGTCCGTCGAGCGCGGCGAGGATGCTCGCCGAAAGGCTGCCGATCCCGGCGAGCGCCGCGGTGCCGAGCAACAGGCAGGCGGCGAGGAGCCACAGTCCACGCCCGCCGCGCGCGAGATCGCGCAGCGCCAGGCGCCAGGCGATGCTCATCCGCCTCCTCGTTGGTCGACGATGCGGCCGTCGGCGAGCGTGACGATCCGTCCGCAGCGCGCCGCCAGCGCGGGATCGTGGGTGATGACGAACAGCGTCGATCCGGTCTCGGCGCGGCGCGCGAACAGCAGGTCCATCACACCCGCACCCGTCGTCGCGTCGAGGTTTCCGGTCGGCTCGTCGGCGAAGACCAGCGCGGGCCGCGCGACGATCGCGCGCGCGATCGCGACGCGCTGTTGCTCGCCGCCGGACAGTTGCGCGGGATAATGGTCGAGCCGGTGGGCGAGCCCGACCGCGGCGAGCTCGGCTTCGGCGCGTGCGAAGGCATCGCCGACACCGGCGAGCTCGAGCGGCACCGCGACATTCTCCCGCGCGGTCATCGTCGGCAGCAGGTGAAAGGCCTGGAGGACGATGCCGATCCGTCCGCGCCGCGCGACCGCGAGGCGATCCTCGTCGAGGCGCGCGAAATCAAGCCCGGCGACGGCGACGGTGCCGCCGCTCGGCCGCTCGAGCCCGGCGAGCACCGCCATCAGCGAGGACTTGCCCGATCCCGACGGACCGAGCAGAGCGACGCTCTCGCCTGCGCCGACATCGAGATCGATGCCGCGCAGCACCTCGACGGCGCCGAACGACAGCGTCAGGGAGCGGACGGCGATGAGTGCGGGAGCGGCTGATGACACGATGGCGGCGATATGGGGGCAGGGGGCGGCTTGTCCACCGCGCGATCGCACTCTGCGCGACGATCCTGGCGATGCCCGCCGGCGCCGCGCGCGCTCCACTCATCTGGGCGCTGGGTGACAGCCTGACCGCGGGCTATGGCCTGCCCCCGGCGCAGGGCTTCACCAGTCGGCTACAGGCGGCGCTGACGCGGGCGGGCGTTCCGGCGACGGTGCGCAACGGCGGCGTCTCGGGCGATACGAGCGCGCAGGGCCGCGCGCGGCTGGCCTGGGGGCTGCGCGGGTTGGGCGTCGCGCCCGATCTCGTGATCGTCGAGCTCGGCGCCAACGACATGCTGCGCGGGCTCCCGGTGGAGCAGGCGCGCGCCAGTCTCGATGCCATCCTGACCGAGCTCAAGCGCCGTCACCTGCGCGTGCTGCTCGCCGGGATGAAGGCGTCGCCCAATCTCGGTGTCGATTACGTGCGCACGTTCGATGCGATGTATCCGGATCTGGCGCGTGCGCATCATGTCGCGCTCTATCCCTTCTTCCTTGCCGGCGTCGCGGGAAACGCGACATTGATTCAGGGCGATGGCCTGCATCCCAACGCACGCGGCGTGCTCGTGATCGTCCGGCGGATGCTGCCTGCAGTGCGTGCCGCGCTGCCGCGCTGATCGTGCGGAATGCAACCAATCGTGAACGCGACGCTTCTTGCCTCAGGATAGGACACGAGGAGATGACATCATGGCAGCCAGCGCGCGCACCGACGGTGCCCACAAGACGGTACAGCCCTCTCCGGAGCTGGCGGCGATCGTCGGCGACAAGCCGCTAAAGCGCACCGAGGTGGTCAGCAAGCTGTGGGACTATATCCGCAAGCACGATCTCCAGAAGCCCGAGGACAAGCGCCAAATCCTCGCGGATGCCACGCTCGAGAAGGTGATCGGGAAGAAGGAGGTCAGCATGTTCGAGCTCAACAAGCACGTCTCCGCCCATCTGAAATAGGCACGCCGTCGGCGGGGTCGTGCGACCGGACACCGCCTGCGCGATGGCAGGCGGATGGTGGGCGACACGACCACCGCTGGCTTCGCCGCTCCGGCGTCTACGGTGATCTCAAGACGACCCCGAGACCGCAGCTTCGTGATCTCGTGCGAGGGCTCGTCGTCGTTGAGCTCGCCGCAGGCCTATATCGTGGAGGCTACGGCGCGCGGCTGGCCTTGATGACTCTGCTCTTCGGCTGGCGCTCGACTGTCTTGGCGGGGATCGGCGGCTGATACCCGGGATGGGTTCCGCGGCGAGCATGCGGCTCGGCGTCGGTATCGCTTGGCGCTGGCGTGCGCGGTGGCCGCGAGGCTTCTCTAGCGCGATCCTAGCTCCGCCCAGATCGGCAGATGATCGGACGCACGCGCCGCCAACCGGCTGTTGTGCGTCCCCGATGCGAGCACCGCGAGATCGGGCGTCGTCATGATCCGGTCGAGCCGCGCCAGCGGCCGTCGCGCGTGGAAGCTGGGCCCGGTCGGCGCGAAATCGAAACGGCGCGCGAAATCGGCGAGGCAGCCACCGCCGAGGCTCCATTCGTTGAGATCGCCCATCAGGATCGTCGGTAGCGGACGATCGCACGCCTCGACATGATCGATCAGCGCGCGCGCCTGACGCCGCCGCCACAGCCCCGACAGGTCGAGGTGCATCCCGACCACCCTGAACCTGAAACCGCCGGCGTCGAGTTCCGCCATCACCGCGCCGCGCGGCTCGAGCACGGGCAGCGCGAGCGGGCGGCACGCACCGATCCCGATCCCGTCACGGACGAGGATCGCGTTGCCGTGCCAGCCGATGCCGCCCGGGCGGATCGCGAAGTCGACCGCGCGCCAGTCGCCTTGCCGGATCAGATCGTGCGGCAGCGCGCTCTGGCGCAGGCCGTAGCGGCGATCCGCCTCCTGCAGGGCGACGACGTCCGCGTCGAGCTCGGCGAGCACCGCGAGGATGCGGTCGGGCCGGCGGATCCGGTCCGTCCCCACCGCCTTGCGGATATTGTAACTGGCGACCTTGATCGTCGGTCGTGTGGTCGCGCCGATCACGCCTCGTCCCGGCCGCTCCTCCGGCCGAACAGCAGCCACGAGACCGTCGCAACCGCGACACCCGCGGCGAGCAATGTCAGCGCGGTGTTGTCGGTGGCGTTGCGCGTCACCGCGGCCGAACCGCGCTGGTAATAGTCCCGCCCGGTGGCGACCACGTCGCGCGCCACCGATGGGGCGGCGTCGAGCATCTCGCGGACCCGGTCGCGGGCGCGACCATAGCCGTCCTGCACGCCGCGGAGCGACTGGTTAACGACGCCCCCGGCCTCGAGCGGATCGTTGGCGGCGATCCTGCCGATCGCCTCCTCGGCCTTGCCGAGCGACTTGCCACCGTCGCCCTCGATCCGATCCTCGTTCATCCGGGGTGTCCTTCCACGCGTCTATCGTGCTTGTCACGAAACGAACGCCCGAACCATGCGTCGGGTTCGCAGACGATAGACGCCGGAGACGAAGCGATGCGTATTCCCGCCGCCCTGCTCGCCGCACTGGCGCTCACCGCGCCCGCGCTGGCCGCCGCACCCAATCCGTTCAACGACCGGTTGAACACGCTTCCGCTCGCCGACCGCAACGGCGCGCTGCGCCGCGCAGTGACGCTCGAGGGGCAACGCTGCGGCCGGCTCGCGCCGAGCCTGTACCGCGGAATGTACGGCAATCTCGGCTACTGGCAGGCGCGCTGCACGCCGGGCGGCGAGTACGCGATCTTCGTCGGCTATGCCGGCGAGGTGCAGGTGCGGGCATGTGCTGACCTCAAGACCCTCAAACTGCCGGCCTGCGTCCCGATGAAGTAGCGCGCGTGCGGGTGAGGGCGGTCGCGGGGCCGCGTGACGGAGCGCGCCCGATCAAACTTGAAGCGCCGACGCGGTCATCCCGCGTTGCGGTCCCGCTGTATGTATGCTCGACAAAACAGAGATGTCGGAGTCGGTTCTATGATCCCGTTGCTGATCGTCGCACTGATCTCGGACGCGCCTGGTGTTGGACCGCAGCAGCCTCTGGCGGGATTGGCGACCGACACGTCGCAATGTCCTCCTACCGGGAACGACGAGATCGTTGTTTGCAAGGCCAGGCCCCTCAGCGAACGATCCCCTCGCTACGGTCCTTCTACGTCGGGCCCGACGACCCCTCCGGGCCATCCGTTACATTTCCGGATGGGGAACATCTCCGCAGACGGACATTCTCTGTGGATGGCTCCCGCGTTGCAAGGGTAATTTGACGATCTGACGTAGGGT
>CAXTNX010000058.1:0-13052 GCA_964245815.1 uncultured Sphingomonadaceae bacterium | reverse complement strand
GGTCTCGTTCGACTTGCATGTGTTAGGCATGCCGCCAGCGTTCGTTCTGAGCCAGAATCAAACTCTCAAGTTCATGACCGACAGGCGCGCCGGGGGAAAACCCGACACGCAGGCCGGCATCTCTGGGAGCCGTTCCTGCACATATCTGCATAAAGCATATAAGACACATGGAACGGCTTGAATTTACCGACCGACCGATACCCAGAGGCTATCGGTGACCGGAGCCGCCGCCCACATGTCCCTTCATCTGTTCCAACAATGAGAAAGAGCAAACCGCCGCACCGACGACCTCTTGTCCCACCCTTTCGAGAGGAGCCAGGTGGTTGTCGATGTTGCGGTGAACCGCGTTCCGCCGATTGGCGAAGCGCCGTTGACGAGGGGCTATCTATGGCGGGGCGCCCGACCCGTCAACACTGTTTTGCAATTTTATGTCGCGACCCGCGAAACGCCCCGGAAATCGGTGCTTTCTTAACCGCCGAGACGGCATATCGTCGGGTGAAACAGGGGGAAGAGTTCGTGTCGGCGATTCGGGACGTGTCGGAATCGTCGGAATCGGGGGACGCCGGGCTGACCAGCGCCGCGCACATCCGCTCGGCCGTCCTGTGGCGTTCGGGCAGCCAGATCGCCGGGCAGCTCGTCATGTGGTCGTCGACCTTCCTCGTGCTGCGGCTGCTGACGCCCGCCGATTACGGCCTGTTCGCGATGACGCAGGTGGTCATCGCCTTCGTCCAGATCCTCAACGGCTTCGGGTTCGCGTCGTCGCTGGTCCAGGCCGAGCGCGTCGATCGCGAGCGGGTGCGCCAGATCTTCGGCGTGCTGATCGTCCTCAATCTCGCGATCGCGGCGGCGCAGTTCGCCGCGGCGCCCGCCGCCGCCTCGTACTTCCACCAGCCCCGCCTGGTCGGCATCCTGCGCGTGCAGTGCCTGATCCATCTCACCACGCCGTTCATCATCATGCCCCAGGCACTGCTCGCGCGCGGCATCGACTTCCGTACGCAAGGACGCGCCAATTTCCTGAGCGCGGTGGTCGGCGCGATCGTCGGGCCGGCCTGCGCCGTCGCCGGCTTCGGGGTGTGGACGCTGGTGATCGCGCCGATCGCGCTGTTCACCACCAAGGCGCTGATGCTCGGCGCGCTCGGCCGCTGGTGGGTCTGGCCGCGCTTCGGCCTGGCGGGCGCCGGCGCGC
Organism: uncultured Sphingomonadaceae bacterium; assembly: GCA_964245815.1. GTDB lineage: Bacteria > Pseudomonadota > Alphaproteobacteria > Sphingomonadales > Sphingomonadaceae > Solisphingomonas. The sequence continues at coordinate 11,866 of CAXTNX010000058.1, read as the reverse complement.
TGCTCGGCTATGGCGGCACCGTGCTGATCGGCGAGGTGCTGTGGTTCCTGCAGAACCAGGTCGATGTGTTCATCGCCGGCCGGCGGCTCGATGCGCACCTGCTCGGCCTCTATTCGGAGGGGTTGTTCCTCACCCAGATCCTCGTCAACAAGTTCGTCCCCGCGCTCAACGACGTCGCCTTCCCCACCTATGCGCGGATGCAGGCCGATCGCGGCGCGGTGGCGCGCGGCTTCGCGGGGGCGGCGGGCGTCATCATGCTCGCAGCGATGCCCTTCTATGCCGGCCTTGCCGCGACCGCCGGTCCGCTCGTCGTCACGGTGATGGGCGACCAGTGGCGCGACGCCGCGCCGATCGTCCGCCTGCTGGCGCTCGCGATGCCGTTCGTCACGCTGCACATCCTCTACCCCGCCGCGACCAACGCGCTTGGCCGCCCGGCCATCTCGGTCAAGTCGACCGGCGCGGGCGCGGTGCTGCTGACCGTCGCCTTCCTGGTCGGCGTGCGCCATGGCGCGATCGGCATGGCGGCGGCGTGGCTGGCGGCGATGCCGCTGCTGCTGATCGTCTCGAGCACGCTGTCGCTGCCGGTGATCGGGCTGGCGTGGCGCGATCTTGGCCGCACCGTGTTTCCGCCGGTCGCCGCCGCCGCCGCCATGGGACTCGTCGTCACGGCGATCGATCAGTCGCTTCCCGCCACGCTCGCCGCCGCGGCACGGCTCGCGCTGCTCGTACCCGCGGGCGTGCTGCTCTATGCGCTGTTCGCGGTGGCGGTCGCACGCCCGCTGCTCGCCCGTGCGCTCGCCATGATCCGCGGCCGCACGGCCGTGCCCGCGGCCTGACCGCCGCGCGTCACCGTCCCGCGATGTAGTCGCGCATCGCCTCGGCCTCGGCCTCGATGCGATCGATCCGGATCTTGACCAGATCGCCGATCGACACCAGTCCCGCGACGGTTCCGCCGTCGACCACCGGCAGGTGGCGGATGCGACGCTTGGTCATCAACGCCAGCGCGGCGAGCAACGGCGTGTCGCTGGTCACCGTGACCGCCGGCGCGGTCATCACATCGCCGACCTGCGCATCGACCAGCGCAGGTCCGTCGCGCGCGAGCCCGTACAGGATATCGCGCTCGGACAGCATGCCGAGCACCGCGCCGTCGGGACCGAGCACCGGCACCGCGCCGATGCGGCGCGCGGCGAGCAGCGCCACCGCCTCGCCCACCGTCGTCCCTTGCGACACCGAGACGACCTCGCTGCCCTTCGTCTGGAGTATCACCGCGACCGTCATGTCGGTCTTCCTCTCGCCACGCGCGCCGGTTCTCGTGGCGGGCAGCTTGATGATCCCACGGCGGAGGCGCAAAGGGAAGCCATGCCGAGGCCCGATCCGGTTCCCCCGCGCTCCGCACCCGCGCCGCGCAGCGCGCAGAGCGACGCGATCCGCAACCGCCATGCCTGGGCGCGCTATCGCCGGATGATGGCGTGGATGACGGCGCTCGCGCTGGCGTGCGTCGCGGCGGCGCTGGTCTGGCTGCGCTGGGCGGCGGGGTCGCTGCACCTCCACATGGCGATCGCCGCGGCGATCGGGGTGTTTCTCACCGTGATGGTCGGCACCGGGCTGATGAGCCTGGTGTTCCTGTCCGCCGGCACCGGCCACGACGCCGAAGCGGGCGAGCGTTTCGAGGTGGAAACGTCACCGCCCCCGCGATAGCGGCCACGACGTTCCCCGAAACGAACGGTGCGACGCTTGCTCGCGGAAACGACGCCCCTCTTCACAAAGCGGCGGGACGATCAGGCGGCAACGCTGTCGCCGTCGTCCTTGGCGCGCCGCGTCCGCCGTCGCTTGGGCGCTTCCTCCGCGGGCGGCTCGTTGTCGCCGGCGCTCGCGCCGGGTTCGCCCTGATCGTTGGCGGAACGGACCGGATCGCCCTCCGCGGCAAAGGCGGGGGGCAGCCGATCGATCTCGATGCGATGCGGCTGGTCGCCGCCCTCCTCGCCTTCGGGACGGCGCGGACGGCGACCGCGACGCGGGCGGCGCGCCTCGCCGTCCACGCCGTTTTCTCCGGCAGACATTGGGGCGATCGGCTCGGCGGGTTGGGGATCGCGGATCCGCTCGGCGCGGTCGATGCGCTCCGGGCGCTCGGCCCGGTCGGGCTGGCGATCCTGACGCTCGTAGCGAGGCTCGGGCTGGCGCTCCTGACGCGGCGGCGCCGGTGGTTGCTGCAACTGGGGCTGCGGCTGCTGCGGGCGGCGATCGTACCGCTCGCCCTCGAAGCCTTCGTCGCCCTCGTCCTGATCGAGCGAATCGAGATAGTCGCCGTCCTCGCGCTGGTCGTCGCGCTGGCGGCGGGGCTGGTTCTGGTTCTGCTCCTCGAACCGCGCCCGGCTCTCGCTCAGCACGCGGAAATAATGATCCGCGAACTGGAGATAATATTCGGTCATCACGCGATCGCCCTGGGTCTGGGCGTCGCGCGCGGCGTTGCGATATTTCTCGTGGAGCTGGGCGGCATTGCCCCGTGCGCGACTGTCGATGCGGTTGCCGCGATCCTGCCCGTTGCCCGGGCCGCGCCCCGGCTGCTGCCCGCCGCGGCCACGACGGCGGCCGTTCTGACGATTGTTGATCAAGGGTCGATGGTCCTCGTCAATGGTGGACTAAGCACACCACTCCTGCCGGAATCCCGCCGGCAACTCCGCCCGGTCCATCCAGGCGATTTGATGTCGTTGGCCAAGGCCGATGCGTGCGAGCGGGAGCACACGCTCCCTGCCTGCACTACCACCCGATCCGGCGGGCTCGAGGCTAACGACTAAGGGCCGAGCAAGATGCCATCGCGACCCGGCTCGTCGCGGTACGCAATCGGTGCTGGTCTGGCCCCCTATCGCCTTTATGTAGTGCGGACATCGGCCAAATCCAAGCGGAATGTGCAGCGTTTCACGCACTTGCGACGATGCAGCGGGGCCGACCGCCAAGATCGTGGCGCAGCGATGCGGCAAGGCCACACCCGGTGGCGAGCGTCGTCACCGGTCCGGCCTGGTCCGCCCCGATCTCGAGACAGGCGATGCCGCCCGGCGCGAGCTGCCTGGATAACGAAGGCAACAGGGTTCGATAGTCGTCAAGGCCGTCGGGGCCGGCGAACAGCGCGCTCGCCGGCTCGTGTTCGCGCACGTCGCGCGACAACGGCGCGCCGGTGGCGACGTAGGGCGGATTGCACAGGATCAGGTCGAACGCCTCGCCGGTGCCGCTCCACCCGCCTTCGATCATCGTCGCGCGGTCGTCGAGTTCCAGCGCCGCGGCATTGGCGGCGGCGACCGCGAGCGCGCCCGGCGACCGATCGATGCCGAGGCCGCGCGCCTGCGGCCAGACGCGCAGCGCGGCGAGCAGCAGCGCGCCCGAGCCGGTACCCAGATCCAGGATGTGCGCCGGGCCGGCGGTGCCCGCGAAGTGCGCGACCGCCGCCTCGATCAGCGTCTCGCTGTCGGGCCGCGGGATCAGCACCGCCGGCGTGACCAGGAGCGTCATGTCCCAGAAGTCGCGCGTGCCGATCAGATAGGCGACCGGCTCGCCTTGCGCGCGGCGCTCGATCAGCGCGGCGAATGCTGGCGGCACCGGAAGCTCGGCGCCGAGCAGCAGGTCGTCGCGCGTGGTGCCGAGCGCATGCGCCAAAAGCAGCTCGGCATCGAGCCGCGGCGTCTCGCTGGTCTCGGCGAGGCGGCGCACCGCGTGCGCCAGCGCGGCGCGAGACCCCGGACGCGTCACATCAACCCCGATCCGTTCGTGTCGAGCGACCACCGGGTCGACCCTATACGGCATCGAGCTGCGCCAGCCGGCTCGCCTCGTCCTCGGAGATCAGCGCGCCGACAAGGTCGCCCATCTGGCCCTCGAGGATCTCGGGCAGGCGATGCAGCGTCAGGTTGATGCGGTGATCGGTGACGCGGCCTTGCGGGAAGTTGTAGGTCCGGATGCGTTCGGAGCGGTCGCCCGAGCCGACCATGCCGCGCCGCGTCCCCGCGCGCTCGTCCGCCAGCCGCGCGCGCTCGGCCTCGTAGAGCCGCGCGCGCAGCACCTTCAAGGCCTTTGCCTTGTTCTTGTGCTGGCTCTTCTCGTCCTGTTGGATGACGACCAGCCCGCTCGGCAGATGCGTGATCCTGACCGCGCTGTCGGTGGTGTTGACCGACTGGCCGCCGGGGCCGGACGAGCGATAGACGTCAATCCGCAGGTCCTTCGCCTCGTCGATCCTGACGTCGACCTCCTCGGCCTCGGGCAGCACCGCCACCGTCGCCGCGGAGGTGTGGATGCGGCCGCCGCTCTCGGTCACCGGCACGCGCTGGACGCGATGCACGCCGCTCTCGAACTTGAGGTGCGCGAACACGCCCTGCCCGGTGACGCTGGCGACGACCTCCTTGAAGCCGCCCAATTCGGGCGCGCTCGCGGACATCAGCTCGACCCGCCAGCCGCGCGTCTCGGCATAGCGCTGGTACATGCGGTACAGATCGCCCGCGAACAAGGCCGCCTCGTCGCCGCCGGTGCCGGCGCGGATCTCGAGGATCGCCGAGCGCTCGTCGGCGGCGTCGCGCGGCAGCAGCGCGAGCGCGAGCCGGCGCTCGGCGAGCGGCAGTTGCAGCCGGATGACCTCGGCCTCTTCCGCCGCCATCGCGCGGATCTCGGGATCGGCATCGCCCTCCATGAGGCCGAGCACGTCCACCTCGGCGCGCAGCCGGCGGACCTCGGCGGCGGCCGCTGCCACCGGCTCGATCTCGGCATAGTCCTTGGAGAGTCGGACGAACTCGTCCGCGGCGAGATCGCCGCGCGCCATCGACGCCGCCAACTCGTCCCGCCGCCCCTCGATCTGGGCGATGCGTTCGGCGGTGATGGTGGTCATGCCGGAGCAGATGCCTCGGCGAGCACCAGTCCTGCTGCCGCCAAGGCCCCGCTGATACGCTTTTCGGCCGACGCATAAGCCGCTTCGTTGCGTCGAACCTTCCAAGGTACCAATCGCGTCTGAAGCTCGCTACCGCCGAACGTCTGGACTTGGATGATGATGGCCGGCGCTTTGGCTTCCGCCTTCGCGAGCCGCTTCTTTTCCGAACCGGACGTGATCGTCTCGCAAGAGATGCCGGCACGCCTCAAGATAGACGCCAAATGCAGCGTCGTCGGCTCCGCCAAGGTGTTCGTTGCGAAGACGACAGCTTCCGACCGCGTGTCTTCCGGTTCCGCAGTCAGCATCGCCAGCCGCTCGATCCCCGCCGCCCAGCCGACGCCGGGGGTGGGTGGGCCGCCCAATGCCTCGATCAGACCGTCATAGCGGCCGCCCGCGAGCACCGTGCCCTGTGCGCCGAGCCGGTCGGTGACGAACTCGAACGCGGTGTGGCGGTAGTAATCGAGCCCGCGCACCAGCCGCTCGTTGCGCTCGAAACCGACGCCGGCCGCCTGCAAGCCCTTCTGGACCGCCTCGAAGAAGGCCCCTGCGTCTGCCGACATATGCGCGTCGATCCCCGGCGCAGCGTCGGCGATCGGGCGGTCGCGCGAGTCCTTGGAGTCGAGGATGCGCATCGGGTTCTTCGCCAGCCGGACCAGCGAATCTTCCGACAAGTCCCCGCGATGCGCCTCGAAATGCGCGACCAGCGCCGCGCGCCACGCGTCGCGCGTCTCGGCATCGCCCAGCGTGTTGAGCTGGAGCGTCACGCCTTCGATCTTCAGGTGGGCGAGCAACTGGTCCGCCATCGCCAGCAGCTCGACGTCCGCTTGCGGCTCGGCCGCGCCGATCACCTCGGCGTCGATCTGGTGGAACTGGCGGTAGCGGCCCTTCTGCGGCCGTTCGTAGCGGAACACCGGGCCGTGCGTGGCGAGCTTGAGAGGCGCGAACTGCTGCCAGCCCTCGCCCAGATAGGCGCGACAGATGCCGGCGGTGAATTCGGGGCGCAGCGTCACCGAATCGCCGCCGCGATCCTCGAACGTGTACATCTCCTTGGCGACGACGTCGGTGGTCTCGCCGATCGAGCGCGCGAACACCTGGGTCGCCTCGAACACCGGCACCTCGACCCGCTGGAACCCATAGAGCCGCGAGACGCGCGCGAACGCGTCCGTCACCGCGGCGTGGCGGCGCGCGGTCTCGCCAAAGATGTCCTGCGTCCCGCGGATACGCTGGGGGATGTCGGCCCGGCTCATGTTGGGGCGACGTCCTAATCCAAAACATTCAAACAACAAATAACCTTCGCAGCCGCACAAACCCGGCTTGTCGCCCCGCCCCGGCTCCCGCTATGCCCGCGCCCCATGAACATCGACCTCATCCCGATCGGGAACAATCCGCCCCACGAGCTCAACGTCGTGATCGAGGTGCCCGTCGGCGGCGAGCCGGTGAAGTACGAGTTCGACAAGAAGTCGGGCGCGCTGTTCGTCGATCGCATCCTCCACACGCCGATGCGCTATCCGGCGAACTACGGCTTCGTGCCCCACACGCTCTCGCCCGACGGCGATCCCCTCGACGCGCTGGTGATCGCGCGCTCGCCGTTCGTGCCGGGTAGCGTGGTGCGCGTCCGCCCGATCGCGGTGCTGCGGCTGGAGGACGAGGCCGGCGGCGACGAGAAGCTCGTCACCGTGCCCGACGACAAGACCTTTCCCTATTACAGCGACGTCGGCGAGAAGGGCGATCTCCCCGAGATCATCATGCAGCAGATCGAGCATTTCTTCACGCACTACAAGGATCTGGAGAAGAAGAAGTGGGTGCGCATCGGCACCTGGGGCGATGCCGACGAAGCACGGCAGATCGTCATCGAGGCGATCGAACTCGCTGCCAGAAAGAAGGCCGAGGTCGGCACCGACGCGGGCGCCAAGTCGCTGATGCGGCGTATTACCGACTGAAACGTCTGAAATATTCGGCGGTGCTCTGGACCTGAGCGGCGTCAGCGGTCATCGTGTGCGACAGTATCGTTGCATGGAAGTGTTGCCCGATGACCCGTCTCGCCCGCGCGCTGGCCGGCGCCGCGCCGATCGTGCTGATCGCCGCAGCCGCATCCGCGCAGCAGCCCGCCACCAACACCCTGCCGCAGCCGACCGCGATCCCAAGCCAGATTCCCGCGCCGAAGGACGTGGCGTATCCCGGCACGATCGCGCTGAACGTGGATGCGACCGACGTCGCGCGGGGTATCGTGTCGGTGACCGAGACCATCCCCGTGGCGGCCTCCGGACCGCTGGTGCTGCTCTACCCCAAATGGATCCCCGGCACGCACAGCCCGACCGGCCCGATCGACAAGATCGCCGGCATCAGCTTCACCGCCGGCGGCAAGACGCTCACCTGGACGCGAGACGTGGTCGACGTCTACGCCTTCCGCCTCGACGTGCCCGCCGGTGCGACCAGCGTCACCGCCGCCTTCAAGTACGTCTCGCCGACCGCGGACGCGCAGGGCAGCGTGCGGATGACGCCCGACATGCTCAACATCGAGTGGAACACCGTCTCGCTCTATCCGGCGGGCTATTTCGTGCGCGACATCCCGGTCAGGGCGAGCATCGCCTATCCGGCCGGCTGGACGTCGGCGACCGCGCTCATCCCCGGCCTGTCGGGCGACCGGGTCGACTATCCGATGGTCGATTACGAGACGCTGGTCGATTCGCCGGCGCTCGCCGCGCGCAACATGACGTCCGCCGAGCTCGCCCCCGGCGTCCGTCTCGACATCGCCGCCGACCGGCCCGATCAGCTCGCCTACACGCCCGCGCAGCTCGCGCCGCACCGGAAGCTGATCGAGCAGGCCACCCGGCTGTTCGGCGCACAGCATTACGACCATTACGACTTCCTGCTGTGGCTGTCGGACACGATGGGCGGCGAGGGGCTCGAGCATCACCGCTCGTCCGAGGACGGCACCGGCGCCGGCTATTTCACCGACTGGGACAACACGGTGACCGACCGCAATCTGGTCGCGCACGAATACACGCACAGCTGGGACGGCAAGTTCCGCCGCCCCGCCGACCTGTGGACGCCGACCTACAACGAGCCGATGGGCGACACGCTGCTGTGGGTCTACGAAGGCCAGACGCAATATTGGGGCTATGTGCTCCAGGCGCGCTCGGGACTGGCGACCAGGCAGGAGGTGCTCGACGCGCTCGCCGGCACCGCCGCCTATTACCAGAACGCACCCGCCAGGGCGTGGCGCTCGGTCGAGGACACGACCAACGATCCCACCATGTCGCAGCGCGCGCCGCAGCCGTGGCGCAACTATCAGTGGTCGGAGGATTATTACGAGGCGGGCAAGCTGATGTGGCTCGATGCCGACCAGCTGATCCGCGAGCGGACCGGCGGCAGGAAGTCTCTCGACGATTTCGCGCGCGCCTTCTTCGGGATGCGCGATCGCGACTGGGGCACGCTGACCTATGGCTTCGACGACGTCGCCGCCACGCTCGACCGCGTGACGCCGTATGACTGGGCGGGCTTCCTGCGCGATCATATGTACGCGGTCCAGCCCAAGGCCTCGCTCGACTGGATCGCGCGCGGCGGCTACCGGCTGGTCTATGTCGACAAGCCGACGACGTGGTGGAAGTCCGCCGAATCGCATCGCGAGGCGACCGACCTGAGCTATTCGCTCGGGCTCGCGATCAGCGCCAAGGCCGGCGCGGTGGGCAACGTCACCGCGGTGTCGTGGGGCGGGCCGGCGTTCCAGGCGGGGCTCACCGTCGGCACCAGGATCGTCGCGGTCGACGGCCGGAGCTACGACAAGGACCTGCTGCTCGCCACGATCACCGCCGCCAGGGGCGGCACCGCGCCGATCCGGCTGCTGGTCAGACAGAACGACCAGTACCGGACGGTCGATCTCAAATGGAACGACGGCTTGCGCTATCCTCATCTCGAAAAGGTCGGCAAGGGCGAGAGCGGACTCGACAAGCTGCTCGCCCCGAAGACCTGAGGCTCGCCACAACCTCCGTGGCGTGGACGAGCGGAGGGATGCCGCGTTGCGTCATGGCGACCCTCACCCCATCGCGCGCAACCCGGCGATGCAGCCGACCAGCGCGAAGATCAGCACCAGCCGCGCCGCGCCCAGCGGCTCGGCGAACCAGAGCGCGCCGACCAGCACCGTGCCGAGCGCGCCGATCCCGCCCCACACCGCATAGGCCGTGCCCATCGGGATGCTGCGCGACGCGACCTCGAGCAGCGCCATGCTGATCGTCACCGAGACGAGGAAACCGATCGTCCAGAAGGGCGCGCGGAACCCGTCGACGAACCGCAGGCAGGTCGTGAAGCCGATCTCGCCCAGCCCGCCCAGCACCAGCCACAGCCACGCCATCCCGTTCCCCTGACGAAGATTTCACCACGCCGCCGCGCCGAGGCGCTATGCTCGCGCCATGCCCCTCCGTCTCGATCTCGGCAACCGCCTCGCGCCGGTGCGCTTCCTCGCCTTCCTGGGGGTCGCGACCGTGGCGGTGCCGGTGGCGGCCGCGCTGCTCGGCTGGCGACACGGCGTCATGGCCGGCTTCGATGTCGCCGCGCTGGTGTTCCTCGTCTCGCTGGTGCCGCTGGTGCGCTGCGCCAAGGCCGACGAGATGCGTGCCTATGCCCAGCGCAACGACGCCAATCGCGCGCTGATGCTGGTCGTCAGCATCGCGGTCAGCCTCGCGGTGCTGGTCGCGGTCGGTTCCGAACTGATCGAGAAGGGCGCGCCCAGGGCGGGCGCGATCGTGCTGATCGTGACCACGCTGGCGCTCGCCTGGACCTTCGCCAACATGGTCTACGCGCTGCACTACGCGCACATCTTCTACACCCAGAGCGAACCGGGCGAAGGCGGCACGTCCGCCGACCGGGAGGGCCTGGACTTCCCCGACACCGAGGAACCGACCTACTGGGACTTCATCTATTTCAGCTTCACGCTGGGGATGACCTTCCAGACCTCGGACGTCGACACGACCAGCACGGGCATGCGCAAGACCGCGATCTTCCAGTGCCTCGCGGCGTTCGTGTTCAACCTCGGCATCCTCGCCTTCACGATCAACGTGCTCGGCAGCGGCGGCTGAGCCTTATTCGCAGGCGTCGTACCGCCCCGCCTCGCACGCCGCGACACGCGCCCGCCACGCCGCGAGCCGCTGACGATACGCGGCCCGCGCGCGCGCGTAATCGTCATGGTCCCGCGGGCGGACGGTAGCGGGCGAATAGCCGTTCCACGATCGGCCGTTGAGCGCCTGGGTTCGCTCGCGATCCGCGCGATGGGCGGCGTCCTCGCCGTCCTGCGCCGAGGCGGGCAGTGCGGTGCCAAGCAGCATCAGGGCGAGCGCGGTCTTCACGCCGACACCCTGGTGCCGCGACGCTGTCGCGTCGCTGAACCGTCAGCCCGTCGCCAGCGCCGCGAGCGCATCGCCCGACAGGCGCCAGGGTTGCCAGCCGATCGCCGGCTCCGCGCCGATCCGGCGGTAGAAGTCCATCGCGCTCTCGTTCCAGTCGAGCACCGCCCATTCCATCCGCGCGCAGCCCCGCGCGATCGCCTCGCGCGCCAGCGTGGCGAGCAGCGCCGCGCCGATGCCGCCGCCGCGCGCCTCGGGCTCGACGAACAGATCCTCCAGATAGAGCCCCGGCTTGCCCGTCCAGGTCGAGTAGTTGAGGAACCACAGCGCCAGCCCGATCACCCGCCCGTCGCGCGCGGCGAGATGCGCATGGACATGACCGCCATCCTTGAACAGCGCTGCGGCGAGCCCCTCGGCGGTGGCGTGTACCGCATCGGGCTCGCGCTCGTACGCGGCGAGCGCGCGGATCAGCCGCAGGATCTCGTGCTCGTCGCCGGGCTCGGCGGGACGCATATCGATCGTCATCAGGATGCGGGACCCGGCGGTTCCGAAACAAAGCCAACCCTGAAACGCCGGCCGCTTTTCTGAAGCGCATCGACGACGCCCTGCATACACAGGAAAGGCGTCGACATCGTCCCTTCGAGATGGATGAGGTTGCGACTATCCGGCAATGCGCGCAGCAGGGCGGAACGGCCCACCTCGGTCCGGGGATCGCCGATCTCCGCGCCATGAACCTGCACCGAGCAGCTTTTGCTCGGGACGTCCCAGCCCAGCCTGACGATCTCGGACCGGGGCGTCTCGGTCAGAACCGGTCCGGTCGCGGCGAGCCCGAGAAACAGCCACCCGATCACTCGGCCGCGACCGCCGTATTCTCCGCCGCCGCCTTGGCCGCCTCGATCTCGGCGGCCTTGGCCTCGACCAGCCGGACGACATGATCGATCATGCCCTCGTCCTGCACGGTATGATCGGTGACGCCCGAGAGATAGATCATGTGCTTGCCGTTGCCGCCGCCGGTGACGCCGATATCGGTCTCGCGCGCCTCGCCGGGACCGTTGACGACGCAGCCCAGCACCGACAGCGACAAGGGTGTCGCGATGTGCTGCAGCCGGGCTTCCAGCTTCTCGACCGTGCGGATCACGTCGAAGCCCTGCCGCGCGCAGGACGGACAGGACACCACGCGCACGCCGCGGGTGCGGATGCCGAGCGCCTTGAGCATCTCGTAGCCGACGCGGACCTCCTCCTCGGGCTCGGCCGACAGCGAGACGCGGATCGTGTCGCCGATTCCGAACCACAGCAGCGCTCCCATGCCGACCGCCGACTTCACCGTGCCGCCGATCAGCCCGCCCGCCTCGGTGATGCCGAGATGCAGCGGGCAATCGACCGTCTCGGCAAGCTGCTGGTAGGCGGCGACCGCGAGGAACACGTCCGACGCCTTCACCGCCACCTTGTATTCGTGGAAGTCCTGGTCCTGGAGCAGCTTGATGTGATCGAGCGCGCTTTCGACCAGCGCCTCGGGACAGGGCTCGCCATATTTCTCGAGCAGGTCCTTCTCGAGGCTCCCGCCATTGACGCCGATGCGGATCGCGCAGCCATTGGCCTTGGCGGCGCGCACCACCTCGGCGAC
>CAXTNX010000057.1:0-13340 GCA_964245815.1 uncultured Sphingomonadaceae bacterium | reverse complement strand
AGAATCAACGATGATCCCAGCCGGTTCCTTCAACCTGCCAAAGTAGTGCTAGGCGAACAGTCAGCGGCAGTTCCGAGACCTCGCGATCTGACAACCACGGCGGTGCCGCTTGTACGAACGCGATCGGATCGTCCTCTGCGCCCGCGCGGATCGCGCCAAACGGAAGCAGCCTAGCAAGGTCCTCAATTCGCGATCGAGCGAAGACTCGAATTCGCGGTAGCTCTCTTCATTGTGGATGCCCGCAGTGCTTAGGCCGTCGATGCGCTCCGGATGATGTACGGCGAAAGCCGCCACCCAGTCCGATAAGTCGGACAGCTCGGGTGATCTCGGAACCTGAACGGGATCCGGTTCGGAATAGCCCCAGCCTTCTAAAGCCAGGTAAATCGGCACAGCCTCGACCTCGGTGCCCGGACGACTAGAACACCGGAACGTCGTCGGAAGTGCGGCTCTCGCGGCTTCGGTAAGCAGCAATCGCCCGGGAAAAAGGTTCATGGCTCCGCGTATAACCGCGCCGGCCGTCGCTCGAAACCGATGTGAAGCAGGGCAGCGGCACGTCCAGGCGCCATGAGAGGACCGCGGCGAACGCCCGCGAACACCCAATACCAAATCCCGTTGATCATGACGCATGCGACTATTGGGCCGGCCGATGGGCATGATGCGCCAGGGCGTCGGCGGGGCCGCGATCCGGTCGTAGCCGAGATCGCCACGGGAGCGCCCACGGCGCGGCGTGGTCGATATATTATACCAGTTCCTTGAACGATTGACCGGTCGTCAGTAGCCGTGGTGACCGAGGCTGGCGACGCGTCCGGGTTCGGCCAGAAGGGCGTTCCAGGCGTCGCAACATGCATCGACGATGGCATCGACGGTGTCGAACAGGCGGTGGCTTAGGAAGCGCTCGCGTAGGTACAGCCAGACCCGCTCGATCGGATTGAGTTCGGGGCTGTATGACGGCAGGTGGAGTGGCGTGATGGAATCGGGCCAGGTGAGCTTGGCGGCGATGTGCCGGCCGGCACGATCCATGACGAGCACGGCATGGCGGTCGGCGGGCAACTGGCCGGCGAGTTCATCGATCAGCGCCTGCATGGCCGGCACGGTCGCCTCGGGCAGGACGAGGGCGACACCGGTATCGCGCTCAGGACAGATGGCGCCGAAGATCCAGGCCGCGTCATGGCGCATATCGCGGAGCACACGGGGGCGGACGCCGCGATCGTACCAGACGCGCCCGGTGCGGCCGATTCGACCGACGCGGGCCTCATCTTGGAACCATAGCTCCACGGTACGGCCGTTCGCGCATTCACGCTCGATCCGCTTCAGCTCGGCCGGGAGAGTTCTTTAAAACGCTCGCGTGCCTTCGGGTCGGCCTTGGGATGGCTGGGTCGGGTCTTTTGATACGACAAGCCCATCGTCTGCATGAGCCGGTGCGCTCCCGAGATGCTATAGCTACGCCCGTCCGCTCCTCGATCAAGGCAGCGACATCGACGATCCGCAACGCGGGCTTGGCATCGCCGGCCCGGCTGGCCGCCTGCAGGATCGCGGCCTTCACCACCGCCAATTGCCCATCGTCCACCGCTGTCGGTCGGCCTGCACCCCAGCGATCGCCAAGCCCAGGCACGCCGCGCTCGTTGTACCGGATCACCCAATCGCGCAGCGTCTGCCGGTCCATGCCCGCCAGCTTGGCCGCCGTCGCGCGGCTCATGCCATCGAGCGCATTGGCGATCGGCAGCATCCGCCGCCCAACGCGCGCATCGCGCTCGCGTCGCGCCAACCGCCGCAGCTCCTCAGCCGTCAAATCATTCCGGATCGTCAGCATCGGCATGGTCACCTCCATGCCACACTATGAATCACCACTTCGATCCGTTGGGAACCCCCAACGAGTCAGATCATCTCGGAACCGGTATTACACCATATGCGCACATTGTGGCGCCATGCGGGTTTCGGCATGTCGCGCTAAACCGAGGGGGCCGATCGACCGGCCCCGGACGATCGCTCACGAAAATCCGCGTGCCCAGTCGTTCGACCAGCGGAAATTGGTGTAGGTCCCGCTCACCGAGAAATCGAGCGCCTCGACCTGGTGCCACCAGCCGATCGGCAGGAAGAGCATGTCGCCCGGCTGGAGCGTGACATCGAAGAGCCGCACCTGCCGCAGATCGGGATGCGCTTCCAGCATGGCCGGATCGAGCAGATTGCCGATCGCACTGAAGACGTCTTGGTAATTATGCAGCAGGGGCGCCTCGCTCGGCGGCACTAGGATGACCCGCTTGCGCCCGACGATCTGTGCGAGAAGATTGTTGGTTAGATCGTGATGCAGCGGCGTGAAGGTCCCCGCCGGCCCGATCCAGAGCATTCCTTCGTCGGCGGCCGGGCAGTGGCGGAGAAGTTTGTCGACGCGGCCAAGCTCGGCGTGGAGCGGGGCGAGCGCGGTCCGGTTGGCGGCAGTATTATAGGCGGTCAGATAGATGTCGTTCCCTGCGCCGGGCGTCTCGATGCGCGCGATGAAATGGTTGAACGGCAGGATCTGCCGATGACGATCCTTGTCGAGCTCGAACCGGGGGTTCCCGGCGCGCGCACCCTGCACCTCGATGATTGCATCGCCGACAAGGCCCGCCAGATGGGCCGGGGACCAGCGTGACAGCGCCGGCCACTCCGCCATCTCTCCTCCGAGCAGCACCGGTCGGTTGGCGGCATAGTGCTGGTCGAGAAAATAGTCGGGATCGATCCCCATGATCCGGTGCAGCTTGGCCGTGCGCGGCGAAAGTGTGCGCAGACCTTCCTGCACGTCCAGTATCCAGTCGCGGCGCGCAAGCTGTTGCACCGGATCGGCCGGCACCGCCGGCACCGCATGCGGCTGCGGCTTCGGGAGCGGCCCGACATGCAGCCCGGCGAAGTCGCGGGCCCGGATTTTGGTCTGATGGTCGGGTGTTCCGGCCTCGCCGGCGGGGCACACGCCGCGATAATAGAATTTCTGCCATTTGTCGGACGGTTTGCCGGGCGGTGCGTCACGCATCCGGGCGTGGAAGGCATCCCGCGAGCGGCTCCAGTCCTCGAACTGCTGCTTCAATCCCGGCTCGCTGTCGATCGGCCGAACGCGCGGTTGGATCGCCTCGACCACGCCGCGTTGCACTGGGAAGAAGAAACAGATCGCCTCGTCGGGCGCGAAGCGGACCCAATGCCCGGGGCGCGTGAAGCGCCAGTTCATCGTGAAGCTATAAGGCGACCAGTCGGTCTCGATCAGTCCGGAGAGCGGCACGATGCCGTCCTTCACCTGATTGGGCGGCCCCCCGACCCACAGGTTCCAGCCGGGCGTGGTGCGGAAAAGGCCGGGAATGTGGAAGGTGATCGTCCCCTGCCCGAACAGGGACACCGGCGTATCGACCGGCCGCGACCCGTTATCGTCCAGCCTGATCTCGACAGCGTCGACACCATTTCCGCCCGTCCAGCGGGCCGCGAAGCCGGTGCTGCCCGCGACTTCCCAGCCATGGGCATTGGCCATGGCGAGCGGCAGGCAGCGATAGGCGAAGCGTTCCGGCGTCTCGTCCATCCACGCCCGGCGCGGCACGGCGGGGCGGATGCGCGGCTGCCAGCCAGGATAAAGGAAACACTCGATCTCCAAACCCAAGTCTCCGCAACGGATTGACGTGCCGCGACAGCCGGATCGACGGGACGACGCGGGCGGGAGAGGTGCATCAGCGGCCCATGCACCCTAGCCGCGCCGCGCCGAGCGGGAAACCGCCTCAGAAGGCGATACGCAGACCGGCGGAAACCTGGTTGTCGTGCCAGCCACTGGCCTGCTCGCCATGATAACCGATCGTGAACCCCCATCGGTTCGTGCCGATCCCGACCGAGGCGCCGAGGGTCAGCGTGTCCTTATTGAGGTTGAGACGATTGCCCGCGAATTGCGTCCCGTCGGCGGCGATCAGCGTAAAGTCCTGCCCGTTGGCCGCCGCATCGTGGCGGTACCCGACCGTTGCCTCGGGATGGACGGTGACGCCGTCACGGACGATCCATCGCGTTCCAAGTTCGATCCGTGCATAGGGCGAGACGAACGTCTTCGCACGCCCCTGCGCGCTGATCAGGAAGGCGGCCGGCACGCTGCCGCGCTCGGCGAGCGAAGAGCTATCGACATGGACGATGGTGGTGCCCGCCGCGGGTGTCAGTTCGATCCTCGAGATGGTCAGCGGCACGGCGACCTGGCCGCCGCCGAACCAGGCATTGCTCGAGAACACCGAGTTGGCCTTGCCGACACACGTCGCGCGATCGAGATGATTGCGCGCATGAGTGTAGCCGGCGGTGCCCGAAAGGATCGCGTGGCCGAGACGGGCGGCGGCGAATGCGGCGACCTCAACCTGATCGGCATGGCCGTCGCCGCCGGTCGCGTCGTGCTGGCTGACATGATCGTAGCCCATGGCGATGCCTGCGCGGACCGTGTCCGACAGCGCCTTGTCGACGCCGCCCTCGACCCCGTCCGATCGGACGGTGAGCCCGGGTGCCGCCGACTGCAGATCGGCATGGAACCAGTTTCCCGTCCCCTCAATGAACAGCGCACTGGCGGGCCGGGGCGCGCTCAGGTCCGGCCCTGCATCCGAGGCGACACCGGGTTGCTCGGCATAAGCCAGCACCGGATTGCCGCGCGGTGCCCCGACTTCGGCGCTGACGCGGTCGAGCAGATGGGCCGCTCGCGCCTGAGTGACCGTCAGCACGCCCAACGTCTCCGCCGCGAAGCTCTTGTGCGCGGTCGGTGCCACCTGCACCGGTGGGGTGGGCGTAGGAGTCGGTGTCGGAACCGGCGTCGGTGTCGGCGTTGGGACCGGAGTGGGCGTCGGCGTCGGAACCGGCGTCGGCGTGGGGGTCGGAACCGGAGTTGGCGTCGGAGCCGGCGGTGGTGTCGGCGTCGGGACGGGAGTGGGCGTCGGAACCGGCGTCGGCGTGGGTGTCGGCACCGGAGTTGGTGTTGGCGTCGGAACCGGCGTCGGCGTCGGCGTCGGAACCGGCGTCGGCGTCGGCGTCGGCGTCGCGAGCGCGAGCTGGGCGTCGGTCGCAGTATAGGCGATGCTCGGCGTCAATCCGACCGGTGCGGAGGTGTAGCTCGCGCTCGCGAAGCTGCTGCCGTTCAGGCCGGTGCTCGTCAGGAACGAGCGGCTGCCAACCGCATAGGTGCCAGGCGCGAACACCAGCCGCACGCTGCCATCGAGCTGGGCCGCGCCGTTGACCGTGATGAGATCGATGGCGCTCGGGCTCACGCCCACCACGAGCATACCCGTCGTCGCTTGCTGGTAGCTGCCGTTGATCGTCAGCATGTTGCCGCCGAACGCGCCGTTGGTGAGATCCATCGTGCCGGCATTGACGAACGACAGCGCCCCGCCGCTCGCGGACAGCGTCGGGTTGACGCCATTGCCGGCGAGAAGGGTCGAGCTCGGATCCACCGTCAGCGTCCCGCCGCTCGCCTCGGTTAGATCCCCGGTCAGCGTGAACCGGGTGCCCGCGTTGAGCGCGATCGACTGCCAGCCGGTCCCAATGTTAAGGCCCTGCGCCGGATCGTCGGCGGCGAGGCTGCCGCCCATCCAGCTGGTGCCGGAAAGCGTGAGGCTGTTGCCCGCACCGCCATTAGCGAAAAGATGCGCCAGCCCGGCGAGGTTAGCGGAGGCGAGGCCTGTCAGCGTCGCGGTGTTGCCGCCCGCGGTGCCCATGTCGATCATGCCGACGATCGTCCCGCCCGAGAAGTTCAGCGTGTTGGCGTAATTGTCGAAGGTCACGGTGCCGTCGATCGCGCCGGTATTGGTGAGCGTCGCCGGCGCGGCTTCCATCACCAAGGCCCGGTCGGTGGCATTGCCCGAGCTGTTGCCGATCGAACCGACATTGAAGATCGTGATCGGCAACGATCCGCGCGCATAGACCGCGCCGCCAGCACCCGTGACGTTGCCGCTGGCGGTTACGGCGATCGTCGTGGCACCGTTCGCAGCGGTGGTGAAGATCGCATAGCCGGTCGCGCCGGAGACGGTACCGCTCGCGCTGACGCTCACCGGCCCGACGCCGCTTTCCTGGGCGACGATGGCGCGCCCCGCGCCGCTGCTGGTCACGTCGCCAAGCGCGTTGATCGCGATGCCGCCCGTGGTGCCGCCGTCACCATAGACGGCGATGCCCGTCCCGGTCACCGTCTTGACCGTCCCGCTGGTCGTCACCGAGACGGCGCCTGCGGTGTTTCGGTCACTGACAAGCACGCCTTGCCGATAGCCGCTGGTCACTGCGACGCCCGACAGGTTCAGCGTCGCCTGGCCGCCCATCCCCTGATTGATGACGAGCACACCGCGATCGCTGGTCGAGGTCACGTCACCGCTGGTGATCGTGAGATTGCCGACGCCCGCATTGTTCGCATAGATGCCGTCGGTGCCCGAAACCGCGCCCGCGGCATTGATGGTGAGATCGCCCGCAGTGCCGTTGTTCTGGAGCGCGGCGATGCCGGTCGAGCCGGTGCCCGTGACCGGACCCGAGGCCGTGATCGACAGCGCGCCGATGCCGTTGTTGATCGCGTGGATGCCGAAATCGCTGCTGTTCACCGCCGCGGTGGTGATGCTGATGCCGGTTCCGCTTCCGCCCGCGGCGGCGAACACGCCCGCCGCGTCATTGCCGCCGATGCTCATGGCGTCGACTTCGCCGCGCGCGACGATGTTGATCGCGCCGACACCGTTCTCGACCGCCTGGATCGCGGAGATGCGACTCCCTGACGTCGTGGTCACGGTGCTGTCGGCGGTGATGCTGATCCCGCCGACGGTGTTCCCGTCCGCCGAGACCGCGATGCCGGGGCCGTTGCCCGCGCTGACCGGCCCCGATGTCGTAACCGCGACCGCCCCCGCGGTGTTGCGATCGCTGACCGAGACGCCGTAGTTCGATCCCGTTACCGTGCCGAGGTTCAGCGTCGCGCTGCCGCCCGCGCCCTGATTGATCACCGCGACGCCGTTGCCGTTGGTTGCAGTCACGGCACCGCTGGTGATCGTGAGGTTGCCGATGCCGGAATTGCTCGCATAGATGCCCGAGCCGCCTGACACCGCCCCGGCGGCGTTAATGGTGAGATCGCCCGCAGTGCCGTTGTTCTGGAGCGCGGCGATGCCGGTCGAGCCGGTGCCCGTGACCGGACCCGAGGCCGTGATCGACAGCGCGCCGATGCCGTTGTTGATCGCGTGGATGCCGAAATCGTTGCTGTTCACCGTCGCCGTGGCGATGCTGATGCCGGTTCCGCTTCCGCCCGCGGTGGCGAGCACGCCGCCGACGTCGTTGCCGGTAATAGCGGGTGCGTCGATTTCGCCTCTGGCGACGATCGTGATCGCGCCGACACCGTTCTCCGCAGCGGCGATCGCCGCGTCGCGACCGGCCGAATTGGTGACTATACCGGCGTTTGTGGCAATGCTGATTCCGCCGCTGGTCGTGCTGTCCGAGACGACACTGATCGCTGAGCCGCTCGCGGTCTCGACCAGACCGTTGGTGGTCACCGAGACGGCGCCCGACAAGTTGCGATTGCTGACGGTGACGCCGCCGGTGGCGCCACTGACCGCGCCGGTCGAGATCGTCGTATAGCCGCCCGTGCCGCTGTTGATTGCGAGGATGGCGTCGTTCACCGCACCGGTGACGAGGCCGGTGCTGATGATCTGCAGGTTGCCGCTGACCGCCAGATCGGCATTGATTCCGTTATTGCCGAGGACAGGGCCGGAAGTGTTGACCGAGACCGCGCCCGCGCCGGTCTGCTGGACGCGGATGCCGTCGTATCCGCCCGTGCCCTGCGGACCGCCGCCGGTGATCGCGCCGCTGGTCGTGATCGAGATCGCGCCGTCGCCGTTCTGGTTGGCGAGGATGCCGTTGCCGCTGCTGCTCGCGATATTGGCGGTGATGGTAATACCGGTGCCGTTGTTGCCGCCCAGCGCACCGATCGCGCTCGAATTGTCGCCGCTGCCGCCGGAGACGTTGGGAGCATAGACCGCTCCCGTCGAATTAATCGTGATCTTTCCGGTTCCGCTGTTTCCGGCGAAGATGCCGAAGACGCTGCCGCCGCCGGCAGTGGTCGTCACTGTGCCACTGTTCGTGATCGAGATGTTGCCGGTCGAGATGGTGCCGGCGGGCAGGAAGTTGCCGGTCGCGGCGAAGATGGCATCGCCCCCGGTCGCCGAAACGGCGCCTGTCGTCCGGATCGTGATGTCGGCATTTGCTTGTTGGTCGGCGAAGATCGCGTCGCCGTAACGGCCGGTCTGGCTGATATCGTTGGCGGTGATCGAGATCGCGCTGCCGTTGACGCCGCTGCCCCAGTGGATGCCGTAGGAACCGGACGTGATGGTGCCGTTGGTGCTGATCGTGACGCCGGACGCCACGAAATCATAGCCCCGGCGCCCCGGATTGTAGCTGCCGACCTCGGTGATGCCACGGCCCCCGGCGGTGATGCTCGCGGCATTGGTGTCGGTGAAGGTGCTGCCGGCGCCGAGCTCGATGGCATCGCCGCCGCTCAGGCTCGTGTCGATGCCGAAGCCGGCGGTAGTCGCCACATTGCCGTTAAGGGTCTGCGTCCTGTCGTCGACGATATCGGGGCCGCCCGAGCAGACGATCTCATTGGCGTCGGTCGTGAGGCATGTCCCCGCCATGGCGGGCAACGATGGCGACAGGACCGCCACGCCGGCGAGCGAAACGGTGCAGAGCAGGCGTTTGCGAAGCGACGGGATCTGGCTCACGACGTGGGTATTCCTTCCTCGGATGTCGCCGAAGCGATGGCAGGCGAGCGAGGCTCATCGAACGTGATGAGCGTAGTCGCGTCGACGGAGTTCAGGCTAACCGCCATCGGGCAGCGATGCCCCTCGACGAGCGCCAGATCGTAGATTTCCGCGACCGAGCCATCGATACGCAGCCAGTCGACGCATGTACGTCTGGCGATGTCGATGACCTGGATCCCGCACCAAGGCTCGGAGTCCGCGTCGCGCAGGCGCTTGTCGAACGCGAGCCCCTCGAAGCGACGGTAGCGGGGCCTGGACAGGCCGACGAATGCCAGATCGCCATGGAATGCGAGCCCGCGCGTAAAGCCCGGGCAGAACACCCGCGGCTCGAACACGCCGCTACCATTCCCGATGCGGATAACTCCGAGCTCGCCGGAGCCGGCATTGAGTACCCAGAGCTCGCCCCGATGGAGGCGGGGCGAATGCGGCATCGACAGCCCGGTGCAGACCGTCTCGCCCGTCCGGACATCGATCACGACCCCGCCGTCGCCGCGCCGATCGCGCCACCCATCGACCGTGTCGGAGCGGCTGACGGCCGTGACATACGCCGGCTCGCCATCAGCCATGGCGAGACCGTTCAGGTGGCAGCGATCCTCGTCGACCAGTGCCGAGACGAAGGGCGGACGCCACACCTCCTCGAAGCTATGCGTGTCCGACAGGGTGGCGAGACAGTTGAACCGCGTGTTCACGAAGACGACGCGCCCGTCCTTCGCGACGCTGACATCGTGCGCGTCGAGGTCTCCGGTCAGGTGGACCGCCCTCGGCATGAAACAGGCGTCAAATATATGATCGACGCGCTCCCGCCCCTTCAGCACGTTGCGGAAGCGGACGATCGAGCCGCCGCAGGCCGCGACGAGCGTGCCTTCGGGCGTCACCGACAGGCCCATCGGCTTGGCGACGGCGCACTGATGGATTTGAGCGCCGTGATCGGCACTGCTGCCCGCCATGTAGAGGTATCCGGACTGGTAGGAGCTGAACGCTAGTCCGAGATTGAGCCGAGCGAGGCGTCCAAAGAATCCGGGGGATTGCGTGAACTGCGTTCCGGGCGCCTCTCCGCCCGGCTCCGGTGACGCGACAGTGTCGCCTGCCTCCAGCCCGCCGCCGCACATGTCCATCGCGCTGCCCCCCAAGCGAGGACATGGCGTCGTTCAGGTTTCACCTGCCCTCGAACTACTAATCGGAAATTGCGGCCGAACCCTGCCACCCGCGCATAATATTTTTGTCGAAACGCACCGCCTGAGGTATCCGCACATTGGCCTGGTAGTGCTTGGCGTACGTTGGTGGAGCCTGTAATGTCGGGAGAAGAGGCGGCAAAAAGCGAGGGCAAGACAGCGGAGCCGCCGCTCCCGGACATGGTCTCGTCACGACTGCTGAGCCAGTTCTACGGCGATCTGCGGCGGGCGGCGCGACGGACGCTGGGCCGCAGCGAATACATCACGTTACAGCCGACCGAGATCGTCCACGCCGCGGCACTCCGCCTGCTCGAATCCAGCGGCGTGTGGATCAGGGACGAGACGCATATGCTTGCGCTCTCGGTCCGCGTCATCCGCGCCACCGTCATCGACGAAGTTCGCCGGCGCAAGGCAAGCAAGCGGAATATCGAAGCGGTGACGTTGTGGGACGAGGCCGGCGGTGGAGCGCCGCTCGACATCCTCGATTTCGACGAGCTGCTCGAGGCGCTGAGTGCCTTCGAGCCGGAAGGCGCGCGCATCGTCGAACTGCGCTTCTATGCCGGGATGACGATGGGGGAGATCGCCGAGGCGCTCGACATGCCGGAGCGGACCGTGCATCGCCGTTGGGCGTCGGCCCGCGCCTGGCTCCAGTCGGAACTCGCGCCGGGATGAAGGTCGACGCTCAACTCCAGAGCCGGGCAATGCGGGTGTTCGAGGACATGCTCGATCAGCCGGAGGACATGCGCGAGCTGTGGATCGAGAACACCTGTTCCGGAGACCCGAACCTTGCCCGCGCGGTGCGTGCGCTGTCGAGCACGCGCGAGCGCGGAGCATTCATCCCAACCATCCCGCCAGGACCGCCAGACGAGTCCGCGGAACATGAGCCGCCGCAACGCATCAGCCACTATCGCGTCATCGGCGAATTGGGTCGGGGCGGGATGGGCGTCGTTTATCGCGGCGAGCGCGATGACGGGCTTTTCGACCATAATGTCGCGATCAAGGTGCTGCGGCAGACGCTCCTTAGTGCCGAGGCGCGCGCTCGGTTCGCCACCGAGCGTCGCATTCTGGCGCGGCTGAAGCACCCGCATATCGCGCAACTCTACGATGGCGGCGTTGCCGAGGATGGCCGGTCCTACATCGTGATGGAACTGATTAACGGCGAGCCCATCACACGGTACTGCACCGGGCGAGGCCTGGATACCGCAGCCCGGCTGGTGCTTTTCAGACAGGCTGCCGATGCGGTCGACCTCGCCCATCGTCAGCTTGTCGTGCATGCCGACATCAAGCCGAGCAACGTGATCGTCGAGGACGGCTTCGGCGTGAAGCTCCTCGATTTCAGCGTGGCGCGGCTCATCGGCGAAGGCGATGACGAGCGCCACCAGGGCTATACACCCGGTTATGCCAGCGCCGCGCGGATCGCGGGTGAGGTCGCCACGCCGCTCGACGACATTTTCTCGCTCGGCGTGTTGCTGGGCGACCTGATCGAGGATCAGGTCGGGATCGATGCCGATATCGCCGCGATCGTCGCCAAGGCGATCGCGGCGGACCCCGCGCAACGCTATGGTTCGGTTGGTGCGCTGGTCGCCGATCTTGATCGCTGGCAGACGTATCGAACGGTTTCGGCGAGCCCGCGGCGGCGAAGGCGTGCGATGTGGCTGTTCTGGCGCCGCAACCGCCTGTGGCTGTCGCTCGCTGCGGTCGCCTTACTGGCGCTCTGCGTGGGTCTGGTCGCGATCACGACCTTGTACCTGCGCAGCGAGGCCGCGCGGAGGATCGCCGACCAGCGCTACGCGGCCTCGAGCCGGATGGCGGACTATATCATCGGCGATGTCGACCCAGCGCTGGCTCGCGCTCCGGGTACATTGCAGATGCGCCGGCAACTCGTCGAGCAGACCGGACGATATCTGAACGAGCTGGAAGCGAACGCAGCGATACCGCCCGCACTCCAAATGCGGATTGCCGCGGGCTATCTGCGGATGGCGCAGATCTACGGCCTCGACCCGAGCGGCGGGATCGGCGACCTCGCCGCCGCCAAGGCCAGTCTGGCCCATGCAGTCAAGGCGATAGATTCGGTGGCGGCGAGCGATCCCGCCAATCCGCAACTCGATCTGCTTCGCGCGCAGGCCGCACTTCTCGACGGCAGCGAGGTCTTCATCGAGCCGACGCCGCAGGCCGCGACCCGCGGTCTGGCGTCACTCGGCAGGGCGCAGCGCCTGTTCGCTCGCTACCTCCGCAAGGACCCCAACGACACCCGCGCCCAGTTGGGACTATGGAGCGCACAGATCATGCCGGCGCGCGATTACGACTATCTCGGCAAGCCACTCGCCGGGCTCGGACCGATCTATGCGAACCTCGGGAAGCGCGCGATGACGGTCTACAATCCAGCGGAGCGTGCCGAGCGCGACTTCATCACGAGCGGCTCCTATCTACTCCTCGGTGAAGCCTATGGTGATATCGACCCGCGCCGTGCCATTTTCTACTATTCCGCGCTCATCGACCATGTGGACGATCTCCAGAAACGCGGTCTCTCGGATTGGGAGAACGATCTCACTCAAATCTCCGGCTACAGCGGACGCGCCGACAGCCGCGCCAAGCTGAACGACATTTCGGGCGCCGCCTACGACGAGGGATTGGCAATCCATAGGCTCGACCATCTCTACAAGGTGGAAGGTAACCAGATGATGGGCGTCATGCTCGCCTATTACCGTGTCAAGCAGGCGAACCTCGACAGTCGGCTCGGGCGTTTCGCCGAGGCACGGCGTGTTTCGGACGCCGCCATAGCGTGGCTGCACAGAAAGGCCTACGGACCATCCGGAGATCCCGGATACAATCCCGGATACAGACGCGTACTGGCGTTGGCGCTCAGCGCGCGCGCGCGCATCGAGCTAGCATCCGGATCACCCGCAGCTTGTGGCGCCGGGCGCGACGCGCTGAGCGAATGGCAGATACTGGTCCGGTTCCACGGCACGATGCCGATCGACGCGGCGACGTCTATCCACGACGCCTCACGCACTATTTTACAGTCCTGTAAATAGGACAACTTCTCGATTACAAGAGAAACCGGTTTCATCATTATTATTGTCGAATTTGCACTGTGATTAAACAATTGACAGATTCGCTATTAGAAATAACTTTAATTTGGCTTCACCTCACCAAGCTAGTGGATTTATTCCAACGTTTGGTGCCCGCGCCTGACGGCGGCGATAATCTGATCGGGATCGGCCTTCCAGACGAATGGCCTGGGTTCGTGATTATGCTCTTTGATGAAGCGGTTGATGGCGGCCTGGAGATCGACGACGGAGCAGAAGACCCCGTTCTTCAGGCGTCGGCGGGTTAGCTTGGCGAAGAAGCCCTCGACGGCGTTCAACCAGGCACGAAGTGGAAGGTCCAGCGCGGATGCCGGGCAAGCCAGGCGCGAACCTTC
>CAXTNX010000056.1:0-13864 GCA_964245815.1 uncultured Sphingomonadaceae bacterium | reverse complement strand
CTTCATGTCCTCGCCGGTCTGGCGCATCGTCTCGATCACCTGGTCGAGGCTGACGATGTGGTTGCCGTCGCCGTGCAGCGCGAGATAGGCGGCGTTGATCGCCTTGATCGCGCCCATCGTGTTGCGCTCGATGCAGGGGATCTGGACGAGCCCGCCGATCGGATCGCAGGTCAGCCCGAGATTGTGCTCCATGCCGATCTCGGCGGCGTTCTCGACCTGCGCGTCGCTCGCGCCGAGCGCCGCGGCGAGCCCCGCCGCCGCCATCGAGCAGGCGACGCCGACCTCGCCCTGACAGCCCATCTCGGCCGCCGAGATCGAGGCGCGGGTCTTGTAGAGCATCCCGATCGCCGACGCCGCGTAGAGCACCGTGCGCGCGCCTTCGTCGGTCGCGCCGTGGACGAAGGTCTCGTAATAGCGCAGCACCGCGGGGATGACGCCGGCGGCGCCATTGGTGGGCGCGGTGACGACGCGGCCGCCGGCGGCGTTCTCCTCGTTGACCGCGAGCGCCCACAGGCTGACCCACTCGAACACCAGGCCCGGATCGCTGCGCGGCCCGCGCGCGAGCAGCCGCTCGCGCATCGCGTGCGCGCGACGCTTGACGCGCAGACCGCCGGGCAGCTCGCCGGTCGCCCCGCAACCGCGCTCGATCGCCGCATCCATCGCCGCGCGGACGCGATCGAGGAACGCGTCGGTCTCCTGCGCCGTGCGCCAGGCGGTCTCGTTCGCGCGCATCAGGCCGGCGATCGCCAGGCCCGACGATGCGCAGGCGCTCAGCAGTTCGGCGCCCGAGGTGAAGGGATGCCCGGGTAGCGCGTTGACGCGGGGCGGGGGGGCGCCCTCCATCCGGATCGCGCCGCCGCCGACGGAATAGTATCGCCTGACGATCTCGCTGCCGTCGCCGAGGGTGGCGGTGAAGGCCATGCCGTTCGGGTGGCCGGGCAGGAAGCGCCTGTGGAAGACGAGGTCGCTCGCCTCGTCGAACGGCAGCTCGACGTCGCCGCCGAGCATCAGCCGGTTCTCGCCGCGGATGCGCGCGAGGATCGCCGGCACGGCATCGGGATCGACGCCTTCCGGCGTCTCGCCCGCCAGCCCGAGCAGCACCGCCCCGTCGGTGCCATGGCCGCGGCCGGTCAGCGACAGCGATCCGTACAGGTCGCAGCGTACCCGCATCGCGACCGCGCCCTCGTCGGCGAGCAGCCGCGCAAAGGCGTGGGCGGCGCGCATCGGCCCGACGGTGTGCGAGCTCGACGGCCCGATGCCGATCGTGAAGAGGTCGGCGACGCTGAGCGCTGGGGTCTCCATCGCGTCGCTATGCCCCGATGCGGCGCGCTTGGCGAGCGGGGCGTAGCGCTGCCGGGCCCGCGCGGGTAAGGGAGGACCATGTCCGAACCCCAGCGCGATACCGCGCGATCGACCGATGCCGCCGCGGGCGCTGCACCCCGCCGGCGCGGTCGGCTCAAGATCTTCCTCGGCGCGGCACCGGGCGTCGGCAAGACCTTCGAGATGCTCTCCGACGGCGCCGAGCGCGTGCGTGCCGGCGGCGACGTCGTCGCCGCGCTCGCCGAGACCCATGGCCGGCCCGAGACGCAGGCGCTGCTCGATCTGATCGAGGTCATCCCGCGGCGCGACGTCGATCATCGCGGGCACAGGGTGGGCGAGCTGGATCTCGACGCGGTGCTGGCGCGGCGCCCGGCGCTCGCGCTGGTCGACGATCTCGCGCACGCCAATGCGGCGAGCTGCCGCCATCCGCAGCGCTGGCAGGACGTCGTCGAGCTGCTGGACGCCGGCATCGACGTCTACGCGACGCTCGACATCCGCCATGTCGAGAGCCTCGCCGATATCGTCGCCGGGATCACCCGCGTGGCGGTCGACGAGACGGTGCCCGACAGCGTCATCGAGACCGCCGAGATCGAGGTCGTCGATCTGCCCGCCGACGAGCTGATCCGCCGCCTCGAGGAGGGCAAGGTCCAGGTCCCGCCCGAGACCCGCCGGGTGCTCGGCCATTATTTCTCCAGGCCGGTGCTCTCTGCGCTGCGCGAGATGGTGCTGCGCCGCGTCGCCCTGTCGATCGATCGGCAGATGCTCGGCGATCCCGATGCGCTGGCCGTGCCGGGCAGCTTCGCGGGCGGCGAACGCGTCCTGGTCGCGGTCAACGACCTGCCCGGCGTGGATGGCCTGGTCCGCGCCGGCAAGCGGCTGGCCGACGCGCTGCATGCGCCGTGGACCGTCATCTACATCCGCACGCCGCGCGCCGCGGGGTTCGGCGAGGCGCAGAACCGGCGGGTCGCCGATGCGCTCCGGCTCGCGGCGACGCTGGGCGCGACGATCGCGACGGTGCCGGCCGAACGGGTGAGCGAGGGGCTGATCGCGCAGATCGAGGCGACGCGCGCGACGCAGCTCGTGATCGGCAAGTCGCGGCGCAGCTGGTGGTTCGAGCTGCGCCACGGATCGGTCGTCGACGCGATGATGCGCGCCAGCGACGGGCTGGCGGTGCATGTCCTCCCCGGTCAGACGAGCGTGCCGAGGATCGTCGGACAGGCACCCGCCGAGCCTGCGGGAACGCGGTGGGGCGGGCCGGGCGACTATGGCGCGATCGTCGCGCTGATCGGCATCACGACGCTGATCGGGCGGCTGCTGGAGCCGCTGATCGGGCTCAACGCGATCGACCTTCTCTATCTCCTGCCCGTCATCGCGGCGGCGGGCCGGTTCGGGTTGCGGCCTGGGCTGGTCACCGGGCTTGCCGCGGCGCTTGCCTACAACGTCTTCTTCCTGGCGCCGCGCGACACGCTGACCGTCGACGATCCGCAGTCGCTGGTCTCGCTGTTGGTGCTGCTCGGGATCGCGGCGTTCACCAGCCGGCTGACCGGCCGGCTCAAGACGCGGGCGACTCTCGGCCTCAGGAGCGCGCACGAGAATGCCGCGGTCGCCGCCTTCGCGCAGGTGCTGGCGCGTGTCTCGGATCGGCGCAGCACGGCCGGAGTGATCTGCGAGGAGGTATCCCGGCTGCTCGACGTCGATGTCATGCTGCTGGTCGAGCGCGCCGGCGCGATGGTCGTGGTGACGACCTGCCCCGATGGCCTGACGCTCGGCCCGGTCGATGCGGCGGCGGCGGAATGGGCGTGGTCGCGCGGCGAGCAGGCCGGCGCGGGCACCGCGACGCTGAATGCCGCGGACTGGCTGTTCGTGCCGCTCAAGACCTCGCTCGGTACGCTCGCCGTGCTCGGCATGGCGCGCGAGAACGGCCGCGATCCGGTGCCCGCCGATCGGGCGGTGCTGATGTCGGCGCTGGTCGGTCAGGCCGCGCTGGCGCACGAGCGGCTGCACCTCGAGGACGACATGCGCGACGTCTCGGTGCTCAAGACGCGCGACCGGCTGCGCATGGCGCTGATCTCCGCGCTCGGCCGTGATCTCGCCGCGCCGCTCGGCATCATGGCGCGTGCGATCGGCGAGGCGGCGATCGACAATCCGCATTCGCCGACGCTGGCCGGCGCCCGGCGCGAGGCGGACCGCCTGCAGCGCTTCCTGGGCGATCTGGTCGACATGGTCCGCGTCGAGAGCGGCGAACTTACGCTGTCGCCGGAGCCTGTCGACCTCACCGACATGGTCGGTGAGGCTGCGCACGACATCCACGACCTGCTGCGCGACATCGCGATCGATCTGCGCATCCCCGCCAACCTGCCTTGGGTGCGCGCCGACAGGCGGCTGCTCCACCATATCCTCGTCAATCTGCTCGGCAACGCCGTCCAGGGAAGCGTCGAGACCGGCACGATCGTCGTCGAAGGGCGGCGCGTGCCCGACGCGGTGCTGCTGACCGTGCGCGATCAGGGTCCCGGAATCGAACCGGGTGGCGAGGAGGCGGTGTTCGACGATTCCGCCGGCGGTCCGGACGACGATGGCGATGCGGGCGGGCTCGGCCTGGCGATGGTCAAGGGGTTCGCCGACGCGCTCGGGCTCGGCGTGGCGGCCGCCAATCATCCTGCCGGCGGCAGCGCGCTGACGTTGCGCTTCCCCGAAGCGCTGGTGATGCCGGGCGGAGCGAAGCACCGCGCCGCCGCCGGCCCCGACTGACCGGTGGCCGACGCGAATGATTCACCTCTGCGCGTTAGCCGGGGCGGGATGAGCGATCTCGCGGTCTCCGCATCCGGGCTGGTCAAGCTGTTCGATGGCCGCCGCGTGGTCGACGGCATCGATCTCGCGGTGCCGGCCGGCAGCATCCATGGCGTGCTCGGCCCCAATGGCGCGGGCAAGACGACGACGCTGCGCATGTTGCTCGGCATCCTCGATCCCGACGGCGGCGAGCGCTGCGTGCTGGGGATGCGCGAGCCGCTGCGCGCCGCGCCCCGGATCGGCTACCTGCCCGAGGAGCGTGGCCTCTACCCGATGATGACCCCGCGCGAGGTGATCGCCTTCCTCGCCGCGCTGCGCGGGCTGCCGCTCGCCGAGGGCCGCCGGCGCGCCGACGTGCTGCTCGCCGATGCGGGGCTCGCGGATGCGGCGCACCGGCAGATCCGCACGCTGTCCAAGGGCATGGCGCAGACCGTGCAGCTGCTCGGCACGATCGCGCATCGCCCCAGGCTGCTCGTCCTCGACGAGCCTTTCTCCGGGCTCGACGCGATCAACCAGGAGCGGCTGGAGGCGATGATCCGCGTCCAGGTCGCGGACGGCGCGACGGTGCTGTTCTCCACCCATGTCATCGCGCATGCCGAGCGCCTGTGCGAGCAGGTGACGATCATCGGCGGCGGCACGGTGCGCTTCACCGGATCGGTCGCGGCGGCGCGCGACCGGCTGCCGGCGCGCGTCCGGCTGGGGACGCGCGAGGCCGGGGGCGCCTGGCGTGCCGCGCTGCCCGGCGATGCGCGCGGCGACCGGCACGGCTGGACGTTCGCGCTGCCCGAGGCCGGGATCGAGCCGATGCTCGCCGCGCTAATCGCCGGCGGGGCGGGGATCGAGACGCTGTCGATCGAGCGACCGAGCCTGCACGACGCGTTCGTGGCGCTGGTCGGCGCGCCGGCCGGCCCGGCCGGGGAGGCGCCGCGATGAGCCATCCCTGGCGCGTCGCCTGGACGATCGCGCGGCGCGACTATGTCGCGGCGGTGTTCTCGCGGATCTTCGTGCTGTTCCTGCTGCTGCCGGTGATCCTGGCCGGGCTGGCGCTCGCCTTCGGCGCGCTCGGCGCGCGCGGTGCCGAGCCGCCGCGCGATCGGGTCGCGGTGGCGGCCGCGGAGCGGCCGGCGCTCGTCGCGGCGCGGTCGCGGCTGGGGCTGCGGCTCGGCGACGATGCGCTCCCCGACATCATCGCGCCGGGCCGCGACGACGCGGCCGTGCTGAGCGGCGGCCTCGACCGGCCGCGGTTGGTGCTGCCGCCCGATGCTCCGGACGGTCTTGCCGATCGCGTCGCGCTGATCGTCGATCAGGCGCGGGCGAGCCGCGCGCTCGGCGCCGCCGCGCCGCCGCCGGTGACGCTGGACATCCAACGCCCGCACGTCGGGCCTTCTGCCGAGGCCTATGATGAGGCCGATGGCGGGGGCCGCGTCGCGCTGGCGCAGGGCGCGCAATATGCGATCCTGGTGCTGACCGTGATGCTTGCCGGGCGGCTGTTGTCGAGCTTCATCGAGGAGCGCTCCAACAAGGTGATCGAGGTGCTCGCCGCCGCCGTCCCGGTCGATGCGATCTTCCTCGGCAAGCTGATCGCGATGCTGTTCTTCTCGCTGACCTGCGTCGCCGCCTGGGGGGCGACGCTGCTCGCCGGCGCCGCCGTGCTGGCGCCGGGCCTGCTCCACGGGATCGCGACGCCCGCGGTCGGCTGGGTGGCGTTCGTGCCGCTCGTCTTCCTCTATTTCGCCTCGACCTATCTGCTGCTCGGCGCGGTGCTGCTCGGCCTGGGTGCGCAGGCCTCCTCGCCGTCCGACGTGCAGACGCTGGCGCTGCCCACGACGATCGCGCAACTCGGCGTGTTCGCGCTCGCCTCGATCGAGGTCGGCCGCCCCGACCACTGGATCGCCTGGACCGCGGCGATCTTCCCGTGGAGTTCGGCGCTGGCGATGGCGGCGCGCGCGGCGGAGACCCCGGCGCTGTGGCCGCATCTGCTCGCGATCGTGTGGCAGGGGGCCTGGCTGTGGCTGACGGTGCGGCTCGCGGCGGGGCGGTTCCGGCGCGCGGTGCTCAAGTCCGGGCCGGCGCGGCGACGGTCCCGCGCAAGGGCCTGATGATCCTCCGCGACTCCGTTCGCCCCGAACGAAGTCGAGGGTCAGCGCGACGGGCATCACCCCGTGTCTCGACTTCGCTCGACACGAACGGTGGTGGACGTGAGAAAGAGCAGGGCTTCGACTTCACTCAGCCCGAGCGAAATCCTCTATAAAATACTGATCGCGAACTACTTCTTCCGACCCAGACTCCGCGCCGCCGCATCGAGACCCGACAGCGTCATCGGGAACATGCGATCGTCGACGAGCTCGCGGATGATGCGGGTCGACTGCGAATGGCGCCATTGCGCCTCGGGCGTCGGGTTGAGCCACGCCGTCGACGGATAGACCTGGCACAGCCGCGTCAGCCAGATCGCGCCGGCTTCCTCGTTCATATGCTCGACCGAACCGCCGGGGTGGCTGACCTCGTAGGGGCTCATCTGCGCGTCGCCGACGAACAGCAGCTTGTAATCGTGCCCGAACTTATGGAGCACGTCCCAGGTCGGCGTCCGCTCCCTGGAGCGTCGCGCATTGTCCTTCCACACGCCCTCGTAGACGCAGTTGTGGAAGTAGAAGAACTCGAGATGCTTGAACTCGGCGGTGGCGGCGGAGAACAGTTCCTCGCAGACCCTGACGTGCGGATCCATCGATCCGCCGACATCGAGGAACAGCAGCAGCTTGACCGCATTGCGCCGTTCCGCGCGCATGGCGATGTCGAGATAGCCCTTGCGTGCGGTGCCGTCGATCGTCGCGTCGATGTCGAGCTCGTCCGCCGCCCCGTCGCGCGCGAAGCGGCGCAGGCGGCGCAGCGCGACCTTGATGTTGCGCGTGCCGAGTTCGACCGAATTGTCGAGATTGCGGAAGTCGCGCTGCTCCCAGACCTTGATCGCGCGCTTGTGCGTCGACGCGCCGCCGATCCGCACGCCTTCGGGATTGTAGCCCGCATTGCCGAACGGCGAGGTGCCGCCGGTGCCGATCCACTTGTTGCCGCCCTGGTGACGCCCCGTCTGCTCCGCGAGCCGCTGCTTGAGCGCCGCCATGATCTCGTCCCAGTCGCCGAGCGCCTCGATCTTCGCCATCTCCTCGGGCGTCAGGAACGTCTCGGCGACCGCCTTGAGCCAGTCCTCGGGAATGTCGGCGGGATCCTCGCTCGCGGACACGAGCCCGCGAAAGACATGCGCGAACACCTGGTCGAACCGGTCGAGCAGGCTCTCGTCCTTCACGTAGATCGCGCGGCTGAGAAAGTAGAACGCCTCGGGCGTCGGCGCGATCACCTGCCGGTCGAGCGCCTCGAGGAGCACGAGATGCTCCTTGGGCGAGGCCGGGATGCCGGCGCGGCGCAGCTCGTCGAGGAAGGAGATGAACATCAGGGGCGTGCTCCTGCGCGGGCACGCGGGGGGCGGGGGCGGGGGGTGTTCCGGACGACCTCGCGTACGGCGCGCCGGGACGGGAGTGGACGCGTCGCGGTCATGACGGCGAACGTCGCACGCGCTGTCGGACATTGCCAGACGCGGCAACATCCTCCCCCCGGTCATCCCGGGCCTTCCCCGTCCGGGACGACGACCGCAGGACAGCACGCGCAGGACGACCCGCTCGCAGACAACCGGCGTCGATATGAAGCGGGGTCATGCCCTGGGGGCCCTCACGGCCAGCCGACGCCGCCGGTCTCGCCGAAGATCTGGCCGGTGGTGTAGCTGGAGCGCGCGTCGGCGAGCTCGACATAGACCGATGCGAGCTCGGCGGGCTGGCCGGGGCGCTTCATCGGGGTGTCGCCGCCGAACTTGGGCAGCGCGTCGGGAAGCTGGCCGCCGGTGACCTGGAGCGGCGTCCAGAACGGCCCCGGCGCGACGCCGTTGACGCGGATGCCCTTGTCGACAAGCTGCTTGGCGAGCCCGCGCACGAAGATCATGATCGCGCCCTTGGTGCAGGCATAGTCGAGGATCGTCTTGACCGGCACCTGCGCGTTGATCGAGGTGGTGCAGACGATCGCCGCGCCCGCGGGCAGATGCGGCAGCGCTGCCTTGACGATCCAGAACAGCGCATAGACGTTGGTCTTCATCGTCTGCTCGAGCTGCGCGGTGGTGATGTCGAGGATCGATTCCTGGGCGTGCTGATAGGCGGCGTTGGAGACGAGAATGTCGAGCCCGCCGAGCCCGGCGGCCGCCTGATCGGGCAGCGCCGTGCAGAACGCCTCGTCGCGGATGTCGCCGGGGATCAGCACCGCCTTGCGGCCCGCCGCGCGGATCAGCCTGGCGACGTCCTGCGCGTCCGGCTCCTCGGTCGGGTAATAGTTGATCGCCACGTCGGCGCCTTCGCGCGCATAGGCGATCGCGGCGGCGCGGCCGATGCCGCTGTCGCCGCCGGTGACGAGCGCCTTGCGGCCCTTGAGCCGGCCCGAGCCCTTGTAGCTGGTCTCGCCGCAATCGGGGACCGGCGTCATCTTGGATTGTAGTCCAGGCCAGGGCTGGGACTGCATCGGGAACGGCGGCCTGGGATATCTGTCCTGCGGGTTGGAGAGCGACGGGGCAGGTGCCGCCGCGCTCGATACGCCCGCGCCGGCGCCCTGCGCGAAGGCCGGCGCGGCGACCGCGGAGGCGAGGCCGGCGACGGCCATTCCCTTGAACACGTCGCGGCGGGAGGTGGGGGTGTCGGACATGGTGGGGCTCCGCTGAGACTGGTTTGCGCAACCGAACGGGGCAGGACGCGACAAGTTCACATCAAACAGAATAACGCGTCGCGCGTATGCGATCCTCCCCGAGAGTCCCCGAGCGGGGGGACCGCTTCAAAGCGAGCGGTTGAGGGGTGGCGAGCGTGCACCGGGTACGTCGTGCCCGGCCCCTCCACCATGCTGCGCATGGTTCCCCTCGCCGGCAAAACCCGGGGAGGATGTCTCATGCGGCGGCCCTGGCCAGTCCCTT
The DNA here is from genome assembly GCA_964245815.1 of uncultured Sphingomonadaceae bacterium. Classification (GTDB taxonomy): domain Bacteria; phylum Pseudomonadota; class Alphaproteobacteria; order Sphingomonadales; family Sphingomonadaceae; genus Solisphingomonas. Next base: position 4,764 of record CAXTNX010000056.1, on the reverse strand, counting down.
TGCCAGCTGGCTCGCGCCGTGCAGCCGCGCCTTCGCATCCGCCCAGTCGCGCTGGATGACCAGCTTCTCGTCGGGGCGCAGCCGCGCCGAGCCCTTGAGTCGTTCGACGTAGGCGAACAGCGCGGGCACGTTGGGAAAGCCACCGTCGGCGAAGCCGACCAGCGCGCCGCGCGGGCCCACGTCGAGCTTGGCGATGCGCGCCTGCCGGCAGTCGAGCTTGATCGCGATCACGTCCATCAGGTTCCGCGTCGGCTGGGGCAGCTTGCCGAAGCGGTCGATCATCTCTGCGGCGAACGCCTCGATACCCTGCTTGTCCTCGACCTCGTTCAACCGTCGGTAGAGCCCCATGCGCAGATCGAGATCGGGGACATAGTCCTCGGGGATGAGGATCGGTGCGTCGACGGTGATCTGCGGCGAGAAGCCGGTGCGCGGCTCGGGGGGGTCGTCGACGCCCGACCTGGCGGCGAGGATCGCGTCCTCGAGCATCGACTGGTATAGCTCGAAGCCGACCTCCTTGATGTGCCCCGACTGCTCGTCGCCGACCAGATTGCCCGCGCCGCGGATGTCGAGATCGTGGCTGGCGAGCTGGAAGCCCGCGCCGAGCCCCTCGAGATTGGCGAGCACCTGGAGGCGCTTGTCGGCGGTGTCGGTCATCAACCGGCCGGGCGCGGTGGTGAGATAGGCGTAGGCGCGCGTCTTGGCGCGGCCGACGCGCCCGCGCAGCTGGTAGAGCTGAGCCAGGCCGAAACGATCCGCGCGGTGGATGATCATCGTGTTGGCGGACGGGATGTCGAGCCCGCTCTCGACGATCGTGGTCGACAGCAGCACGTCGTACTTGCGGTCGTAGAAGGCGGACATCTTCTCCTCGACCTCGGTCGGCGCCATCTGGCCGTGCGCGGTGACGCAGCTGATCTCGGGCACCTCGTCGCGCAGGAAGCGCTCGATATCCGGCAGGTCGGCGACCCGGGGAGCGACGAAATAGGTCTGGCCGCCGCGATAATGCTCGCGCAGCAAGGCCTCGCGGATCACCACCGGGTCCCAGGGCATGACATAGGTGCGGACCGCGAGGCGATCGACCGGCGGGGTCTGGATCACCGACAGGTCGCGCAATCCGCTCATCGCCATCTGGAGCGTGCGCGGGATCGGCGTCGCGGTGAGCGTCAGGACATGGACGTCGGCCTTCAATGCCTTGAGCCGCTCCTTGTGGGTAACGCCGAAGCGCTGCTCCTCGTCGACGATGACGAGGCCCAGCCGCTTGAACGCGACCGCTTTGGCGAACACCGCATGCGTGCCGACGACGATGTCGGTCGTGCCGGCCGCCAGGCCTTCGCGCACCGTCTTGGCCTCGCCGCCGCCGACCAGCCGCGACAGGCGGCCGACCACGAGCGGGAAGCCGCGGAAGCGATCCGCGAACTGGTTGAAGTGCTGGCGCGCGAGCAGCGTCGTCGGGCACACCACCGCGACCTGCATCCCCGCCATCGCCGCGACGAACGCCGCGCGCATCGCCACCTCGGTCTTGCCGAAGCCGACATCGCCGACGACCAGCCGGTCCATCGGCCTGCCGCCCGCCAGATCGCCCAGCGTCTCGCCGATCGCGCGCTCCTGGTCGTCGGTCTCCTCATAGGGGAAGCGATCGACGAACTCGGCATAGCCGTGCGCGGCCTCGGCGACCTCGGCCTGCTTGAGCGCGCGCGCGGCGGCGGTCTTCATCAGCTCGCCGGCGATCTCCCGGATGCGCTCCTTCATGCGCGATTTGCGCTGCTGCCAGGCGACGCCGCCCAGCCGGTCGAGCGTCACGCCGTCCTGCCCGGCGCCGTAGCGCGACAGCACGTCGATATTCTCGATCGGCACGTAGAGCTTGTCGCCGCCATGATAGGAGACCAGCACGCAGTCGTGCGGCGCCTGGCCGACCGGCACCGAAGTCAGCCCGCGATACTGGCCGATGCCGTGCTCGGCATGGACGATGAGGTCGCCCGGCGTCAGCGCGGCGAGCTCGGCGAGGAAGGCGTCGGTGGTCTTGCGCCGTTTCGTGCGGCGGACCAACCGGTCGCCGAGCATGTCCTGCTCGGTCAGCACCGCGACGTCGCGCGTGGTGAAGCCGTGGTCGAGCGGCAGCACCGCGAGCGCGACGCGGCCGTTGGGCCGGGGCGTGGCGGCGCCGAGCGCCTCCTGCCACGAGGGCTCGGGGGCGAGCGCGGTGAGGCCATGGTCGGCGAGCAGCCCGGACAATCGCTCGCGCGAGCCGCCGGTGTAGCTCGCCAGCACGATCTTGCGGCCCTTGCGCTGGAGCGCGCGGACATGGGCCGCCACGCCCTCGTAGATATTCTCCTGCGCGGTGCGCTCGGGCGTGAAGTCGCGCGGCGCCTCGACGTCGAAGTCGAGCACGGTCGCGCTCTCGGGCTCGCGGAACGGGGTGGCGATGTGCATCGGCCGCGCGGCGACCGCGGCCTCCCATTGCGCCGGGGTGAGGTACAGCGTGTCGGCGGGGAGCGGGCGATAGCTGCCGGGATCGCCCGACTGGGCGCGCCTGCGGTTCTCGTGATAGTCGGCGACGCCCTCCATCCGCGCCTCCGCCGCGCCCGGCGTGCCCGCGTCGCGGACGATCACGTCGTCGCGCCCGAGATGATCGAACAGGGTGGCGAGTTTCTCCTCGAACAGCGGCAGCCAATGCTCCATGCCGGCCAGCCGCCGCCCCTCGGAGACCGCCTGATAGACCGGATCGCCGGTCGCGGTCGCGCCGAAGCGTTCGCGATAGCCCGAGCGGAAGCGCCTGATGCTGTCCTCGTCGAGCAGCGTCTCGCTCGCCGGCAGCAGGGTGAAGCCGTCGATCCGGTCGACGGTGCGCTGGTCGGCGGGATCGAAGCGGCGCACGCTCTCGATCTCGTCGCCGAAGAAATCGAGCCGGAGCGCGATCTCCTCGCCCGATGGCCACAGATCGACCAGCCCGCCACGCACCGCATACTCGCCGGGGTCGTTGACCGTGTCGGTGCGGCTGTAGCCATTGGCCCGGAGCAGCGCGGACAGCGCGTCGCGATCGATCCGCTCGCCCGGCGCAAGTCTGGCGACCAGCTGCCGGATGCGGAACGGGGTCAGCGTGCGCTGGGTCGCGGCGTTGACGGTGGTGACGAGCAGCTGCGGGCCGGCCGGCCGGGTCTGGAGCGCATGCAGCGTCGCCAGCCGCTCGGACGTGGAGCGCAGCGAGGGCGAGGCGCGATCGTACGGCAGGCAGTCCCAGGCGGGGAAGGACAGGATCGTGAGCTCGGGCGCGAAATAGGCCGCGGTCTCCGCGACCGCGCGCATCTCGCGCTCGTCCGCGGCGACGAACACGGCGCGGCGCGCAGGCGCACAGGCCCGCGCGAGATCGGCGAGCAGCCAGGGGAGGAAACCCGGCGGTACCGCCGACAGGGTGAGCGGCGCGTCGGCCTTGAGGATGCGCGCGAGGTTGTCGGTCATCTCCAGAACCCTCTCCCCATGGGGGAGAGGGCAGGATGAGGGGCGCGGGCGCAGCGAGCCTCGACAGAGGTTATGAGCGTCGGACCGCGCGGCGTCGCCACGCGGCCCCTCACCCTGCCCTCTCCCCCGAGGAGAGAAGGTTCTGTCCGGTGAACCCTCACCGCGGCACCGGGATGTAGTCCAGCGCCTGCATGCGCGTCATCATCGGTCCTGCCCAGCGCGGCGGAACCGGTTGCGTGCCGATCGCCCAGGCCATGATATCGACATCGTCCTCGGCGAGCAGCGCCTCGAACCAGTCGCGCGCGGCCTCGTCCCAATCGGCGCCGAACGCGTCGAGATAGCCGCCGATCAGCAGGTCGGCCTCCTTGGTACCGCGATGCCACGCGCGGAAGTGCAGGCGGCGCAGGTGGATGTCGCGGTCCAGGGGAAGCTCCATGGCGAAAAGCCGGCGGGCGCTGGTGGCGCACGTCGGCGGCGTGTATCGGATACGCATCTAGCGATGCGACCCGAAATCCTCAATCCGCTGTTTGCCGAAGTGGAGGCGCTCAAGGGCGTCGGCCCGGCGCTGGCCAAGCCGTTGAAGAAGCTCGGCCTGTCGCGTGTGATCGATCTCCTGTTCCATCTGCCGGTGGCGGTGATCGAGCGCAGCCGGGTGGACGGGCTCGACATCGCGGATGCGGGGCGCGGGGTGATCGTGCGGCTCACGCCGACCGGCTATCGGAGCGCGTCCTCGCCGCGCGGGCCGTTCCGGGTGCAGGCGGCCGACGCCGCGGGCAACGTCGCGAGCCTGATCTTCTTCGGCGGCAATGCCGGCTGGGGGAAGAAGCAGTTCCCGCTCGGCGAACCGCGCATCGTCGCCGGGCGGCTCGAGCTTTACGGCCAGGAGCTCCAGATCACGCGGATCGACCAGGTCGTCGAACCCGGGGACGCGGACGGTATCGCGACGCGCGAGCCGGTCTATCCGCTGTCGGCGGGGATCAGTTCGCGCCAGATCGCGCGGCTCGTCGAGCAGGCGTTGGCGCGGGTGCCGGCGCTCGCCGAATGGATCGAGCCGAGCCTGCTGCGCGTGCGGGGCTGGCCGTCGTTCGCGGACGCGCTCCGCCGCGCGCATCACGACCCGCAGGACGAGCCGGCGCGTTCGCGGCTCGCCTATGACGAGGTGTTCGCCAACCAGCTCGCGCTGATGCTGGTCCGCGCCTCCACCCGCCGCCGCAAGGGCCGCGCGCTCGCCGGCGACGGGCGGCTGCGCGCCGCGCTCGACCTGCCCTATGCGCCGACCGGCGCGCAGGCGCGCGCGGCCGCCGAGATCGA
>CAXTNX010000055.1:0-14902 GCA_964245815.1 uncultured Sphingomonadaceae bacterium | reverse complement strand
GTGATCGAGGCGAGCGTCTGGTTCTCGGGCTCGATCGTCACGCCCTCCTTGGCCTCGACCGCCTGGTGGAGGCCGTCCGACCAGCGCCGCCCGTCCATCATCCGGCCGGTGAACTCGTCGATGATGATGACCTTGCCGTCCTTGACGATGTAATCGGTGTCGCGCTTGAAGCCGACGTTCGCCCGCAGCGCCTGGTTGAGGTGGTGGACGACCTGGGTGTTCTCGAAATCGTAGAGATTGTCGCCTTCCAGAAGCCCCGCGCCCTCGAGCAGCCGCTCGACCTTCTCGGTGCCGTCCTCGGTGAGGATCACCGAGCGCGCCTTCTCGTCATGCTCGTAATCGGCGGCGTCGAGCTGCTTCACGACAGCATCGACGCTCATGTAGAGCTCGGACTTGTCGTCGGTCGGCCCCGAGATGATGAGCGGGGTGCGCGCCTCGTCGATCAGCACCGAATCGACTTCGTCGACGATCGCCATGTTGAACGGGCGCTGCACCATCTGGATGCGCTCGTACTTCATGTTATCGCGCAGATAGTCGAAGCCGAACTCGTTGTTGGTGCCGTAGGTGATGTCCGCGGCATAGGCGTCGCGGCGCTCGTGATCGGGGATGTTGGGGACGATGACGCCGACGGTGAGGCCGAGAAAGGCGTAGACCTGCCCCATCCATTCGGCGTCGCGGCGCGCGAGATAATCGTTGACGGTGATGACGTGGATGCCGGTGCCGGGCAGCGCGTTGAGATAGACGGCGAGCGTCGCGACCAGCGTCTTGCCCTCGCCGGTGCGCATCTCGGCGATCTCGCCGCGGTGGAGGACGATGCCGCCGATCATCTGGACGTCGTAATGACGCTGGCCGAGCACACGGCGCGCCGCCTCGCGCACCGTCGCGAACGCCTCGGGCAGCAGGTCGTCGATCGTCTCGCCCGCCGCCAGCCGCGCGCGGAACGTCACCGTCTGCGCACGCAGCGCCGCGTCGTCGAGCGCCGAGACCGCGGGCTCGAAGCCGTTGATCCTGTCGACGATCCCGCGCAGCGACTTGACGTAGCGATCGTTGGACGAGCCGAAAATGGCCTTGGCGATACCGCCGAGCATGTGCGTTCCCAGTCAGAAAGGCGGGAGACGGGCGCGCGTCCACGCCCCGCGCGACCCGCCGCAAGCAAGGCCCAGCGATCTAGGTGGCGGGCGGTGGGGTGTCAATTCGGGGCGGGCGCGCGCCTCACCAGATCGTGCGCGCCGGATAGCGGCGGATCGTCGCGTCGGCGGTGACGATCGGCAGCCCGGCATGAAGCGCGTGCGCGATCAGCATCCGGTCGATGGGATCGCGATGGATGTCGGGGAGGGTCTCGGCGAACCAGGATGCCGCGATCGGCGTATCGAGCATCTCGATGTCGAGCTCTGCGATCAAAGCCTCGATCGGCAATCTCAAGCCGAAGCGGCCACGCCAGTTGAGATCGGCGAACTCCCACAGAATAACCGCACAGACGAAAAGCCTGCTGGTCGGGTCTTCCAGAATCGCCCGAACCTGGGCTTTCAGCCGCGGATCGTCGGTCGCTATCAAGCAGCAGGGCCGAATTTCCGGTTCCAGCGTTCCTCCAGTTCCTCGTCCGTCATACACGGTTCAATCCCCGGGACCGGTTCCTTCACCAAATGTTTGAACATCCCAAACGCCGCGCGGCGCCTAGCGCGGCGCTCCTCGATCTCCTTCGGCGTCATCGCCTTTTCCGCCGCGATGATCTGTTCGATCGTGCGCGTACCGAGCGGGACGATCCGCGCCTGAGGAACGCCGGCTTCGGAGAGGATCACCTCCTCGCCGCGCGAAGCCGCCGCGACCAGCTCCGGCAGGCTGGTCTGCGCCTCGCCGATCTCGATAGGACGGCCGATCTTCACGTGCTCGTTCATGCCGCGAAGATGATCCTGGCGACCAGGCGGGTCAAGTCACCGCGCTTGGACCTGACGCGCACCGGGACTATCGGGCAGCGCATGACCGACGTCTCCCCCCTCGCTGTCCCCTTCCCCAATCTGCCGCCGATCGCGGGCGTCCGCGTCGCTACCGTGCGCGCGGGGTACAAGGCGTGGGCGCGCGACGACCTCACGCTCGCGCTGTTCGCCGGGGGCACGACGGTCGCAGGCGTCACCACCCGATCGAAATGCCCCTCGCCCGAGGTCGAATGGTGTCGCGCCGCGCTGCCGCTCGGCCGGGCGGCGGCGCTGGTGGTCAATGCCGGCAACTCGAACGCGTTCACCGGTGCCAGGGGCCGCGCCGCGGTCGAGGCGATCGCGGCGCGGGTCGCGCGGTCGACCGGGTGCGCGCCGTCCGACGTGTTCGTGGCGTCGACCGGCGTGATCGGCGTGCCGCTGCCGATCGCCATCGCCGAGGCCGGCGTCGACGCCGCGCTGACCGCCCCGGATGCCGACTGGCGCGCGGCGGCGGCGGCGATCGCGACCACCGACACCTTTCCCAAGGGCGCACAGGCGACCGCGATCGTCGACGGGCGCACCGTCACCGTCGTCGGGATCGTCAAGGGCTCGGGGATGATCGCGCCCGATATGGCGACGATGCTCGGCTTCCTGTTCAGCGATGCCGCGATCGAAGCGCCGCTGCTTCAGCAGATGCTCGCGGCGGCGAACGCGCGCTCCTTCTCGTGCATCACGGTGGACGGCGACACCTCGACGTCGGACACCGTGCTGGCGTTCGCGACGGGTGCCGCCGGTAACGCGCCGCTCCGCGCGATCGACGATCCCGGCGCCGACGCGCTCGCCGCCGCGATCCACGACGTCTGCCTGCAGCTCGCGCAGCTGGTGGTGCGCGACGGCGAAGGCGCATCCAAGTTCATCGAAGTCGCGGTCGACGGCGCGACGAGCGATGCGAGCGCCCACGCGGTGGCGCTGTCGATCGCCAACTCGCCGCTGGTCAAGACCGCGATCGCGGGCGAGGACGCGAACTGGGGCCGCGTCGTGATGGCGGTCGGCAAGGCCGGCGAGCCCGCCGACCGCGATCGGCTGGCGATCCGCTTCGGCGACACCCAGGTCGCCGCGAACGGGCTTGCGGTCGAAGGTTACGACGAGGCGCCGGTCGCCGCGCACCTCACGGGCCGAGAGGTGCGGATCGGCGTCGATCTCGGCCTGGGCGAGGGCCGCGCGACGATCTGGACGTGCGACCTGACGCATGGCTACATCTCGATCAACGCCGATTACCGGAGCTGACGGGGATGCACCCACTTCACGCCGCGGTCGACGGACTGATGCGCAAGATCGGCCGCGATGTCGTGATGCACCACTTCGGGACGCTAGCCGCCGACCAGATCGAGACCAAGGACGGTCCCGACGATCTCGTCACCATCGCCGATCGCGAGGCGGAGCACCGGCTGATCGGGGGCCTGACCGGGATCCTGCCCGGCAGCCATGTCGTCGGCGAGGAGGGTGTCGCCGCCGACCCCGCGCTGCTCGGCGGGATCGCCCGGGGCGCGTGCTGGGTGGTCGATCCGATCGACGGCACGCATAATTTCGCCAACGGACGCCACCCGTTCGCGATCATGGTCGCGCTGCTCACGGACGGCGAGACCCAGGCCGGCTGGATCCTCGATCCCGCCACCCGGCGGATGTGCCATGCCGCGCGCGGCGGCGGCGCCTATGTCGACAACCAGCGCGTCGCCGCGCGCGGCACCGGCGCGCGGCGGCCGGTGGCGGCGCTCGCCACGCGCTATCTGCCCGACGACGTGCGTGCCGACGTCGTGGCGCGCGCCGACGGCCGGCTGACCACCGCCGACATCCCCAATTGCGCGGGCGAGCAATATCCGCGGCTGTTCCTCGGCGAGAACGACGTCGCGCTGTTCTGGCGCGCCAAGCCCTGGGACCATATCCCCGGCGCGCTCATCCTCACCGAAGCGGGCGGCCGCATCGCGCATCCCGACGGATCGCCCTATCGTGCGGGCGGCGAGCGCACCGGGCTGCTCGCGGCGGCCTCGCCGGCGTTGTGGGACGAGGCGGCGCGGATACTGTTCTAATCCGCCCTCTTCCGCTCGAGCGTGATTTTAGAGCATGATGCCACACGGTTTGACCAACTGTCTTTCCGGTGGATCAAAACGAAGTTATCATGCTCTGGAGGTAGAGGATCCAGGCGCCTACGCCAGCTCGATCCCCCACGCCTCGCGTGCCCACTGCGCCACCGCCGCATCCGGCGCCGGCGGGGTCATCGGCACCGCCTTCTCCAGCACGTCGGCGACATGGGCGAGCGCCGCCAGCCGGGCCTGTTTCTTGTGGTCGGCATCGATCGCCTTCCAGGGTGCCCATCGCGTATCGGTCCGCGCGAACATCTCCTCGGCGGCGGCGACATGGTCCGCACGGCGCGCACCGTTGCGCAGATCCTCGACCGTGAGCTTCCAGCGCTTCCACGGATGCTCGATCCGCGCGCGGAAGCGGCGCGCCTGCTCGGTCTCGCTGATGTGGAGGAACAGCTTGACCAGCGTCGTGCCGCTGTCCTTCTGCTGCGCCTCGAACTCGTTGATCTCGTCGTACGCGCGGCGCCACCCGGCGCGATCGGTCAGCCCCTCGACGCGCTCGGCCAGCACGCGTCCGTACCAGCTCCGGTCGAACACCGCGATCTGCCCCGACATCGGCAGCCGCGACCAGAATCGCGCGAGATGGTGCCGCGCCTTTTCCTCAGCGGTCGGCGCGACGATCGCGTGGACCGCGACATGGCGTGCGTCCCAGGCCGCGGTCAGCCGCTGGATGGTGCCGCCCTTGCCCGCCGCGTCCCAGCCCTCGAAGACCACGATCGCGCGGCGCTTGTGGACGATGTGCGCGATCTGGATGTGCGCCAGCCGCTTCTGGAGCCGGGCGAGCTCATCGGCATAGTCGCCCTTGTGCTTGGGCGCGGCCTCGTAATCGGACAGCACGATCGCCATTCCCGGCAGCTAGGGCGACGGCTGTCCCGCGGCGAGCGGCGATGGCGGAGGCGCGTCCCGCGAAGGGACGTTAACCAGGACGGACCCGTGTCGGCGTCCCGGGCGTGCTCAGGCCTTCTCGATCGTGCATTGCAACGGATGCTGGTTCTGCCGCGCGAAGTCGACGACCTGCGTCGCCTTGGTCTCGGCGACCTCGTGGCTGAACACGCCGCACACGCCCACGCCCTTCTGGTGGACGTGGAGCATCACCCGGGTCGCATCCTCGATGCTCATCCGAAAGAAGCGCTGGAGACACAGGACGACGAATTCCATCGGCGTGTAGTCGTCGTTGAGCATCAGCACCTTGTAGAGCGACGGTTTCTTGGTGCGCGTCCGGGTGCGCGTGGCGACGCCGGTGCCCGACTCGTCCCCGCCCGCATCCTTCCCGGCCATGCCGTGCACCGACACCATCGCCGCAATCCCTTCGTCGCGCGTCATCGTCATCCTGATCCCGACAAGCGCACGATATGGCACCTGACGGGTCGTCGGCAAGGGCTGGCGGGGACACAAAGCGACGGGCGGCCGTCCATCGAGGACGACCGCCCGAGCGCGACCGAAGGCCGGGCGGCAGCGCACCGCCCGATACGGGTTCAGGCGACCGGCGCCTTGATCTTGTCCGCGGCGATCGCGACGCGGCTGGACAGCGGCTGGGCGATCTCGCCGACCAGCTTGAGCCACGCCTCGGACAGCTTGGAGCCCTCGGTCACCGCCGCGTCGAAGCTGGCGCGCGCATAGTCCGACTGGAGCTTGAACAGCTCGGTCGGCGACTTGGCGGCAACCATGCCCTTGAACGCGGCGGCGGCGCCCTCGAAGCTCTTCTTGCCGTACTCGACGGCTTCCTGACCGAGCGTCTCGGCGCCCTTGGCGGCGATCCGGCCCGAGGTCATCATCGCCTCGACATTGCCCTTGGCGAACGCGCTCATCTCCTCGACGAGCTTGCTGCTCTTCTCGACCGACGCCTTGGTGCGGGTCTGCATGTCCGCGAACATCGACTGAATGCCCTCGGGGCTGGCGGCGAAGCGCCTGGAGGCGAAGGTGGTGGCCATGGGAAGTCCTTTCGTGAAAGCGGGAGAAGCGGATTCTTGAGGAACGGGAACGGGAACCGAACGCGGCACCGGCGCGGCGACCGGCGCCGATGCAGGCGTCGCCACGACGGGCGGCGAGACGACCGACCTGTTCTCGGGCGCGGTCGTCACCGCGGATTTGGCGACCGCCGGCGTCTCGACCGTCTTTACCGGGGCCGGCTTGTCGGTGACGTGCGCTCCGGCCTCCTCCACCGGCTCGACCGGGAGGGAGTCGGGACTCTCCGCCGTCGCCGTTGCCGGGGCGCTCGATACGATCTCGACGATCTTCCGTGGCCAGCCGCGCTTGCGCGGGGCCGCATCGGATGGAAGTTTCGAAGTCGCCATCGACAGACCTATCTCTTTGCTGCGTCGCACAATACGCGCATATCGCCGCGCGCGCAAGCTTTTTGTGCAGTGCAGCAAAAAGCTTGCGCCGGAAGGTCAGCGCATCCTGACGTAACGCCCCGGGGCGTCTTCGATCGCCGCAAGCGTGCCCGCGCCCGGCACCCGCGCTCCGGTCGCCGACACCGCTCCGCCCGATCGCGTGCCGATCCAGGCCGCCCAATCGGGCCACCAGCTGCCCCTGGTCTCGGTCGCCTCCGCGCTGAAGTCGTCGAATGAGGAGTGCGGATGGTCGCTGGTCCAATACTGGTATTTACCAGCCTCGGGCGGATTGACGACGCCCGCGATATGCCCGGATCCGGCCAGCACGAAGCGCATCGGACCGCGGAACTGCCCGGTCAGTTTCCACACGCTCGCCGCGGGTGCGATATGATCCTCGCGCCCCGCCTGGATGTAGGCGGGTACGGCGACCCGCGTCAGGTCGATCGGCACGCCCAGCACGCTCAGCGCACCGGGGCGGACCAGCAGGTTGTCGCGATAGAAATCGCGCAGATAGGCCTGGTGCCACGCTGCCGGCAGATTGGTGATGTCGCTGTTCCAGTGCAGCAGGTCGAACGGCGTATAGTCCTGGCCGAGCAGATAGTGGTTGACCACATAGCTCCAGACCAGGTCGGGCCCGCGCAGCATGTTGAACACTGCCGCCATGTAGCGACCGTCGAGGAAGCCCTCCTCGCCGGTCAGCGAGCCGAGCAGATCGAGCATCCGGTCGTCGACGAACAGGCCGAGCTCGCCGGCATCGGCGAAATCGACCTGCGCGGTGAAGAAGGTCGCCGAGGCGACGCTGTCGTCGCCGCGCGCGGCAAGCAGCGCCAGCGTCGCGGCCAGCACGGTGCCCGCCACGCAATAGCCGATGACGTGCGCCTGCTCGACATCCAGCAGGTCGCGCACCACCGCGACGGCATCGAGCTGCGCGCTCACATAATCGTCGAGCGTGGTCGCGGCGAGGTCCGCGTCCGCCGATTTCCACGACACCATGAACACGGTCAGTCCCTGCGCCACCGCCCAGCGCACGAAGCTCTTCTTGGCCCCGAGATCGAGGATGTAGAAGCGGTTGATCCACGGCGGGAAGATCACCAGCGGGATACGCTGCACCGTCTCGGTGGCCGGCGCATACTGGATGAGCTGGTAGAGCGGCGTCTCGTGGATCACCTTGCCCGGCGTCGTGGCGAGATCGCGGCCGACCTCGAAGGCGTCGTCCGGGGTCTGGGTGAGCTGGCCGCGCCCGAGATCGGCGAGCATGTTGCCGAGCCCGGCGAGGGCGCTCTCGCCGCGTGTCTCGACGATGCGCTGGAGCGCCTGCGGGTTGGTCAGCACGAAATTGGAAGGCGATGCCGCATCGACATAGGCGCGGGTGGCGAAGCGCAACCGGTCGCGCTGGCGCGCGTGGAGCCCCTCCACCGCGTCGACCTGCGCGAGCATCGCCTGCGAGACCACGCCATACGCCTCGCGGAGCAGCGCGAACGCCGGATGCTCGCGCCACGCCGGTGCGGCGAAGCGGCGGTCGCGCTCGGTCGCGCCGTCGTCGGCGACGCGCGCGGGATCAAGGAAGCGCTGCCAGAGCGCGATGCTGTCGGTCCAGAAACCGGTCTGCGCGGCGACCAGCGCCTCGGTATTGAAGCGGGGGAGCGACCATGCGCCGAACAGCCGGGACATGTCGGGCATCCCGGCGACCGGCATCGCGTCGGCGCTCCTCACCACATGGTCGAGCATCATCTGCTGCGCGCGGCCGATCACCCCGGTCCAGTGCTGGAGCTCCTCCAGCGTCGGCAGCGCGAGGCCCGGCAGGCCGCTCGTCCCAGGCGCGCTCTCGATCGTATCGGCCACCGCACTCTCCCGACGATCGCGCCTGTGCCGATCGCTCGGCCGGCGCTATACCGCATCCGCCGCCGGATTGGCGAGCACCCGAGGAAGAAGGGTTTGACGATGTCCGAAGAGTTCTACCGCATCCGCCGCCTCCCGCCCTACGTGTTCGCCGAAGTGAACGCGATGAAGGCGGCGGCGCGCGCGGCGGGCGAGGACATCATCGATCTCGGCATGGGCAATCCCGACGGCGCGCCCGCCCCGCACGTCATCGAGAAACTGTGCGAGGTCGCGCGCAATCCCAACGCGCACGGCTATTCCGCGTCCAAGGGCATCGCCGGGCTGCGCCGGGCACAGGCGGGCTATTACGCGCGGCGGTTCGGGGTGGAGCTCGATCCCGATACGGAGGTCGTGGTGACGTTGGGCTCCAAGGAGGGGCTCGCCAATCTCGCGCAGGCGATCACCGCGCCCGGCGACGTCGTGCTCGCGCCCAATCCAAGCTATCCGATCCACACCTTCGGCTTCATCATCGCGGGCGCCGCGATCCGCTCGATCCCGGCGGCACCGGGACCGGACTTCTTCAAGCGGCTCGAGCATGCGGTCGCCTATACGGTGCCCAAGCCATCGGTGCTGGTGATGGGCTACCCGTCCAACCCGACCGCCTACGTCGCCGATCTCGCCTTCTACGAGCAGGTCGTCGCCTTCGCCAAGGCACACAAGCTCTGGGTCCTGTCCGACCTGGCGTATTCGGAAATCTATTTCGGCGACACGCCGACCCCCTCGATCCTCCAGGTGCCTGGCGCGCGCGATGTCGCGATCGAGTTCACCAGCGTCTCCAAGACCTATTCGATGGCGGGCTGGCGGATCGGCTTCGCGGTCGGCAACCGCACGCTGATCGCGGCGCTGACGCGGGTGAAGTCGTATCTCGACTATGGCGCGTTCACGCCGATCCAGGCGGCGGCGGTGGCGGCGATCAACGGGCCGCAGGATATCGTCGCGAGCAACCGTGCGCTCTACAAGCGCCGCCGCGACGTGATGGTCGAAAGCTTCGGCCGCGCCGGCTGGGAACTGCCCGTGCCCGAGGCGTCGATGTTCTGCTGGGCGCCGATCCCGCCCGCGCTCCGCCATCTCGGCGCGCTCGAGTTCTCCAAGCAGCTGCTCACCCACGCCCAGGTCGCGGTCGCGCCCGGTGTCGGCTTCGGCGAGGAGGGCGAGGGCTTCGTCCGGCTGGCGCTGGTCGAGAACGAGCATCGCATCCGGCAGGCGGCGCGCAATGTCCGCCGCTACCTGCAATCGATGGGCGTCAACGCCGCCCCCGTCACGCAGGCCGAGGCGGTGTGAACCTGTCGTTTCGCTGACCGATGCGTTCAGCGTCGCGCCACCCAGGACAGCCTATCGACGCAAATGGAGCGGGCTGATCCGTATCGAGGAGTGTGAGATGAAGAAGTTTCTGCTGGCGGCCGCTGCGGTCGCGACGATCGGGACCCCGCTGGCCACCGCGCCGGCGTTCGCGCAGCACCACAACAATCGCAACGACCATGGCTGGCGCGGCGGCGACCAGAACTGGGATCCCGCGAACAGCTACGATGGCCGTCACCGTAGCGCCCGCCGGCTCGGCCGCGACGACCAGGTCTATCGCGGCCACGACAACCGCTATTATTGCCGCCGCAGCGACGGCACGACCGGCACCGTGATCGGCGCGGTCGGTGGCGGGCTTGCCGGCAACCTGCTCGGCGGCGGCACGCTCGGTACGCTGCTCGGCGCCGGCGGCGGCGCGCTGCTCGGCCGCTCGATCGATCGCGGCAACGTAAAGTGCCGCTGATCTGAAGCGCAGGGCATGTCCGAACTGTCCCCCCGCGGCGGCGGGGTCCAGCCCATCGAGGAGTCTTGATCCGGGTCTGGCCCCCCGCCCTCGCGGGGGAACAGGGCAGGGACGGTTGACCCGGTCGTGCCCCTTGCCTCTCCCACGCTCCCGTGCCAGCGCGACGCGCTTACGCGGGAGAGTGAGATGGCGGGGACATTGCGGGTGGCGCTGGCCGGGCTCGGCACGGTCGGCGGCGGCGTCGTCAAGCTGCTCGACGCCAATCGCGAGCTGATCGAACGCCGCGCGGGCCGCGCCATCGAGATCGTCGCGGTCTCGGCCCGGGACCGCGCGCGCGATCGCGGCATCGACCTCGCGCGCTTCGCCTGGGTCGACGATGCGACCACGCTTTCCGCGCGCGACGATGTCGATGTCGTGATCGAGCTGATCGGCGGCGCGGACGGTCCGGCGCTGACGATCGCACGCGCGACGATCGCGGCGGGCAAGGCGCTGGTCACCGCCAACAAGGCGATGATCGCGCATCACGGCCTCGCCCTTGCCGGCGAGGCCGAGGCGGCGGGCGTCGCGCTCAAGTACGAGGCGGCGGTCGCCGGCGGCATCCCCGTGGTCAAGGGCCTGCGCGAGGGCGCCGCCGCCAACGTGATCGGCCGCGTCTACGGCATCCTCAACGGCACCTGCAATTACATCCTGAGTACGATGGAGTCCGCGGCGCGCGACTTCGCCGAAGTGCTCGGCGAGGCGCAGCGGCTGGGCTATGCCGAAGCGGATCCGTCGTTCGACATCGACGGCGTCGATGCCGCGCACAAGCTCTCGATCCTCGCCAGCCTCGCCTTCGGCACGCGGATCGATTTCGCCGGGGTCGGGATCGAGGGCATCCGCCACGTCATCGCCGCCGACATCGCACAGGCCCGGGCGCTCGGCTATCGCGTGCGCCTGATCGGGCTGGCGGAGGCGCAGCCCGAGGGTTCGTCGACGGCGGGGCTGATGCAGCGCGTCCATCCCTGCCTCGTGCCGCTCGATCATCCGCTCGCGCATGTCTCGGGATCGCTCAACGCCATCGTCGCCGAGGGCAATTTCGTCGGCCGGCTGTTCTTCGAGGGCCGCGGCGCGGGGGAAGGCCCGACCGCCTCCGCCGTGGTCGCCGATCTCATCGATGTCGCGCGCGGCGAGGTCGGACCCGCCTTCGCGATGCCGGTGGCAAGCCTCGCTGCGATGCCCGGCGCCGCGCCGGGCAGTCGGCGCGGGCGCGCCTATCTGCGCTTCTCGGTGGCGGACCGCCCCGGCGTGCTCGCCGAGATCGCGGCTGCGATGCGCGACGCCAACGTCTCGATCGAAAGCCTCATCCAGCGCGGCACCACCCCCGACGGCGGCGTACTGGTCGCGATGGTGACGCACGAGGGGCCGGAACGCTGCGTCGGCGACGCGCTCGCCCGGCTCGAAGGCTCGGCGAGCCTGATCGGACGGCCGATGCTGATGCACATCCTCGACGTGTGAACGCCGTCTCCGCCAGGCTCATTCCACCACCGTTCGGCAAGGCGAAAGGCCGGCCCCGGCTCCGATGCGGAATGGTGCCGCTGCCTTCTCGACATCGCCCCATCGGCTCCCTATCGGTCCGCGCGTAATCCAGGGGAGCGTCCATGTCGACCAATCCGATCGCCGCCAGTCACGTCCTCGATCGCGTCCTCGTGCTCGAGATGGTGCGCGTCACCGAGGCAGCCGCGATCGCCGCCTCGAAGCTCGTCGGCCGCGGCGACGAGAAGGCCGCCGACGCCGCCGCCGTCGAGGCGATGCGCAAGGCGTTCAACGAGCTCGAGTTCGACGGCACCGTCGTGATCGGCGAAGGCGAGCGCGACGAGGCGCCGATGCTCTATATCGGCGAGAAGGTCGGCAAGGGCACCGGACCGAAGATCGACATCGCGCTCGATCCGCTGGAGGGCACGACGATCTGTGCCAAGGCCGGTCCCAATAGCCTCGCGGTGCTCGCCATCGCCGAGCAGGGCTGCCTGCTCAACGCCCCCGACGTCTATATGGACAAGCTGGCGATCGGCCCGGGCTATGCGGACGGCCTGGTCTCGTTCGAGCGTTCGCCGACCGAGAATGTCCGCGCGCTGGCGAAGGCCAAGGGCGTCGATCCGAACGAGATCGTGGTGATGGTGCTCGATCGCCCGCGCCACGAAAAGCTGATCGCCGAGCTGCGCGCGATCGGCTGCGGCGTCCACCTGATCTCAGACGGCGATGTGGCCGGCGTGATCGCGGTCACCGATCCCGACACCACGATCGACATCTACATGGGCTCGGGTGGCGCGCCCGAGGGCGTGCTCGCCGCCGCGGCGCTGTCCTGCGTCGGCGGCCAGTTCCAGGGCCGGCTGCTGTTCCGCAACGACGACGAGCGCGCGCGCGCCGCCAAATGGGGCGTGACCGATCTCGATCGCATCTACCGGCTCGGCGACCTGGTGAAGGGCGACGCGATCTTCGCCGCCACCGGGGTCACCGATGGCTCGCTGCTCGAGGGCGTGCGCTACAGGCGCGGCGGCGTGATGACCACCGAGAGCATCGTCATGCGCGCGAGCTCGCGCACGATCCGCCGGGTGAAGGGCGAGCACCGGCGCTGAGGGCGGGCGCCATGGGTGACGCGCCCCTCCTGGACGCTCACCCACATCCGTTCGTGTCGAGCGAAGTCGAGACACCTGCGCCAGGTCCGTCTCTCGACTTCGCTCGGGACGAACGGGGTCGGTGCGGTCATCCCGCTTCCAATGTTGGACTACGCGTGCATGGGTAGCGGGATGACCGTCATCGCTCTCATCGCCGTGCCCGTCCCTGCCCATCCGCCATATCTGTCCGATGATGGCGGAGGCGCCATCGCATTCCGATCGAGGCTGGCGGCGCGAGGGCCGAACCGTTCGGGCGGGGGGCGTCGGGGGGTGACGTGGCGTCCACTTCGTCCACGTCCGACCATCACCCGGCCCGCCGGCCGCCAGGGCTGACCCCGATGCTCACGACCGCATCCTCACCCTGCGGGGTCACCGACTCGATCCTCGGCCGGGCGTGGCGCTGGCGCGGGCTGGCGGGCGAGGAGGTCGATGCCGGGTTCCGGCCCGACACGCTGGTCGATCAGCTCCTGCTCGCGCGCGGCGTGGCGCGCGAGGCGCTCGACAGCCATCGCCTGCCGACGATCCGGCATTTCATGCCCGACCCGTCGATCTTCCGCGACATGGATCGCGCCGCCGCGCGGCTGGCGGATGCGGTCGAGCGCGGCGAGGCGGTGACGATCTTCGGGGACTATGACGTCGACGGCGCGACGTCCGCGGCGCTGCTCGTCCGCCTGCTGCGCGCACTGGGGCTGGCGGCGGGCGCCTACATCCCCGATCGCCTGCTCGAGGGCTACGGCCCCTCCGCCGGCGCGCTCGTCGCGCTGAAGGCGGCGGGCGCCAGCCTCGTCGTCACCGTCGATTGCGGCGCGCTTGCCTTCGATGCGCTGGCCGCGGCGCACGCCGCCGGGCTCGACGTGCTGGTCGTCGATCATCACAAATGCACCGCCGCGCTGCCGATCGCGCACGCCGTGGTCAATCCCAACCGGCTCGACGAGGACGAGGACGGCGCCGCGCACGGCCATCTCGCCGCGGTCGGCATGGCGTTCCTGCTGGGCGCGGCGCTGGTCCGCACGCTGCGCGCGCGCGGGCGCTTCGCGACCCGGCCCGAGCCCCGGCTGCTCGACCTGCTCGATCTGGTCGCGCTCGGCACCGTGGCGGACGTGGCGCAGCTGCGCGGGCTCAACCGCGCGTTCGTGGCCCAGGGGCTCAAGGTGCTGGCGCAGGGCCGCAACATCGGGCTGGCGGCGCTGGTCCGCGCGGCGCGGCTCAAGCGCGCGCCAAGCTGCACCGATCTCGGCTTCGCGCTCGGTCCGCGGATCAACGCCGGCGGCCGTGTCGGTCGCGCGGATCTCGGCGTGCGGCTGCTCACCACCACCGACGAGAGCGAGGCCGAGGCGATCGCCGCCGAGCTCGAGCGGCTCAACGAGGATCGCCGCGCGATCGAGCTGGCGGTGCGCGCCGAGGCCGAGACCCTCGCGGCCGGCCAGGGCAATCGCGCGGTCGTGCTGGTCGCGGGTAGCGGCTGGCATCCCGGCGTGATCGGCATCGTCGCGGGACGGCTGAAGGAGCGCCTCGGCCGCCCGGCGATCGTCATCGCGCTCGACGAGCACGGCGTCGGCAAGGGATCGGGGCGCTCGATCGCGGGCGTCGATCTCGGCGCCGCGATCCTCGCCGCCAGGGACGCGGGGCTGATCGTCGCCGGCGGCGGCCATGCGATGGCGGCGGGGCTGACCGTCGCCGCCGACCGCATCGACGCCCTCGCCGACTTCCTCGACGCGCGGCTGGCGCGCGATATCGGGGCGGCTTCGTCCGACCGCGCACTGCTGCTCGACGCGGTCGTCGCGCCGGGCGGGATCACGCCGGCCCTGGTCGAAGCGATGGAGACCGGCGGGCCTTACGGCGCGGGCTGGCCGGCGCCGCGCGTCGGCGCGGGGCGGGTGCGCATCGTCAGGGCGGACGTGGTCGGCACGGGGCACGTCCGCGCGATCGTCGCGGGGGATGGCGGCGCCTCAATCAAGGCAATGGCGTTCGGCGCGGCGGACACCGCACTCGGGCTGGCGCTGCTCGGCGCGCCCGCGCATCGCCGCCTGTGGCTCGCCGGCCGCGCGCGCACCGACGACTGGGGGTCGCGCCCGGCGGCCGAACTCCACCTCGACGACGCCGCCTGGGCGGATTGACGTGCCCGCTTGACCGGGCGGGCGCCCTCCCCTAGTCGCACCACGCCTTGCCGGCCCCATCGTCTAGCGGTCTAGGACGCGGCCCTTTCACGGCTGAAACACGGGTT
>CAXTNX010000054.1:0-17236 GCA_964245815.1 uncultured Sphingomonadaceae bacterium | reverse complement strand
GCGATCTGCACCGCGTTCAGCGCCGCGCCCTTGCGGAGGTTGTCGCTGACGCACCACAGCACCAGGCCGTTGTCGACGGTCGGGTCCTCGCGCACGCGGCTGACGAAGGTGGCGAACTCGCCGACGCACTCGACCGGCGTCGTGTATCCGCCGTCCTCGCGCTTGTCGATCAGCATGACGCCCGGCGCCTCGCGCAGCAGGTCCTGCGCCTGCCTGGCGCTGATCTCGTTCGCGAACTCGATCGTGATCGCCTCCGAATGCCCGACGAACACCGGCACGCGCACGCAGGTCGCGACCACCTTGATCTTGGGATCGAGGATCTTCTTGGTCTCGACGACCATCTTCCACTCTTCCTTGGTGAAGCCGTCGTCGAGGAAGCTGTCGATGTGCGGGATGACGTTGAACGCGATCTGCTTGGTGAACGTGCGCGCCTCGGCGCTGTCGCCGACGAAGATGTTGCGCGATTGCTCGAACAGCTCGTCCATCCCGGCCTTGCCCGCGCCCGACACCGACTGGTAGGTCGAGACGACGACCCGCGTGATCCTGGCGAAATCGTGCAGCGGCTTCAGTGCCACGACCATCTGCGCGGTCGAGCAATTGGGATTGGCGATGATGTTCTTGCGGGCATAGCCCTCGATCGCGCCCGGATTGACCTCGGGCACGATCAGCGGCACGTCGGGGTCCATGCGGTAGAGCGACGAATTGTCGATCACCGTGCAGCCCGCCTTGGCGAACCGCGGCGCGTGGAGGCGCGTCGCCTCCGAGCCGATCGCGAACAGCGCCATGTCCCAGCCGGCCGGATCAAAATGGTCGATGTTCCTGACCGTCAGCATCTTGCCGGTGTCGCCGAACTCGACCTGGTTGCCGGTCGAGCGGCTCGACGCCACCACCGCGATCTCGTCGATCGGGAACGCACGCTCGGCGAGGATGGCGAGCATCTCGCGCCCGACATTGCCGGTGGCTCCCGCCACGACGACCCGGTAACCCATGTCATTAGCTCCGCTGGAAAGGCTGCGGGGGTCGCTTAGGCGCTTTGGCGACACACTCCAAGCCATCCCCCGTCATGCTGAACTTGTTTCGGCATCCACGCCGATAACAGGCCTTATCGCCAGGACGGCACTGGACCTTGAAACGGGTTCAGGGTGACGGCGGCGGCGCGGCGGCGGCGGTCCCCGCCACCTTGTCA
Organism: uncultured Sphingomonadaceae bacterium; assembly: GCA_964245815.1. Taxonomy (GTDB): domain Bacteria; phylum Pseudomonadota; class Alphaproteobacteria; order Sphingomonadales; family Sphingomonadaceae; genus Solisphingomonas. Next base: position 16,050 of record CAXTNX010000054.1, on the reverse strand, counting down.
TCCAGGAAGCGCGCGATCGTCCCGAACAGGTGCGCCCGGGTCGCCGCGCCCGCGATCGAATGCGTCTTGCCGGGATAGACCATCATCTCGAACGGCACCTTGCCGTCCTGGAGCCTGGACACGACCTCGACGGTGTTGTCGAAGAACACGTTGTCGTCCGCCATGCCGTGGACGATCAGCAGCGGGTCCGCGATCTTCGTCGCGTCCGACAGCAGGTCGGCCTTCGCATAGGCCGGCGCGTCGGTGCGCGGATCGCCGAGGTAGCGCTCGGTATAGGCGGTATCGTACAACTCCCAACGCGTCACCGGCGCGACCGCGACGCCCGCGGCGAAGGCGTGCGGCGCCTTTTCGAGCAGCCGCAGCGTCATATAGCCGCCGTTCGACCAGCCGAACACCGCGACCCTGGCGGGATCGACGAACGGCTGCGCCTTGAGCCAGGCCAGACCGGCAAGCTGGTCGTCGACCTCGACCGTCCCCGCCGCCTTGTAGATCTGGCTCTCGAACGCGGTGCCCCGGTGCGGCGTGCCGCGATTGTCGAGCGAGAAGATCACCCAGCCGTGCCGTGCAAGATACTGCTCGAAGATCTGGCGCTCGCTCGGCCATTGCACCGTCACGGTCTGCCCGGCGGGGCCGCCATAGACCTCGACGAACACCGGGTGCCTGCCCGCGCCCGCCGGCCTGATGATCCGGTAGTGCAGCACGCTGCCGTCGGCCGCCGTCATCGTGGCGAACGCGGTCGGCAGGTCGGCGGCCGCATACGGCGCATAGGGGTGGGTCGCATCGAGCGGATTGCGCTCGATCCAGCCGAGCCGCCTGCCCGCCGCATCGGCGACATAGACCTGTGGCGGCTGGCTCCGGTTGGAGCGGGTGACGAGCAGACGGGTGCCGGCCTCGTCCATCGCCGCCTCGTTCCACCAGCCGGCCTCGGTGAGCGGAGCCGGTGCCGCGGCGGGGCGCAGCCAGTCGACCGCATAGACCTGGTTCTCGGTCGGGCCGGTGGCGTTCGCGGTGAAGGTGAGGCGGTGCGCCTTCTCGTCGACGCCGATGACGTCGCCGACCATCCAGTCGCCATGCGTGAGCTGCGTCCAGCGCCCGGCCTGCCAGCGATAGAGATGACGATGGCCGTCGCGCTGCGATGCCCAGATCAGGCTGCCGTCCCTCAAGGCACGGAAGCTGTCGGAGAGATCGACCCAGGTCGGCGCGCTCTCGCCGAACAGGACCGTCGCGGCGCCCGTCGCCGGATCGACCCTGAGCAGGTCGAGCCGCTTCTGGTCGCGCGACAGGCGCTGGACGTAGAGCGCCTTGCCGTCATCGGCCCAATCGACGCGGGCGAGATAGATGTCGGGGTCCGATCCGAGATCGACCTTCACCCGCGCACCGCCATCGAGCGCCGCGATCCACAGCGTCACCGCGACGTTGGGCGTCCCGGCGAGCGGGTAGCGCTGCTCGTAGACGGTCGTGCCTTGCGTGCCGATCGCGGCGCGCGTGACCTGCCTGACCGGCGCTTCGTCATAGCACTCGAGCGCGACATGGCCGTCGTCGGGCGCCCACCAGTGGCCGGTGCGGCGATCGAGCTCCTCCTGCGCGACGAACTCGGCGGTGCCGCAGGTGACGGTGCCCTTGCCGTCGGTGGTCAACGCGCGCTCCCTGCCGTCGGCGAGGTCGATCGCAATCAGGTTCTGGTCGCGCACGAAGCTGACATAGCGGCCGCCCTTGGAGACATGCGCGTCGATCTCGCTCTGCGGCGTGGCGGTGAGCCGGCGGACCTGGCCGTCGAGCCCCGCGAGATACAGGTCGCCGTCGACCGGCACGAGCACCGACCTGCCGTCGGGCGCCCACGCATAGTCGACGATGCCCTTGGTGCCGCCGACGCGCGCACGCTCGCGGCGCATCTTTTCGGCCTCCGAGACCGGACCGCCCGAGCCGATCTTCGCACTGTCGACCAGCATGCGCTGGGCGCCGGTGGCGGTGTCGATCGCCCACAGATCGTAGCGCTCGACATCGTCGGGCCGCGCCTTGAGCAAAGTCGCGTACGTGCCGTCGAGCGACAGCTTCGGCGAGCGCGGGCTCGGGCCGGAGAGCGCGGGGCTGGCGAAGATGCGCGCGAGCGTGAGCGGCTGCGGCGCGACCGACGGTGGCGGCGGCGGTGCGGCGGCGAGGAGCGGCAGGGCGGCGAGAAGGCGCATCGAGCGGGTCCAACCTCCGAGAACGACCAAGCAATCTTCTCCGGACCACATCCGTTCGGGCTGAGCGAAGCCCAAGCCCCGGCGCTTTCCCGATCGCACGTCGACTTCGCTCAGTGCGAACGGAGGTCGGTTCAAAGACTGAGGCGCAGACCAGGCGCAAACCCTATCCCTTGGCGGTCTCGCGATTGTCCTTGCGCTCGGCGATGCGCGCCGACTTGCCGGTCCGGCCGCGCAGGTAATAGAGCTTGGCGCGCCGCACGACGCCGCGACGCACGACCTCGATCGAATCGACGTTGGGCGAGTAGAGCGGGAACACGCGCTCGACGCCTTCGCCGAACGAGATCTTGCGGACGGTGAAGCTCGATCCCATCGCCTTGTTCGAGCGCGCGATGCACACGCCCTCGAAATTCTGGACGCGGGTGCGCTCGCCCTCGACCACGCGCACGCCGACGCGCAACGTGTCGCCGGGGCGGAACTCGGGGATCGTCTTGGTCTCGTTGAAATGCGCGATGGCCTCGGCCTCGAGCGTCTGGATCAGGTTCATCACTCGTCGTCCCGTTCGTGCCGCGCGCCAGAGGGCGATCGGACCGGAACGCCCCGGTGGCGCTCCCAAAGGTCCGGTCGCCGTGACCGTGTGACGGCCTCCGCCTCGGCCTTGCGCCAGGCGGCGACCTTCGCATGATCCCCCGATCGCAGCACTTCGGGGATCGTGCGCCCTTCCCATTCGACAGGTCGGGTATAGTGCGGATATTCGAGAAGGCCCTGTTCGAAGCTTTCCTCGTCCGCGCTGGAAGCCGCGCCCATTACGCCGGGGAGCAGTCGAATGCAAGCATCGAGCAGCGTCAGCGCGGCCATCTCGCCGCCCGACAGGATGTAGTCGCCGATCGACACCTCGGCGACCGCGCGCGCCTCGAACAATCGTTGGTCGATGCCTTCGAACCGTCCGCACAGGATGACCGCGCCGGGCCCGGCGGCGAGGCCGCGGACGCGCGCCTGGGTGAGCGGCGCACCGCGCGGCGTCATCGCCAGCACCGGCAGGTCCGGATGCCGCGCCGTCGTCGCATCAAGCGCGGCGGCGAGTATGTCCGCGCGCATCACCATCCCCGCGCCGCCGCCGGCGGGCGTATCGTCGACCGAGCGGTGCCGGTCGGTGGCGAAGTCGCGGATCTGGACGGCATCGAGCGACCACCGCCCTTCCGCGAGCGCGCGCCCGGCAAGGCTGAGCCCGAGCGGACCGGGGAACATCTCGGGATAGAGGGTGAGGATCGTCGCGGCGAAGCTCATCGCCGCGTCCAGCGGATCACCATGCTCGCGAACAGGATGCCGACCAGCCACAGCACCAGGTAGGCGAGCAGGATCGGAAACAGCGGGGACAGGTCGCTTGGATGGAACGGTTCGTTCGGAGCCGCGCGCAAGGCGTCGTAGTTGTTGAGAAAGGAGAACAGCACGAGCGCGAACATGAGCAGCGGCACGCCCGCCGGCGCGACGAAGCGATAGAGCGGCAGCCGCCTCGCGAAGCGGCGCGCGACCAGCCAAACCAACGTGCCGGTAAAGCCGAGCTGCACCGCCAGGATCGCGAGGAAGAACCGAGTCGGCACGTCCATCCTCATCCCCTCCTCGTCATGCCAGCCTTCGCGGGAGCTCTGCGAACGTCCATCGCGCGCCTCATCCTGCCGTCATGCCGGACCGGTGCCGGCATCCACCGTCACGCAGACCCGACGGCTGAGGAGAGCGGGCGGTGGATCCCGGCACAAGGCCGGGAGGACGGAGCGAAGGATGGTCATCCCTCGACGAACTCCGCGCGAACGATGACCGGCGGCCCGAGATCGTCGACCCCTGCCGCCACCGGCACGAGGAAGCGGCGCCCGTCGGGCCGCGCGATCTCGATCAGGTCGCCGGCGCCGTAATCGACCACCGCCGCGATCGTGCCGAGCGCCTCGCCCGCGGTCGACACCGCGGGCTGTTCCACCAAATCGGCATGATAATATTCGTCCTCGCCGAGCGGCGGCAGCGCCGCGCGCGCGACCGAGAGCTGGACCCCGCGCAAGGCCTCGGCGGCGCTGCGGTCGCCCACCTCGGCGAAGCGCGCGACCGCGCCGCTGGGGCCGGGCCGCAGCGACCTGAGCGTCAGCGTGCGCGCGCCGGCGTGGAGCAGCGGATAGCGCGCGAGATCGTCGGTGAACAGCTTGAGCCGCACCTCGCCCGCGATCCCGTGCGCGCCGATGACGGCGGCGAGCACGACCTGCCTTTCATCCCGTCCGGACATACGTCTCTCCGTTCGGCCGGGGCATCGGCTTACCGCACCACGCCCGTTCGGGCTGAGCGACGTCGAAGCCCCTTTCCGTCTTTTCCACGAAGAAAGAACGGCCTTTCGACTTCGCTCAGGGCGAACGCGGGTCTGGCTCTCACGCCGCGCTGGTTTCCTCGACAGGCGCGTCCTCGGCGACCGGCTCGTCCTTGGGCCGGGCGGCTTCGGCCGCGGCCGCGGCGGCGGCGGCGAGCTTGGACGCACGCTCCTCGGCACGCTCCCTGGCCTTCTCGCCGGGTTCGCCCTTCTTGGCGTTGACCTTGGCGGTACGCTCCTGGACGCCGGCGGCATCGAGGAAGCGGGCGACGCGATCGGTCGGCTGCGCCCCCACCGACAGCCAGTGCCTGGCGCGCTCGGCATCGAGGATCACGCGCTTCTCGTCGGTCTTGGCGAGCATCGGATTGTAGACGCCGATCTTCTCGAGATAGGCGCCGTCGCGCGGCGCGGTCGAGTTGGCGACGACGATACGATAATAAGGACGCTTCTTGGCGCCGCCACGCGACAGACGGATCGAAACGGACATTCTGGTTTTCCTTCCAACGAATTGAACGAGTTGTTATCGCTTCTTCATGAAGTTCTGGAAGCCCGGCGGCAGCCCCTGCCCGCCCGGCAGGCCCGGCAGGCCGCCCGGCGTGCCCGCGCCCGGTCCCATCGACGGCATCTGCCCGCCGCTCATCCCCGACAGCGCGCCGTCCACGCCGCCCTTGCCGAACATCGCGGCGAGCCCCTTGAGGCCGCCCATCTTCTTCACGCGCTTCATCATCGTCGCCATCTCCTGATGCATCTTCAGGATCTTGTTGACCTCCTGCACGGTGGTGCCGGAACCCTTGGCGACGCGGATCTTGCGCTTGGCGTTGAGCAGCTCGGGCCTGCCGCGCTCCTTGGGGGTCATCGACGAGATGATCGCGTCCATGCGGATCAGCACCTTGTCGTCGACGCCACCGGCCTGCATCGCCGCCTTGGCCTTGCCGAGCCCCGGCAGCATCGCCGCGAGCGCGCCGAGACCGCCCATCCGGCGCATCTGGGCGAGCTGGCTGCGCAAATCGTTGAGGTCGAACTGGCCCTTGGCGAGCCGCTCGGCGAGCTTGTCGGCATCCTCCTGCTTGATCGTCTCGGCGGCGCGCTCGACCAGCGAGACGACATCGCCCATGCCGAGGATGCGGCCGGCGACGCGCGCCGGCTGGAACAGCTCGAGCCCGTCCAGCTTCTCGCCGGTGCCGACGAACTTGATCGGCTTGCCGGTCACCGCGCGCATCGACAGCGCGGCGCCGCCGCGCGCATCGCCGTCCATCCGGGTCAGCACGACGCCGGTCAGCGGCACCTGGTCCGAGAAGCTGGTCGCGACGTTGACCGCGTCCTGGCCGGTCAGCGCATCGACGACGAGCAGGATCTCGGTCGGCCGCGACGCGTCGGCGACCGCCTTCATCTCGTCCATCAGCGCCTGGTCGACATGCAGCCGCCCCGCGGTGTCGAGCATCAGCACGTCGAAGCCCTGGAGCCTGGCGGCATTGAGCGCCCGCCTGGCGATATCGACCGGCTGCTGGCCGACGACGATCGGCAGCGTCTGCACGTCGGCCTGCACGCCGAGCACCGCCAGCTGCTCCTGCGCGGCGGGGCGGTTGACGTCGAGCGACGCCATGAGCACCTTCTTGGCGCCGCGCATGCGCAGCCGCCGCGCGATCTTGGCGGTGGTGGTGGTCTTGCCCGAGCCCTGGAGCCCGACCATCATCACGATCGCCGGCGGCACGACGCCGAGCTCGAGATCGACGGCGTCCGCGCCGAGCATCTCGGTCAGCGCGTCCGAGACGATCTTGACGACCTGCTGGCCGGGCGTGATCGACTTGAGCACCGACTGGCCGACCGCCTGTCCGGTCACCTTGTCGACGAACGTGCGCACCACCGGCAGCGCGACATCGGCCTCGAGCAGCGCGATCCGCACCTCGCGCATCGCCTCGCGGACATCGCTTTCGCCAAGCGCACCACGGCCGCGCAGCCGGTCGAAGACCCCGCCCAGCCGTTCGCTCAGACTTTCGAACATACGCCTCGTCTCCTGTCCGACGACGATGCGATCAGGCCCAACGCACAAAGCGCCGGCGGGCGACACTCGCCGGCCGGCGGGCACGCGGCACGGGGACCGGGTGCGGAGCCATCACGATCCTGACGGAACGATCGCGGCGGCGCCTAGCGCAAGCGCCGCCGATACGCAAGCCGCGACCGGCCATCCGAAGCAAGATGGAGGGGGCCGACACCGGCGTCCCGCTCAGGCCGACGCCTTTCCGCCGCTCGGTTCCCCCTCCCCGTCCCGACGAGGATCAAGAAAAACGCCCGCTCACTTCCGACCGAACAGCTTCTCGATCGACGCGTGATCCAGCTTCACCCAGGTCGGGCGGCCGTGGTTGCACTGGCCGGAATGCGGCGTCACTTCCATCTCGCGGAGCAGCGCGTTCATCTCGGCGACCGACAGGATGCGGCCGGCGCGGACCGAGCCGTGGCACGCCATCGTGCCCGCGACCGCATCCAGGCGTTCGCGCAGGGACAGCGCCTCGTCATGCGCGGCGAGATCATCGGCGAGATCGGTGACGAGCCCGCGCACGTCGGTCCGGCCGAGCAGCGCCGGAACGCCCCGCACCAGCATCGCGCGCGCGCCGAAGCGATCGAGCGCGAGGCCGAGCCCGGCCAGTTCGCCGAGCCGCGCCTCGAGCCGGTCGCACGCCGGCTCGTCGAGCTCGACCACCTCGGGGAGCAGCAGCGTCTGGCTGGCGACGCCGCCGCCCTCCGCGCCCGATCCCGCCAGCGCGCGGCGCATGCGTTCGAGCACCAGCCGTTCGTGCGCGGCATGCTGGTCGACCAGCACCAGCCCGTCCTCGGCCTCGGCGACGATATAGGTCGCCGCGACCTGGCCGCGCGCGACGCCGAGCGGATGGCGCACGCCCTCGGGCACCGGTGCGACCGCGCTCTCGGCACGACCGAGCGGCCCCGGCGCGGACGATCCGGCCACCGGTGGCGCGGCATAGGACGGCCGCGCGTCCCAGACGCCATATTGCCGCTCGGCGACGGCGAGCGGGGGCCGCACGCCGATCGGTTCGGACGTCCACGCCTCCGCGCCGATCGCCGGCCGCCGGACGACGCGATGCCCGGCCGCGTCGAGCGCGGCGCGCAGGCCGCCGACGATCAGCCCGCGGACCAGCGCGGGCTCGCGGAAGCGGACCTCGGTCTTGGCGGGGTGGACGTTGACGTCGACCTCGCTGCCGGGCAGCGTCACGAACAGCGCGACCACCGGATGGCGGTCGCGCGCCAGCATCTCGGCATAGGCGGCGCGCACCGCGCCGCCGAGCAGCCGGTCCTTCACCGGCCGGCCGTTGACGAACAGATATTGATGGTCGGCAACGCCGCGGTTGAAGGTCGGCAGCCCGACGACGCCCTCGAGCAGCACCGCGCCGCGCGCGTGATCGACGACGACGCTGCTCGCCTGGAGCGCGCGGTCGGTCAGCGCGGCGACGCGTGCCGGCGGCGATTCGCCGGCCGGCGCCGACAGCACGCGGCGGCCGTCATGCGTCACGGCGAAGCCGATGTCGGCGCGCGCCATCGCGAGGCGCCGCACCGCGTCGAGGCAGGCGGCGTATTCGGACCGCGCCGAGCGCAGGAACTTGCGCCGTGCCGGCACCCGCGCGAACAGCGCGTCGGCGCGCACCCGCGTGCCCGGCGGCAGCGCGGCCGGCCCGTCCTCGACCACCACGCCATTGTCGATCACGCGCCGCCAGCCGTCGGCGCCCGGCGGCCGGCTCTCGATCGTCAGCCGGGCGACGCTGGCGATCGACGGCAGCGCCTCGCCGCGAAAGCCCAGCGTGGTCACCGCCTCGATCGCGCCCGCCGCCCACAGATGCTCGGGCAGCTTGGAGGTGGCGTGGCGCTCGAGCGCCAGCGCCATCTCGGGCGGGCTCATCCCGCAGCCGTCGTCGACCACCTCGATGCCGGCGAGACCGCCCTCGTCGAGCGTCACTGCGATCCGCGTCGCGCCCGCGTCGAGGGCGTTCTCGATCAGTTCCTTGAGCGCGCTCGCCGGCCGCTCGACCACCTCGCCGGCGGCGATGCGATTGACCAGGTGTTCGGGGAGGCGGCGTATTGACATGGGCTAAGCCCTAGCCCAAGCGCCGACGCTTCGCGACCATGACGATCGGCGAAGGCCGGTGGACCAGTCGGCACGATCGGCGGCCCTGACCGCGCAGGGTTCGGGAATCAGGCGGGCCGACTGTGGGGCGGCCGACCGCAAGCAAGACAGCGAGATCGGGCAGGAAATGATTTTTTCGCGTTTCTTCAAGTTCATGTCGCACGACATGGCGATCGACCTCGGCACCGCCAACACCCTGGTCTATCTGCGCGGCCGCGGCATCGTCCTCAACGAGCCCTCGGTGGTCGCGATCGAGACGATCGCCGGCGTCAAGCGGGTCCGCGCGGTGGGCGAGGACGCCAAGCTGATGATGGGCAAGACACCCGGCAGCATCGAGGCGATCCGGCCGCTGCGCGACGGCGTCATCGCCGACATCGACGTCGCCGAGCAGATGATCAAGCACTTCATCCACAAGGTCCATGGCGGCAAGGTGCGCCCGTGGCGCTTCCCCGAGATCGTGATCTGCGTGCCGTCGGGCTCGACCAGCGTCGAGCGCCGCGCGATCCGCGACGCCGCCTCCAACGCGGGCGCGAGCCAGGTCTTTCTGATCGAGGAGCCGATGGCGGCGGCGATCGGCGCGGACATGCCGGTCACCGAGCCGGTCGGCTCGATGGTCGTCGACATCGGCGGCGGCACCACCGAGGTCGCGGTGCTGTCGTTGCGCGGGCTCGCCTACACCACCAGCGTGCGCGTCGGCGGCGACAAGATGGACGAGGCGATCGCCAGCTATGTGCGCCGGAACCACAACCTTCTGATCGGCGAGGCCACCGCCGAGCGGATCAAGAAGGAGGTCGGCTGCGCCAAGATGCCCGCCGACGGCATCGGCGAGACGATCCACATCAAGGGCCGCGATCTCGTCAACGGCGTGCCCAAGGAGATCACCATCAACCAGGGCCAGATCGCCGACGCGCTGTCCGAGCCGGTCGGCACGATCATCGAGGGGGTGCGCATCGCGCTCGAGAACACCCAGCCCGAACTCGCCGCCGACATTGTCGACCAGGGCATCGTGCTGACCGGCGGCGGCGCCTTGTTGCAGGGCATCGACGAGGTGCTGCGCGACGAGACCGGGCTGCCGGTCACCATCGCCGACGATCCGCTGACCTGCGTCGCGCTCGGCACCGGCCGCGCGCTCGAGGAGCCGATCTTCCGCGGCGTGCTGCTGACCGCGTGAGGCACGGTCCGCGCTGAGCCCGACGCCCCTTTCGGTTCGCCCCGAGCGACGTCGAGGGGCCGCATTTCATCGCGCGGCAAGAGAAGAACGGTGCGTCGACAGGCTGGGCACGAACGCGATGGCACCGGGGTAAGCGGATGAAGGCGCCGACGCGCAACCGCCGCCCCGGCTTCTCGCGCCGCGCGCAGTACGGGCTGTTCTTCTCCTATGTGGTCGCCGTCGCGGGCGTCGTCGCCGGCCTCGGCCTGATCGTCATCGCGCATCTCGATCCGATGGGCTTTTCGGCAATCCGCGGCGCCGCGCTCGATCTCACCGCGCCGGTCTCGGCGGCAGGACGCGGCGTGATGCGCGCGGGCGGCGACCTGGTCGGGGGCATCGCTGCCTATGTCGATGCCGGTGGCAAGAATCGCGCGATGCAGGCAGAGCTGACCCGCGATCGCTCGGCGCTCGTCCGCGCGCGCATCCTCGCCTTCGAGAACGCCCGCCTGCGCCGGCTGCTCAGGCTCACCGAGAGCAACGTCGATCCGGTCGCGGTGGCGCGGATCATCGGCTCGACCGGCGTCAGCACGCGGCGCCTGGCGACGCTCAACGCGGGCTCGCGCGACGGCGTGCGCGCGGGCCAGCCGGTGCGCTCCGCCGAGGGGCTGGTCGGGCGCGTGCTCGAGACCGGACTCACCGCCTCGCGCGTGCTGCTCGTCACCGACAATGCGTCCGTGGTTCCCGTCCGGCTGGCGCGCGGCGGCCTGCCCGCGCTCGCCGCCGGGCGCGGCGACGGCTCGATCGAACTGCGCCCGCTCGGCACCGGCGCCAACCCGTTCGCGCGCGGCGACATCGTGCTGACCTCGGGCACCGGCGGGCTCTATCCGCCCGACGTGCCGGTCGCCGTCGTGCTGCGGCGCGAGGGCGACGTCGCGATCGCCTGGCCGCTCGCCGACCCCGCACGGCTCGATTATGCGATCGTCGAACCGCCTTATGTCGGTATCCCGGCGCCTCCGCCGGGCCAGGCGACCACGCCGTGAGTCGCCCGACGACGAGCTCCGCGCCGCCCGGCGACACGATCGAGACGCGCGCGCGCCTCGTGCCGATCGTCTCGACGCTGGTCGCCTCCGCCACCGCGCTGGTGCCGATGGTCGCGCTGTCGCCGGCCTGGCCCCCGCTCGGGCTCGTCGCGCTGCTCGGCTGGCGCCTGCTGCGCCCCGAGATCTGGCCGGTCTGGATCGGCCTGCCGCTCGGCCTTGCGGACGATCTGCTGACCGGGCAGACGCTCGGTACGGGCATGGTGACGTGGACCATCTGCCTGCTCGCCATCGAGGCGGTGGAAGGTCGGTTGCTGTGGCGCGACTATTGGCAGGAATGGCTGGTCGCGGCGGTGCTGATCGCGTTCGCGATCCTCGCCGGATGGGCGGTCGAGCGGTGGACCGGCGGCGCCGCGCCGGTGGTTCTGGTGTTCCCGCAGATCGCGGCGAGCATCCTGTGCTTCCCGATCATCGGCCGGATCTGCGCGTTGCTCGATCGCTGGCGCCTGGCCGTGGGCAAGATCCGATCGTCCGGATGACGCCATGACGTTCGGCGCCCGGGTGTCCGGCGCTCGTGGCGGCGGCGGTCGGCTCGTCACCGCGGCGCAGCAGAGCTTCTCCTTCACGAGGCGCGCACTGTTCCTCGGCGGCGTGCAGGGCGCGGTCGGGCTGATGCTCGCCGGGCGGATGGCGTGGCTGTCGATCTTCGAACACGACAAATACCAGGCGCTCGCCGAGGCCAATCGCGCGCGCTCGATGCTGATCCCGCCGCGCCGCGGCTGGATCGTCGATCGGGCGGGCAGGCCGATCGCGGTCAACCGGTCCGATTTCCGCGTCGACCTGATCCCCGATCTGCTCGCCGACCGCGATGCCGAGATCGCGCTGCTGACGCGCATCCTCGCGCTCAGCCGCGACGATCTCGATCGGCTCGACGACGCGCTCGACAACGCCGCGGGGTTCCAGCCGGTGCAGGTGATCGAGGATCTCGATTACGACCGCTTCGCCCAGGTCAACCTGCGCCTGCCCGATCTGCCCGGCGTCATCCCGGCGCGCGGCTATTCGCGCTTCTACCCGGCGGGCGCCGCGGTCGCGCATCTGTGCGGCTATGTCGGCTCGGCGTCGGCGGACGACTACCGGCACGACCGCGATCCGCTGCTCATCACGCCGGGCTTCAAGATCGGCAAGCAGGGGCTGGAGAAGATCTTCGACCGGCATATGCGGGGGCAGCCCGGCGCCAAGCGATCCGAGGTCACCGCGCGCGGCAAGCTGGTGCGCGCGCTCACCACCCGCGCCGAGGTGCCGGGCGAGACGCTGCACCTGACGATCGACGCGGGGCTGCAGACCTATCTCGCCGAGCGGATGGGCCCGGAAAGCGGCTCGGCGGTGGTGATCGACACCACCAACGGCGACATCCTCGCGCTGGTCTCGATGCCCGCCTTCGATCCCAACAGCTTCTCGCGCGGGGTCAGCCACGACGAATGGGACATGCTGTCCGCCAACGACCATCTGCCGTTGCTCAACAAGGCGTTCCAGGGGCTCTATCCGGCGGGATCGACGGTCAAGCCGATGAATGCGCTGGCGTTGCTCGAGGCGGGGGTTTCGCCCGACGATCATGTCGTGTGCACGGGCACCTACCGGGTCGGCAACAGCGCCTTCCACTGCTACCGGCATGGCGGCCATGGCGCGGTGAACATGCACACCGCGGTGCAGAAGAGCTGCGACATCTACTTCTACACGATGGCGCGCCGCATCGGCACCGAACGGATCGCGGCGATGGCCAGGCGGCTGGGGCTCGGCGAGCGGTTCGCGCTGCCGGTCACCTCGCAGCGCTTCGGCACGGTCCCCGATCCGGCGTGGAAGGAGCGCCGGTACCACACGCCGTGGTCGGTCAGCGACACGCTCAACGCGGCGATCGGCCAGGGCTATACGCTCGCCAATCCGTTGCAGCTCGCGGTGATGGCGGCGCGCATCGCGAGCGGCCGCGCGCTCGTGCCGCGGCTCGCGCATCGCCGCGACGACGTGGCCGCGGCGCCGCTCGGCATCGATCCCGGGCATCTGCGCTTCGTCCACGCGGCGATGGGCGCCGTGGTCGGCCCCGGCGGCACCGCGGGCAGCGCGGTGATGCACGTGCCCGGCGTCGCGATGGGCGGCAAGACCGGATCGGCGCAGGTCCATCACATCAGCGAGGCGGATCGCCGCAGCGGCCATACCAGCGGCACCACCGGCGCGTGGAAGCTGCGCGACCATGGCCTGTTCATCGCCTTCGCGCCCCTCGCGCAACCGCGCTACGCCGCGGGCTTCATCATGGAGCATGCCGGCCACGGCACGGCGGCGGCGGCGATGGCGCGCGACGCCTTCACCTTCCTCTACGATCCCGCCAGGGCCAACGCGACGCTCGCCACGCTCCAGCCGGCCTGGGGCGGCGACATCGCCACCCGCATGACCCGCGATCGCGCCGCCTGGCTGGCCGCGCAGGCGGCGCAGAAGGCCGCCGACGCCGCCGCCGCTGTGCAGGTCGACAACGCCGCCGATCCGGCGCCGGACGCCGCGGCTTCCGCGGTCGCGCCGCCGCTCGAGGGGAGCGACAACATGCTGGTGCCGGCCCCGGACCCGACGCCGGTCGGCGATAGGAAAACGGCGTGATGGCTCGGTACCGGCAGCCCTTCGGGCTGAGCGAAGTCGAAGTCCCCGCCATGACAAGGACCGCACCTCGACCTCGCTCCGCGCGATCAGGGATCATGGTACCGCTTGCCATCGAATCGAGGGCCTGAGCCGTGGCGATCCGCAACTCGCTCGTCCCCGCCCCGCTCGCGACGCTGCCGTGGCGCATCATCCTGACGATCACGGCGATCACCGGGTTCGGACTGGTGGTGCTCTATTCGGCAGCGGGGGGCAGCCTCCATCCCTGGGCGCTCGGACAAGGGTTGCGCTTCCTGCTGTTCCTCACGCTGTGCATCGCGCTGTCGCGGCTGCGCGAGGCGCAGCTCAAGGCGGCGACGCTGCCGATCTACGCGATCCTGCTCGTTTCGCTGGTGCTGGTCGAGCTGGTCGGCGCGGTACGCGGCGGCGGGCAGCGCTGGCTCGATCTCGGCATCGTCCGACTCCAGCCGTCCGAACTGATGAAGCCGTGCATCGTACTCGTGCTGGCGCGCTTCTACGATCTGCTGCCGGCCGGCGAGATCCGCGGCTTCCGCGCGATCTGGCCGGCGCTGGTGCTGATCGCACTGCCTGCGATGCTGATCCTGGTGCAGCCCGATCTCGGCACCGCGGCGATGGTGACGCTGGGCGGCATCACCGTCATGTTCCTGGCGGGCCTGCCGCTGCGGCTGTTCGCCGGCGCCGCCGCCGCGATGGTGCCGCTGGCCGCCGGCGCATGGGGGATGATGCGCGAATATCAGCGCAACCGCGTGCTGATCTTCCTCGATCCCGACATCGATCCGCTCGGCAAGGGCTATCACATCACCCAGTCCAAGATCGCGATCGGATCGGGCGGCGTGCTCGGCAAGGGCTTCCTCAACGGCACCCAGAGCCATCTCGATTACCTGCCCGAGGGCCAGACCGACTTCGCGTTCGCGACGATGGCGGAGGAGTGGGGGCTGGTCGGCGGGGTGCTGCTGATCCTCGCCTTCCTGTCGGTGACCTGGTGGGGGCTGGGCGTCTCGATGCGCGCGCCGACGCGGTTCGGCCGACTCGTCGCGGCGGGGCTGTCGACGACGATCTTCTTCTACGTCGCGGTCAATCTGATGATGGTGATGGGTCTGGCGCCGGTCGTCGGCATCCCGCTGCCGCTGGTCTCCTATGGCGGATCGGCGGTGATGACGGTGCTCATCATCACCGGGCTGCTGTTCGCGATCGACCGCGAGCAGCGCGGCTACCGCCCGCCGTTCGGCTGACCGGGCCCCACGCCCCGGGATTATCGCGATCGGCTGTTTACACCCCTCCCCGCCCCTGCTAACCGGCCGCCTCCCGACGCCAGTACGCTGGCCGACCGATCCGGGAATGGACGCATAGCTCAGTTGGTAGAGCAGCTGACTCTTAATCAGCGGGTCCTTGGTTCGAGCCCAAGTGCGTCCACCAATCTTTTCAACGGCTTACGGGTTGCTGGCCACCAGTTTGAGCCGAAAACGGGCCGTCACTGTGACCAGTTTGTGACCCACCGGTGATTCCGGGACTGGCGGATTTCCGCCGATCCCGGCTGTGACCGGAAAAGTCAGCTGGTCGGCATAGGGCGCCAGATGCTTCACCGAGAGGTGCGCGTAGCGGCGCACCATCGACTCCGACTTCCAGCCGCCCAGCTCCTGAAGCACCCAGGTGGGCACGTCATTCTGCCGGAGCCAGCTCGCCCAGGTGTGCCGCAGATCGTGCCAGCGGAAATTCTCGATCCCGCAGGCCTGCAATGCCGCACGCCACGTCCGCGTGTTCGCCGAACGGAGCGGTTGGCCCCGATAGGTGAACACCTGGGTCCGGTGCTTGCCCCCGCTGGCGCTCGAGCACGCCCATCGCGATCTCGTTCAACGGGACGCCTAACGCCTCGCCGTTCTTGGTGTCGCCATGGTCGACCGTCGCGATCCGACGGGTCATGTCCACCTGCCCCCAGGTCAGCTTCAGGATGTTGCCCTGACGCAGTCCCGTCGACAGTGCGAACAGCACCACTTCACGTTGGTGAGCGGGCAGACGGTCCATGAGCGCCTTGGCCTGGTCGTGGGTCAGATAGCGGACCCGGACCTTGCCGGCCTTCATGTAGGTCTTGAACGCCGGGATATGCTCGAGCCATTCCCACTCGCGCATCGCCTTCCGGAAGATGGCGCGGATCAGCGCCACATACAGATCTTTCGTCCGATCGCTCCTGCGAGCGAGCTGGCGAGAGATGATCCGGTCGATCATGTCCCTGCTCACCTGATCAAGCGTCTTGCCGCGCAGATGCTTGGTGAACCAACGGATCCGGCTCACGTCGTCCCGGTAAGACTTCTTGTGAGACATTTCCTTCAGCCACCGCAAAGCCGCTTCGTCCCAGGTCCGCTTCGGCTTCAGCTTCAGTCTGGCAAGATCCCACAGCTGGGCCTTCAGCTTGTCGTGATATTCCTCGGCCTTCTGCCTGTCGGACGTGCCAGTAGAACGTCTAATGAGCGTTCCGTCAGGTGCTGTGAGCTTGACGTAATATGTTCCTGCACGGTTCCAGAGTGCCATATTGCCTCCTCTTG
>CAXTNX010000053.1:0-18072 GCA_964245815.1 uncultured Sphingomonadaceae bacterium | reverse complement strand
AAGAAGTGGGTCGAGAAGGAGCGCAAGGAAGTCTGGGACATCCTCGACGAGGTGATCCGCGAGCATCCGGTGATGCTCAACCGCGCGCCGACGCTCCACCGTCTCGGCATCCAGGCGTTCGAGCCGGTGCTCATCGAGGGCAAGGCGATCCAGCTCCATCCGCTGGTCTGCTCGGCGTTCAACGCCGATTTCGACGGCGACCAGATGGCCGTCCACGTGCCCCTCTCGCTGGAAGCCCAGCTGGAAGCGCGCGTGCTGATGATGTCGACCAACAACATCCTGTCGCCCGCCAACGGCAAGCCGATCATCGTGCCGTCGCAGGACATGGTGCTGGGGCTCTACTACCTCTCGCTCTCCAAGGAGAAGGAGCCGGGCGAGGGCATGATCATCGGCGACATGACCGAGGTCCACCAGGCGCTCAACGCCAAGGCGGTGACGCTGCACTCCAAGATCACCAGCCGCGTGCCGCAGACCGACGAGCAGGGTAACCAGTATCTCAAGCGCTACGAGACGACGCCCGGCCGGATGCTGATCGGCGAGTGCCTGCCCAAATCGTTCAAGGTGCCGTTCGACACCGTCAACCGCGTGCTGACCAAGAAGGACATCGGCGACGTCATCGACGAGGTCTATCGCCACACCGGCCAGAAGGACACGGTGCTGTTCGCCGACGCGATCATGTCGCTCGGGTTCCGCCACGCGTTCCAGGCGGGCATCTCGTTCGGCAAGGACGACATGGTCATCCCCGCCGCCAAGGATCCGCTGGTCGAGGAGACGCGCACGCTCGTCAAGGATTACGAGCAGCAGTATCAGGACGGCCTCATCACCCAGCAGGAGAAGTACAACAAGGTGATCGACGCCTGGTCGCGCTGCGGCGACCGGGTCGCGGCCGAGATGATGAAGGAGATCCAGGCGGTCAAGTACCAGGACAATGGCCGCGAGGAGCCGATGAACGCGATCTACATGATGGCGCATTCGGGCGCGCGCGGTTCGGCCGCGCAGATCAAGCAGCTCGCCGGCATGCGCGGGCTGATGGCCAAGCCGTCGGGCGAGATCATCGAGACGCCGATCATCTCGAACTTCAAGGAGGGGCTCACCGTCCTCGAATATTTCAACTCGACCCACGGCGCCCGCAAGGGCCTCGCCGACACCGCGCTGAAGACAGCCAACTCGGGCTATCTCACGCGCCGTCTGGTCGACGTGTCGCAGGATTGCGTGATCGTCGAGATCAACTGCAAGACGCAGCGCAGCCTCGAGATGAAGGCGATCATCCAGGGCGGCGCGACGATCGCGTCGCTCGGCGAGCGCGTGCTGGGCCGCACCACCGCCGAGGATATCGTCGATCCCAAGACCAACCAGGTCGTCATCCCCGAGGGCACGCTGCTCGACGAGGCGATGGTCGTCCAGGTCGAGGCGATCGCGCCGCAATCGCTCCAGATCCGCTCGCCGCTGGTCTGCGAGAGCATCGGCGGCGTCTGCGCGACCTGCTACGGGCGCGATCTCGCGCGCGGCACGCCGGTCAACATCGGCGAGGCGGTGGGCGTCATCGCGGCGCAGTCGATCGGCGAGCCGGGCACCCAGCTGACGATGCGGACCTTCCACATCGGCGGCGCGGCGCAGCTCAACGAGACCTCGAACCTCGAGGCGCCGACCGACGGCAAGATCGAGCTGCGCGACCTGCCGACGATCGTCGACACGCGCGGCCGCCGCGTCGTGATGTCGCGCTCGGCGGAGCTCGCGATCGTCGACATGGACGGCCGCGAGATCTCGACGCACCGCATCCCGTACGGCGCGCACCTGCTCAACGGCGACGGCCATATCGTCTCGAAGGGCGATCGCATGGCGGAGTGGGATCCGTTCATGATGCCGGTCATCACCGAGAAGGCGGGCAAGGTGAAGTATCAGGATCTCATCGAGAACCAGACGCTCACCGAGCAGACCGACGAGGCCACCGGCATCGCGCAGAAGGTCGTGATCGAATATCGCGCCACCTCGCGCAAGGAGGACCTGCGGCCGCGCCTCACCCTGCTCGACGAGAATTCGGGCGAGGCGGCGCGCTACATGCTGGCACCGGGCGCGATGCTCTCGGTCGAGGACGGGCAGCAGGTCGCCGCCGGCGAGGTGCTCGCGCGCGTCAGCCGCGAGGCCGCCAAGACGCGCGACATCACCGGCGGCCTGCCGCGCGTCGCCGAGCTGTTCGAGGCGCGCAAGCCCAAGGAGAACGCGATCATCGCGAAGATCTCGGGCCGCGTCGAGTTCGGCAAGGACTACAAGGCCAAGCGCAAGATCATCATCCGCCCGGACGACGGATCGGAGGCGGTCGAGTATCTGGTCCCCAAGTCCAAGGTCATCGACGTCCAGGAGGGCGATCATGTCCGTCGCGGCGACAATCTGATCGGCGGCTCGCCCGATCCGCACGACATCCTCGAGGTGCTCGGCATCGAGCCGCTCGCCGCCTATCTCGTCTCGGAGATCCAGGAGGTCTATCGTCTCCAGGGCGTCAAGATCAACGACAAGCACATCGAGACGATCGTCCGCCAGATGCTGCTCAAGGTCGAGATCACCGCGGCCGGCGACAGCACCTTCCTCGCGGGCGAGCAGGTCGAGAAGGAGGACATGGAGGACGTCAACAAGAAGCTGGTCGCCGACGGCAAGCTGCCCGCCGAGGGCAAGCCGATCCTGCTGGGCATCACCAAGGCGTCGTTGCAGACCCGCAGCTTCATCTCGGCCGCGTCCTTCCAGGAGACGACGCGCGTGCTCACCGAAGCCTCGGTGCAGGGCAAGATCGATCATCTCAACGGGCTCAAGGAGAATGTCATCGTCGGCCGGCTGATCCCGGCGGGCACCGGCGCGGGCATGAACCGGCTGCGCGTTGCGGCGACGTCGCGCGATGCGGCGCTCCGCGCGCAGCAGCGCGCGATCGAGGCGGTCATCACCGCCCCGAACTCCGCCGCCGAGGAGCATGCCGCCGAACTGAGCCGCGACGCGCGTGGCTCGAGCGGTACCGGCGACGATCCGCTTGGCGAGGTCGCGATGTCGGGCCACGGCACCGACGCGGATGCGGGGGATTACCTGAACACCTGAGGTCCGCCGCCATGGGGGCGGACCGTCACGGCTGTTCGGGCGGATCTCGTCCAACCGTCCGTTCGCCCGGGCGAAGTCGAAGGACCCGGGTCGCGCCGGGCTTCGACTTCGCTCAGCCCGAACCGGATTGGATGATCGGGACGCCCTTGGCTGCGCCGGTCCGCCCCTCGACCTCGCTTGGGCGAACGGGGTGCGGGTCGATGGCGGTCGTCGCAAGACGAGCCCTTGCGCCGTCGCCCCGATTGATGGATGCGCCCGGCATGACCCAGTTCGACCTGACCGACGACCAGCGCGAGATCCAGGAGCTGGCGCGTCGTTTCACCGCGGACGCGATCACCCCGCACGCCGCCGGGTGGGACGAGCATCACATCTTCCCGCGCGACACGGTGCGGGCCGCGGCCGCGCTCGGGTTCTGCGCGATCTATGTCAGCGAGGAGTCGGGCGGCATCGGGCTCGGGCGGCTCGAGGCGGCGCTCATCATGGAGGCGATGGCCTATGGCTGCCCGTCGACCTCGGCCTTCATCTCGATCCACAACATGGCGAGCTGGATGATCGACGCCTATGGCGACGCCGCGCTCAAGGCGAGGTATCTGCCGAGCATGGTGACGTGCGAGCGGATCGGCTCCTACTGCCTGACCGAGCCGGGGTCCGGCTCCGACGCGGCCGCGCTCGGGACCCGGGCGGTCAGGGACGGCGATCATTACGTCGTCACCGGCACCAAGGCGTTCATCTCGGGCGGCGGCGAGAACGAGGTCTACGTCGTCATGGCGCGGACCGGCACGGACGGGCCCAAGGGCATCTCGGCGCTGGTGGTCGAGCGCGACATGCCGGGGATGAGCTTCGGCGCCAACGAGCGCAAGCTCGGCTGGCGCAGTCAGCCGACCGCCCAGGTCAATTTCGACGGCGTGCGGGTGCCGGCGGAAAACCTCCTCGGCGTCGAGGGACAGGGCTTCTCGATCGCGATGTCCGGGCTCGACGGCGGCCGGCTCAACATCGGCGCGTGCTCGCTGGGCGGGGCGCAGCGTGCGCTCGACGAGGCGCTGCGCTACACCGCCGAGCGCCGCCAGTTCGGGCAGCGCATCCTCGATTTCCAGAACACCCAGTTCACCCTCGCCGACATGGCGACCGATCTCGAGGCGGCGCGCGCGCTGCTCTACATGGCGGCCGCGAAGGTGACCGCCGGGGCGCACGACAGGACCAAGTTCGCCGCGATGGCCAAGCGGCTGGCGACCGACACCGGATCGAGCGTCGTCGACCGCGCGCTCCAGATGCATGGCGGCTACGGCTATCTGCAGGACTACCCGATCGAGCGGCTGTGGCGCGACCTGCGCGTCCACCGCATCCTCGAGGGCACCAACGAGGTCATGAAGATGATCGTCGCGCGGGAGATGATGAAGCAATGAGCGGTTACGAGACGATCCTGCTCGAGACCCATGACGCGGTGACGCTGGTGCGGCTCGATCGTCCGCAGGCGCTCAACGCGCTCAACGCGCAGGTGCTCGCCGATCTGATCGCCGCCTTCGCCGCCTATGACGCCGATCCGGCGCAGCGCTGCCTGGTCCTGACCGGGAGCGACAAGGCGTTCGCGGCGGGCGCGGACATCAAGGAGATGCAGGCCAAGGGCTTCGCGCAGATGTACGGCGAAAACGTCTTCGCCGGCTTCGAGCGGGTGACCGCGACGCGCAAGCCCTGGATCGCGGCGGTGGCGGGCTTCGCGCTCGGCGGCGGCTGCGAGCTGGCGATGATGGCGGACTTCATCCTCGCCGCCGACACCGCGACGTTCGGCCAGCCCGAGATCAAGCTCGGCGTCGCGCCGGGCATGGGCGGATCGCAGCGGCTGACGCGCGCGGTCGGCAAGGCCAAGGCGATGGAGATGGTCCTAACCGGGCGGATGATGGGCGCGGACGAGGCCGAGCGCGCCTCGCTGGTCAGCCGCGTCGTTCCCGCCGCCGCGTTGATCGACGAGGCGCTCAAGGTCGCCGCCGCCATCGCCGCGATGCCGCCGCTCGCCGCGATCGCCAACAAGGAGATGATCGACGCGGCGTTCGAGACCGGCCTTGCGCAGGGCATCCGCTTCGAGCGGCGGCTGTTCGACGGTCTGTGCGCGACCGACGACAAGGCCGAGGGCATGGCCGCCTTCGTCGGGAAGCGCGTGGGGCACTGGACGGGGCGATAGTCCGATTTCGTCCCCCCCGCCCGCGCGGGGATGACGGTGGTCCGGGATGAGAGGAGTGAGCGTGGCGAGGATCGGTTTCATCGGGCTCGGCAACATGGGCGGGGGGATGGCGCTCAACCTCGTCGGCGCCGGGCACGACGTGATCGCCTTCGATCTGGCCGAAGCGGCGCTCGCCAAGGCGTGCGAGGGCGGGTGCGGCCGTGCCGCCAGCGCCGGCGAGGCGGGGACGGACGTCGATGCGATCGTCACCATGCTGCCCGCCGGCAAGCATGTCGCGAGCGTCTACGAGGGTCTGTTCGATGTCGTCGCGGCCGGCACGCGGCTGATCGACTGCTCGACGATCGACGTCGTCACGGCCCGCGCGGTCGCGGCCAGGGCGGCGGACAAGGGCTTCGCGATGGTCGATGCGCCGGTCTCGGGCGGGATCGCGGCGGCGAACGGCGGCACGCTGACCTTCATGGTCGGCGGGACCGACGCCGCCTTCGCCCAGGCCGAACCGATCCTCGCCGCGATGGGCAAGGCGGTGATCCATGCCGGCGGCAGCGGGGCGGGGCAGGGCGCCAAGATCTGCAACAACATGATCCTGGGCGCCACGATGATAGCGACCTGCGAGGCGCTGGCGCTGGCGCTGCGGCTCGGTCTCGATCCGCAGAAGTTCTACGACATCGCCTCCCGGGCTTCGGGCCAGAGCTGGTCGCTGACGAGCTACTGCCCGCTCCCCGGTGTCGGCCCCGAGACGCCTGCGGACCGCGGCTACGAGGGCGGCTTCGCGGCCGGACTGATGCTCAAGGACCTCAAGCTCGCGATGGCGGCGGCGCAGGGCGTCGACGCTTCGGTGCCGATGGGCGCGACGGCGGAGTCGCTCTATCAGGCGTTCGCCAATGCGGGCGGGGCGGGGCGCGACTTCTCCGCGATCATCGGCATGCTCGACGGCAAGCTGCCGGGCTGAGTTCCCGTCACCCCCGCGACGGCGCGACCTCTGCAAGACACCATCGTCATCCCGGCCTCGCGACGGGATCCACCGTCGTCTCCGTCCGCGCCGCTCCCGCTACCGCCCGTCGACCGGCACGCCGGGATCGTTCTTGGACGTGCGGATGGTCAGCGAGGTCTTGACGCTGGCGACATGCGGCGCGGTCGTCAGGTGCGAGGTCAGGAACGACTGGAAGCTCTGGAGGTCGTGCGCGACGATCTTGAGGATGAAATCGATCTCTCCGTTGAGCATGTGGCATTCGCGCACTTCGGGTAGCGTCGCGACATGCGCCTCGAAACTGCGCAGGTCCTCCTCGGCCTGGCTGCGCAGGCTGACCAGCGCGAACACCGTGATCGCGTAGCCGAGCGATCCGGAATCGAGCCTGGCATGATAGCCGCGGATGACCTGCGCCTCCTCCAGCGCGCGCACGCGGCGCAGGCAGGGCGGCGCGGTGAGCCCGGCGCGGCGGGCCAGCTCGACATTGGTGATGCGGCCATGATCCTGGAGTTCCGAAAGGATCGTCCGATCTATCGTGTCGAGCAGCAACGGCGCACGGGCCACAGGCAATCCTTTCGTGGATCCGGCCATTCCTATAATAAAGTTACCGGCGGTGGCAATTGTCCCACTATGTGACTCCCGCTGCCCGACCGGCGATGCGCCGGCGCATGCGAACCGATACGCAAGGAATGAAGCGTAGGCGGGCAGCGCCCGGCTGGGTGAGCGGAGACGTAGGGTGCGGTTCGACGATATGCTCGCCACGGTGCTCGCGCGGGAGCCCGAGCGCTTGTCCGCGCGGATCGCGCTGTGGCGCCAGCTGCTCGATCTGCTCGCCCAGCATCGCGGCAGCGAGGATCGCACGGTCGCCCGGGCCGCGTTCGAGCGCCTCGTCGCGATGCGGGCGGAGGTGCCGGTCGATGTCCGCTGCGCGGCGGCCGTCTCGATCGCCGGGCGTCCGGTCTCGCCCGCGACGGTCGCGCTGATCGCGGGCGACGTTCCGCTCGTGGCGGGCGCGATCCTGTCGCGGGTCCGGCTCGCCGACACCGAATGGCTGATGCTGCTGCCGCGGCTAAGCCCCACGGCGCGCGGTTTCCTGCGTCACCGGCGCGATCTCGGCGCGTATGTCGAGGCGGCGCTGGCGGGTTTCGGGACGAGCGACCTGTCGCTGTCCGGCGCCGTCGGGCCGATCGACCCCGATCCGGCGCCCGATCCGATCGACCGCACGCCGGCCGGGGAGATCGCGCCCGCGCCCCGCGATGCCGCACCCTCCGGGGCCGGGCCGACGCCAGCCACGGAGACCGGCACCGCCGCGGCCGACGCGATCTTGCCGCATCATCGCTCGGAGGACGAGCCCGAGCTGCCGCTGACCGGGGGCGCCCCCGATCTCGTCGAACCGTTCGAGCCGGGCGCGGGTGAGGGGCAGATCCGGGCGATCATCTCGCGGATCGCGCGCTTCCGTTCGCTTCGCGACGATCTTCCCGCGCGCGACGACCCGCCCGATGCCGAGCCCGCACCGGCCGATCGCTTCCTGTTCGAGACCGGCACCGACGGCGTGATCCGCTGGGTCGAGGGCGTACCGCGCGGCCCGCTGATCGGCGAGACCGTCGCCACGCCGGCGCGCGGCGCGTACGGCGTCGATGCGCAGGCGCCCGGCGCGTTCCGCCGGCGTGCGCCGTTCCGCGACGCACGACTGATGGTCGCCGGGCGCGGCGCCGCATCGGGCGAGTGGCGGATCGCCGCGGTGCCCGTGTTCGCGCCGGCGACCGGACGCTTTCTGGGCTATCGCGGCCAGGCGCGCCGCCCGCGTTCCGACGAACGTGCCGAGGGCGCGCCGGCGATCGGCGCGACCGCGACCGGTCCGGCGACGGGCGATCTCGCCAGCAGCGACTCGCTCCGCCAGCTCGTCCATGAGCTGCGCACGCCGCTCAACGCGATTGGCGGGTTCGCCGAGATGATCCGCCGGCAGATGCGCGGTCCGGTATCCGAAGCCTATCGTGACCGCGCCGAACGCATCGCCGACCAGGCTGGCCAGTTGCTCACCGCGGTCGACGATCTCGATATCTCGGCGCGGCTCGACAGCGCGCGGATCGATCTCCAGCGGCTCGCGGTCGATGTCCCCGCGTTGCTTGAGCCGGTCTGCGCCGAGCTCGGCGAGGCGGCGGCGGCGCGCGACGTGTCGATCGCCGGGACCTTCCCGGGCGACCTGCCCGCCGTGATCGGCGATGCCGCGGTGATCCGCCGCATGGCGACGCGGCTGCTCGCCGCCGCGAGCGGCCTCGCGGCGCCCGGCGATGCGGTGGCGATCATCGTCGAGGCGATCGGGCCGGGCGCGCTCGCGATCCGCATCACCCGCCCGGCGCGGCTCGCGCAGACCAGCGAATCCGCGCTGTTCGATCCCGGCTATGGTCCCGACGGCGACTGGCCCGATGCGCCGCTGCTCGGCCTCGGCTTCTCGCTGCACCTCGTGCGCCGGCTGGCGACCGCCATGGCGGGGCAGTTGCTTGTCGATGCGGACTGGTTCACGCTGAGGCTGCCGATCGGGGAACAGAACGCGGGCGTCGGCGCGGTCTGACGATCGCGCTGGCGGGGAGCAAGCGGGTGCAGGCAGAGGAGCGCGGTCGCATCGACCATCCGCCCTCGAGCGCGGATCGCGTGCGCCTGCCCGCCGATCTCGGCCGCCGCTTCCTGGTCTTCGTCGACACCGAGGAGGAGTTCGACTGGACGCAGCCGCGCCGTCGCGACGCGACCGCAACCAGCGCGATCGCGGCGCTTCCCGAGGCGCATCGCCGGCTGAGCGGGTTCGGCATCCGCCCGGTCTATCTGGTCGATCATCCCGTCGCGATCGATCCCGCCGCGGTCGACATCCTGCGTCCGCTGATGGAGGCCGGCGCGTGCGAGATCGGTGCGCAGCTCCATCCCTGGGTCAACCCGCCGCATGACGAGGCGCTGACCGTCGTCAACAGTTTCGCCGGCAATCTGCCCGAGGCGACCGAACGCGCCAAGCTCGCCGCGCTCACCGATGCGATCACCCACCGTTTCGGCCGCCGCCCGCTGACCTATCGCGCCGGGCGCTACGGCATCGGCCGCAACACCGCGCGGCTGCTCGAGGAGGCGGGTTTCCGGCTCGACGTCTCGGTGCGCGCGCTGTTCGACTATTCGCACGAGGGCGGGCCGGACTTCTCGCAACGCGCCGCCGAGCCATGCTGGGCGGGGCCGGCGCGGCTGCTGCTCGAACTGCCGCTGACCAGCGTGCTGACCGGCGCGGCGCGGCGGCTCGGGCCACGCGCCTACGCGCTTGCCGGGCGCGTGCCGAAATTGCGCGGGCTGCTCGCCCGCGGCGGGCTGATCGAGCGCGTCGCGCTGACACCCGAGGGGACGCCGCTTGGCGACGCGCTGCGCGCGATCCGCACGCTGGTCGAGGACGACACGCGGCTGATCTCGATCTCGTTCCACTCGCCGTCGGTGGAGCCCGGCCATACGCCCTATGTCCGCGATGCGGCCGATCTCGCGCGCTTCTATGCGTGGTGGGACGGCGTGCTCGATCTGCTGGCGCGGGAAGGCTATGCACCGATCGGCGGAGAGGGGCTGATCGCCGCCGCCTGGCGCGGTCGCGATGTCGGGCTGAGGCTTGCCAGCACGCCGCCGTCTGCCTATCGCGCGCCTGGCGCCGGGGGCCCGTAGCTCAATTGGTCAGAGCTGGCCGCTCATAACGGCTAGGTTGCGGGTTCAAGTCCTGCCGGGCCCACCGGCGCCGCCGGGCCGGCGCGGCATCGCGCGCGCCGTCCTCGCCCCGGCGGCGCGCGGTGCGGCCGGTCCGCTATCGGCCGGGCGGCTCGAGAGATCCACCTGACCGCGCCCGCGCGATCGATCACGATCGCGTCGGCGCGACCTCGGCGAGCATCGTCGTCTCGCTCCGGTCGATCGCCGCGACGGCGGCGAGCGCGCGCGCGGCCGCAGCCGCAAGCCCGCTGTCGTCGCGCGTCTCCGGCGTCTCGCTCGCCGCCTGGAGCGCGAGCAGCGCCTGCGTCACCGGATCGCGCGCCGCCTGCACCCGCGACAGCCCGACCTGTGCGGCGGTCCACGCGTCGCTGCCGACCGCCGCGTCGCGACCGCGCGCCAGGGCGGGCCGCGCCTCGTCGAGCGCGCGCCGGAAGCCGGCATCGCCGGTCCGCGCCCGCTCCACCAGCGGCGCGTAACGCCGGTCGGCGATCCCCCCGGCGGTGCCCGCCGACGCCGGCCGCGCCACCGGCTCGGCCAGCGACATCGTCTCGATCGGCCGCAGCGCGAGCGACGGGTATCGCGCCGGCTCACCACACCCGCCGAGCGCGAGCAGACCGGCGGCGAGGATGGGCAGCGCGGGGATCGGCGGGGCGAGGCGGATCGCGCGGTACATGGCGCCGTCCTAGCAGCCGCGCCGCGCCTCGCAATGGGGTTGCACACCACGCGCGAGCCGCCTAGAGCCACCTCCCGACGCGCCCGTAGCTCAGCTGGATAGAGCATCAGACTACGAATCTGAGGGTCGGACGTTCGAATCGTTCCGGGCGCACCAATCACCCATGTAGGTACGAACCTTGCTGTCGGCGGGCATCGCGCCCGCGGCGGCAAGTTCAAGCGGCCGTTTGGGGCCGCGGATGATGAGCCCCTCCCGGCTCATCACCACCTCGCCGACGAACGCCCGGACATAGCCCCGACGGACCTGCGGGTCGTTGGCGTCGCGCAGTTTCGCACGCATGGCTACTGCGAACCGTTCAACCTTCTCCGGCGTGATCCGTCCGCCCTTAGCGCCGCTCTGGCGTTCAAGGCTGGCTGCTTCGTCGCTAATCGCCGACAGTCGCAGCTTGAGTGTGGCGAGCCGCTCCCTCAGGAATGGATCATCGGGCGTGGTAACGCCGCTTTCGACCATCATGAACAGGGCGCGGATCGACTGGTTGACCTCAGTCTCCTCGGTACGCAGCACAGCGAGGCGCTTGCGGCGTTCGGCGTCAGCGGCGTCGGACGCGTCGAGCATCTCACCAAGTAGGATCTTGAGCCGGTCAGGCTGGAACAGCCGTTTCTCGAGCGCCGTGACAACGGCGTTGTCGACCTGCTCCATCGGCACGTTGTTGCCGCCGCACGAAAGGTCGCCCTTCTTGCGGCGATTTGAGCAGGAGTAATAGCGATAGCGTCCGCCCTTGCCCGTCATCAACATCATGGTGGAGGTGCAGCCGTTGCAGCCGCACCGGCCGATGCCAGACAGCAGAACCGGCGACGTGTGCGATCGGGGAGCGGATATGTGCGGGTTCCTTGCCTTCAGGCGCTGCTGGACCGCCTGGAAAATCTCCTCGGTCAGGATCTCAGGCACCTTGACCTCGATCCACTCCTCGCGCGGACGCATTTCGCCGGTGCGGCTGTTGCGGCAGCCGTAATAATGCCGGCCGACATAAGTTTCGCGGGTCAGGATCGCGTAGATCAGGCCGGTGTGGAAGTGCTGGGCGCGATGGGTGTAGCCACGCTCGCGCAGCCATTTGGTTATGGCGTCGATTCCGAGCGGATCGCTCCTGCCATCGCCTTCGAGGTAGAGACGAAAGATCAGCTCGACTAGCGGCCGCTCGGCAGGATCGACCTCAAGCTTCTTCTTGTCCTTCTTGCCACGGCGCTCGGCGACGTAGGTGCGATAGCCGAGCGGCGGGATGCTGCCGTTGTGGAAGCCCGCCTCCGCATTGGCGGTCATCACCACCTTGACCTGTTCGGCGTTGATCTCGCTCGCGGCGGCGTCGAGTGAGGTGAAGATGCTGCGCATCAGCCGCGCGTGCGGCCCTTGGCCGACGTCCTGGGTCGCCGAAATGAGCTTTACCCCCGCCTTCTCGAGTTTGCGGCGATAGCCCTCGCACTCATACTCGTCGCGGAAGAAGCGGGAGAAATTGTAGACGAACACTGCGTCGTAGCGGCGCGGCTGCGCGCACGCATCGGCGATCATCCGCTGGAGTGCCGGGCGGCGGTCAGTCGTTCCAGACTTGCCCGCTTCGACATAGGTCTCGACGATCGCGTAACCGCGCTCGGCCGCGGACCGGCCGATGCCGGACTGCTGCTCGTTGAGTGAGGTTTCGTGCTCAGCCTGACGCTTGGTGCTGACCCGCACGTAGGCACACGCGCGCAAGGCGGTCGGGTCAGTCATCGGCAAGGATCCTCGCGAGGTCGTTGGCCAGCAAGGCCATCAGCTATTGTGACTCGCCCGGTAGCACAGGAAAAGAGTCCGGCAGCTGATCGACAACCTTACATCCCACGACGGGACCGGGCGAGCAGCCGCGCATCGTGTTACCATGCGCGGCGCCTACCTCGCTGTCCGGGCTGGACTCGCCCACGACCGATCCCGCCGGCGGCCCTAACTCAGCCCTCCTTGTCCAGACCGAAGTGCTGGCGGATGCGCGCGATGAACGGAGCAGCGTTCTCCTCGCGCTCGCTTGCGCTCATCGCCACGATGTCGCTGACGGACGGCAGGGTCAGACGCAGACGCTCGTCGGCAAGCTGCTCGACCGTGCCGACCGGCTGGTCGTCAGCACCGAAGATGTCTCCGATCTCGGGCGCCTCCTGCCCGTCGGCGAGTTCAGTCGTGGTCTCGTCGGTGTCGTCGGAGAGATCCACGCGGAGGGCGCTCAGCGCCTCGGCGGGGCTCAAGCGCTCCCCGTTCTCGATAAGGTCACGGGCACGCTCGAGCAGCGCCTCCTTCTCGTCTGCACCGAGCTTCTTCATCAGCGTGAAGAGCTTGACGCCGTAGTCGACCGACGCCCGGTCGGGATCCTGAAGAACATCGAACAGCTCGGGATAGCGGTTCCACACACGCGCAGCGCGCAGCATGTTGTTGACCTTGGTGACGGTGAACCGAGGATAGCGCTTCGCGATCTCGGTTTGCGAGACGTTGCTCGTCTCCTTGAGGCTGAGCAGGGCGCGCGCCTGCTCGATCGGGGTCATGGCGAGCGTGCCCAGACCCTCGTCACAGACCTCGGCCACCGCGTCCGCTTCGGTGCCGTCAAAGAGTACGCAGCGGACCTCGACATCCTCGTTGCTGCGGTGAGCCGCCTTGATGGCTTCGAGGCGGAAACGACCGTCCTTGACGACGTATCTCCCGTCGTCCGACGTCATGATGACGATCGGGCGCAGCGTCAGCGGCTCGACTGCCGAGAGCGCCAGCACCGAAGCATGATCGCTCAGGCGTCGCGAATCACGCCGCGGGTGGTGCTTCCAAACCTCGATCTTCGACGCCGGCACGAGGATCTCGCCACGCATCGGAGGCGCGACTGGGAAGCGCTCACCCACATGGGCATCGTCTTCCTCATCCTCCACGGTCGTCTGCTTGTCGGCGGCGGCCGCCGCTGCCTGCTCGGCTTTTGCCTCAGCGAATTCTACGAATTCGGGAGAGGGGCCGGGCTTGGCGTTGATCGGGACCGGCGACGTGTCGCTGTCGGCTGAAACCGCAGGCACGACATCGTCGGGACTGGAGGCAATGTGCTGCTCGTTCTTGTTGTCGGCCATGGTCGGTAAGTCCACGAGGCCAGCGCACCATCGCGCTATGCGTCGCGGATCGACCGATCATCTGATTCGCAGAATGAACCCTCCCGGAGATAAACGCGCTACGTGGGCTCGCGCTTTAGCTACAAGGCTGCCTTGCCAATCTCAGGCGTTCGTTGGCACAATCGCCAATCCTGAAAGCTGCCGTAGCTCTGCGATAGCAAAGCAACCAATCGAGCGGACGATTGGCTATAAGACCGATCGTAGCCGCAAAATGAATCGGCTGCCGAGCTCGGTTTCCGCGAGTTCGATTGTGCCGTCGGCGGAGACAAGAAGCGATCGCACAATTGGTAAGCCGAGGCCCGTTCCACCGGCAGCACGGCGGCTCGTGAAGAACGGCTCGAAGATGCGCTTGCGATCGGCAATCGGAATGCCGCGACCGTCATCCGCGACGTCGAGCATGATTGTCTTCCCGGCCGAGCGGGCACCCATCTGGACCTGCCGCGCGCCGGCCTGTCGGGCGTTGTCGATTAAGGCGACGAGCACGGTTTCGAGCACGGCTGGAGAGATCGCTACGACCAGGCTGCTGTCGGCGTCGATCAGCACGACAAACTGTTCGGCGCGATATGCGTCGGCGATGTGATGGAGGACCGGGACCAGCTCCGTCGCCACCGCTTCCCCTCCGCCGGCCATATCGGCACGAGCTAGCTCCAGCAGGCGTGTGACGAGCAGCGCCAGGCGATCGGCGTCCGCGGCGATATTAGAGAGGAAGCGGTGGCGATCCGCGTCGCTCATACCGTCACCATGATCTTCGAGAATCTCGATCGCGCCAAGAATGCCGGCGAGCGGCGTCTTGAACTCGTGGCTGACGGCGTGGGCGAAATCGCGCAGGTAGAGTGACCGGCGCGCGATCGCCTCGGCCATGTGGGCGAAGTCGGCATAGAGCGCCTGGATCTCGACCGCCGCCGTTAACGGCACCTCGGGCACATGTCCATTGCCCAGCGCGACGCGGCGCGTCGCTTCGCTCAGCGCCTCGATCGGCCGGGCGATGCCGCGCGAGAGCAGCCCGCTTAGCACCACCAGCGCGCTGAAGATCAGGACGATGCCGAGCAGGATCTTGCCACGGTCCTCATAGAGTCCGCGGAACAGCGCGCGGGGCGAGCGGGACAACAACAGCACGCCCACCACGCGGCCGTTGACGATCACGGGCCGGGCATGATGGATACGCAGATCCGACGCACGACTCAGCCATTCCAGGGCGTAGCGTTGGCGATACGCGGCGTTGCGGCGGAGCACGGTATCGGCTCGCCCGCGGAGCGCGGCGGCCACCTCCGGTAATGCGGCATAGCATCCTCCGGGGTTCGGACCGATCAGGATGCGTCCTTGGGCATCGAGCAACAGGATCGAGGCCAGCGTCGTCTCAGAGGTGGCGCGGAGAATAGGTGCAAGGCGGCTGGCCGCAGCCAGTGCAGCGGCTGCCGGCGGGCCGTTCGACGAAACCGAATCGGGGCGTTCCGGAAGAACAGGCGTGGTGCGTAGGTCGATCGTGGAGAGCGTGCCGCCCGCGATCCCATCAGGATCGGCCGGGTGTTGCGGCGTCTCAAGCGCCGGCTTCGCACCGGGCCAGTCGGCGGACGCGACGGCTGCCAACGCCGCGGCCTGCGCGACCAGTTCGGCCTCGGTCTGGCGGACCAGCGTGTTCTCGTAGACTCGCAGGAACAGCGCGCCGAAGCCGGGGAGCGCCGCCACCGCCACGAATGTCAGCAGCAGGATCGTGCGGAGCCTGAGGCGCGGCCAGCGCTGCCGGATCGGCGCCTTGAGCGCCTCGATCATCCGCCGCAGGCGCCGATGCGATAGCCGATGCCCAGCCGGGTTTCGATCAAATCCTCGGCGCCGTGGCCGGCGAACTTGGCACGCAGGTTGCGGACGTGGCTGTCGATCGTCCGGTCGGTGAGCGCGAAGCCGGGGCCGCGCAACCGGTCGATGATCGCGTCGCGGCTGAACACCTTGGAGGGCATCGCCGCCAGCGTCCGCAGGATACCGAACTCGGTGACGGTCAGCGCCACGGCATCCTCGCCCCATTGCGCCTGCCAGCCCTCGGGATCGAGGGTCAGCTGGCCATGCCTTAAGGTTGTGGCGGCACGCTCGACCTCGGGCGGCCGCCCGCTTACCCGGCGCAGGATTGCCATCACGCGGGCGACCACCTCCCGCGGGCTGAATGGCTTGGTGACATAGTCGTCGGCGCCAAGCTCGATGCCGAGTATCCTGTCGATCTCGTCGTCCCGCGAGGAGAGGAAAAGGATCGGCAGATCGCCCTCGCCGCGCAGGCGGCGGCAGACCTCGATCCCGTCCATGCGCGGCATATTGATGTCGAGCACGATCAGGTCTGGGCGGTGTTCGCGGGCCTGTGCCAAAGCCGCTTCTCCGTCCTCGGCCTCGAGCGTGTCGAGGCCTGCTTGGCGAGCGCGAAGACGAGAAGCTGACGGATGTGCGGATCGTCGTCGACGACCAGGATCGTGCGGGGCATGGGGCACAGGATCATGGCTTCGCCGCCTTGGTCAATGGGGCAGGAGGTGGCGGCGCGGCGAGCGTGATGCTGCCATCGCAGGACCAGGTCGCGAGGTTCGCCGGCTTGCGCGGCGACTGTGTCGCCTGGGAGCCGAGAAGCGCCTCGGCCTGCTCAAGACGACGTGCGTTGCGCCACGTCCAGCTTCGCCAATTTGCCTGGCTTCCGACGAGACCGCCATCTTCATACGACCAGCTGCCAGTCATCACATCTTGGCGCATGCGGACGACGCGATCCTTCAACGATTTTGGCATCGGACGCTGCTCCAGTTCGAGCAGGGCGGGCAATGCCGAGGAACCCGTCCGATTGAGATAGCAGAGGTCTAGTGCAGGTCCTGAACCTGTCACCTCGCGCGCATGTCGGACATTCCAGATCGCCGCGACCGACCCCCAATCGACGACCGTCGAGATGGCCAGCACAATCGTCGCCGCGAGCGCATTGACGTTGATCAGCCAGCGCGCGCTTCGCCCGGTCAGCATACGCCACAGGATCAGCGCGAGGCCTAGCGCGACGAGTCCCATCCAGATCAGCGCGGCGATCCGAAGCTGGGTCAGCGAGAAGGCCTCGACATAGTCGCAGGTTCGCAGGATCGAGGAGGCGACGAGCAGGATATTCTGCGCGACCCAGAGCGTCACCAGTCTGCGGATCGTCGGGTTGGCGGCGGTGGACGAGCCCGGCTTAAGCGTTGCCAGCACGAACACGCCAGCCAGGATCGCGGTGACGATCAGCGGGTATGCGCCCTGATGGGCATAGCCCGCCATCGTCGTTCCAGCAGGCAGCGGCGCGCCGCTCCAGAGGAAGGCGATGTCGAGTCCATTCTCGACCGCAAAAATCGCGTTGAACAGGCCGAGCGCGATGAGCATCGATGGCATCGAGGCGCCCGGGAGCGTCACCTCGGCATCGGGCAGCACGGTGGCGATCCGCGTCGGCCATCGGCTCGGCCGGAAGGCCGGCCAGAGCAGCGCCAGCATCGCCAACCAGAAAGCGACCTCGCCGATCGACGGCAGACGGATCGCCGCAAACGCGTGCGCGATGAGCGGGTTGGCGCTGGCGAACAGCGCCACGAAAGTCGAT
Source organism: uncultured Sphingomonadaceae bacterium (assembly GCA_964245815.1). Taxonomy (GTDB): domain Bacteria; phylum Pseudomonadota; class Alphaproteobacteria; order Sphingomonadales; family Sphingomonadaceae; genus Solisphingomonas. Next base: position 723 of record CAXTNX010000053.1, on the reverse strand, counting down.
CCCATGGCGAACGGCAGCGCGAGCATCGCGGCCACCGCGCGCGCCGTCATTCGCCCGCGATGCGGGCGCGGACGGAACAGCCTCAACAGATCGATCACCGGAGTGATCGGTCCGGTCACGCCGTGCGCTGCGACGCGCACCGCCCAGCGCCATGCGTCATCGAAACCGTCGGCGCGCGGCAGCAGTGCCGCAATCGAGATGGCGACCCAGAACATCGCCCATCCAAGCAAGCCGGGTGAATCTACCGCGACCAGAGCGAAGGCGCTTGCGACCCCGCCCGCGACGAGTGCTGGACCACGACGAAGCGCGGGTCGAGCGATCATCAACACGACCGTCCAAGCCAGCAACAGACCGCCCAGCCACGACCCGACTTCGTCGTGGAACAGAGCATCAGCCGCCGCGATCAGCGGCACGACGAACGCCATCTTGGCAAGGAAGGAATAGCGCGCGTTGCGACGTCGCATGAAGGTCTCCCGTTAAGCGAGAGACAGGCTGCCGCCATGTGATGCAGAGGGTGTGCCGGCGATCAAGGAGATACGGTGCAGATCGCGTGCAGATGTTAAATTGGTGGCCTAGTTCCTTGCCATTGTAGAGCTACGATCCATCAGCGGCCCTTCGGAAAGGCGCCAATATCGGCCGTTTGCAGCGTCGATCGACGATCCTGTAAGAGGCTGTTTGGGAACGGTGGCGGAATGAGGTTGGACGATCGGGCTTCGGTGTGAT
>CAXTNX010000052.1:16646-18527 GCA_964245815.1 uncultured Sphingomonadaceae bacterium | reverse complement strand
CACCACACGCATCCTCCCCTGGACGCGATGACACGAAGGATGCCCGGACGATGACACCCGACCGGGACCAGCCGCCGCGCCACGATCGCGCGCCCCGTCTCGCCCCGCTGCTCACCAGCACCGGCGTACTCGCGCTGGTGCTCGGCGCCGGCATGGCGCAGGGCGCGACCTTCATCGGCGGCGGCCTCGCCTTCCAGGGCAACGCCTTCACCGCGCTCGGCAACGTCACGCTGGCGAGCACCAATGTCGCCGGCGCGGCGACCGACACGCTGACCGTCCACACCCCGACCGCGATCGTCGACTGGACGCCGTACGATACCGCGAGCGGCACCGCACCGATCATGTTCCTGCCGGGCGGCGCGACCGGCATCTTCCAGAACGGCGGCGAGATCGAGGGTTCCGGCTATACCGTCCTCAACCGCATCAACGCGAGCGCGACCCAGCCGATCGAGTTCGACGGGCATGTCATCAGCCAGCTCGTCAGCGCCACCGGGGCCACGTCGCGCGGCGGCAACGTCTGGTTCTACGCACCGGGCGGCCTCATCATCGGCTCGACCGGGGTGTTCGACGTCGGCAGCCTGATCCTCACCCCGAACACGATCGACACCAACCGCGACACCGCGCTGCCCGACACGTCCGGCGGCATCCACTTCGCCGCCACCGCGGGCAGCACGTCGGCGGTGGTGCTCCAGCCCGGCGCACGGATCACCCAGACCGCGCCGGGCAGCTATCTCGCGATCGTCGCACCGCGGATCGACCAGGCCGGCACGGTCCGGACGAACGGCTCGGTCGGCTACATCGCCGCACAGACGGTGGACCTGACGATCGACGCCGGCCTGTTCAACATCAACGACACCACGGTGGTCGGCTCGCAGGTCGCGTCGGGCGGCGAGACGACGCTCACCCATACCGGCAGCACCACCGGGCCCGCGGCGGCGGCGGGCGGCGATCCGCACGTCGTCTACATGACGACCGTCGCGCAGAACGACGCGGTGACGATGCTCGTCTCGGGTACGGTCGGCTACGATGCGGCGACGACCGCCAGCCAGGTCGACGGCTCGATCGTGCTGACCGGCAATTCGGTGGCGACGGCGGGTGCGGGTTTCCCGAAGATCGCTCCGGTCACCGCCTATCCGGGCAACGTCACGATCGGCTCCGGGACGTTCACCGACGCGGTCTACGCCAACAGCTATCAGGGCGCGGTCAGCGCGGTCGCGACGGACGGCGATCTCGGCTTCAGGAGCCTCCAGATCGGCGGCGGCGCCTCGATCGCGCTCGGCGCCACCAACGGCCACACCTTCTCGAGTACCGGGGACGTCAGCGACGGCGTCCAGTATCTCCCGGGCTTCCTCTATGGACTCTCGGGCGCGTTCGACGTGACGGTCGATTCCGGCGCCACCTTCAACGTCGGCGGCACGCTCGGCCTCCAGGCGAAGCAGTTCGCCGCGAGGGGCACCAGCTATCTCGGGCAGACCAGCGCGATCACCATCCGCGGCACCGCGACGCTCGGCGGGCTGAACGCGGATACGTCGCTGGACGTCGCTCTCCACGGCGGCGAGGTCCACGACTACGCCCTCGCCCGCGCCGGCGACGTCTCGGTGCTGGTGGATGGCGGCTCGCTCACCGTCACCGGCGCGAGCGTCGTGCGCGCGGACGCGGTCGCCCTGCCCGACGACGGCGTCACCGCGCGCACGGTGTCCGCCGGCGACGCGCTGGTCGACGTCGCCGATGCCGGCACTGCGGACTTCCAGGGCGGCCTGTCGGTCTCGGCCAGCGTTCCCAGCGCGATCGCGCAGACGATCGCCGTCGCGCAGAAGGGCGGCACCGCGACGATCAGCGTATCGGGCAGCTGGCGCGAAACGCGCGCATCCTGCACCCAGG
>CAXTNX010000052.1:0-16636 GCA_964245815.1 uncultured Sphingomonadaceae bacterium | reverse complement strand
TCAGCGTATCGGGCAGCAGCCTGACGATCGAGGGCGACGCGCGCGTCGCCGCCACCGCGGCCGCGGTCGCCGGCCCGGGGCTGAACCAGACCGCAACGGGCGGCGACGCGTCGATCGTCGTCAACGGCTACAGGGGTGGCGCGCTGACGGTCTCCGGCGGCAACACGGTGATCGATGCGTCGGCGCGCGGCGGCAACGCGACTGGAGGCACCGCGCGGACGTCGATCGGGAGCCAGAACCTGCTGACCTACGATGGCGCGCTCACCCTTGACGCCTCGGCGCACAACGGCGCGTCGGCGACGGCCGCGGCACAGGGCGGACAAGCCGTGCTCGGCGCAAGCGGGAGCGGCATCATCATCGGCGGCACGACGACCCTGCTCGCGCTCGGCGACGCGAGCGGTGCGACCGGCGCGTCCGGCTCGGGGACGAACGCGATCGGTGGCGACGCCCTGATGACGGTATCGGCCGGCCAGGCCTATGACAGCGACACGGGCGTGTTCGATACGGTGCCCGGCACGATCGGCCTGGAGGGCGTCGCCAAGCTCGACGCGAGCGCGCTCGCCTATCAGGGCATCGACGATCCCACCGGCAACGCGACGGGCGGCACGGCGACGATCGAGACCACCGATCCTCTCGGCATCGGCGGCGCCACCGTCACCGCGTTCGCCGGCGCGCTGCTCGATTCCTCCGCGAACGCCAATTCGCTGGGCGCCGGCAGCGGGCTGATCGCCAGGGGCGGTCGATCGACGATCAGCAGCGAAGACGGCACCGTCTCGCTCGGGAGCGCCGGCGGCCCGACCGAGATCGCATCGGACGCGCAGGGCGGCTACGCGGGCGGCGGGACCGCGACGCTGGAGGCGACGGCGAACGGCGTCGTCACCGCCTTCGATGCCGTCTCGATCCACGCATCGGGCTTCGGCGGCGTATCCAACCTTGCCGGCGACACGCCGTACGCCGGAACCGGCGGCGTCGCGGCGCTCAATGCCGACGGCGGCGGCGGGATCACGCTCACCACCGCCGCCATCGCCGCGGACGGCGGCTACGACGCGACCCCGCGCACCGTCGGCGGCGGCAGCGGACGCGGCGGCACGGCGACGGTCTCGGTGGTCGACGAGGGCAGCGCCTCCGAGATCCAGCCGACCGCGATCACCGTCGACAAGCTGACGATGACCGCCAGCGGCGTCGCCGAGAACGGCGGGACGGGCGACGGCGCGGGGTTTGGCGGCACCGCGCAGATCAACGTCGAGGGCGGCTCGTTCACCGCGACCGGTGCGGCGGGGCCGGTGACCGACGCGCGCGGCGTCGACATGCATGCCGACGGCCGGGGCGGCGATGCGCTGATGCCGGGCCGCGATCCGGAGGGCGGCGGGTCCGGCACGGGTGGCACCGTGAAAGTCGATGCCGGGCTCGGCGGGACGATCACGCTGTCCGGCCTGCGCGCGCGCGCCGGCGGCACCGGCGGCGGCGCGGTCGGCAGCGACATCGGCGGTACCGGCCTGGGCGGTACGATCACGCTGGACACGGTGGATGACGGCACGGCGAGCAGGCTATCGCTGGGCGTGGTCGACGCGCTGGCGATCGCGACCGGCGGCGATGCGGCGAGCGCGGGCGGCGCCGCGATCGGCGGCGCGGTCTCGCTCGCCGCCAATCCCTTCGGCACGATCTCGGGGACGTCGCTGTCGCTCGCGACGGCATCCACGGGCGGCACGTCCGCGACCGTCGACGGCAGTCCGACGATCGGCGCGCAAGCGCATGGCGGACTCGTCGGCGTCACCGTCGGCGACAGCGCGACAGTCGATTTCACGGGAGCAGCGATACTCGGCTCGGCGGCGCGGGGTGGCGCCGGGGCGGCGAGCGGCAGCGGCGGCAGCGCGACCGGGGGCATGGTGACGCTGTCCGTCGCCGACGGCGGAACGCTGGCGGGCGGGGCCTATTCGCTGGTTTCGACCGACATCGGCGGCGCCGGCGGCGCCGGCACGCCGCCGGGCGCATTCGAGACCGAACGCATCGGCCCGCGACCCTCGGCCGGGCTGGCGGACGACGGCGGCACCGGCGGCGCGGCATCCGGCGGGACGGTCGGCGCGGACGTCGCCGGCGGAACGGTCGCCATCGCGTCGCTGTCGCTCGAGAACGACGCGACCGGCGGACGGGGCGGACGGGGTGCCGGCTATCCCGTGGTCGACGACGGCACCGCGGATCCGACCCTGTCGTTCGACGGCGGCCGGGGCGGTGCCGGCGGTCAGGTCATGTCGGGCGGCACGACGGCGCTGACGATCAGAAGTGGCGCATCGTTCACCGCCGACACGATCGCGTTGGGCGGGATCGTGTCCGGCGGGATCGGTGGCGATGGCGGCAACGGCCACACCGCGACCGGTGGCGCGGTCGCGGCAGGCGGCACGGGCGGGACCGGCGGCGACGCGATCGGTGGCGACGTCTCGCTGTCGGTGACCGACGCCGCCATGGCGGTCCGCGGCATCGCGAGCGACGGGAGCGGGCCGGTGCCACCGGCGACCAGAATGGTCTCGTACGGCACCACGGGTACCGGCGGCGCGGGCGGCGCCGGCGGCTACGACCCGTCGACGGGCGGGACCGGCAGGGCCGCCTCGGGCGATCCCGGCGATGGGATCGGCGGCGCCCTCGCGATCACCACCAACGGCACCGGCACCGCGAGTCTGATGTCCACCGATCTCGAGGCCGGCCCGGTCTCCGGCGGCGTCGGACGCGCGGGCCGGATCACGATCAGCGCGCTCGACGACTCGGGCGACGCACCGCCGACGCCGCTCGCCTTCGACGACCTGACCGTGATCGACACGGGCGCGAGCACCAGCGACACCGTCGTCACCGTCAACAGCGTCGCGCCGATCCGGGCCACCGGCACCAGCACCATCACGACGACGGGCGGGATTACCTTCGCGGCGAGCGGCAACGGCAACTTCACCGGCGGCACGCTGGACGTCCGGGAATCCTACGCCTTCACCTCGACCCGGACCGATCCCGCCGCCGGGCTGTTCGCGATCGACCTGTCGCTCGGCTCGATCAGGGCGGAGGACGGCGGCGCGATCGCGCTGACCAGTCTGCGGACGACCGCCGGCGGTCTCCAGGTCGTCGGTGGTGCGCTGAGCGCCGACACGCTCGACATCCATGCGGACCTCGACGGGGCGGTCGCGTCCTTCGCGCTCGGCACGGTCACCGGGGGGTCGATCGACCTAACCGGCGCCGGCGCCTCGTCGATCGCCTCGGCCACCGTCACCGGCGACATCATGCTTGCGACCACCGGGTCCGGCGGAACGCTGTCCGCGACGTCGCTGGCGTCGGGCCAGGGCTCGATCACGCTCGACGCCACCGGCGAGGTCACCGTCCCCACCCTGTCGGCCGGCGACGTCGTGCGCGTGACCTCGGACGGCGCCGGGCATTTCGGCGCGATCGACGCCGGCACCGGTCCTGGGGCGCCGCCCGCCGGGCAGGATCCCGATCCGGGTTCGATCCTGCTCCATACGGCGCAGGATCTCACGCTCGACGACGCACTCGCGGCGCCGGGCAGCATCGTGCTGATCTCGGATGGCGGCACGATCGGCGCGCAGGGGCTCTCGTCGGGCGCGGGCAACCCGATCGCGATCCTCGCCGGCGGCGACGTCACCACGACGGGCGCGCTGACCGCGGGCACGGCGGACGCGCCCGGCGCCATCGACATCGGCGGCATCCCGTCGATCGCCGGGCTCGGACGCCGCCCCGATGCGTCCGACGTGATCGCCCTTCTCGGCCGGAACGGCATCGCGCCCAGCGGCGGCGCGGTGACGCTCCACGACGTGACGGCGGCCGGCATCGTCGTCAGCGCCGGCGGCGCGCTCTCGTTCGACACGATCTCCGCGTCCGGTGCCGCTGCGCTGCTCGGTGGCGGCGTCCTCACCGGCACATCGGTGTCGGGCGGCGACGTGACGGTGCTCGGGGACACATCGGTCGCGATCGACGGCATCACCACCACGGGCGATCTGCTTGCCGACGGCGGCGACGCCGTCGAACTTGCCACGACCGGGACCGGCACGACGCTGACCGGCCTCCGCCTGTCCGGCACGACCGGCGATTTCGCGATCGGGTCCGCGACGGTGAACGCCGGCACCCTCTCGATCGTCTCGGGCGCCAGCGACCTGACCGTCACGCCCGTCCGCGACGGCGCCGCGTCCGTCACGGATGCGGTCCTCACGACCGGCGATCTCCGCATCGCCGCCGCGAGCGGAACCGACATCGCCGCCGATGCGACCGGCACGATCGACGCCACCGCGCTCGCCGCCTCGGGCGATACGACGCTCATCGCCGGCCGGGCGCTCACGCTGACCGGCGCGACGGTCTCGGGCGCGCTCGCCCTGCGCGCGACGACCGGCATCGTCGACGCCACCGGCCTCGCCGTCGGGTCGGTCGATGCGACCGCGGGGGCGGGCCTGACACTCGGTTCGTCGGGCGATCTCGTCGTCACCAATGCGGCCGCGAGCGGCGGGTCGGTCGCGATCGTCGCGGCGGACGCGCTGACCATCCAGGGCAGCGGCGTCACCGCGTCCGGCGACGCGACGCTGCACGCCGGCGGCACGCTCGCCGCCACCGCCGGGGTCGGCGCGGGCGGGACGGTCGACGCCACGTCCGACACGTCGAGCGTCACGCTCGCCGACGTCGCGGCGGCACGGATCGACGCCTCGGGCACCGCCGTGACGCTGACCGCGCCCGGCGATCTCGCGCTCGGCACCGTCACCGCGACGGGCGGCGACCTCGCCGCGACCAGCGGCGGCGCGCTCACCGCGACCAGCCTGTCGGCCAGCAACGACGTGACGCTGCACGCGGCGGAGGGCCTGACGCTCGGCACGATCCATGCCGGCGACCTGCTCGACGTCACCTCGGACAACGACGCGGTGACGCTCGCCGATGCCGACGCCGCGCGGCTCGCCGCCTCGGGGACCGCGGTGACGCTGTCGGGCGCGGGCGATCTCGTCGTCACCGCGGCGACCGCGACCGCGGGCGATCTGACGGTGACCGCGGGTGGTTCGCTCCGGGCGGACAGCCTCACCGCCATCGCCGGAGATCTGTCGGCGACCGCCGACGGCACGCTCGCCGCGGCCGGCCTCGCCGCCACCCACGACGCGACGCTGCACGCCGGCGGATCGCTGACCGTCGCTTCGGCGACCGTCGGCAATATGCTGACGCTGACGTCGGACGCGGGTGCGATCGACGCCACCGGCCTGGCGGCCGCCCTGGTCGACGCGAGCGGTGCCGCGGTGACGCTCGCCGCCCCCGGCGACCTGCGCGTCGGTAGCGCGGTGGCGCGCGATGGCGACGTCGCGGTGACCGCGGGCGGGTCGCTGACGACGGATAGCCTGATCGCGCGACAAGGCTCGATCGCGGTGCGGACAGGCGGCGACGCGGCGGTGTCGGCACTCGAGGCGGGCGGCGGCATCCTCCTCGTCGCGGGCCGCTCGGGACAGGTCGGCAGCGCCACCGCGGGCGAGGCGACCGGCGACGCCGCCGCGCGGACGGCCGCGAGCGGCCCCACCGCATCCGCCGACGACGGCTCGATCATCATGCGCGCCGCCGGCGACCTGACGCTGACCGCCGACGCGAATGCGACGGGGAGCATCATCCTGGTCTCGGACAACGGCCGGTTGGGCACCCAGGGGCTGAACGCGGGCACCGACGGCAATGTCGTCGCGCTCGCCGGCGGCGACATCGCGGTGTCGAGCGTCGCCGCGCCGGCGCTGTTCGATGCGGGCGGCCCCGGCGCGGTCGCCGGGCTCGGCGACGATCCGACGACCACCGAGGTACTCGGGCTGCTCGCGCAGAACGGCATGGTGGCGAGCGGCGGCGCCATTTCGATCGGCACAGCGACCGTAGGCACCGCCAGCATCGATGCGGGCGGCGGCATCGCGATCGCATCGCTGACCACGGGCCTGGCGAGCGACCGCAGCGATGGCGGCGTGACGCTGGCCGCGGCGGACGCGATCGCGATCGACGCGCTCGCGTCGGCCGGACCGGTGACCGCGACCGGCGACAGCGTGACGCTGACCGCGCCCGGCGATCTGCGGATCGCGACGATCACCGCGACAGGGAGCGATGCGACGATCGTCGCGGCGGGCGATCTCATCGGCGGGGCGGTCGCCACCACGCGCGGGACGATCGCCGCGACCGCAGGCGGGGCGATCGATCTGGCATCGCTGTCGGCGGGCGACAGCGTGGTCGCGAGCGCCGGAACGACGATCCATGCCGGATCGGTGATCGCCGGCACCGACGCCGGCGCGGCCGAAGGTTCGGGCCTGTTCGGTTCGGCGGTGCTGCGCGCGGGCGGGGCGATCACGGTCGATGATGCCACGCAGGCGATCGGCAGCATCGTGCTTTCGTCGCGGACCGCGGGCATCAGCCTCGCCGACCTGACCGTCGGTGCCGACGGCAATGCCGCGATCCTCGCCGGCGGCCCGATCGTGCTCGGCGCGGTGGCCGTGCCCGGCGCGCTGTATGTCGAGGGTGCGGGGGCGCTGTCCGCGCTCGGCGGCGATGCCGGTCCCGCCGCGATCTTCGCCGCGCTCGCCACGGGCGTTCCGACGGCGAGCGGCGGCGCGATCGCGATCGGCCGCACCGATGCCGGCTCGGCGACGGTGGCGGCGGACGGCGACCTCGCGCTGACCGATGCGTTCGCGACGAACGGCGATACCCGTCTGATCGCCGCCGGCGCGATCACGGCGCACCAGGTGACGCCCGGCGGAGCGCTCGATGCGCAGAGCGGCGGCGCGCTGACCCTCGACACCGTCGATGCGGGCGGCGCCGTCGACCTCGTCGCGGGCGGTGCGATCGCCGATACCGCGATCACCGGCGCGCGCATCGCGATCGCGGGCGGTCCGCTGACCCTTGGCGCGCTTACCGCGACGGACGGCGGCCTCACCGCCGGGACGACATCGGGGAGCCTCACCGCAGGCGACGTCACCGCCACGGGCGATGCCGATCTCTCCGCCGGCGGCGACATCGCGATCGCCAGCCTCGCCGCGGGCGATATCGCGCTGACCAGCCGCGCGGGCGGCATCGCGATCGCCGACGGGCTCGCCGCGACGGGCGCGATCACCGGCAGCGCGGCGGGCGACGCCTCGCTCGGGCCGGTGGTGAGCGCGGGCCGGTCGATCACGTTCGTCGCCAGCACGCTGCGCGCCGGTACCGTCGCCGGCTCGCAAGTGGCCTTCCGCGGCGAGGCGATCGACACGGGCGCGGTCGCCACCTCCGACGGTGCGATCGATCTGGTCGCCACGACCGGCGATCTCGCGACCGGCGCCCTCACCGCCCGCGGCGCGGACGGACTGGGCGCGATCACGCTCTCGGCGGGCGGCGCGCTCACCACAGGCGACATCGCGGCGGATGGCGACATCGCGGCCGCCGCAGGGGGTCCGCTCACGACGGGCGGTCTGGCGGCAGGCGGCACGACGGATCTCGCATCGTCGGCCGCCACGATCGCGACGGGCACGATCGCGAGCCGAGGGGCGATCACCGCCAGCGGTCAGACCGGGCTGGCGCTCGGCTCGATCTCGAGCTCGAGCGGCACGATCACGCTGGCGGCCGACGCGGGCGGCATCACCACCGGCGCGCTCACCGCCGCCGGTGCGATCGACGTGACCGGCGGCGGCGGCGGCGGCGTCGCGCTGGGCGCGGTCGGCGCGGAGACGGTGACGGCACGCTCGACCGGCGGCGATCTCTCGATCGGCGCGACCGATGCGACCGGCACCGTCACCCTGGACGCGGCGCGGACACTGACGCTGGCCTCCATCGCCGGCACCGACATCGCGCTCGGATCCGCCGATATCGCGATCGCAGCCGATGCGACGATCGGCTCGGCGCGGACGGCGCGCGTCGCCTTCGTCGACACGGGGACCGGCCGCACCACGATCGGCGATACCGGGGACGCGGCGACCGGCGACTATGCCCTCTCCGGCGCGGAACTCGCCAGCGCGCACGCCAATGCGATCAGCATCGGCAATCGGCCCGGGACGGCGGACACTTTGATCGGCGATCTCACGCTGCGCGGTCCGGCCATGTCGGGCGCCAACCTGCTCGGCAGCGCGGCGCGGTTCGTCGTGACCAGCTCGGGCGCGATCCGCGTCGTCGGGGCGGCGCACTTCACCGGGCTTGCCGACGACGACACGGTGACGCTCCGGTCCACCGGCGGCGACATCACCGGTGTCCTTCCCGGCGGATCGATCGCGCTCGACGACGGCAACGGCGTTCTCGCGGGCACGCTCGCGCTCGAGGCCGGTACGTCGGGCGGCTCCGGCGGCACCATCCTGTTCGCCACGCCCGCCGCGACGAACGCGATCGCGTCGGCGACCGGCACCGCGGACGTCGACGCCGCGCTCGGCAATCCGGGGACGCTCGACAACCCGGCCGGCTATCTGCGCGCCGACACCGTCTCGGTCGCCTTCGCCACCGCCTTCTACACGCAGAACAGCGGCGCCTCCCCGGCGATCATGGACCGCGCCGGCGTGACCGCGGGCAGCGGCGGTCTCCTGCTCATGCCGACGACCGCGCAGGCCGAGAGCCCGGCACGGCTGGTGCTCAACGCGCGGCTCGATCGGGACGGCGCGACGCTGACCGGCGACCAGGTGTTCGCCGCGCTCGCACTCCAGCCGACCGGCTTCGCCACCGGCGCGACGCTCAATTCCTGCCTGCTCGACGCGTCGAACTGCGGCGTCACGACGACGGTCCCGGCCGGGCCGGTCAGCCCGGCCGACATGGCGGCCACCGCGCTCGTCCAGGCGCTCCAGCCCGTCCAGGACGTCGTCGCGCAGGTCGAGGCGACCTCGGGTCTCGGCAACAACGCCGCCTTCAGCTTCACCACCCCGGCGCTGATCTCCGAGGTCAATCTCGGCCAGCTGATCGTCACGCCGCAGATCGACGAACCGGTGACGGGTACCGGCAACGACGACCTGTGGGTCGGCATCGGGATCGGTCGCGAGACCGCGCCGGTCGATGCCGCGAAGGGCGCGAACGTCGGTATCGGCCTCGGCCGCGAGACCGGCGGCGGCGGACCCGTCAAGGGGGCCAATGTCGGCCGCGGTCGCGAGCTCGCGCCGATGGGCGGTGCGAAGCCGGACGACACGTCGCACAAGTGAGGCCCGCGACGTCAAGCTGCGCTACGCGGGCCACAAGATAGCGTCGGTTGTGGGCAGGCGTCCTACCCCCCACTTGTGGGGTCATGGCTACTCTCCTCGATCCGGACGCGCGCGGTCGCGTCATTCTGGTCGGTGCCGGCCCCGGCGATCCCGGACTGCTGACGCTGCGCGCGGTCGACGCGCTGCGCTCCGCCGATATCGTCGTCCATGACGGGCTGATCGATCCGAGCATCCTCGATCACGCCCCGGCGCATGCCCAACGTATCTCGGTCGCCAAGCGGCGTGCCCGCCACACCTTGCCGCAGGAGGCGATCAACGCGCTCATCATCGCGCACGTCCGCACCGGCGCGATCGTGGTGCGGTTGAAGGGCGGCGATCCGTTCGTGTTCGGACGCGGCGGCGAGGAGGTCGAGGCGGTTCGCGCGGCGGGGCTGCCGGTCGAGGTCATCCCCGGCGTATCGGCGGCGCTCGGCTGCGCGGCCGAGGCGATGCTGCCGCTGACGCATCGCGACTGGTCGAGCGCGGTCAGCTTCGTCGCCGGCCAGTGCAAGGGCCTGTCCGAGCAGGACTGGTCGGGGCTCGCCGGGCACGGCCGCACGCTGGTGATCTACATGGGCCTCGTCAATGCCGGGAGCATCGCGGACAAGCTGATCGCGGACGGCGTCGATCCGGGCCTGCCGGTCGCGGTGATCGAGAAGGGCACGATGCCCGGCCATCGCGCGCTGCGCACGCTGCTCGCCGATCTCGGCGGCATGGTCGCGCGCGAGCGCGTCGACAGCCCGGCGATCATCGTGGTCGGCGAGGTCGTGCTGCTGTCCGACGCCGAGAGCCGGCTCGCGACGTTCGCGCATCAGGCGGAGCAGCTCGCATGAAGATCGCGACGGGCAACGATCTGCGCAGCGGCGACGTGGTGTGGTGGGACGGCAGCGGCTGGTCGCGCCACGTCGGCGACGCGGTCGATGTCGGCGCCGAGGGCACCGCGCTGATCGCGCGCGAGGAGGCGGCGCAGCGCGTCAACGTGCCCTATCTGATCGACGCGGCGCCTGGCGACGTCGGCCCCCGCCCCGCGCACATCAAGGATCGCATCCGCGCCTATGGGCCGACCGTGCGCGATGATTTCGTACCCGCGCGCGCGGGTACGGCGGCCGGCAACTGGGTGATCTGATGTACCGTTACGACCAGTACGACCAGGCGATCGTCGATACCCGGGTCGCGGAATTCCGCGATCAGGTCGAACGCCGGCTGTCGGGCGCGCTCAGCGAGGACCAGTTCAAGCCGCTGCGGCTGATGAACGGGCTCTATCTCCAGCTGCACGCCTATATGCTGCGCGTCGCCATCCCCTATGGCACGCTGGATTCGCGCCAGCTCCGCATGCTCGCGCACATCGCGCGGACGTACGATCGCGGTTACGGGCATTTCACCACGCGCCAGAACATCCAGTTCAACTGGATCGGGCTGGCCGACACGCCCGACATCCTCGCCGCGCTGGCGACGGTCGAGATGCATGCCATCCAGACCTCGGGCAACTGCATCCGCAACATCTCGTCGGACCAGTTCGCGGGTGCCGCCGCGGACGAGGTCGACGATCCGCGCCCCTACGCGGAGCTACTGCGGCAATGGTCGTCGATGCACCCCGAGTTCACCTATCTCCCGCGCAAGTTCAAGATCGCGGTGATCGCCGCCGAACAGGATCGCGCGGCGATGCGGCTGCACGACATCGGCCTGCAACTGGTGCGCGACGATGCGGGCGGGCCCGGCTTCAAGGTCTTCGTCGGCGGCGGCATGGGGCGCACCCCGATGATCTCGTCGCTGATCCGCGAGTTCCTGCCGCTCGCCGATTTCCTGAGCTATATGGAAGCGTGCCTGCGCGTCTATAATCGTTACGGGCGGCGCGACAATATCTACAAGGCGCGGATCAAGATCCTGATCCACGAGATCGGCGCGGACCGCTACCGCGCCGAGGTCGAGGAGGAGTTCGCGCATGTCCGCACGCTCGGTCTCGAGCCGCCGGACGCCGAGTTCGCGCGCATCCGCGCCTGCTTCGCGCCGCCCGCGTTCGACGCGAGCGCCGACGACACGCTCGATCTCTTCGACCCCGACTTCGCGCTGTGGGTCGACCAGAACGTCCACGCGCACAAGGCGCCGGGCTATGCGATCGCGACGATCAGCCTCAAGCCGATCGGCGGCATCCCCGGCGATGCCACCGCCGAGCAGATCGATCTTATCGCCGATCTCGCCGAGCGCTACAGCTTCGACGAGGCGCGGATCACGCACGCGCAGAACGTCGTGCTGCCGCATGTCCGCAGGCGCGACCTGCTCGCGCTGTGGCGGGCGCTCGACGCGGCCGGGCTCGCCACTTCCAATCTCGATCTCATCAGCGACATCATCGCCTGCCCCGGTCTCGATTATTGCAGCCTCGCCAATGCGCGCTCGATCCCGGTGGCGCAGAAGATCGCGGAGCGCTTCGCCGATCTCGATCGGCAGCGGACGCTCGGCGAGCTCAAGCTCAAGATCTCGGGCTGCATCAACGCGTGCGGGCATCATCATGCCGGGCATATCGGCATCCTCGGCGTCGATCGGCGCGGCGAGGAGAATTACCAGCTCTCGTTCGGCGGATCGGGCGCGGAGGACGCCAGCGTCGCGCGGATCATCGGTCCCGGCTTCTCGGAGGACGGCGTCGTCGACGCGGTCGAGAAGGCGACCGACGTCTATCTCGCGCACCGCGCCGAGGGCGAGCGCTTCCTCGACACCTATCGCCGCATCGGCCTCGATCCGTTCAAGGAGGCGATCTATGGCTGACCCGATCCCTGCGGACCTGCGCTTCCGCGACGATGCCGCGCACGAGGAACCGGCGGTGACGCTCGATGCGTTCCTCGGCCAGACCAACGCGTCGGCGGTCAGGATCGAGGTCGGCGAGGATGTCCGCGCGCTGCTGCCGCACCTCGACCGCCTCGCGCTGATCGAGATCGCGTTCCCGGCGTTCCGCGACGGTCGCGGCTATTCGTCGGCGCGGATCCTCCGCGAGGCGGGCTATACCGGCGAATTGCGCGCGCAGGGCGACGTGCTGGTCGACCAGATCGTGCCGATGCGGCGCTGCGGCTTCGATGCCTTCGCGCCGGAGATGCCGCTCGACCGGCAAGCCGTCGTGCGTGCGCTCGACCGCTACGACCATGTCTATCAGAAGGCGGCGGATACACGACCCGTCGTCTGGGAGGTGCGTCATGGCTGACGCAGCCCGCATCGTCGACACGATCGACACCGCCCCGCCCTTCGCCCAGGCCGATGCGGATCGGCTGAATACGCGCTATGCCGGTGTCGCCACCGAGATCATGCTCGCCGAGCTGCTCACCGGTGAGCTGGCCGGCCACGTCGCGGCGGTCTCGTCGTTCGGCTCGGAAGCGGCGGTGCTGCTGCACATGGTCGCGCAGGTCGATCGCACTGTGCCGGTGATCTTCACCAATACCCAGAAGATGTTCGGCGAGACCCTGGCCTATCGCGACGAGCTGTCCGAGCAATTGGGGTTCACCGATCTGCGCGTCTACCGCCCCGATCCGCGCCTGCTCGCCGAGAAGGACAAGACAGGGCTGCGCTGGTCCTACGATCCCGACGGCTGCTGCGCGATCCGCAAGGTCGAGCCGCTGCGCCGCGCGCTCGCCCCCTTCGATGCGTGGATCTCCGGCCGCAAGGGCTTCCAGTCATCCACCCGCGTCGCGGTACCTCTGTTCGAGATCGACGAGGGGAGGCTCAAGGTCAATCCCCTCGCGCCGTGGGACAAGCCGCGGCTCGACGCCTATTTCGCGGCGAACGGGTTGCCGCGCCATCCGCTCGAGGCGGCCGGTTACCCGTCGATCGGCTGCGCGCCCTGCACCTCCAGGGTGCTCCCCGGCGAGGATCCGCGCGCCGGCCGCTGGCGCGGCTGGGACAAGGTCGAGTGCGGCATCCACGTCCCCGCCGACGGGGTGGACCAGCCGAGCTTCTGAAGGTCCGCCCGGCCTCGTCCAGTCCCTTGTCGTCTCGGATCCGAGCGGGGCGCGCACGACGGGACGGGCGATCGGAGAGCGATGATGGCGGTGTTCGGGGCGATCGAGGCGGGCGGCACCAAGATGATGTGCGGCGTCGGCGACGCGCGCGGCGGCTCGCGCGGGACGACACGGATCGAGACGCGCGATCCCGACCGGACGATCGCGGATATCGTCGCCTTCTTCGCGGCGATGACGGCGAGATACGGCGCGGCTGCGGCGATCGGGATCGCCAGCTTCGGCCCGCTCGATCTCGACCCTGCCTCGCCCGATTACGGCGCCCTCACCACCACGCCCAAGCCCGGCTGGTCGGGCGCCAACCTGCGCCAGTCGATCGCTGCGGCGCTCGGCGTGCCGATCGCGATCGATACCGACGTCAATGCCGCCGCGCTCGCCGAGGCGACATGCGGCGCGGCGGCGGGCAGGCGCACGGTCGCCTATGTGACGGTCGGTACCGGCATCGGCGTCGGGCTGGTCACCGGCGGGCGCACCATCGCCGGGTTCGGCCATCCCGAGGCGGGACACCTGCTGCCGCGCCGCAATCCGCTGCACGGCGATTTCGCGGGCACCTGTCCCTATCACGGCGATTGTCTGGAAGGCCTGGCCAGCGGCCCCGCGATCCGCGCCGCGTTCGGCGCGACGTTGGCCGAGGTCGATGCGGCGCATCCCGCCTGGGCGATTGTGTCCGACTATCTGGGCCAGCTCTGCGCGAGCCTGATCCTGACGGCGTCGCCCGAGCATATCGTGCTGGGCGGCGGCGTGATGGCGCAGGCGCGGCTGTACCCGATGGTTCGCGCCGAGACGCTGCGGCGCCTCGCCGGCTATGCCGCGCTGTGGCGCCCCGACGGGGTGGCCGAGGCCCGCATCACGCCGCCCGGCACGGCCGAGCCGCCCGGTCTGATCGGGGCTTACCTGCTGGCCGAGACAAGCGGGACAGGAGCTGAAGCCGTCACCTGAAGAGACGGGAAAGCACCTTACTTCCGCTCTTGACGCTGCACCGCAGCAGGTCCCATGACCACGGCCCCAGCGGAGCGCTCCATGCACGATCCCCAGCCGCGCCGCACGCATCATGCCGGCCTTGTCCTGTTCGCCCTGGCGATGGGCGGGTTCGCGATCGGAACCACCGAGTTCGCGACGATGAGTCTGCTGCCCTATATGGCGCGGGGCCTCGGCATCGGCGAGCCGACCGCCGGCCACGTCATCTCGGCGTATGCGATCGGTGTCGTGATCGGCGCTCCGGTCCTCGCGGTGCTGTCCGCCAGGATGCCGCGCCGCACGCTGCTGATCGGGCTGATGGCGCTGTTCGCCCTCGCCAACGGTCTCTCGGCGGTCGCGCCGAGCTATGGCTGGATGCTGGCCTTCCGTTTCCTCTCGGGCCTTCCGCACGGCGCCTATTTCGGCATCGCGGCGCTCGTCGCGGCAACGCAGCTCGGACCGGAGCGGCGCACCACCGCGGTGGGTTGCGTCATGCTCGGGCTCACCGTGGCGACGATCGCGGGCGTGCCGGTCGCCAACCTGCTCGGCCAGCTGGCCGGTTGGCGCTGGGGCTTCGTCACGGTCAGCGCGCTGGCGGTGACGACGATGGCGCTGGTCGCGCTCTACGCGCCGCACGACCCCGCGCCCGAGGGATCAAGCCCGTTGCGCGAGCTCGGTGCGCTGCGCCGCCGGCAGGTGTGGCTCACGCTGGGCATCGGCGCGATCGGCTTTGGCGGGCTGTTCGCGGTCTACTCCTATCTTACCTCGGCGCTGGTCGAGGTCACCCGCATGCCGCCGGCCGAGACCCCGATCGTGTTCGCCTGCTTCGGCGCCGGGCTGACCGCGGGAACGATGATCGTGCCGCGCTTCGCCGATCGGGCGCCGATGCCGACGGTGGCGGCGATGCTGGGGTTGGCGGCCGTCGCGCTCGCGCTGTTCCCGCTCGCCGCGACCAGCACCCCGCTGGTGATCCTCGATATCACCGCGATCGGCTTCGCGGGATCGTTCGGCACGATCCTCCAGGTGCGGCTGATGGACGTGGCGGGCGACGCGCAGGCGCTGGCGGCGGCGCTCCATCATTCGGCCTTCAATACGGCGAACGCGATCGGCCCGCTGCTCGGCGGCATGGCGATCGCGGCGGGCTATGGCTGGACCTCGACCGGCCCGGTCGGCTGCGCGCTCGCGCTTAGCGGGCTGCTGGTCTTGCTGGTCGCGATGTGGGACGCGCGGCGCGACGGCGTCCAGGCAGCGACGGCTTGAGGCCACGCGGACGCCCGGCCGAGTCCCCCAAACGCGCTTCGACTTCGCCCAGCACGACAGGAACGATACCGCGAGTCCGGCTCAGGCCGTTTTTACCCAATGCCCGTCCTCGTCCCGCGACCAGAAATGCCGCGTGATCCCGTCGCGCCCGGCGAGCCCGCGCCATGCCGCGCGCGCCGCCTCGATGCTGCCGTCATCGAAGACATGAAAGGCGCGATCGAAGCCGAGCGCGTCGTCGCGCCAAACGCCGTCGGCGAGCACGACGTTGCGCGCGCCGTTGGCGGCGATGCACTCGGCGGCGATCAAGACCGGCTGGTCGGCGCCGTCATCGCCGTCGATCGCATGACCATGCGGCAGGAAACTGTCCTCCCCCGCCCACAGCGCGTCGTCGAGCGCGTCGGCCCCCTCGCCCGCGACGACGACGAGCAACCGGCCGCCGCCCGCCAGCACCCGATCCGCGATCTGCATGACGACGCGCGGCAGGGGCGCCTGGCCGAGCCGGTAGAAATCGACCTGCACGGCGCCCCGTCCCCTACTTCTCAAGCACGTCCGCGACGAAGCGGTCGAGCAGCGCGACCCCGTAGGCGGTGGCGCCCTTGTCCCACAGATTGGCAGCCTTGGATGCCCACACCATGCCCGCGATATCGAGATGCGCCCAGCGCACGTCCTCCTCGACGAAGCGCTTGATGAACTGCGCCGCGGTGATCGAGCCGCCCTGACGCGGACCGACATTCTTCATGTCGGCGATTCCGCTGTCGATCAGCTTGTCGAACGCGTCCGCCATCGGGAAGCGCCACAATCTGTCGCCGACCGCGTTCCCGGCCGCGACCAAGCCGTCGGCGAGCGCATCGTCGTTGGCGAACACGCCACCGAACTCATGGCCGAGGCTGACGATCATCGCGCCGGTCAGCGTCGCCAGATCGACCACTGTCTTGACGCCATGCGTGCGCTGCACCCAGGTGATCGCGTCGGCGAGCACGAGCCGTCCCTCGGCATCGGTGTTGATGACCTCGATCGTCTGTCCCGACATCGACGTGACGACATCGCCCGGCCGCGTCGCCTTGCCGTCGGGCATGTTCTCGACCAGCCCGCAGACGCCGATGACATGCGCCCTGGCCTTGCGCCCGGCGATGGCGAGCATCGCGCCGGCGACCGCGCCCGCGCCGCCCATGTCCCACTTCATGTCCTCCATGCCGGCGGCGGGCTTGATCGAGATGCCGCCGGTATCGAAGGTCACGCCCTTGCCGACGAACG
>CAXTNX010000051.1:0-18745 GCA_964245815.1 uncultured Sphingomonadaceae bacterium | reverse complement strand
ACATCAGGAAGGCCGGCCAATAGACCGCGTGGAAGCGGACGATGTCCTTGCCGATCACGTGCAGGTCCGCCGGCCACCATGTCGCGGCCATCGCGGCGTCGTGCGGCCAGCCGGCGGCGGTGAGATAGTTGGTCAGCGCATCGACCCAGACGTACATGACGTGCCCCGGCGCGCCCGGGACCGGCACCCCCCAGTCGAAGCTGGTCCGGCTGATCGAGAGATCGGCGAGGCCGCCCTCGACGAAGCGCATCACCTCGTTGCGTCGCGCCTCGGGGCGGATGAAGCCGGGATTGTCGCGGTAGAGGTCGAGCAGCCGCCGCTGGTAGCCGGACAGCCGGAAGAACCAGCTTTCCTCCACGGTCCATTCGACCGGCGTGCCCTGCGGCGAAAGCTGTGCGCCCCCCTCCCCGTCGATCAGTTCCTCGGCGCCGTAGAATGCCTCGTCGCGGACCGAATACCAGCCTTCGTAGCGGCCCAGATAGAGGTCGCCGCGGTCGGCCATCCGCTGCCAGAGCGCAGCGCTGGCGGCATAGTGGTCCTCGTCGGTGGTCCGGATGAACCGATCGTAGGAGATGTTCAGAGCGTCCGCCATCGCGCGGAAATAACCCGACATCTCGTCCGCCAGCGCGCGGGGCGTGAGGCCCTGTGCCCGCGCGGCCTGCGCCATCTTGAGGCCATGCTCGTCGGTGCCGGTGATAAAGCGGACCGCGCGCCCGGCGAGCCGATGCCAGCGCGCGATCGCATCCGTCGCGATCGCCTCATAGGCATGGCCGACATGCGGCTTGCCATTGGGGTAGCTGATCGCCGTCGTGATGTAGAAAGGGTCGTTCATCGCGCGGGCTGTTGCGCGTTTCGCCCCAGCGACGCAAGCAGACCGCCGAGTTCGAAGACCGTCGCCTGGGGATCGGCCGAAAGCGGCAGCGCCGTGCCCGCCACCACCCGCGCCCGCTCCCAGGCCGCGATCGCAAGAGCCATCGGCGCGCCGTGCAATCGCCGCGCCTCGGCGGCGATGCGGCTCGGTGCGCGCTCCAGAAACAGCTCGTAGCGCGGTTGCGCGGCCTTTCCCGACAACGCGCGCGCCAGCGCCGATCGCTCGCCATTGTCGCGGTCGCCCGAGCGGATCAGCGCATCCATCGCGCGATCGAGCCCGGCGACGTCGAGCCCGGCAAAGCGCAGCGCGCGGCCCGGCGCGCCGTCGCCCGCTGCTACGAGTTCGGCGATCTCGCGCGGCGGCGCCTCGGGCAGTTGCGCGCGCAGCGCCGCCGTCATGGCGTCATCGGCGAGCGGCGCGAAGCGCAGCATCCGGCAGCGCGAGCGGATCGTCGGCAGCAATCGTGCCGGTGCATGGCTGACGAGCAGGAAAAGGCTGTCCCCGGGCGGCTCCTCGAGCAGCTTGAGCAGCGCGTTGGCGCCGGCGCGCTCGAGATCGTCCGCGGCATCGACGATCACCACGCGCCATGGCGAGTAGCTCGGTGCGGTCGCGAACAGGCGGGACAGGCCGCGCACCTGATCGACGGTGATCGATCGTGCGATGTCCTTGGTTTTCTCCCGATACAGGCGTTCGAGCATCATCGCGTCGGGATGGCTGCGCGCGTGCCAAAGCCTGGCGATGCGGTGATCCTCAGGCGTGGCGAACGCGGGCAGCGTGATCGCCGGGCCGGCCGCGTCGGCCAGTATTCGCAGCGCGGCCGCGTGCGCGAATCTCGCCTTGCCGACACCCTTGGGACCGGTGAGCAGCCACGCATGATGCAGCCGCCCGGATGCACGGGCCTCGCCGAACGCGCCGATCTGTGCGTCATGGCCGAACAGCGTCACAGCCCGTCCAGCGCGGCGAGCAGTCTCTGCGTGACCTGCGCCGCGTCGCCACGCGCATCGACGACACGCCAGCGGTCCGCGCCTTCGGCAGCCAGCGCACGGAATGTCGCGGCGACGGCGGCGTGATAGGCGGTGTCGCGCGCGCCGAAACGATCGCCGCCGTCACGGTCGCGGAGGCCGGCGCGCGTCAGGGCTTCGTCCTCGGGCAGCGTCAGCAGCAGGGTGCGATCGGGCAGGAGGCCAGCCGAACCGACGCGGTGCAGCGCGATCAGCGCGTCGCGTGCGATGCCGTCGGGTCCACCCTGATAGGCGAGCGAGCTGTCGACGAAGCGATCGCAGACCACCCAGGCGCCGCGTGCCAGCGCCGGCCGGATCGTGCGGGCGACATGATCCGCGCGCGCGGCGGCGAAGAGCAACGCCTCGGCGCCGGATGTCCAGCGCTCGGCGGCACCTTCGAGCAGCAGCGCGCGGATCGCCTCGGCGCCCGCGCTCCCGCCCGGCTCGCGCGTCTCGACGACATCGTGCCCGCGTTCGCGCAGCCCGGCGGCGAGCGCGCGCGCCTGGGTCGACTTGCCGACGCCCTCCCCGCCTTCCAGCGTTATGAAGCGCGCGGTCACGGGCGCCTCTCCCGATCCAGATCGCGGAACCGGCAGAGGATCACGCCAGCCCGAGCAGCGCCTTGATCGACGCCCAGATGCGGCCGAAGAAGCCCGCCTCGCCGACGTCGGTCTCGGCGACCAGCGGCATCACCTGATCGCCGGTGGCGCCCGCGACGACGAGATCGGCGATGTGCTGGCCGGCCTTGATCGGCGCCTTGACGGGTCCGTCATAGACCACCTTCATCGGCGGCGCGGCGGTCCTGGCGTTGGCGCCGACGATGCCGCCGATGCCGAGCGGCACGGTCGCCGACAGGTCGCGCGGCGCAACCAGGCCGACGGTGGACGAGGCGCCACCCTGGACCTGCGCGGTGGTGACCTCCTTGCCGCGCGCGAACAACGGTTTCAGCCGCCACGAGGCGAAGCCCCAGTTCATCAGCGCGACGGACTGCTGGACGCGCTCGTCCCAGCTTTTCATGCCGGCGAGCACCATCACCAGCCGCCGCCCGTTCTGCTCCGCCGAGCCGGTGAAGCCATAACCCGCCTCGTCGGTATGACCGGTCTTGAGGCCGTCCGCGCCGGGCACGCGACCGAGCAGCGGATCGCGGTTCTCCTGGGTTATGTTGGCACCGCCCATCGTCTTGCCCCAGGCGAAATTAGGCTTCGAATAGAAGGTCTTGTAGAGGTCCGGATAGTTTCGGATCGTCGCTTCCGCCAAGGTCGCGAGATCGCGCGCGGTGACGTAGGTGACGCCGGCATCGGGCCAGCCATTGGCAGTGCCGAAGTTCGAGTTCTTCATGCCGAGCGCATCGCGCTGCTGGTTCATCAGGTTGACGAAGGCCGGCTCGGTGCCGGCGATCCCCTCGGCCAGCACGATGCACGCGTCGTTGCCCGACAAGGTGATGATGCCGGACAGAAGGTCCGCGACCGACACCTGCTCGCCGGCAGACAGGAACATGGTCGAACCCTGGCTATGCCATTTCTGCCAGGTCTCGGGTCGCGTGGTGAACCTGGTATCGAGCTTGAGCTCGCCGCGCTTGATGAGGTCGAACGCGACATAGACCGTCATCATCTTGGCGAGCGAGGCGGGCGGCATCCGGTAGTCGGGCTGTTTGGAGAGCAGGATCGCGCCGGAATTGATGTCCTGCAGGAAGGCGACCGGCGCGGGCGTGTCGAACGGCGGCGCGGCGGCGATCGCGGGCATGCCCGCAAGCATGACGGCTATGATACTGGACTTGACAGGTTTCATGGTAGGGACGGTCCCGTTGCTATCGATAATCGGTGGACGCGGCATTGAGATCGGTGACGCCCTGATAGCCGCGTGCTCGCAGACGCGCCAGCGCGGCGGCACGCGTTCCTTCGTCCGGATAGGGGCCAGTGAGGACGCGATAGCCGTCTCCGGTGGCGACGACATGCCCGCCCTCGGCGCCGAGCATGACAACCACGGCATCGGCCGCGTCCGGATCGGACGGGGTCGCGACGAGAAGGTAGCGCTCGGACGGCACCGGCGACGGAGAGTATCCGGACCGGATCGGGGCTGGCGGTGCGATCCGCGCCATGCGCGGCGGCGTCGCGGTCGCGGTCGTCCGCGCGAGCACGACCGGGTAGCCGCGCCGCAACGCGGTGGCTTGCGTCCGGGTCGGGACGACGCGACGCACGCGGACCAGCGCGTGTCCGGCCTGGTCGATGCCGATCTGACGCGCCGCCTCGCGGCTCAGATCGATGATCCGATCGCGCGCATAGGGACCGCGATCGTTGATCCGCACGATCATCCGCTGACCGGTATCGAGCCGCGTCACCTCGACATAGGACGGCAACGGCAAGGTCGGGTGGGCCGCCGATACCCGCCGTTTGTCGAAGCGCTCGCCGCTCGCGGTGGGGCGGCCCTGCTCCGAACTCCCGTACCAGCTCGCCTCGCCGATCGTATCGTAGCGCACGTCGTCGGCAGGGACCCAAGTGCGGCCGGCGGCAGTGTAAGGCCGGCCGATCCTGACGGGCGTATCGGGATAGGGGCGGTGCAGGCCGCCCGCGCAACCCGAAAGAAGGAGCGCGAGAAGCAGTGCCGGGCACCACCGTCCGTTCGTCCCGAGCGACGTCGGCGGAGGAGTGCGACCGTCATCAGAGGCGTCTCGACTTCGCTCGATGCGGACGGTGGGTGAGGCGCGCAAGCCGGAGGCTTCCGCCTAGCCCGCCACCGCGTCCGCCAGCAGGCCGACGGACAGCGCGTAGAAATTGGAGCAATTATAGTCGAGGATCGCGCGGTAGTTGCCGAACGCCAGATAGGCGGTGGCGCCGGGGCCGTCGGGCTCGAGCAAGGTCGCCTGCGCGTCGTCGGCGACGCTCGCGCCGGCGATCTGGCGGACGCCGAGCGCGCGCCACTCGCGCATCGTCAGCCAGCGGCTGTGGCGGACATGGACCCGCGGGCAGCGCGGCGCGGTCAGCCGGCTCGCGACCGCGGCGCGATCGAAGCCGCCGGGAACCTCTGCCGTCACCGCCCAGGGCTCGCCCGCCCGCCAGCCGGCATTGACCAGATAATTGCCGATCGAGGCGAGCGCGTCCGCCGGGCTCGTCCAGATATCCGCCTTGCCGTCGCCGTCGCCGTCGCGCGCGAGCCGCAGATAGGCGGACGGCATGAATTGCGGATAGCCGGTCGCCCCCGCCCAGCTCCCCTTGAGCTGATAGCGCGGGATGCCGCGATCGATCAGCTTGAGCGTGGCGATCAGCTCGCTTTCGAACAGCGCGCGACGCCGCCCCTCATAGGCCAGCGTGGCCAGCGAATTGGCGAGATCGAAGGTGCCGGTATAGCCGCCGTAACTGGTCTCCTGCCCCCAGATCGCGACCATGATGCCCTCCGGAACGCCGGTCTCGCGCTCGATCCGCGCCAGGCGATAGCGATTGGCCTGATAGGCGGTCCGGCCGCGCGCGATCAGATCGGCGGAGACATGCTTGACGCGATACGGCGCGAAGGCGGGTGAGGCCGATGGCGCGGCGGTCGCCGAGCCGCCGGGCTGAGACTGGTCGAGATCGACGACGCGCTGGCTGAAGCTGAGCGTCGGCAGCACCTGGTCCAGCGTCCGCTGCGTGACGCCCGCCGCCAGCGCGCGCGTCCGCAGGCCCTGGAGATAGCCCGCAAAACCGGTGTCGTCGGGCGCTGCCTGCTGAGCGACCGCAAGCCCGCGCCGTCCGGGTGGCGGCGCGACGGTGACCGCGACCAGCGCGAGCGCCGCAATGACGATCTTCGACCCAGCCCGCACCGACATGTCCTCCGCCCGCACCTTGTCGCACGGCGGCGGCGTCCCGTCAGCCGGTTTCGTCGCGACGCTTGCACATCTGCCATCCTCCCGCCAAGGCGACACGGGCGACGGGGTGGCCGAGCGGTCCAGGGCGGCGGTCTTGAACGCTGCCGGCCCCTGTCAGCGCGACGGAAGAATAGGAGCGTGCCGACAAGGGGTTGGCGAAACAGCGGAGCGGCCGCAGGCATCGCCGGTACGCCAGTCGCAGCTGCCCCGAACGGCGAGGAAGAGTGTCCGAGTGGTTTAAGGAACTGGTCTTGAAAACCAGCGACGGGGCAACCCGTCCGTGGGTTCGAATCCCACCTCTTCCGCCATTTCGCCGCGCGGTCGCGCAGGCTCGGCATGGCGCTCTCATTTGAACCTGATGCCGATGCCCAGCATGGCGCGCTGCCGTGCGACGTGATCGTTGTAACAGGCGTACACATATTGGCCACTCACATCGACCGGCAACCGCAGCGACGGGCCCCGTCGCCCGTCGACGGTAGAGCGGCGTGCGCGCATTCGAGCAGCGGCGCCTAGCGCCGCCCGGCCAATGCGACCACGCCGGATCATCCGGCCCGGGAATCAAACGCTCGTCCCGGGTCTGGGGATGAACCGAAAGTGAATGCGATCGTTCAGGCTCGGTCCTGGCGGGGGCGATAGAGTTCCGACCACACGCGGCACCAAGGCTGCATCGGCTTTCGAAGGTGCCGAACGAACGGAGCTCATAGTGGCGACACGGACCGTTACTCCGGCCAGGGTGCCGATCCCGACCGACACGGCGCGCGCCAGAGGCGCGCTCCAGGCGCTCAACTTCTTCATGGCCGACATGCAGGCCGGGATCGGGCCCTTCCTGGGCGTCTTCCTCCAGCAGCGCGGCTGGACGTCCGGTCCGATCGGAACGGTGATGACCGTCGGCGGCGTGGCCGGGATGCTCATGACCGCGCCGGCCGGCGCCTTCATCGATCATACCAGCAGAAAACGCCTGATCGTCATCGTCACCGGCATCTGCACGGTGATGGCGTCGTTCCTGATCCTGTGGTCGCAATCGGGCCTCGTGGTGACGGTGAGCCAGGTCGCGACCGCCATCGCGGGCGCCGCAATCGGCCCTGCGGTCACCGGCATGACTTTGGGCATCGTCCGCCAGAAGGGTTTCAATGCGCAGAACGGGCGCAACCAGGCCTGGAACCATGCCGGCAACATGATCGGCGCCGGGCTGTCGGGGTGGCTGGGCTATCGCTTCGGCATGCCCGCCATCTTCTACCTGGCGGCGGCGTTCGGCGTGCTTGCGATCGCCTCGGTGCTGACGATCCCGGAGACGTCGATCGATCATCGCGCCGCGCGCGGGCTCGAAGACCAAGGCGACGATACCCATGGTCCGGCCGGCGCGGCGCAGGTCGAGGGGTTCAGGACGCTGCTGCGCAACAAGCCGCTGCTGATCCTGGCGGGGGCGCTCGCGTGCTTCCATCTCGGCAACGGCGCGATGCTGCCGCTTTACGGCCTCGCCGTCGTCGGGGCGGGCAAGGGCAACGCGGCGCTGTTCGTCGCGCAGACGGTCGTCGTGGCGCAGGCGGTGATGATCGTCGCGTCGCTCCTCGCGATGAAGGTCGCGGCGGGCCGGGGCTATTGGCTGGTGATGCTGGTCTCGTTCGCGGTGCTGCCGATGCGCGGCGTCCTCGCCGGTAGCTTCATCGAGCATTGGGGCGTGTGGCCGGTCCAGGCCCTCGACGGCATCGGCGCCGGGCTGCAGAGCGTCGCGGTGCCCGGGCTCGTCGCCTGCCTGCTCGACGGCACGGGGCGGGTCAATGTCGGGCAGGGCACGGTGATGACGGTACAGGGCGTCGGCGCCGCGCTCAGTCCCGCCATCGGCGGCTGGCTGGCGCAGGTGCTCGGCTATCACGCCGCCTTCTACATCCTGGGCAGCTTCGCGCTGGTCAGCGTCGCGCTCTGGCTGGGCTTCGCCGGGACGCTGCGACCCGCCTGCGCCGGCACCATCGCTGACGCGCCCGGCGCCGCCGCGGCGTGACCGTCTCGACCGGTGCGACCTGGGCGATCTGCGCCGCCGCCACCGCCGCCGTCATCGCGCGGCCGTTCCGCTGGCCCGAGGCGCTCTGGGCGGTGCTCGGCGCGGCGCTGCTGCTGCTGTTCGGACTGATCCGGTCCCGGCCGGGATGAGCGCGATCGCCAAAGGGAGCGACGTCTATCTGTTCCTGATCGGCATGATGCTGCTCAGCGAGACCGCGCGCGAGCAGGGCCTGTTCGACTGGGTCGCGGCGACCGCGGCGATCAATGCGAAGGGATCGACCACGCGGCTGTTCCTGCTGGTCTATGGCACCGGGATCGTGACGACGACCTTCCTGTCCAACGATGCGACGGCGGTGGTGCTGACGCCGGCGGTCTATGCGGCGGCGAGGAAGGCCAGGGCCGAGCCGGTGCCCCTGCTGTTCGCCTGCGCGCTGATCCCCAACGCGGCGAGCTTCGTGCTGCCGATCTCCAATCCCGCCAACCTGGTGCTGTACGGCGGGACGATGCCGCCGCTCGGGCGATGGTTCGGCTCGTTCGCGCTGCCGTCGCTCGCCGCGATCGCGGTGACCTACGGTGGGCCGAGCGCGCGCGTCTGTCCGGGGCCTGCGAACGCGATGTCGAGCGCGATCCGCTGTCGACCGGCGGCAAGGCGGCTTGCGCCGGGATCGCGGCGATGGCGGTGCTGCTGATCGTGATGTCGGCGTTAGATCTCCCGCTCGGGCTGCCCACCGGCGTCGCGGGGCTGGCGACGACGCTCGGCGTCTGCGCGCTCGCGCGGCGGTCACCGATCGCGCTCGCGCGATCGGTGTCGTGGAGCGTGCTGCCGCTCGTCGCCGGACTGTTCGTGCTGGTCGAGGCGCTCGATCGCACCGGCGTGATCGGCCATGTCGCCGATGCGTTGCAAGCGGCCGCCGCCAATCCGGCGAGAGGCGCCGCAGCGGCGGGAACGATCCTCGCTTTCGCGTCCAACCTGATGAACAACCTGCCCGCCGGGCTGGTCGCGAGCACGGCTGTCGCGCAGGCGCATCCGCCGCGCGTGATCGTCGACGCGCTGCTGATCGGCGTCGACCTCGGCCCCAACCTCTCGATCACCGGATCGCTCGCCACCATCCTCTGGCTCCAGGCGATTCGCCGCGAAGGCGAGGATGTCGGCTTCTTCCAGTTTCTCAGGGTCGGCGCGGTGACGATGATCCCCGCGCTCGCGGCGTCGCTCGGCGCGCGCCTGCTCATCGGTTAGTCGAAAAGGAGAAACGTCATGGGTGCTGCCTGGTTCTTCCCGTTCATCGCGCTTGCCGGCATCCTTCAGGCGGCCGGAGCCGCGATGAACGGTGCGCTCAACAAGTCGCTGGTCAATCCGTGGCTCGCGACCTCGCTATCGTTCCTGCTGGTGACGTTCCTCGCGATGGCGTTGTTCGTCTGCATGCCGAGGCCACTGCCTTCGATCGGCGATCTCGAAGGCATGCCGTGGTGGGCGCCGCTCGGCGGGATCACCGGTGCGGTCGCGGTCTTTGCGGGGCTGTTGCTGATCCAGAAGCTCGGCGCCGGTCCCGTCAACGGCGTCACGATCACCGCCAACCTGCTCGCCAGTCTCGCGATCGACCAGTTCGGGCTGTTCGGGATCCAGCAGCATGCGATGAATCCGTGGCGATTGGCCGGCGCCGTCCTGATGGTGGCCGGCGTCGCGCTGATCGCGACGTTCTGATCGCGCCAGGCCGACCGTACCAGTGCGCCCGCGCGGTGGTTCGCCGCGGCGGGGCACCGCATTTCGTTTCGCGTCGATAACGGAAATCCCGGGCCTTCGCGCGTCGCGACGATGGAACCGGGTGCGCGCCGCCGGGTTGGGGTGACGCGAGACCTGTTCGCTCGCCGAACTCGGTTGGAGAACGACAATGAAGAAGATCATCCTTTTGGCGTCCGCGCTGGTCCTGGGTGGCACCGCCTTTGCGCAGGATGCCTCCATGCAGCCGCCGGCCAGCGGCTCGACGATGCCCGCGACCCCGGACGCGTCGATGCCTGCCGCCTCGGCGCCCGATGCGTCGATGCCGGCCGCGTCGGCTCCGGACAGTTCGATGCCGGCCGCGTCGACGATGCCCGAAAGCGCCAGTGGCGCGGCGACGACGGCGCCGACCACCGCCTCCGGCGACCTGCCGATGTGCAGCAGGACCGTCACGGACAGCTGCAAGCAGGGCAGCGGCGGCGGGCATCGCAGGATGACGCACAGGAAGTGACCGCGCCGATCGCGCGGGGATAGCGGGGCCGGGCGATCGATCGCCCGGCCCCTCTCATGTCGGACTATTCGGCGGCGACGGCGACCGGCGGATCCCGGAACACCAGCACGGGCCTGCGCGCCGCCGCGGTCTCGTCGAGCCGGCGGCGCGGGGCGTGGACGGGCGCCCTCTTGAGCGCGGGATCGCCCGCCCGCGCGCGCGCCGCGACCGAGCGCAGCGCGCCGATGAACTGATCCAGCGCGGCCTTGCTCTCGGTTTCGGTCGGCTCGATCAGCATCGCGCCGTGGACCACCAGCGGGAAGTACATCGTCATCGGGTGGAAACCCTCGTCGATCAGCCCCTTGGCGACGTCCATCGTCGAGAAGCCTGTGGCGAACCCGTCGTCCGAGAACAGCGCCTCGTGCATGCACGGCCCCGAGTGCGCGAACGGCGCGTCGAGCGCGTCCTCGAGCGCGCGCAGCACGTAATTGGCGGACAATACAGCATCCTCGCTGACCTGCCGCAGCCCGTCCGCGCCATGGCTGAGCATATAGGCGGCGGCGCGGACGAACATGCCCATCTGGCCGTGGAACGCGGTCATCCGGCCGAACGCGCTTTCGTGATGCTCCTCCGCAACCGTCTCCTCCTCGACGAGGACGAAGCGGTCGTCATGCTTCTCGACGAACGGCAACGGCGCATAGGGGGCGAGCGCCGCGGAGAACACCACCGGCCCCGAGCCCGGCCCGCCGCCGCCATGCGGGGTCGAGAAGGTCTTGTGGAGATTGATGTGCATCGCATCGACGCCGAGATCGCCCGGCCGTACCTTGCCGACGATCGCGTTGAAATTGGCGCCGTCGCAATAGAGATACGCGCCGACCGCATGGATCGCGTCGGCGATCGCGATCATGTCGGGCTCGAACAGCCCGCACGTGTTGGGGTTGGTGATCATCACGCCGGCCACGTCCGGCCCGAGCTTCGCCTTGAGCGCGTCCAGATCGACCCGCCCGGCCGCGGTCGCCGGGATCGATTCGACCGCATAGCCGGCGAAGGCGGCGGTGGCGGGATTGGTGCCGTGCGCGCTTTCCGGCACGAGCACGATCTTGCGCGCATCGCCCCGCGCCTCGTGCGCGGCGCGGATCGCGAGCAGGCCGCACAGTTCGCCATGCGCTCCGGCCTTGGGGCTCATCGCGATGCCGGGCATGCCGGTCAGCGTCTTGAGCCAGGTCGCGACCAGATCGATCAGCGCGAGCGCGCCCTGCGTGCCGTCGACCGGGGTCAGCGGGTGGAGATCGGCGAAGCCCGGCAGCCGCGCCATCTTCTCGTTCAAGCGCGGATTGTGCTTCATCGTGCACGACCCCAGCGGGAACAGGCCGAGGTCGATCGCGTAGTTCTGGCGGCTGAGCCTGGTGTAATGCCGCACCGCCTCGGGCTCGCTGAGCCCCGGCAGGCCGATCGGGCGGTTACGCTCCAGTCCGCCGAGGCGGCTCGCGATCTTGGGCGGCGCGGGCAGATCGACGCCGGTGCGTGTCGTATCGCCGATCTCGAACAGCAGCGGCTCCTCGAGCATCAGCGCGCGATTGCCCGTGACGGTCGCGGGCGCGTCCGGCGCATCGGCCGTCGGCGTTTCGGGGCGCCATCCCGACTGGTTGATCGTCATGCCAATGCCTCCCCTAGCGCGTCGGCCAGCGCCGCGACATCCTCGTGCGTCGTCGTCTCGGTGACGGCGACGAGCAGCCCGTTCCCGAGCGCCTCGACGCCGGGATAGAGGCGGCCCAGCGACACGCCACCCAGCACGCCGTTGTGCGCCATCGCCTGCACGACGGGCCGCGCCGGCCTGGACAGGCGCAGCGTGAACTCGTTGAAGAACGTGTCGTTGACCAGCGCGACACCGGGGACCGCCGCCAGCGTTTCGGCGGCCTCGACCGCGAGCGCGTGGTTGAGCGCGGCGAGATCGCGCAGGCCGGCTTCACCCAGCAATGTCAGATGCCCGGTAAAGGCCAGCGCGCAAAGCCCTGAGTTGGTGCAGATATTCGAAGTCGCCTTCTCGCGGCGGATATGCTGTTCGCGGGTCGAGAGCGTCAGCACGAAGCCGCGCTGGCCGGCGGCGTCGATCGTCTCGCCGCACAGCCGGCCGGGCATCTGGCGCACATGCTTCTCGGCACAGGCGAACAATCCCACATAAGGCCCGCCGAAATTGAGTCCGACGCCGATCGACTGCCCCTCGCCGACGACGATGTCCGCGCCCATCTCGCCCGGCGCCCTGATGAGCCCGAGCGCGACCGGCTCGGTGACGACCGCGATCAGCAGCGCGCCCCGGGCGTGCGCGGCGGCGGCGATTTCGGACAGGTCGCCGATACGGCCGAGGATATCGGGATACTGGACCACGACGCACGACGTCTCGCCGTCGATCTTGTCGATCAGGCGCGGTGCATCGGTCTCGGGCACCAGCCAGGGATCGGTGGTGTCGAGCACATCGCCGGTGAAGCGCGCCATCGTCTCGCAGACCGAGACGTAATGCGGGTGCAGCCCCGCCGACAGGATCGCCTTGCCGCGCCGCGTGATCCGCCGCGCCATGACGATCGCCTCCCAGCATGCGGTCGAGCCATCGTACATCGACGCATTGGCGACGTCGCAGCCCAGCAGCCGCGCGACCTGGGTCTGGAACTCGAACAGCACCTGCAAGGTGCCCTGGGCGATCTCGGGCTGGTACGGCGTATAGCTCGTCAGGAACTCGCCGCGCTGGATGATGTGATCGACGCTCGCCGGGACATGGTGGCGGTAGGCGCCGGCGCCCAGGAAGAAGGGCTGGTCGCCCGCCGCCTGGTTCATCCGCGCGAGTTTGGTGAGCTGGCGCTCGACCGACTGTTCGGAGGCGTGGAGCGGCAGGTCCGCGATCGGCGCGGTAAGCCGCGCGGCCTGCGGCACGTCGACGAACAGGTCGTCGACCGCGTCGACGCCGATGACGCCGAGCATCGCCGCGCGATCGGCGGGCTGAAGGGGGAGATAACGCATTATGGCTCCTTGGGAGAACGAACCGCGGGACGCTCGTGTTGCTCGAAGATATAGATGGGCTCGAGTTCTGCGGCCCGACGGCCACAAGCGGTTCGATCGGATCGGGCTGGCTGCCAACAGGCAGCGCGGACATGTCCTTCAACGATGACCGAGCGGCCTCGGAATTGACGTGCCAGATCGTCGAAGTCCGGCGTTATCGGCCTGCCGAGCGACAAGCGGCTGGCACGGTCCTCGTTTGAGGTCGCCGCGTCGGTTTCGGAACCGTAAAGGGTGCACGACGCTTTGTTGCAGTTTCCCATCCAACCCGACACACGGACGAGCCGGCCGTCGATCATCTCATGTCGCGCAACGATGTCGGCTACCGCGACCTCGGCCTTCTCACGAACGCGAAGCGCCGGCGAGAGCGCGATTAGCAGACCCGTGATCATCGCGGTTTCCTCATCGAGAAGCGCAAGCGGATAGTGGGCGAGCCGGCACGGTCGGCTTTGATACGACGTTCGACCGCGTTAGTGACGTCGCGCGCATAGTTCGCATGCTTCCGGTCGGACGCGGGGTTCACCATCCTGCCCTCCGTCCGGGCTGAGCGAAGTCGAAGCCCTGCGCCGGCCCTTCGACGTCGCTCGGGGCGAACGGCCGTGGGGTCTCGGCCGGGCGTGACATCATAGTCCCGCCACGAACGCCTTATACGCCGCCTCGTCCATCAGACCGTCGAGCTCGGACGGGTCGGCGAGCGTCATGCGGTAGAACCAGCCGTCGCCCTCGGGCGCGGTGTTGACCAGCGCGGGATCGGCCTCCAGCGCGGCATTGGCCTCGGTCACCGCGCCCGAGACCGGCGCATAGACATCGGATGCGGCCTTGACCGATTCGACGACCGCGGCCTCCTTGCCCTTCTCGACCCGGGTGCCGGGCGGCGGCACCTCGGCGAACACGATGTCGCCGAGCTGCGCCTGCGCATAGTCGGTGATGCCGACGGTCGCGGTCGTGCCGTCGACGCTGATCCATTCATGGTCCGTGGTGAAGAAGATCGTCGCCATCGGTCAGGCTCCCTTGCGGTAGTAGCGGTGGGGGACGAGCGGGCCGGCGCTCACCGTCGCGGCGAAGCATTTGCCGCGCTGCTCGATGGTGACGACGGTGCCGGGCTCAGCACGGCCAAGCGGCACATACGCCATCGCGATCGGCTTGCTCAGCGTCGGCGAGAAGCCGCCCGACGTGACCCTGCCACCGCCCTGCACGGTGGCGCCCTCGCGCACCGGCTGGCGGCCGTCGACGACCAGCATGACGCGCTTGAGCGCCGGGCCATCCGCGCGCTCGGCCATGATCCGGTCGTAACCCGGGAAGCCGCCCTGCTCGCGGCGCCGCCTGCTGAGCGCGAAGCCGAGATCGGCGGCGACCGGCGTGGTCTCGGGATCGAGATCGTGTCCGTAGAGCGGCAGCGCCGCCTCGAGCCGCAGCGAATCGCGTGCGCCGAGCCCGACCGGCCGCACTTCGGTCTCGCGCATGATCGCATCGGCGATCCGCTCGGCGGCGGCGGCGGGGATCGAGATCTCGAACCCGTCCTCGCCGGTATAGCCCGAGCGGCTGACCCACGCCTCGACGCCCGCGACGAGGAACGCGCCTGCGGTCATGAAGGAGAGGCGCTCGACGCCGGGTGCAAGTCGGCCCAGCGCATCGACCGCCTCCGGCCCCTGCAGCGCGAGCAGCGCGTGGTCGTCGAGATGGTTGAGCGTGATCGCGTCGGGCAGATGTTCGCGCAGATGCGCGATGTCGTCCCACTTGGTCGCGCCGTTGACGACCATGTAGAAGTCGTCGCCGCGGTTGGTGACGATCAGGTCGTCGAGGATGCCGCCCGCCTCGTCGAGGAGCAGAGAGTAGCGCATCCGCCCGGCGCCGAGCCCGGCGACGTCGGCGGGGATCAGCGCCTCGAGCGCCTGCGCCACACCCTCGCCCGACAGCACGAGCTGGCCCATGTGGCTGACGTCGAACAGGCCGGCATGGTCGCGCGTCCAGTTGTGCTCGGCGATGATGCCTTCGTAGTGGATCGGCATGCGGTAGCCGGCGAACGGCACCATCCGCGCGCCGTGCGCGGCGTGCCAGGCATCGAGCGGCAGCGCGGCGGGGGCGTCCTCGATCAGCGCGTCGGTCGCGGGATCGGGGGTCGCGGGATCGGGGGATATCGTGTCGGTCATCTCGGCCTCCGTCGTCGGGTCACGCGCGGCGTCCGGCTGCGATGCCGTCACGTCCACGCCCCCTCTGTCACGGAACCTGAGAGCTTTCGCGGACGGGAACCGCCGCTTACCCCTTCGGTGGGGCGTCCGGCCGCATCCGACCGTCCGCCCGCTTTCCAGAGTGCCTTGCCTGCCCGCGCGGTCCCGAGGCCTGAGAGATTCCGGGGCGGTTGCTCCTTCGGCGGCGGTGCCCGGCCTTGCGAGCCGTCACCACGCTCTCCCGCGCGTGCAGCCGACGGTCGCCCGCCGAAAGCCCGTCACGAGTGGCGGAGGCGCGCAGCGGTGTCAACCGCACGCCGGGCTTCAGGCACTGCGCGCGTCTGAAATCCCGTCACCGCCGATCTCGCGAAGCAGGGCGTCGCCGGCAACCGACATCGAGATGAGGCAAGGCTCGTCCCATTCGTCCACATAGACGAGAGTCTGCCCGCGAACGGTGACGACATCGTGAGTCGCATGGCGCGTGCGACGAGCATCCAGGTCGGGCAGCCAGGCGGACACGCGGTCGCGCTCGGAGTCGCCGAACTCCAGGCTTACCCTGCCGCCGGGGAGGTCGAGCAGCGTCATGCCCGGAACCTGTCAGGCTTGGCGCGGATCACGGCCTCCCAGCTCTCATAAAGCGAACCGAGACGCGTGGCCGACGGTCCGATCGGATCGCCGTACTTCATCAGGTTGCGCGCCTCGACCAGAGCGAGCACGACCGGATCAAGACCGATGCGGAACTCTCGTTTCAACGCGTTCCGCCGGACGACCAGATGGCACGCTACGATCGCGGCATCCTCGCCTCGGGCGAGCATCGTGTCGGCGATTCCCGCAGGTCGCGGACCTCAGCCTCGTACCGTCGCCTCTCTTCGCCGGCTCCGGTCACCGCGTCGCGTTGTAGGCGAGCTGCTCGCGGGTGAGCTGGAAGCCGACCAGCAGCTCGAAGCTCGCCCTGGTGATCGCGGCGCGGACGCCCGGATCGCTGAGCGGATCGACCGAGGCATCGGCATCCTCGGCCTTGCGCTTGCGGACGATCTGCGCGGTGATCGCCGCGGGCAGCGTCGCCTCGGCGCGGTTGATCGCGGCG
Source organism: uncultured Sphingomonadaceae bacterium (assembly GCA_964245815.1). Taxonomy (GTDB): domain Bacteria; phylum Pseudomonadota; class Alphaproteobacteria; order Sphingomonadales; family Sphingomonadaceae; genus Solisphingomonas. The sequence goes on along the minus strand of CAXTNX010000051.1, from coordinate 2,527 downwards.
GCCGCCTGGCCGCTGGTGGTGGTGGTGAGCTTGCCGTCGTCGAAATGGATCAGCACCTGGCTCTGCGACTTGGAGACGATCTGATCGCCGGCGCGCATCACCACCGCGAAATACGGCAGCACGACATCGCGTGCGCCGGTGGCGATGCTGCGCCGCGCCTCGACCTGGAAGCTCACGGTGTCGTGGATGGTATCGGTCGCGCTCTCGTCGCAACGGCCTTCGAGATGGGTGATCGACGCGACGATGTCGATCGCGCGCGAATCGCGGCTCGACGGCGGATCGAACAGCGTCACGTCCCCGGTCGCGGCCGGGATCGCGACCGCCGGGCAGCCCGAGCGCGAGATCTCCTGTCCGATGCTGCCGCCGACCGTGGTGATATCGTCGTTCTTGGTCCGGCAGCTCGCGATGACGAGCGGGAGGAGGGCGACGGCGGCGATCGACAGGCGCTTGAGGCTCGGCAACGTCATTTCCTTCATCCGGCCCGGTCGGCCGGCGCGGACCATAGGAACCGGCGCCGAGGCAGGCAAGCCGGGCGGCGGCACGGATGACCCGGTCCCGCGATCCGCCAGACCTCTCAGACGGACAGCGCCGCCACCCCCGGCAACGCCTTGCCTTCCATCCATTCGAGGAACGCGCCGCCGGCCACCGAAACGAAGGTGAAGGCTTCCGCCACGCCCGCGCGGTTGAGCGCCGCGACGGTATCGCCGCCGCCCGCCACCGAGACGAGGCTGCCGTCCTGGGTGAGCGCCGCCGCGGTGTTGGCGAGGCTGACCGTGGCGGCATCGAACGGCGACGTCTCGAACGCGCCGAGCGGCCCGTTCCAGACCAACGTCCGGCAGGTCTTGAGCACGTCCGCCAGCGCCTCGACCGCGGCGGGGCCGACATCGAGGATCATCTCGTCGGCGGCGACCTCGTGGACGTTGACGGTGCGGGTCGGCGGATCGGGCCGGAACTCCCTGGCGACGACCACGTCGTAGGGCAGGTGGACGGTGCAGCCCGCGGCGTCGGCGGCGGTGAGGATCTCCAGCGCGGTGGGCGCGAGATCGTGCTCGCACAGCGACCTGCCGACATCGATCCCGCGTGCCGCCAGGAAGGTGTTGGCCATGCCGCCGCCGATGATGAGGTGATCGACCTTGGCGACGAGGTGGCGCAGCACGTCGAGCTTGGTCGAGACCTTGGCGCCGCCGACCACGGCCGCGACCGGATGCTCGGGCGAGCCCAGCGCCTTTTCCAGCGCCTCGAGCTCGGCCTGCATCGCGCGCCCGGCGAACGCCGGCAGCCGGTGCGCAAGCCCCTCGGTCGACGCATGGGCGCGATGCGCGGCGGAGAACGCATCGTTGACATAGACATCACCAAGCAGCGCCATCGCATCGGCGAGCGCGGGATCGTTGGTCTCCTCGCCGGCATGGAAGCGCGTGTTCTCGAGCAGCGCGATCGATCCCGGGGGCAGCATCTCGATCGCGGCGGCGACGGCGACGCCCTGGCAATCATCGAGGAAGGCGACGTCGCGACCGAGCACGTCGCGCAGCTTATGCGTGACCAGGGCGAGGCTCATGTCGGGCTTGCGCGCGCCCTTGGGGCGGCCGAAATGCGCGAGGACCAGGACCCGGGCGCCCTTGTCGGCAAGCTCGGCGAGGGTCGGCGCGGCGGCGCGCAGCCGCGTGTCGTCGGTGACGCGGCCGCCCTCCATCGGCACGTTGAGGTCCTCGCGCACCAGAACCCGCCTGCCCGACACGTCGCCGATATCGTCGAGCGTCCTGAACCCCGTCATATCGTCTCTCCCAAAATCCCGGTCCCGATCGCCACCGCGTCGCCGACCGCGATCGCCCCCGCGGCCACGACGCGCATCGTCCGCCCGCCGCGCCAGCCAGGCGTCAGGGCCGCCTGGAGCCCCGGCGCGACGCCGTCCATGCGGCGGCACGGATCGCATTCGCCGGTGATCGCGAGCAGCGCCGCGCCGATCCTCAGCATCGCGCCGCGCTCGCGCGGCAGATCGATGCCGTCGACCAGCAGATTGACGCGCCGGTCGGACCACGGGATCGCGGGATCGCCAAGCTCCGCGAGCGCCGCCTGCCAGTCGGCGAGCGCCATCGCGGTGACCTGCCGCCGCCCGCGACCGCCGGGCTTGAGCACGCCGCGATGATCGCCCTCGATCCCGCTCTCCAGCCCGATCATCGCGCGATCGAGCGTCTCGACGATCCCCCGCGAACGCGTCTTCCGGGCGATGCCGAGAAGGCGCCCCGGCACGACCTCAGAGCGTCCGCCCCATCGCGCCCGCGGTATCGACCATGCGGTTCGAGAAGCCCCATTCGTTGTCGTACCAGCTCACGACGCGGACCAGCTTGCCATCGAGCACCGCCGTCTCCAGGCTGTCGACGGTCGACGAGGCAGGGGTATGAACGATGTCGATCGAGACCAGAGGCTCGTCCGAATAGTCGAGCACGCCCCTCATCGCCCCCTCGGCGGCGGCCTTCATCGCCTGCACGCCCTCGGCCCGGGCGGTCGCGATCTCACGGTCGCGGGCGGC
>CAXTNX010000050.1:0-20010 GCA_964245815.1 uncultured Sphingomonadaceae bacterium | reverse complement strand
TCCCCGGTGCCCCCAAGCCGGTGCTCAACAATATCAGCCTCCAGTTCCTCCCCGGCAGCAAGATCGCGATCATCGGCGTCAACGGCACCGGCAAGTCGACGCTGATGAAGATCATGGGCGGGCTCGACACCGAATATTCGGGCGAGGCGTGGGCGGCCGAAGGCATCACCGTCGGCTATCTGCCGCAGGAGCCGCAGCTCGACGCGAGCAAGACGGTGATGGGCAACGTCCGCGAGGGCGTGCGCGAGACCGCCGATCTGGTCGATCGCTTCAACGCGATCTCGGCCGAGATGGGCGATCCCGGGGACAACACCGATTTCGACAAGCTGCTCGAGGAGATGGGCGTCCTCCAGGAGAAGATCGACGCGGTCGACGGCTGGACGCTCGACAACCAGCTCGAGATCGCAATGGAGGCGCTGCGCTGTCCGCCCGGCGACTGGCCGATCGAGAACCTCTCGGGCGGCGAGCGGCGCCGCGTCGCGCTGACCAGGCTGCTGCTCGAGAAGCCCGGCATCCTGCTGCTCGACGAGCCGACCAACCATCTCGACGCCGAGAGCGTCGCATGGCTGGAGCGCCACCTGATCGATTATGCGGGCAACGTCATCCTCGTCACCCACGACCGCTATTTCCTCGACAACGTCGTGACCTGGGTGCTCGAGCTCGATCGCGGCCGCTATCTGACCTACAATACCAACTATTCGGGTTTCCTCGAGGCCAAGGCCAAGCGCATGGGCCAGGAGGAGCGCGAGGAGGAGGGCCGCCAGAAGGCCATCAAGGAGGAGCTGGAGTGGATCCGGCAGACCCCCAAGGCGCGCCAGACCAAGAGCAAGGCGCGGATCCGCGCGTTCGACGAGCTGGTCGAGAAGCAGGCCGCCCGCGGCCCCGGCAAGGCGCAGATCCTCATCCAGGTTCCCGAGCGGCTCGGCGGCAACGTCATCGAGGTCAAGGGGCTCAAGAAGGGCTTCGACGGCAAGACGCTGTTCGACGGGCTCGACTTCACGCTGCCGCCGGGCGGCATCGTCGGCGTGATCGGGCCCAACGGGGCGGGCAAGTCGACCTTGTTCAAGCTCATCACCGGGCAGGAGACACCCGATTCAGGATCGGTCAAGATCGGCGAGACGGTGCGTCTGGGCTATGTCGACCAGTCGCGCGACACGCTCGATCCTAGCAAGAATGTCTGGGAGGAGGTCTCCGGCGGCAACGAGCGCTTCGTGTTCGGCAAGCATGAGGTCGCGAGCCGGGCTTACGTCGGCGCATTCAATTTCAAGGGTGTCGACCAGCAGAAGAAGGTCGGCCAGCTCTCGGGCGGGGAGCGCAACCGCGTCCATATGGCCAAGATGCTCGCCAAGGGCGGCAACGTGCTGCTGCTGGACGAGCCGACCAACGATCTCGACGTCGAGACGCTGCGCGCGCTCGAGGATGCGCTGGAGAGCTTCGCGGGCTGCGCGGTGGTCATCAGCCACGACCGCTTCTTCCTCGATCGTCTCGCCACGCATATCCTGGCGTTCGAGGGCGATGGCCATGTCGAATGGTTCGAGGGCAATTTCGACAGCTACGAGGAGGACAAGCGGCGCCGTCTCGGCGATGCCGCGGATCGACCGGGATCGGGGGCGTACAAGAAGCTGACGCGATGATACGCGCCGGGATCAAAGACCGGTGGTGTCGATCGTCAGGCCGGGGATGGTGGCGGCGGTGATCGGCGTATCGAAGGGCACGTCGAAACGCTCCAGATATCCATCTTCACCTGGTGCGGTGAAGCGCAGGATCGTGCGACCCTCGATCGAGACGATCCAGTACTCGGGCACGGCGGCACGCGCGTAGATCATTGCCTTGCGCCCGAGGTCATAATCGAGCGTGCTGGCCGAAACCTCGACCACAAGCGGAACCGAACCGATCGGTATCCCCAATCGACCATCCGGTTGCGAGGTCAGCACGATGTCGGGTTCGGGTGCATTGATCGGCGGGATCGAAACGGTGCCTTCGATGATGGCGACGTAGGGACTGCCGATCGCCTTGAGCGCGGCGTGGATACGGAAACCGAGCTCGGTCTTGGTGCGGGCATGGGGAAGATGCTGCGGACTCATGACCAGCAACTCCCCCTCGATCAGCTCGACCTTCGACATCCCCTCAAATGAGCCGTTCTCGATGAGAACATCGAAATCCTCAACGCGGATACTCAGCCGTTTGGGGCCCGTCTGCAAAGGCGCGAGGTCGTTCATGATCGTCGATCCTATCATGCCCCAATGGCGCAGCGAAGCGCCGCTCAGTAGAAGTTCGCCGGATCGGGCGTAGGTGCGTTGCAGGCGACCTGATGGCCCTTCTCGCAGGCCGCGACCTGGGCACGCCACGCCGCCATCGCATCGGCATAGGCGCGCTTCTGCCGGTCATAGTGCGCATTCGCCCGGCCATGCGCGCGCATCGCGGCATCGTAGTTCGAGAGATCCGCATCGTATTGCGCGCCGCTGTTGGCGTTGGCCGTCGCGGTCGCCGCGATGTTGCCCTGCACGTTGGCGTTGGCGTTGGCGGTGCCCGGATCGACACCTGCCGCGACCGCACCCGGGGGCACCGTCGCCGACGCCGCCGCTGAACCGTCGTTCTGTGGCTGGTTGGGATCGACTTGGTGCGGCTCGCTTCCGGTCTGCGCGGCGAGCGGGGTGCCGGCCAGGGCGACGGCACCGACGAGCATCAGGGGAAAGGTGAAACGGCGCATCGTGCGTCTCCTTGTCGATCATATCCGCACGCGAAACGAACCCGGCGCGATCGCGGTTCCGACAGGGGCGCGCGTGATGAGTGGGCTCAGGCGTCCCCGAACGTACCGCTCGCCTCGTCGAGCAGCATCAGCCGGCCCTCGCGGATGCCGAACCATGCGCCGGTCAGCGCCAGTGCTCCCGCGGCCTCGGCCGCGGTCACGAACGGGAAGGTGCGCAGATTGGCGAGGCTGACGCGCACCGCCTCGTGTTCCATCGCCCGTAGCGCCGCATCGCCCTCGCCATGCGCCGCGACGACACGGTCGCGCGCGTCGTCGAGCATATCGACCCAATGCGCGATGAAGCCGCCGCTGCCGACCGGCGCATGCTCGAACGCGCGCGTCATCGATGCCTTGCAGCCGCCGCAGAATTCGTGGCCGACGACGACGATCTCGGCGACCTTCAACTGCGTCACCGCGAACTCGACCGCGGCCGAGACGCCGTGGCGGGCACCGTCGTCCTCGAACGGCGGCACCAGGTTGGCGACGTTGCGCACGACGAAGATCTCTCCCGGCGAGACATCGAAGATCGTCGCGGGATCGACCCGGCTGTCCGAGCAGGCGATGACCAGCACCTTGGGTGCCTGACCCTCGGCGAGTTCGGCCCAGCGCGCGCGCTCGCGCGCCCATCCGTTGTCGCGGAAGCGCCGGTAACCGGCGAGCAGAGGATCGAGCGACGACATGCGCGACTGCCTAGCGAGCGCGACGCGGGGCTGGCAAGGGGGCGTGGCAGTCGCTATCTCGGCCACCATGAACGACATGGCCGCCGCCCCCCGTCCGCCGCGCGAGCGCAAGCCCGACTGGATCCGCGTCAAGGCGCCCGCCGGCGCCGCGTTCGCCGAGACCAGGGCGTTGATGCGCCGCCTCAACCTTGCCACCGTCTGCGAAGAGGCGGCGTGTCCGAATATCGGCGAGTGCTGGACCAAGAAGCACGCGACCGTGATGATCCTCGGCGACACCTGTACGCGCGCCTGCGCGTTCTGCAACGTCAAGACCGGCATGCCGCGCGCGGTCGACGCGACCGAGCCGCAGCATGTCGCCGATGCCGCCGCCGAGCTCGGTCTCGAGCATATCGTCGTCACGTCGGTCGATCGCGACGATCTGGCCGACGGCGGCGCCTCCCAGTTCGTCCGCGTGATCGAGGCGCTGCGGCGGACGACGCCGGGCACGACGATCGAGATCCTGACGCCGGATTTCCGCAACAAGGCGCAGGCCGCTGTCGAGGCGATCGTCACGGCGCGCCCCGATGTCTACAACCACAATCTCGAGACCGTGCCGCGGCTCTACCCGACGATCCGGCCGGGCGCGCGCTACTACGCCTCGCTGCGTCTGCTCGAGAGCGTCAAGCGCCACGATCCGTCGATCTTCACCAAGTCCGGGCTGATGACCGGGTTGAGCGAGCAGCGGCTCGAGGTCCATCAGGTGATGGACGACATGCGCTCGGCCGACGTCGATTTCCTGACCATGGGCCAGTATCTCCAGCCGACGCCGCGCCACGCGCGGGTCGAAGAGTTCACCACGCCACAGCAGTTCTCCGCCTACGCGTCGATCGCGCGCGCCAAGGGCTTCCTGCTCGTCGCCGCCTCGCCGCTGACCCGCTCGAGCTATCATGCCGGCGACGATTTCGCCAAGCTGCGCGCCGCCCGCAGCCTGAAACTCGGGAGGGTCTGATGGCGCTGATGATGGGGACGTTGCACGACGCGCGACGCGATGCCGGTGCAGGCGACGAAAGTGCCCGTCTGGCAGCCGAGGACGCGGCCGCCTACGACCATCGGCCAGCGAAGATCGACGGCGAACTCGCGCTTCTGAAGCGGATGGCCGGCTTCAATATCGCGATGACTGCAGCGGTGCCGGCCAAACTTCTCGTCTAAGATGCCGCGCCATACCGAGACCCGTCACCTCCCGTACACGCCCGAACAGCTGTTCGACCTGGTGGCGGATGTCGCACGTTACAGCGAGTTCCTGCCGTGGATCGTCGCGGTGCGCGTCCGCGAGGACACGCCGGCACTGAGCGTCGCCGACGTCGTCGTCGGCTTCAAGGGCATCTCCGAGCGCTTCACCTCGCGCGTCGCCAAGACGCGGCCGAGCGCGATCCATGTCGACTACATCGACGGACCGCTCCAGTATCTGCGCAACGACTGGCGCTTCCATGGCGACGGGCGCGGTGGGACGCAGCTGGATTTCGCGGTCGATTTCGCGTTCAAGTCGCGACTGTTCGAGATGATCGCCGGGCAGGTGTTCGATCGCGCGCTGCGCCGGATGATCGGCGCGTTCGAGGAGCGCGCGCGCGCGCTCTATGGTTCGCCTGCCGATGGCAGCAGCAGTTCCAGCGCGCACAGCGTCGCCTGACGCCGGATCGCCACGCGACCGAGATCGCCGAATTCGCGCATGTCCGCGATCACGGCGTCGGGATCGCCGTCGCGCGTCGCGCGCGCGAAGACGACGGTGCCGACCGGCTTCCTGTCGGTCCCGCCGCCCGGGCCGGCGACACCGGTGATCGCGACCGCGACATCCGCGTTGGTCTCCTCGAGCACGCCGCGTGCCATGCCCCAGGCCGTCGCCACCGACACCGCGCCGAACGTCTCGAGCACGTCTTCCGCCACGCCCAGATGATCCATCTTGAACTGGTTGGAATAGCTGACGAACCCGCCGTCGAACACATCGGAGCATCCGGCGATCTCGGTCAGCGCGGCCGAGACCAGGCCGCCGGTGCAGCTTTCCGCCACCGCGACGCGCAGCCCGGCCTCGCGATTTTCCTGGATCACGCGGCGCGCCATGGCGAGGAGCGCGTCGGGCAGGTTTCCATCGCTCATCGCGTGCTGAACTCGTCATGGTGGCGGCAGATCGAGATGCCGCCCGGCAGGTTCGCATCGGGACCCGCGACCTGGAGCGCGAGGATCAGCGCCTCGGCCATGTCGTCCGCGCGCATCGGCGCGGCGAGCGCGACCAAGCCGTCGATCGTCTGGCAATCACGTGTGTCGACGCGCGTGGCGATCGTTTTCTGGACGAGGGTGTCGGCGATCTGGATGACGGTGTCGTCGCTGGCGAGGAAGGACAGGTCCTGGCCGGTCGCCGCCTCGATCGCCTTGCGCGCGCGCGCCGGATCGACCGGTGCCTCGCGACGATAGCGCTCGGCGAGCGTGGCGCCGAAACTCCGCAGGAAGGCGGTGGACGACAGGACCGGCGCGCAGCGCGCGGTCAGTCCGGTGATCGCATCGGGCAGCGCGACCGCGAACAGCGTGCGCGCATCGTGCGGGGCGATGCACCGCGCCGCCGTCGCCGCCTGCAGGGGACCCGCCGTCGCGAATGCGGCCAGCGCCGTGACGGCGATCGCGAATCTCGTCATGCCGGCATCCTCACGGTCGCGATCGCCTGTGCGGCCATGCCCTCTCCCCGTCCGGTGAAGCCGAGCCGCTCGGTCGTCGTGGCCTTGAGGCTGATCCGTTCGACCGCCAATTGCAAGATGCCGGCGATGCTCGCGCGCATCGCGTCGCGGTACGGGCCGACCTTGGGCGCCTCGCAGATGATCGTGCAGTCGACATGATCGATCACCCCACCGGCGGCGCGAACCAGCGTCGCGGCATGTTCGAGGAACCGCGCCGAGGCGGCGCCGCGCCAGCGCGGATCGGACGGCGGGAAATGGCTGCCGATATCGCCGTCGCCGATCGCGCCGAGCAGCGCGTCCGTGATCGCGTGCAGCCCGACATCGGCATCGCTGTGCCCCTTGAGCCTCGCGTCGTGCGGGATGCGCAGTCCGCAGAGCATGACGTGATCGCCGGGCTCGAAGGCGTGGACGTCGAAACCCATGCCGGTGCGTGACGTCATGGCGGTGCCGAGCATCGCCTCGGCGCGCGCGAAATCCGCCTCGTGGGTGATCTTCTCGAGCATCGCGTCTCCTTCGACGGCGGCGACGGTCAGGCCGAATGCGCGCGCGACCTGCGCGTCGTCGGTGGGTTCGTCCGCGGCTGTCCAGGCACGGTGCGCAGCGAGGATCGCGTCGAAGCGGAATGCCTGCGGTGTCTGGACGCGTGCCAGCCCGTCGCGCGGTACCGTGTCGCCGATCGTCGCACCCGGGCAAATGACCAGCGTATCGACCACCGCCAGCACCGGCACCGCTCCGTCCGTCGTTTCGAGCGCCGCGATCAGGCGCCGGGTCACCGCGGGAGGCAGGAAAGGGCGCGCGGCGTCGTGAACCAGCACGTGATCGGCGCCGCCGTTCGCGGCGATCGCCTCAAGCCCGGCCCGCACGGACAGCCGCCGGGTCGCGCCACCTGCGACGATGCCGGCCAGGCACCGGTCGCGGAGCGCTTCGCGCAGCAGCACCTCGTGCCCCGCGCCGACGACGACATGGACCGGGATCGCGCCGAACGCGTCGACCGCCCGAGCGATCACCGCGGTGCCTGCGACGGGACGGTATTGCTTGGGGACGCCGCCACCGGCGCGCAGCCCGCTGCCACCGGCGACGATCAGCGCGGCGGTTTGTGTCTTGGTCATCACGCGCGCTCTTAGCCATGCCCGCGCGCGCGCGGTAGCGGAACTTGCATGACGAGCGCTTCCGGGCTAGTCGACTGCCTCTTTTCTAGGCAGGTTAGACGTATGACGGTGATCCCGTGCAAGCCGATCCGCATCGGCCCCCTGACCATCGACAACCCCGTGATCCTCGCGCCGATGACCGGGGTGAGCGACCTGCCGTTCCGCCGCGCCGTGCGGCGTTACGGCTCGGGGCTCAACGTCACCGAGATGGTCGCGAGCCAGGCGGCGATCCGCGAGACCCGCCAGTCGCTCCAGAAGGCGGCATGGGATCCGATCGAGGAGCCGGTCTCGATGCAGCTCGTCGGCTGCACGCCCGCCGAGATGGGCGAGGCGGCCAGGCTCAGCCAGGATCGCGGCGCCGCGATCATCGACATCAACATGGGCTGCCCGGTGCGCAAGGTCGTCAACGGCGACGCCGGATCGGCGTTGATGCGCGTGCCCGCGCTTGCGACGCGCATCATCGCGGCGGTGGTCGCGGCGGTGTCGGTGCCGGTGACGCTCAAGATGCGGATGGGCTGGGATCACCAGTCGCTCAACGCGCCCGAACTCGCGCGCATCGCCGAGGATCTCGGCGTTCGGATGATCGCGGTGCATGGCCGTACCCGCTGCCAGCTCTACAAGGGCGAGGCGGACTGGGCGTTCGTCCGGCGCGTCAAGCAGGCGGTGTCGGTACCGGTGATCGTCAATGGCGACATCGGCTCGCCGGAGGATGCGGTGACGGCGCTCGCGCAATCGGGCGCGGACGGCGTGATGATCGGTCGCGGCGCCTATGGCCGGCCATGGCTGCTCGCCCAGACGATGCACCACCTCGCCACCGGCGGCGTTCGCGCCGATCCGTCGCTAGACGAGCAATACGCTGTCATCGTCGAGCATTACGAGGCGATGCTCAGTCACTACGGACGCGAGACCGGCGTCAACATGGCGCGCAAGCATCTCGGCTGGTACACCAGGGGCCTGCCCGGTTCGGCCGAGTTCCGCAACACCGTCAACCAGGTGCCGGACCCCAGGCGGGTCCTGGCGATGCTCGACCAATTCTATGCACCATGGCGATCCCGGGCGGCCGCCTGATCCGTTTCCGCCGGGGGGCGGGAGCGCAACCGGGCGCGGGCGAGGCGACCGCGCCGAGCGCCGCGGAAGTGCTCGCCGCGCTGCCCGCCACGTTGCTGGTGATCGATGGGAGCGGTACCGTCCAGGATTGCAACGGCGCCGCCGAGACCCTGCTCAACCTGTCGCGCGGCGCGATCATCGGGCGCGGGACGCGCGAGATGATCGGTCACCCGCTGACCACGCTCGCCCCGGATCAGCCGATCGCCGCCTACGATCTCGACATGGTGCTCCCGGTCGGGCGGGCGTATCGCGCGGACATGGCGGTGGCGCCGCTGCCCGATGGCGAGGGCTGGCGCGTCGTCGCCATCCATGGCCGCGCCAGCCATGATCTCGCCGCGCGGCGGAGCGATCGCGCCGGCCGCCAGCTGCCTGCCACCGCCGCCGCATCGATGCTCGCCCACGAGGTCAAGAACCCGCTCGCCGGCATCCGTGGCGCCGCGCAGCTGCTCGAGAGCGGCGCATCGCCCGACCAGGCCGACCTTACCCGTCTGATCCGCGAGGAGGTCGATCGCATCGCACGGCTGATCGATCGGATGGAGGGACTTACCGATACCCGCCCGCGACCGCCGGAGCCGCTCAACGTCCACGCCGTGCTCGGCGACGTGCGCGAGCTCGCGACGTCCGGCTTCGCCGCCGGCATGACCATCCGCGAGCTCTACGATCCCTCGCTGCCCGAGGCGCTGTGCAATCGCGATGCGCTCGTCCAGATCCTCATCAATCTCCTCAAGAATGCGGCGGAAGCAGCCGGATCGGTTGGCACGATCACGCTGCGGACGGCTTATCGCCACGGTCTGTCGGTGGCGCGGTTCGGCGGCGTCGACCGGCTGTCGCTGCCGATCGAGCTGGCGGTGATCGACGACGGCCCGGGACCACCCGCGGCGATCGCCGAACATCTGTTCGATCCGTTCGTCACCTCCAAGCCCGCGGGCACCGGATTGGGGCTGGCGCTGGTTGACAAGCTGGTGGACGAGATGGGCGGCATGGCCGAGTATGCGCGCGAGGGCGGCCTGACCGTCTTCCGGCTGGCGCTGCCGCGTGCGCCACGGACGGGGGCCAAGGCTCCAGGAGCGAAACCATGACGGCGGCGCGGATCCTGGTGGTCGACGACGATGCAGCGATCCGCACCGTGGTGCGCGAGGCGCTGCGCCGCGAAGGCCATGTCGTCGAGACGGCGGGCTCGGTCGCCGAGATGCGCCGCGCGATCGGTCCGTTCGCGCCCGATGTGCTGGTCACCGACGTCGTGCTGCCCGACGGCGACGGGCTCGACCTGATGCCCGAGATCGCGCTCAAGCATCCGGGTCTGCCGGTGATCGTGCTGTCGGCGCGCAACACCCTGGCAACCGCCGTGCGCGCCACCGAGCGCGGGGCGTTCGATTACCTGCCCAAGCCGTTCGATCTCGACGAGCTCGGCCGCGCCGTCGCCGGTGCGCTCGCCGGGCGCGGTGCCGCGGCCAACGACGAGATACCGGAGCCGCACGAGCTGCCGCTGATCGGCCGCTCGCCGGCGATGCAGGCGGTGTATCGCACGATCGCGCGCGTCGTCGCCAACGACCTTACGGTTCTCGTGCTCGGCGAGAGCGGCACCGGCAAGGAGCTCGTCGCGCGCGCCATCCACGAGCTCGGACCGCGCGGCACGCGGCCGTTCGTGCCGGTCAACATGGCGGCGATCCCGCGCGACCTGATCGAGAGCGAATTGTTCGGGCACGAGCGCGGCGCCTTCACCGGCGCGGCGCAGCGCAGTGCCGGGCGGTTCGAACAGGCCGATGGGGGGACGCTGTTCCTCGACGAGATCGGCGACATGCCGCTCGATGCGCAGACCCGGTTGCTGCGCGTGCTCCAGGAAGGCGAGTTCATGTCGGTCGGCGGCGGGCGCGCGATCCGCGTCGATGTGCGGGTGATCGCCGCGACCAACAAGGATATCGCGCGGCTCGTCGAGGAGGGGCAGTTCCGGGAGGACCTGTATTACCGGCTCAACGTCGTGCCCGTCCGCCTGCCGGCGCTGCGCCAGCGGATCGAGGACGTCGCCGAACTGGCCCGCCACTTCCTCGATCGCGCCGCTGCGGAAGGACTGCCGCGCAAGACGCTGGACGATGGCGCCGTCGCCCGGCTCGGCCGCCATGCCTGGCCCGGCAATGTCCGCGAGCTCGAGAACCTGATGCGCCGCATCGCCGCGCTGTCACGCGAGGATCGCATCGGCGCCGGGCAGATCGAGGTGCATCTCGGCGGCGGTGGCGCGGTCGCGCCCGCGATCGTCGCCGACGGTGGAGGGCTCGCCGCCTCGGTCGAGCTGCATCTGGCCCGCTATTTCAGCTCGTTCGGGCGCGAGCTGCCGCCCGACGGACTGTACGATCGCGTGCTCGCGGAAGTCGAGGCGCCGCTGCTCCGGCTGGCGCTGGCGTCCGCGCGCGGCAACCAGATCCGCGCGGCGCGGCTGTTGGGCATCAACCGCAACACGCTGCGCAAGAAGCTCGCCGAGTGCGAGATCGACGCGGCCGCGGTGCGACGCGGCGGCTGAACGCGGCGACCGACACGGTCGTCGATCCCTGTCGTCGGCGGGGTGGCCGACGGAAGCGGGCGGCACGGCGGCCGAGGAGCGGGAGTGGCCGCCCGCTTCGACGCGCTGCGCGGCCAGCCCGATGGCGCAGTGAGCGTGTTGAGCTTGCAACCGAGTGTGATATAAGCGCAACGATGAAGCTGGACAGCGGTGGTGCGAAGATGCTCCTCGCCTCGGCGCGGCTGCCGCGCTGGCGCCGCCGGCTGGCGCTCGTCCGCCGCCGGGCGACGCTGATCGCGCTGGTCGAGATCGCCACCATGCTCGCCGCCATTCTCATCTTCGCGGCAAGCTGGGCGTATCTTGGCGACGTGCGCTCCGAGCGCCTGCTCAACCCGCCGACGGTCGCGCTCCTGCTGGTTGCCAATCTGGTGCCCGCGATCGGCATCATGGTGCTGTTCGCCCGCCGCATCGCGCGCCGCCGCGCCAACCGCTCCGGGAGCGGGGCGGGCGGTCGGCTGCACGTTCGGCTGGTCGCGATGTTCTCGTTGATCGCGGCGATCCCGACCCTTCTGGTGGTGATCTTCGCCTCGTTGCTGTTCCAGTATTCCGCCGCCTTCTGGTTTTCCGACTCCGCGCGGACCGTACTGGAAAGCGCGGATCATGTCGCGCAGGCCTATGTCGCCGAAGGCAAGCAGCGCATCTATGGCGAGATGCAGCCGATGGGTCAGGATTTCCGGAACTTCCTGAACCAGGCGCCGCTCGACGATCCGCGTTTTCCGCCCTTCATGGCGCAGCAATATACCTACCGGAACCTGTCGGAGCTGGCGCTGATCTCGGTCGGGTCCGACACGGTGCCGCGCGTGCTGGCCCTGACCAATCTCAGCTCAAACCGGCCGGTCGCCTCGCTGATGCCGGCGACGCTGCTCCGCGCGCTCGACCGTGGCGCGATCGACACCGCCGCCACCGCCGACCGTATCGAGGCGCGCGTCTCGGTCGATCCGCGCGCACACCTGTATCTCTACGCGTCGCGCCGGGTCGATCCGCTGGTGCTCGAACAGGCGTCGCGCGCGCGCAGCGCGCTCAACGACTATCGCGGGCTGATCGAGCGGTCGCGGCTGCTCCAGCTCAAGTTCAACGCGGCGCTGCTGCTCGTCTCGCTGATGATCGTCATGGCGGCGATCTGGATCGCGTTCAACGTCGCCGATCGGATCAGCCGCCCGATGACCGATCTCGTCGACGCCGCGCGCCGGGTGACGCTCGGCGATCTGTCGGTGCGCGTACCCGCGCCCAAGCGCCGCGACGAGATCGGCGTGCTGGCCACCGCTTTCAACCGGATGACGCGACGGCTCGAGGAGCAGACCGGCGCGCTGCTCTCCGCCAACGGCCTGCTCGATGCGCGCCGTGCGCTGACCGAGGCGGTGCTGCGCGGCGTGTCGGCCGGGATCATCTCGGTCGATCGCGATCGGCGCGTCCGGCTCATCAACCAGTCCGCCGAGGCGCTGCTCGCGGTGCGCGGCGAGGCGGTGACCGGAACGCCGCTCGCCCGGATCGCGCCCGAGCTCGATGCACTGGTCGGCGGCGAGGCGCGCGATGCGATCGTCCAGCTCACCAGCGGCGGCGAGGCGCGCGTGCTCGCCGCCAAGGTGGTGGGATCGGGCGACGGGCATGTCCTGACCTTCGACGACATCACCCAGCAATTGCTCGACCAGCGCCGCGCCGCCTGGTCCGACGTCGCGCGGCGGATCGCGCACGAGATCAAGAACCCGCTCACCCCGATCCAGCTCGCCGCCGAGCGGCTCCAGCGTCGCTACGGCAAGGAAGTGAGCAGCGATCCCGCGGTGTTCGAGCGGCTGACCCAGACGATCGTTCGCCAGGTCGGCGATCTGCGCCGCATGGTCGACGAGTTCTCGTCGTTCGCACGGATGCCGAAGCCCGTGTTCCGGCCTGAGCCGATCGCCGATCTCGCGCGCCAGGCGTTGTTCCTGCATGAGGTCGCGCATCCCGGGATCGCCTTTTCGTTGAACGCACCCACGCCGTCGCCGATGCTGGTCTGCGACCGCCGGCTGCTCGGGCAGGCGCTTACCAACATCGTCAAGAATGCGGTGGAAGCGATTGCCGGAAAGGCCGAACGTGGAGCGCACGAAGCCGTCGAGATGGTCATCTCGCAGCATGCGGACGGGCGTATCGCCATCTCCGCCAGCGATACCGGCATTGGCTTGCCCGACGACCGCGAGCGGCTCACCGAGCCCTATATGACGACACGGGCCGGCGGGACGGGCCTGGGCCTCGCCATCGTCCGGAAGATCGTCGAGGAGCATTTCGGCTCGATCGGTTTCACCGACCGGGTCGGGGGCGGGAGCGTCGTGCGCATCCTGCTCGATCCCGCGACGCTTGCGCCGCTCGCCACGACCGCGTCCGACCAGGACGACGATATGGCGGAAGATACCCCCTCCGCAACGACCAGAATGAGAGTCGGCTGACATGGCTTTGGACGTTCTGATCGTCGACGACGAACACGATATCCGCGAACTCGTCGCGGGCGTCCTCGAGGACGAAGGCTATTCCGCCCGGGGCGCCGCCGACAGCGACGCCGCGCTCGCCGCGATCCGCGAGCGGCGCCCGAGCCTGGTGCTGCTCGATGTCTGGCTGACCGGCTCCAGGCTCGACGGACTCGAACTGCTCGATGAGATCAAGCGCCGCGACCCGTCGCTGCCGGTGCTGGTCATCTCGGGCCACGGCAATCTCGACACGGCCGTCGCCGCGATCCGGCGCGGCGCTGCCGACTTCATCGAGAAGCCGTTCGAGGCGGAGCGGCTGCTGCTGCTCGTCGCGCGTGCGACCGAGACCGATCGACTGAAGCGCGAGAATGCGGTGCTGCGCGCGCAGGTCGGTCAGGAGGAAGAGCTCACCGGCCAGTCGGGCGCACTCAATCAGGTGCGCGCGACCTTGAAGCGTGTCGCCGGCACCGGCAGCCGTGTGATGATCACCGGCCCGGCGGGTGTCGGCAAGGAGGTCGCCGCGCGGCTGCTCCACACCTGGTCCAATCGTGCACGCGCGCCGTTCGTCGTCGTCTCGGCCGCGATGATGACGCCCGAGCGCGTCGAGGAGGAATTGTTCGGGGTGGAGGAGGGGGGCGAGCTGGTCCGCCCCGGACTTCTCGAACAGGCGCATGGCGGCACGCTGTTCCTCGACGAGATCGCCGACATGCCGATGACGACGCAGGCGCGCATCCTGCGCGTGCTGACCGACCAGAGCTTCACCCGGGTCGGCGGTGGCCACATGGTCCGCGTCGATGTCAGGGTCGTCTCGGCGACCGCGCGTATCCTGCCAGACGAGATCGCGGCCGGCCGGTTCCGCGAGGATTTATACTATCGGCTCAACGTCGTACCGATCAATCTTCCATCGCTGTCGGACCGTCGCGACGACATTCCGCCGCTTGTCCGTCATTTCGTCGCCCGCTACGCCGCCGAGCGTCGGGTCGCCACGCCCGAACTGTCGTCCGAGGCGGTCGGGGCGTTGCAGACCTATGACTGGCCGGGCAATGTCCGCCAGTTGCGCAACGTCGTCGAGCGCACGATCATCATGGCGCCGGGCGACCGCCTCCACCAGATCGACGCCGACATGCTGCCGCCCGAGGTGCTCTCCGATCAGGAGCGGCTCGCGCCGGGCAATGCCGCCAGGTCGATCATGGGCACGCCGCTCCGCGAGGCCCGCGAGACTTTCGAGCGCGAGTATCTGCGCGTCCAGATCCGTCGCTTCTCGGGAAACATCTCGCGCACCGCGAGCTTTATCGGGATGGAGCGATCGGCGCTGCACCGGAAACTCAAGTCCCTCGGCCTCGCCGACGTCAAGGACGGCGAGGACTAGCCTTCGCGCCTGCGGCATTGCCCGGTCGTGTCGTCGCGCCTATCGTCGCGTCCTCCGCACGGGGCGGGGAGCCAGCGCGATCCAACGGCGCGGTGCGGGCCATGTCCCGCCAAACAAGAAACCGGAGACACGGTTATGGCAGAAAAGCCCAATAATCTTCAGGATATGTTCCTCAATGCGTTGAGGAAATCAAAGACCCCCGTGACGATGTTCCTGGTCAAGGGCGTCAAGCTTCAGGGCATCATCACCTGGTTCGACAATTTCTCGGTACTGCTGCGCCGCGACGGCCAGAGCCAGCTGATCTACAAGCACGCGATCTCGACGGTGATGCCCGCCCATCCGATCGATTTCGCACCGATCGAGAAGGCGTTCGCCGAGAACAGGAAGGCGACCCTGCTCCAGGAGATTTTCCTGACCGCGGTGCGCAATGCCGGCGTGCCGGTGACGATGTTCCTGGTCAACGGCGTGATGCTCCAGGGCGAGGTTGCCGCCTACGACCTGTTCTGCCTGCTGCTCCGGCGCGAATCCCAGAGCCAGCTCGTCTACAAACACGCCATCTCGACGATCCAGCCGCTCCAGCCGGTCAATCTCGGCGCCGATGCCGGCGACGACGACGAGGAAGAGGATTGAGCGGGTTCGCGCGCGAGGACGGGCTGGCGCGTGGCGCCCGCGCGCTCGTCGTCCTGCCGGAGATCGGTCTGCACAGCCGTACCGCAGCCGCGCGGCTCGCCGAGACGGCGGGGCTGGCGCGCGCGATCGGGCTTGACGTCGTCGAGACGATCGGCGTTCGTCTGCGGCAGCCCAAGGCGGCGACGCTGATCGGATCGGGACAGGTCGAGCACGTTGCCGAGCAGGTCCGCATGGCCGGGGCCGAACTCGTCGTGATCGATGCCGCGGTGACGCCGATCCAGCAACGCAACCTCGAGAAGGCGCTCGCCGCGAAGGTGATCGACCGGACCGGGCTGATCCTCGAGATCTTCGGCGAGCGTGCCGCGACCGCCGAAGGGCGATTGCAGGTCGAGCTGGCGCATCTCGATTATCAGGCGGGTCGGCTCGTCCGTTCCTGGACCCATCTCGAGCGTCAGCGCGGCGGCTTCGGCTTCCTAGGCGGCCCCGGCGAGACCCAGATCGAGGCCGATCGCCGCCTGATCCGCGATCGCATGGCCCGGCTGCGGCGCGAGCTCGATCAGGTCAGCCGTACCCGCGGGCTGCACCGCGATCGCCGTCAGCGTGCACCCTGGCCGGTGGTGGCGCTGGTCGGTTACACTAATGCGGGCAAGTCGACGCTGTTCAATCATATGACCGGCGCGGACGTCATGGCCGAGAACCTGCTGTTCGCGACGCTGGATCCGACGATGCGACACATCCGTCTGCCGGGCGTCGACAAGGCGATCCTGTCGGACACGGTGGGCTTCGTCTCGGATCTGCCGACCCAACTCGTCGCGGCGTTCCGCGCCACGCTGGAGGAGGTGGTGACCGCCGACATCATCGTCCATGTTCGCGACATCGCGCACCCGGACAGCGATCAGCAGGGCGAGGACGTCAGGACGGTGCTGACCGGGATCGGCGCCGGCGGCCCCGACGGCGCGCCGATCATGGAGGCCTGGAACAAGCTCGACCTGCTTGCCGGTGATGCACGCGACCACGCACTCGCGGAGGCCGCGCGGCGTGGCGATGTCGTGCCGATCTCGGCGCTTACCGGGGAGGGGGTGGACGCGCTCCAGCGCGCGCTCGCCGATCGTCTCAATCGCGGCGCGCGCATCCACCACCTCGAGCTGCCGGCGGCCGACGGCGCGACCCTGGCGTGGCTTCATCGTCACGGCGAGGTGCTGGCGCGGGCGGAGACGGGAGAGGCGGTGTCGCTCGACGTGCGGTTGTCCGAAGCGGACTGGGCGCGGTTCGCGGCACGGTAGCGGGTAGCGCTAGAGGCCATGCGCCTTGGCGGCGCGCCACAGCGCTTCCTTGTCATCGAGCGACATCGCTTCGAACGCTGCCCCCGCAGCCGCTTCCATGTGCTTGAAACGGAGCTCGAACTTGCGATTGGCGGCACGCAGCGCTGTTTCGGGATCGATGCCCATGTGCCGGCCCCAGTTGACCAGCGCGAACAGCAGATCGCCGAACTCCATCGCGCGTGCGTCGCCATCGACCGCCGCCGCGATCTCGCCGAGCTCCTCGTCGATCTTGGCGCGTGGACCATCGGCATCCGGCCAATCGAAGCCGACGCGCGCGGCGCGCTTCTGAAGCTTGTCGGCACGCATCAGCGCGGGCAGCGCCAGCGCGACACCGTCGAGCGCACCGGTTGCCGCGCGACCGACGCGTTCGGCCGCCTTGAGCGTTTCCCAGGTCGCGGCGGTCGCTGTGCTCTCGGCGGTGCGGGTCGCGTCCGTGAAGACATGCGGATGGCGGCGCACCATCTTGTCCGCGATGCCGGCGATCACGTCGGTGAGGGTGAAGCGGCCGGCTTCCTCGGCCATCCGGGCGTGGAAGACGACCTGCAACTGAAGATCGCCGAGTTCGCCCTCGAGATCCGCCATATCGCCGCGGGCGATCGCATCGGCGACCTCGTAGGCTTCCTCGATCGTGTACGGCGCGATCGAAGCGAAGGTCTGCGCGATGCCCCACGCGCAGCCCGACCGCGGATCGCGCAGCCGCGCCATGACGTCGACAAGCCGCGACAGAGCGGCAAACGCACCCTCGCTCATTCCGCCCCAGCCAGTCTGATAATAGGCATTATGTAAACTATAATCCCTTAACGGGGGCGATGGTCCATGGCCAGAGCCACCGCGAAACCGATCGCGACGATCGCTGTCCAGATCAGCGCGTAGCGTGCGATCGGCTGCCCGGCGCGCCGTCGCACGACGATCGCGCTGCCGACGAGCACGAGCGACAACGCGATCATGCCGACGCCGCCGATCATGTCCATGCCGGCCTCATCCGAAATCGAGCTCCATGCCGTCATAGCCCGGCACGACATGATCGGGAAGTTCGGCGCACAGCGTCCGATAGTCCATCGAATTGTCCATGTGCATCAGCACCGCGAGCCCGGGCTTGAGCCGCGCGATCCAGCCCAGCGCCTGATCGAGCGACGGATGCGTCGGATGCGGCCGGCGGCGCAACGCATCGACGATCCAGACATCGAGCTCCTTGTAGAGCGCCGCCATGCCGTCGGTCAGCGCAGCGCAATCGGTGGCATAGCCGGCCGCGAAGCCGCCCGCCTCGAACCGCAGCCCGGCCGATTCGATCGCGCCGTGCGGCTGCTCGGTGACGCGCACGGTGATGTCGCCGATCGTCACGAGGTCGGGCAGCTCGTGGGCCTTCACCGTCGGCGGGTAATTCCTGCCGCCTTCGAACACATAGGCGAAGCGCGACCGGATCGACGCCAGGGTCGCGGGGCGCGCATAGCCTTCGACCGCGGTACGGTTGAGCAGCACGATCTGGCGCAGATCGTCGATCCCGTGCGTATGATCGGCATGATCGTGCGTCCAGATCACCGCATCGAAGCGGCTCGCCTGCGCGTCGAGCAGCTGGTCGCGCAGGTCCGGCGAGGTATCGACGAGGATACGGGTCTGGTCGGTCTCGACGATGATCGACGCGCGGCGGCGGCGGTTCTTGGGCTCGGCCGGATCGCACGAACCCCAGTCGTTGCCGATCCGCGGCACACCCGACGAGGTGCCCGCACCCAGCATCCTGATCCTCATGCGATGGCTTTCGTGAACAACGCGAAGAAGTTGTCGGCGGTCTTGCGCATGAGGTCGCCAGGATGTTCGCCGCGCAGCCCGGCGAGGAACAGGGCGGTGTCGGCGACGAAGGCGGGCTCGCACGGACGGCCGCGATGCGGCACCGGCGCGAGGAACGGCGCATCGGTCTCGATCAACAGCCGATCCTCGGGGATCGTCGCGGCGACGGCTTGCAAGTCCCCGGCGTTCTTGAAGGTGACGATCCCCGAGATCGAGATCGACAGCCCCAGCGCCAGCACCTTGACGGCGAAGTCGGCGCTGGCGGTGAAGCAGTGGATCAACGCCGGGAATGTCCCGATCGCCATCTCCTCGGCGAGGATCGCAATGGTGTCGGCTTCGGCATCGCGGGTGTGGATGATGAGCGGCAGCGCGGTCTCGCGCGCCGCCGCGATGTGCGCGCGGAAGCTCGCCTGCTGGCGCGCCCGATCGGTCTGTTCGTAATAGTAATCGAGCCCGCTCTCGCCGATGCCGATCACGCGCGGGTGGCGCGTCGCGTCGATCAGCCGCGCGCTGTCGATATGCGGATGCGCGTCCGCCTCGTGCGGATGCACGCCGATCGACGCCCAGACATCGGGCTCGCGCGCCGCGGTGGCGACGACGTCGCCCCATTCGCGTTCGCGCGTCGAGATGTTGAGCATCCCCGTCACGCCGGCCGCGCGCGCCGCGGCAAGCGCGTCCGCCTGCCGCTCGACGAGCTTGGGATAGTTCAGGTGACAATGGCTGTCGATCAGCATCACCGCCAGATAGGCGGGCGCGCCGCGAAGGTCTAGGCCGGCCCCGCGACCGGTTCGAGCCGCGGGAAGACGCCCTGCGGAGCGGGCAGCACGGTCCCATGCGCGAGCGCGGTGCCGAGCGCGGCGAGATCACGCGCATCCGCCCCTTGCCCGAGTTGGTCGAGCAGCGCATCGGCGCCGGCCGGGATCGCCCAGCGCACGAGGATGGCGAGCTGGCGGACCGCCTCGGCGGCGGCGTACAGGATCGCATCGGCTTGCGCGGGATCGGTCTTGCGCAATGCCCAGGGTTCCGCGTCGGCGAACCAGCGATTGGCCTCGCCGACGCCCTCCCAGGCGATCTCCAGAGCGCGATGGGGCGCCAGCCCCGCCATCGCATCGCCGATCCGCGCGGGGAGCCCGGCGAGGTCAGGACCGGATACGCCGTTTCCCGCCGGCACCATGCCGCCACACTGTCTGGCGATCATCGACAGGCAGCGTTGCGCGAGATTGCCGAGGCCGTTGGCGAGATCGGCGTTGACGCGGGTGACGATCGCCTCGTCCGAATAGCTGCCGTCCTGACCGAAGCTGACCTCGCGCAGCAGGAAATAACGCAGTCCGTCGACGCCGTAGCGGGCGGCGAGATCGTGCGGATCGGCGACGTTGCCGAGCGACTTGGACATCTTCTCGCCGCGATGCAGCACGAAGCCATGGCCGAACACGGCGTTCGGCACCGCGAGGCCCGCCGACATCAGGAAGGCCGGCCAATAGACCGCATGGAAGCGGACGATGTCCTTGCCGATCACGTGCAGGTCC
>CAXTNX010000049.1:0-20673 GCA_964245815.1 uncultured Sphingomonadaceae bacterium | reverse complement strand
TCCCCATCCGAGAGCACAGCATATAATGAGGCTTACTTCAGGTCCAGATGACTAGTTATGCGCCTGTCGCGCGAGGAGACGACGTCCAAGGCGGTCCGTCTCGGGTCCGCCGCGGCACTGATGATCGTGTTCGGCTATCCGGGTGAAATCGCCAGCGACATCCCGACCCGCGCCTTGTGGGGGACGCTGTCGTCGATCCCGTTCGTCTATATCGTGTGGGAGCTGTTTCGGGGTCTTGGCGAATCGATCAAGCAGCAGCCCGCCAACGTGTAGAACCTGGTGCGCAAGGCGCGGTTGCTGACGTTGGCGTCGTGGGGTTTCATCCGACCGTCTATAGGGCACCCTATGCCGGGCTGACCGGCGGAACCGTGACCACGACGATCCAGATCGGCTACGCGATCGCCGATATCGTCGCGAAGGCCGGGCTCGGCATCCTCATAGCGGCCTTGAGCGCCTCGTCCTCCGGCACGTCGAGAATGGTATCTCAAGGTACATCAGCCGCCGCCGCCCCGACTGGTTCGACGCGGCCGTGCCCGGAGGAATGCGTCGGTAACCGACGTCTTCCCGAGCCGTTCAAATTCTGCTCGCCCACGCGAAGATCGAGAGCACGGTGCGCTACCTCGGGGTCGACGTCGAGGACGCGCTTGAACTGGCGGAGCGCACGGAGGTCGGATCCTGGCCAACAACCCACCTTCGATCCGGAAGACCCGGATGCGGCTGATCGCCGCATCTTTTCGGCTCCCCAACTCCAGACGCTCGTTCATGTTGATCTTGCGACGGTATTAGCCGGTGTCGGCGGTCATGTCTTCGATTTGCCCCGCGCCCGAAGCGGACAGATCGCGCCGCCCGAACCGCGCATGAAGCGTCGGTAGCACGAACAGGGTGAGCAGCGTGGCCGATATCAAACCGCCGATGACGACGGTCGCGAGCGGCTTCTGCACCTCGGCACCGGCACCATGCCCGAGCGCCATCGGCACGAACCCGAGCGACGCCACCAGCGCGGTCATCACGACCGGACGCAACCGCTGCATCGCGCCTTCATGCGCTGCTGTCGCCCGGTCCATGCCTTGGGCCATGAGGTCCTGGATCGAGGACATCATGACGAGACCGTTGAGGACCGCGATGCCGGACAGCGCGATGAAGCCCACCGCGGCCGATATCGAGAACGGCATCCCCCGCAACACCAGCGCCAGCACGCCGCCCACCAGCGCGAGCGGTACGCCGGTGAACACGATTCCCGCATCACGCGCCGATCCGAGCGCTCCGTAGAGCAGGAAGAGGATCAACGCGAAGCACGCCGGCACCACCAGCGCGAGCCGGTCACGCGCGGACGCCAGGTTCTCGAACTGGCCGCCCCATTCGAGATAGCCGCCTGCGGGCAGCTTCACGTCGCGCGCGATGGCGGCACGCGCGTCGGCGACCACGCCGGCGACATCGCGCCCGCGCACGTTGGCCTGTACCACCACCCGGCGCTTGCCGTTCTCGCGACCGATCTGGTTGGGACCATCGACCACCGCGATCGTCGCGACGCTGGCGAGCGGCACGAAGCGGCCTCCAGGAACCGGCACCGGCACCTGGCCGAGCGTCGCGAAGTCCGCCCGATCGGTATCGGCAAGCCGGATGACGATCGGGAAACGCCGATCGCCCTCGTAGATCGTGCCGGCCTCGCGTCCGCCGATCGCGGCCGATATCGTGTCCTGCACGTCCTGCGCCATGACGCCCAGCCGCGCCATCGCGTCGCGGTCCACCTTGATGTCGAGCATCGGCAGGCCCTCGGTCTGCTCGACCTTCACGTCTGTCGCGCCCCTGGTCTGGCGAAGGATGGCGGCGATGCGGTCGGCCGTCGCGTTCATGGCGGCGAAGTCTTCGCCGAACACCCTGACCGCGATATCGCCGCGCACGCCCGCGATCAGCTCGTTGAACCGCATCTGGATCGGCTGCGTGATCTCATAGACGTTGCCGGGAAGCGTCGAGAGGCGCTGTTCGAGTCTGCCGACCAGCTCCTCCTTGGTGAGGCTGGGATCCGGCCACTGGTCACGCCGCTTCAGGATGATGAACGTATCGGTCGCGTTCGCCGGCATCGGATCGGATGCCACCTCGGACGTGCCCGTCTTGGAAAAGACGAACCGCACCTCGGGCTGCCGGGCGATGGCCCTCTCGATCTGGACCTGCATCGCCTGGCTCTGATCGACCGATGTGCCCGGGATGCGAAGCGCCTGCACCAGCACGTCGCCCTCGTCTAGTTGGGGCAGGAATACCTGCCCCAGGGTGGTGAAGGCCAGCCCTGCCACCACGATGCCGGCAAGCCCCACGCTGACGGTGAGGCCCGGCCGCTTCATCGCCTTGGTCAGCCCCGGATCGTAGCGTCGTTTGAGGCTCGCGATGAAGCGGTTGTCCTTCTCGTCGACCTCGCGGCTGAGCGCGATAGCGATGGCCGCGGGAACGAAGGTCAGCGACAGCACGAAGGCGCAGGCGAGCGCGATGATGACGGTCAGCGCCATCGGCGTGAACGTCTTGCCCTCGACGCCGGTGAGGGTGAGCAGCGGCGCATAGACGAGGATGATGATCGCCTGCCCGTACACCGACGGGCGGATCATCTCCTTGGCGGCCGTCGTGACGGTCGACAGCCGTTCCTCGAGCGTCAGCAGCCGCCCCTCGTGGTGCTGCCGCTCGGCGAGGCGGCGCAACGCGTTCTCGACGATGATGACCGCGCCGTCGACGATCAGGCCGAAGTCGAGCGCGCCCATGCTCATCAGGTTGGCGGACACGCCGACCTTCACCATGCCGGCGCCCGTCATCAGCATCGTCACCGGGATCATCAGCGCCGCGATCAGTGCCGCGCGGAAATTGCCGAGCAGCACGAACAGCACGACGATGACGAGCAGCGCGCCCTCGCCGAGGTTCTTGGCGACGGTCAGAACCGTCGAGTTGACCAGCGCGGTGCGGTCGAGGACCGGCTGCACCACGATATCGGGCGGCAGCGACGGGTCGATCGCGGCGAGCCGACCGGAGACGGCGGACGCCACGGTGCGGCTGTTCTCCCCGATCCGCATGACCGCCGTGCCGACCACGACTTCGCGGCCGTTCTCGGACGCGGACCCCATCCGCATCGACTGGCCGGTGCGGACACGCGCCACCTGCGACAACAGGATCGGCACGCCCTCTCGGGTCGCGACGACGGTGCTCGCCAGCTCGGCCGCGTTCTGCACGCGGGCATCCGCGCGCACCGCCAACGCTTCGCCATTGCGGTTGACGACGCCGGCCCCGACGCTGGTGTTGTTGCGCTCGAGCGCGGTGCCGAGGTCCGCCAGGCTGAGGTTCAGCGCGGCCAGCTTCTGCACGTCGGGGACGACGAGATACTGCTTGGTATAACCGCCGATGGAATCGATGCCGGCAAGGCCCGGCGTGTTCTTCAGGAGCGGCGTGACGATCCAGTCCTGCACCGTGCGCAGATAGGTCGCCTGATCCGCCTCGTTGGTGAGATGCTCGCCATCGGGCGTGATGTAGCTGCCATCGCGTTGCAGCCCCGGTTCGCCCTGAAGGTGCTTGCCGGCGCCCAGCTCGCCGAGACGGACGGTCCACATATAGACCTCGCCCAAGCCCGTCGCGATCGGCCCCATCTCGGGGTTCACGCCAGCGGGCAGGCTCTCGTCGGCCGAACGCAAGCGCTCGGCGACCTGCGCCCTCGCGAAGTAGATATCGGTCTCGTCGTCGAAGACGGCCGTGACCTGGGCGAAGCCGTTGCGGCTGAGCGAACGGGTATTCTCAAGGCCGGGGATGCCGGCGAGCGCGGTCTCGATCGGGAACGCCACCTGCTTTTCGACCAGCTCGGGCGAAAGCGCGGGCGCGCGGATATTGATCTGCACCTGGTTGTTGGTGATGTCGGGCACCGCGTCGATCGGCAGGCGGTACAGCGCCACGCCGCCGATCACCGCGGCAAGGAGGGTGAGGAACAGGACGAGCCAGCGGCGTTCGACCGCTTGCGTGACGATGCGTTCGATCATGGCTCAATCCTGCTCGCCCGAGCTCTTTCCAAGCTCGGCCTTGAGGGTGAAGCTGTTGGTCGCGGCGATCTGCTCGCGCCCCGTCAGACCCGACAGGATCGTCACCTGGTCGCCATCGAGCGGACCGGGCGTGATCGGAGTGGCGCGGAAGCCGGTCGCCGTCCGGACGAACACCACGGGCTTGCCCTCGATCGTCTGCAACGCGACCTGCGGCACCGTGATCGTGCCGCTGCCGGTGCGGCCGGCAAGCTGGATCGACGCGTGCACGCTCTCGCCGACGCGCCACTGTCCGCCCCCATTGTCGAGCCGCGCGATGACCGGCACCTGCCGGGTCTGCGGGTCGAGGATCGGCGACACGAACGTCACGCGCGCCTCGGCGCGCCGCCCCGGCGCCGTCACCTCGATCCGGCTGCCGGGCCTGACCTGGCCGGCATCGGCCGCAGCGAGCGCTACCGATAGCGACACCGTGGACAGGTTGGCGACGCGGTAGAGTTCGGAGTCGGCCGCGACCGTCTGCCCGAGCGTCGCGGTGCGCGCGATGATCTGGCCGCTGATCGGCGAGGGCAGCGCGATCCGGTTGAGCGCGCCGCCGCCAGAGCCGGCGGCGGAAAGCTGCTGCTCCGCCTGCCGGAGCGCGATGCCCGCCTCGATCGCGGCGGTGCGGGCGGCGATCAGATCCTGCTCGGGCGAGACGTGCTCGGCGAACAGCCGCTGCTCGCGCCGAAGGTTGCTGTGCGCGAGTGCCGACCGCGCCCGCGCTGCCTCGATGTCGCCCTTGAGCTGAGCGGCTTCGCGGCTCTCGATCACGGCCAATGTGTCGCCACGCCGCACGGATGCGCCAAGGTTGCGCGACAGGGCGACGACGCGCCCCCCGATCGCGGCCGAGACGATCTGAACGCCCTGCGGGTCGCCCTCGATGGTCGCGGGGAGCTCGATCGCACCCCCGCTCCCGCCGATCGACGGACGGGCAAGCTGGATGCCGGCCGCCTGTATCTGCTGGGGATCGAGCGTCACGACGCCTTCCGGGGCACGTGCTTCCTTGGCGTCATCGGCTACGCTGCCATTGCCGGTGGCGTCGTCGGCGCTGCCGCCACACGCGGCGAGCAGGATCGCAACGCCGAGCGGAAGCGCCGCCTTCATCGGGTGCGGGATCATCGGTTCCGGCCGTTCTGGTCGGGGGCGGCCGCCGTCAGACGGTCCCGCCGCGCCTGGGCATCATGATAGGCGGCAAGCGCATCGATCGCGGCGGTGCGCGTCTCGGACAGCGTGCGTTCGGCATCGAGCAGGTCGAGCTGCCCGAACTTGCCCTCGCGGTACCCGATCCGGGCGATGCGCGCGGCCTCGCTCGCCGCCGCCAGTGCCGGCCCGCTCGCGTTGCGCGCGGACGTGGCGGCGTTCGCCACTTCGGCTTCGGCGCCGGCGATCGCCTGCGCGCTGTCCTGCTCGGCCGCACGCCGGAGCGCGTCGGCCCGATCGCTCTGCGCGCGCGCCTGCGAGATGGCGGCGCCGCCGTTGTTGAAGACGGGGAAGGGGATCGACAGGCCGAACACCGCCGCCACGTCGTTCGTCGCCTCCAGCCGGCGTGCGCTGGCGCTGAGCGTCACGTCGGGAACCCGCTGCGATCGGGCGAGACGAACCTGCGCTTCGGCGGTGGTCACATCGGCGCGCGCCGCGGCGAGCGCGAGCGTCCCGGTTGGATCGGTCGGACGAGCGGAACCAAAGCCCGCCACGCGATCGAACCATGCGAGATCGAGCGGTCCGGCGATGGGTTGGCCGATCCGGCGTGCGAGGTTGCCGCGCGCGACCTCGGCGAGCCGCTGGGCGCGCGCCACGGCCGTCTCCGCATTGATGCGCAGCACATCGGCCCGCTGCCGTTCAAGCGGAGACGCACGCCCCGCCTGCACCCGGACACCTGCCGCGCGCAACGCGTCGCGGGCGATGCCGGCCTGCTCGCGCGCGGTGACGATCCGACGCTCGGCCGACGCCGCCTCGATATAGAGCTGCGTGATCGCGAGCCGTAGATCGGCCTCGGCAAGCGCCGTCTCGATCCGTGCGCGGTCGCCGATCGCATCGGCAACCGCGATCCGCGCCGATCGCTTGTCGCCAAGCTCGATCGGGAAGGCGAGGCCCGCCGTCGTCTCGGCGCTGCGGCCCCCGCGATACTGCCCGCTGCCGGCGACATTCTCCGTCTCGGCGATGATCGACGGGTTGGGCCGATAGCCCGCGACGGTGCGGCCTGCATCGGCGGCGCGCACGCCCGCACTCGCCGCCTGCAAGGTGGGCGCGGTCGCGCCGGCGAGCGCCAGCGCCTGCTCCAGCGTGAACGGGGGACCGGCCGAAACGGGTCCGGACGATTGCGCGTGCGCGATCGACGCGCACGACGCCACGGCCAGTAGGGCCGCGAACAAACGGTGCATGGGTGGCGGACTCCTGACGAACGCTGGATCTCGCGCGGGCGTGCCCGGCGGGGATTAGCCGTTGGTCAGGCTTGGGGAGGTCGCAGTGCGGGGTCCGAATGCGGCAGCGCCATCGGGACGTTGTACCAGGCCGTTGGGGTCGCGCGCGGTCCGGCGATGGATGCGACGCGGTTTGGCGTCACCGGCACGCCGAGATCATGGCCGTGGCATCCACCATGATGATGCGGGTAACCCTTCTCGCTGTCGGCCGGCACCTGATCGCCATCGCCGTCGGCATGGCCGATCGACGTGGCGGTCGAAAGCTCCGCGCCCGGCCCTTCGGCGGCATGCGCGACCGATCCGAACCCAAGCGACAGCGCGAGCATCAGACACAGATAGAGGGCGGATAACCGGCGCATCGGTCCCGCCCCTAGCAGGTTACCGACAGCATGTAACGGCTGCCTGGGCAGACCGTTCAAGACGGGTTGTCCGTTTTCGCGCGGTCGACGTCGCTGTGCCGAGATGGACCGATGCCGGCGCGTGACTGAACCCGTTCGCGCAGGGTCTTGGGCACGCAACCCGAGCGAGCGGCTGGAATGCAGATGCCTCGATATGATTGGGCTTGTTAGGATGCGGCGGAGGCGGCACAGCCGCCCGGTGCTGGTAGCGATGCGATCAGGTCGAGCGGCGGTACCGCGAGCCGTGGCGCTCGCGCTGCTCTGCTGCGTGTTCATGCTGCGGCTGGCCATACCGTCCGGCTGGATGCCGGTCGCCGATGCATCGGGCGTCCGCCTGATCATCTGCACGGGCATGGGGCCGACGGCCGCTCCCGTCGTGACCAGGAAAGCGGTGATGGCGCATGGCCGTCATCAGATGCCGTCCGGGCAGGACCATCCCGCCGGGGATCATCCGTGCCCGTTCGCCGGCGTCGCTCTGGCGCTCGCGGAGCCGCTTTCGGCCGGGCTGGAGTTCCCGACCCGCGCGCCCGCGACGGTCGTCGCTGCCGCCGACACGGGCGTCGCGGTCGGTCGTGGACTCGCCGCGCCTCCGCCCCCTGCGACCGGACCGCCGCTCCTCGCCTGAACCGCAGCTTGTCGGAGGCCACGCTTCCCGACGACGCATCGCCTTCAGCATCGGAGTCCGTCATGATCTCACGTCATCCGTGCGCGCTTGCCTGCGCGTCGCTCCTGCCGTTCCTGTTCGCCGCGGCGCCGGGCCGAGCCCTGGCCGAAACCGCTCCCGCCGCACCGGACGGCGCATCGTCCGCGTCCGGCGACGATATCCTCGTCACCGCCCAGAAGCAGACGCAGACGATCGAGAACGCGCCGTCGACGCGCGCGATCGTCACCGCGGACCAGATCGCCACGACCGTCAATGCGGTGAACGTCGAGGACACGCTCAAATATCTGCCGAGCCTGATCGTCCGCAAGCGCCACATCGGCGACACCCAGGCGCCGCTGGCGACGCGCACCTCGGGGCTCGGCGCCAGCGCGCGCAGCCTGATCTATGCCGACGGCGCGCTGCTCTCCTCGCTGATCGGCAACAACAACACCATCGCCAGCCCGCGCTGGAGCCTGGTCAGCCCGGAGGAGATCGCGCGGATCGACATCCTCTACGGGCCGTTCTCGGCGGCCTATGCCGGCAACTCGATCGGCGCGGTGGTCAACATCACCACCCGGCTGCCCGATCGGCTGGAAGGAACCGTCACCGCCGGGACCAGCGTCGAGACGTTCGATCAATATGCGACCCACCGGACGCTCCCGGCCCGTCAGGTCGGCGCGACATTGGGCGACCGCTTCGGCCCGCTCGCGCTGTTCGGCAGCATCACCCATACCGCCAGCAGGAGCCAGCCCGAAAGCTACGTCACCGCGTCCCGGCCGGCGGCGGCGAGCGCCGCAGGCGTGCCGACCACCGGCGGCTTCGACGACGTCAACCGCCTCGGCCAGCCGATCCGCGTGCTCGGCGCGATCGGCTTCGCCGACCAGCGGCAGGACAACATCAAGCTCAAGGCGGCGCTCGACGTCTCGTCCGCCATCCGGCTGAGCTATGTCGGCGGGCTGTTCCTCAACGACACCGGCGGGTCGGTCGAGACCTATCTGGCCCGCACCGGCTCGGGGCAGCCGGTCTATGTCTCGCCCACCGCGCCGGCCACGCCGCTCAACATCGCCGGGCGCGCCTATACGCTGGCACCGAACGGCTTCGACAGCGGTCTGTACCGCTATGACGAGCGCCACTGGTCGCACGCGCTGTCGGCGACGGGAACCGGCTCCCGCTTCAACTGGCAGGTGATCGGCACGGTCTACGACTTCGCGCACGACGTGCAGCGCCAGCCGACGACCGCGCTGCCGGCGGCGTTCTCGGGCGGCGCAGGCACGATCACCCGCCTCGACGGCACCGGCTGGCGGACCCTGGATGCCAAAGGCGCCTGGCGATCCGATCTGGCCGCGACCAACACGCTCAGCGCCGGCGTTCACGACGATCGCTTCAAGGTCAACAGCAACGGTTACGCGACCGCCGACTGGCGGAACGGCGGCGACGGCGCACTCGTCCAGGCGTCCCGCGGCAAGACCCGGACGGCCGCTTTATGGGTGCAGGACGAACTGCGGATCGCCGCCCCGCTGACGCTGACGATCGGTGGCCGCTACGAATGGTGGCGCGCGTATGACGGGTTCAACTATTCGCTGGCGCCCGCGCTGTCGCGCGACCAGCCGAGCCGGAAGGCCAGGGGCTTCTCGCCCAAGGCCTCGCTCGCCTACACGCCCGCGCCGGGCTGGACGGCACGGCTGTCGTTCGGCAAGGCCTATCGGTTCCCGACGGTCGGGGAATTGTTCCAGGCGATCGCCACGGGCGCGGTGCTGACCGTCCCCGACCCAAATCTGAGGCCCGAACGCGCCCTGTCGGAGGAGCTGGCGCTCGAGCAGCACGACGATCATGGCAGCATCCGCCTCTCGCTGTTCAACGAGTCGATCAGGGATGCGCTGATCTCGCAGTCCGCGCTCCTCGTGGCGGGCACGTCGACGGCGTACACCTATGTCCAGAACGTGGATCGCACGCGGGCGCGCGGCGTCGAGCTGGCGCTCCAGCGGACCGATTTCCTCGTCCGCCGTTTCGATCTGTCGGGCAGCGTGACCTACGCCGATGCGACCACGCGCAAGGACACCGCGTTCCCGTCGGCGGTCGGCAAGCTGCTGCCGACGGTCCCGCGCTGGAAGGCGACCGCAGTGGCGACCTGGCGCCCGGACGACGCCATCGCGCTGACGGCCGCGGCCCGCTATTCCAGCCGCAACTACGCCACGCTGAACAACGCCGACATCGTCGGCAACACCTATATGGGCTTCTACAAGTTCTTCGTCGTCGATCTGCGCGCGAGCGTCAAGGCGAGCGAGCACTATCTGTTCGCGCTCGGCGTCGATAACGTCAACAACGACAAGTACTTCCTCTTCCACCCCTTTCCGCAGCGCACCTTCCACGCCGACGTGACGGTGAAGCTGTGAGCGTCCATCCGCCGGGGACGCGATGGTACAATGCCGTGTGGCGCTGGCACTTCTACGCCGGCCTGTTCTGCATCCCGTTCGTCATCTGGCTCGCGCTGACGGGATCGATCTATCTGTGGCGACCGCAGATCGAGGCCTGGCTCGACCGCCCCTACGATCGTCTGCCGATCTCAGGGCCGGCTGCGTCTCCCGATGCGCAGGTCGCCGCCGCCTTGCGGGCGGTTCCGGACGCGAGCCTGCACAAGTACGTTCTGCCTGGCGCCCCCGGACAGGCGGTACGCATCCTCGTCGCCCGCCACGGCGCCGATGTCCGCGTCTATGTCGATCCCTATACCCTGAACGTGCTTCGGGCGGTCACGGAGGAGAACAGGCCGTTCCGGCTGATCTCCCGTCTGCACGGCGAGCTTCTCGCCGGCGCCTGGGGCAGCTACCTGGTCGAGACGGCCGCCTGCTGGGCGATCGTCATGCTTCTGACCGGTCTCTATCTGTGGTGGCCGCGCGGGCGCCGCGGGCTGGCAGGGATACTCTATCCGCGCCTGCATGCCGGCAAGCGCATGGTCTGGCGCGACATCCATGCCACGGCCGGCATCTGGGTGTCGGTCTTCGCGCTCGCCCTGATCCTGACCGGGCTGCCCTGGGCCAAGGGGTGGGGCAGCTATCTCGGCGCGGTCCGCCGGGTCACCGGCACGACGCACGGCGCGGTCGACTGGACCATCGGCGGCCAGACCCCGAAGGCCGACGCGATGCTGGGCGACCATGCCGGTCATGGCGACATGGTCATGCCGGCGGCCGCCGTTCCGGCCGGAGCGCTGGACCGTGTCATCGCGACCGCGCGGACGCTCGATATCGCTCCGCCCGTGCTCATCTCGCCGCCGAAGCGGGCCGGCGGCGCATGGTCGATCGCGTCGGACGCCGCCGACCGGCCGATCCGGTCGGACGCGACGATCGACGGGGCGTCCGGGCGCCTGCTCACCCGCACGGCTTTCGCGCAGCGGCACTGGATCGACCGTGTGATCGGCTATGGCATCGCCACGCACGAGGGCGCCTTTTTCGGCCTTGCCAACCAGATCCTCGGCACGGTGACCGCGCTCTTCCTGATCGTCCTCGCCGGATCCGGTGGGGTGATGTGGTGGCGCCGGCGGCCGATCGGGCTGCTCGGCGCACCGATACCGCTGTCGCGGCCGCGGTTCGGCCCCGTCCTGATTACCGCGATCGTCGCGCTCGGTGTCTATCTCCCGCTGTTCGGGGCCACGCTGGTGACGGTGTTCCTCGTCGAACGGGTGCTGCTCCGGCGCATCGCGGCGCCGCGCCGGTGGCTGGGTCTCGACCCGGCGGCGCGGTGAATCGACGCGTGCATCCGTTCACGGGAGACCCCCGTCGTCATCGGAAGCGGAAGGGGCCGGCGCGGTCACGACGCCGACGCAGCTGCCGAAGCCGATCGAGCGGAAACCCGGCGCCTCCGCCCGGGCAGAGAGCGCGATCCGATCGCCATCCTCCAGGAAGGTCCGCGTCTCGCCGCCCGGCAGGTCGATCGGGTTCGCGCCGCCGCTGGTCAGCTCCAGCAGGCTGCCGAGACCGGACGCGTCCGGGGTCGAGATCGTCCCGCTGCCGAACAGGTCGCCGCTGCTCAGATTGCAGCCGTTCGCGCTGTGGTGCGCCACCAGCTGCGCGGCGGTCCAGTACATGTGGCGCGCGGCGCTGCGGCTGATCCTGACCGGCGCGACGCCGGCCGCCCGCATCCGGGCGGTGTCGAGATGGACGTCGAGCGTGATCGCGAACGCCCCGCGCGCCTGGTCCTCCTCGCCCCACAGATAGGGCAACGGCGCGGGGTCGCCGGCGGCACGCGGCGCCTGCGCCGTGCGGAACGGCGCCAGCGCCTCGGCGGTCACGATCCACGGCGAGACCGTCGTCAGAAAGCTTTTCGCCAGGAACGGCCCGAGCGGCTGGTACTCCCAGGCCTGCACGTCGCGCGCCGACCAGTCGTTGAGCAGGCACAGCCCGGCGATACGGTCGCCGGCATCCTCGATCGCCACCGCCTCGCCGAGCGCATTGTCGCCGCCGATCCAGATGCCGAGCTCCAGTTCGATGTCGAGCCGCCGCGTCGGGCCGAACACGGGGGCGTCGGCATCCGCCGCCTTGCGCTGGCCGTTGGGGCGCAGGACCGGCGCGCCCGACGGACGGACCGAGGAACTGCGCCCGTGATAGCCGATCGGAACGTGCTTGTAGTTCGGCAGCAGCGGCGTGTCCGGGCGGAACAGCCGGCCGACGTTCGTGGCGTGATGGATGCCGACATAGAAATCCGTGTAATCGCCGATTCGCGCCGGCAGATGCAGACCGCACGCATCGGCGGCATGGAGCAGCGGCCCGACCGTCGCGCGATACGCCCGGTCGGACAGGACGGCGGACAGGAACCGCCGCAACGCGCGCCGCGCGCCGGGCGGCAGGGCGAGCAGCGGGTTGAGCGCGGCTCCCGCTGCCGCCCGCAACGGACCGGCCACGTCGGCTGCGGCGGGGAGACTGCCCAGCGCCGCCAGATCGACGATGCGGTCGCCGATCGCGACGCCCCCGCGAGGTTCCCCGCTCGGCGGCGAGAAGATGCAGAACGGCAGATTCTGGATCGGAAAGTCGGCATGACCGTCCGCGCCCGGCACCCAGCTGCGCAACCCGGGATCATGGGTCTCGTCGATGGCGTCGCTCAATCCGGCAGCTCCCCCTTGGCGAAGCCGCGCCAGGACTCGTCATAGTCGAGCTGGCAAAGCTCGGTCTCGGCAGCGAACCTGGTCACGCAATATGGCAGCCGCGTCTCGACCATGAACGCCATGCTGTGGTCGATCCTTTGAGGAAGGAGATCCGCCGAAACCGCCTTCGCGTAGCTCGCCCGATCGGGGCCGTGTCCCGACATCTGATTGTGGAGCGAGCCGCCGCCGGGCGCGAAGCCGCCAGCCTTGGCGTCGTAGCTGCCCTGGATGAGACCCATATACTCGCTCATCACGTTGCGGTGGAACCAGGGCGGGCGGAACGTGCCCTCGGCGACCATCCAGCGCGGCGGGAAGATCACGAAGTCCATGTTGGCGGTGCCGGGCGTGTCGCTGGGCGAGGTCAGCACGGTGAAGATCGAGGGGTCGGGATGGTCGAAGCTCACCGTGTTGATCGTGTTGAAGCGCCCCAGGTCGTAGCGGTACGGCGCGAGGTTGCCGTGCCAGGCCACGACGTCGAGCGGGCTGTGGTCGAGCGTGGTGGTCCACAGCCGGCCGGCATATTTCTGAATGAGTTCGACCGGCTCGTCGCGGTCCTCGTACCGCGCCGTCGGCGTCTCGAAGTCGCGCGGATTGGCCAGCCCGTTGCTGCCGATCGGGCCGAGATCGGGAAGCCGCAGCAGCGCGCCGTGATTCTCGGCGACGTAGCCGCGCGCCCGGCCGTCGGGCAGCCCGACCCTGAAGCGCACGCCGCGCGGGATCAGCGCGACCTGAAGCGGCGCGAGATCGATGCGGCCGAATTCGGTGACGAGATCGAGCCTCCCCTCCTGCGGAATGACGAGCAGTTCGCCGTCCGCGGAAAAGAACGCCTTGCCCGCCATCGGCCGGGTGGCTGCGTACAAGTGCATGCTGACGCCGTGGCCGTCGCGCGGCGACCCGGTGCCGGCGAGCGTGACGAGACCCTCGACGAAGTCGGTCGGCGGGCTCGGATAGGGGAGAGGATCCCACCGCAGCCGGTTGGGGTCGGGCACGGAGTCCTCGAACGGCCCCGAACGTATCAGGCTCCCACCCGCCGCGGGCGAGAAAGGCGGGTGATTGGCCGTCGGCCGCAGGCGATAAAGCCAAGATCGCCGATTGTCCGCGCGCGGCGCGGTGAAAGCGGTGCCCGAAAGCTGCTCGGCATAGAGGCCGTAGGGGACGTGCTGCGGAGAGTTGCGCCCGATGGGGAGCGCCCCTGCGACCGCTTCGCTGGAATGGTGACTGCCGAAGCCGGTGAGATACGTGTCGTTCAACTACAGCCTCCCTCCCGAGTCGGGGCAGTCACGCCTCCGCGCGCCGCGGACGCTCCAGATAGGCCTTAAAGTCGTTCAGGCCAGCGCCGGGGAACACACACGCCAGCAAGGGCCTTGAAGACGCCTGTCGCACGATCGCCGATGTCGCCGGAGGCAGCGGTGGAGCGACGAACGGGTCAGGTACGGAATGCGCGGCAGCAGCGTGCGACGCCGGAAAGCGACGATGACCGCCTCACGTTCGATCGACAGTCGCGTAGATCGCGCTACTCTCGGTCCGGTTGGCAGATCGACCGTCGAGGTTCGCCGCTTCCACTTGGCGACGGTCTTCCGGTTGATCCCGGACGCTTCGTCAGCGCCTTCAGGCTCTCCTCACTATGCTGTATCGCTCGACGGACCGCTCAGTCGATGTGGCGCTCGCGTGGCGTATCTGTCCCGGAGCGCATCCTTCCACCCGCTCGCGAATGAAGCACCTTCGAAGCCCGGGACCAGACATCTAGGATCGCCCCCGCGCCGCATCCCCGATCGCCTTGGCCGCCTCGAGCAGCTCGACCGGCAGCATCGCGATCACCGTCGAATTATGCTCGACGCCGATCTCGGTGAGCGTCTGCAGCCGGCGCAGTTCGAGCGCGCCCGGCGTCTTGCCGATCGTCGCCGCCGCCATGCCGAGCTTCTCGGCCGCCTCCTGCTCGCCCTCGGCCTTGATGATGCGCGCGCGCTTCTCGCGGATCGCCTCGGCCTCGCGGCCGATCGCGCGCTGCATGTTCTCGGGGATGTCGAGATCCTTGATCTCGACCGCGTCGACGGCGACGCCCCAGTGCTCCACCGCCTGGCTCAGCATCCCCATCAGCCGGGAATTGATCGCGGTGCGCTCCTTGAGCAGCTGATCGAGATCGGATTGGCCGATCGCGTCGCGCATGCCGGTCTCGGCGGCCTGGAGCACGGCGCGCTTCCAGTCCTCGACCACGGTCAGCACGCGCACCGGGTTGATCGCGCGGAACCACAGCACCGCATTGACGCGCACCGCGACACCGTCGCGCGTCACCGTCTCCTGCGTCTCGAGCGCGAGCGTGATCGTTCGCGTATCGACCTTGGCGGCGCGATCGACGAACGGCACCAGCCAGTACCAGCCCGGCCCCTTGGGCTCGATCAGCCGGCCGAGGCGGAACACCACCGCGCGCTCATATTCCTGGTTGATCCCGAAGGTCTTGAGCATGGTGACGAGGATGATGACCAGCGGCACCAGCAGGAGGGGCAGCATCGTCATGGGCAGTGTCCTGAAGGCGCGGACCGGCGTGTCCGCCACGTCTGTCTAGCGCACATCGGATGCCGCGAACATCGTGGGCAGAGTGCCGTTAGCTGAAAATCTACCACTTCGGTTGTCGGAACCGCAACCGCCTGGCGCTGATCAACGCTGATGGGGCGGCAGCGGACGACGCCCTACGGGACAATGACCAGCCCGTATTGCTCCGTGCCGTCGGTGCAAGCGAGAGCGGCTGCTCGATCGCGAGCGGCTGATCCGGGAGCTGACGCGCCGCGGGTTGAGCACGGCGTGGGAGTTGCTGCCTACCAATCTTCGATGCGTGTGCGGGTCCAAGGCGGTCGACATCCTGGCCATGCCGTTCACCGACGGAGAGGAGGATGGCGAAGCGCTGTTCGAGGTGCTGTTCCGAGCGTTCGAGCAGCACGACGCGCTGATGCGCACGGGTTCGACCGATGCCGCGTGGTGTCGCGCGATGTCTGATGCCAGCGGAGAGTTGCATCGCGCCAAGGTGGCGATGCGCGCGTGGATCGTAGCGCGGGCCAAGCGATCGCATCCATGCTAGTCAACCGGAATGGCGAGCTTGGCGGAACGGGACATGGTTTGGCTTGAGGTGACGAACCGCCTCGGCTCGGCGCGCGTTGCTGAGCTTACGGGCGTCGCCGAGAACGACGAGACTGTCGGGTCGCGCCGCGTTCCAGAGGACCGCTGGGAAGCGCTCGCGCAAGCGATCGGCGCGCAGGGTGATCCCCACTTTGCAGAGACGGTTTCGGCATTGGGCGAGCCGATCAGCCCTCGCTAATGTGCAACAGATACCGCATGAGCGCGAAGGACGCCGAACTGGCCACCCGCTACGGCGTCACGCTGCCCTATGAGCCCGACGAGACCTATCCGCCCGGCGAGATATTCCCAAAGAAACCGGCGT
Source organism: uncultured Sphingomonadaceae bacterium (assembly GCA_964245815.1). Classification (GTDB taxonomy): domain Bacteria; phylum Pseudomonadota; class Alphaproteobacteria; order Sphingomonadales; family Sphingomonadaceae; genus Solisphingomonas. The sequence continues at coordinate 4,608 of CAXTNX010000049.1, read as the reverse complement.
TCGTGGTGCGCGAGTTCGGAGGCGCGCGGCGGCTGGACGTGATGTCGTGGGGCTTTCCGCATCAGGTTCCGGGCGCGTCCGGCAAGACGCTCGCTAAGCAGGTGACGAACGTCCGAAATTACACGTCGTCCTTCTGGCGATCGGCGCTGGTCAACCCGGAGGGGCGCTGCCTCGTGCCGGTGACGGCATTCAGTGAGTACGGTCCGGGCCAGCCGGGCAAGCTGCCGCTCTACTGGTTCGACGTCCCGTCGCGGCCGATCTTCACGTTCGCGGGTGTGTGGCGGCCGAGCGAGGCCGGCCCGTTGTTCGCCTTCCTGACGACGGAGCCGAACAGCCTCGTCGCCCCGATCCACCCGAAGGCGATGCCGGTGATCCTTCACGACGAGGACGAGGAGCGATGGCTGTCCGCACCCATCGGCGAGTCGCTGGCGCTCGCTCAGCCGTTCCCGGCGCAGTGATGACGGTCGGGGCGTGACCAGCCCGCAGCGATCATGGTGGCGCGAGACAATTGCGTGGGCCGGCGTGCTCGGCGGGTTCGTCGTCATCGTGATCGCGCTCGTGCTGGCGCTCCGTTCGCCGGTCTAGGGCGACGTCCTGTTGCGCTTCCAGTACCGCGGCGAGAGCGCAACTTCGCGTCACTGATCCCGCTGCCAGCCCTTCAACACGCCCCTGGCGGCGCCGCCTAGGTCGCTGGCCGCTGCCCTCCCCCGACCCAAAGTCGGGATGCGAGTACGACGCCGGCGGCAAGTTGCAGCAGCCCATAGGCTCGTCGACCGCTCGGGTGCCGGTCAAACCGCGCCACGAGGGCGTCGACCGCGCGAACATCCGATCGCCATAGCGCGACGTGCCGCTCAGGTTGAAGGATGCCGAGCAGCCCGTCACCGATCATAAACACCGCCGCCATCTCGGCCGATCGCTTCACGGCAAGCCTGAGGCTCGTGTCCGCCCCATCCGCGTCGTGTGTTGATTGCTCCAATCGAACAGTCCGGATCATCGGGTCGGGCTCGACGCGTTGACGGGCTCGGCGGCCTTCACGAAGCGGAGCGTCTGCTCCTGTGCCTCAGGGTCGATACGCCTGCTGCGCTCGAAATGCGCCAACTTCTGCGGCTGGCCCGTCTCGACTGCCCTCTGGATCGCTTCCAGCACGATCACGTCGGCTAGCCCTTCCTCGCCATCCGGCTCGGGATCGCGGTCGTGCAGGATGCAGTCCGAGAAGTAGCGCAGCTCGCCGCCAAACTGGTCGGTGGGCTTGAACGACTTCTGTTGCTGCTCGCCGACCCGGGAGACGGTCTGCTCGAACGGATCGCCGAAACCGTAGGCCGGCTTCAGCTGAATCACGCCTTTCGTACCGGCGACGATGAAGCTGGACACGCTGTCGGCGGCGTAGCTGACCATGAACTGCGCTAGTTTGTCGCCCGGGAAGCGGAGCGTCACCGCCACCGTGTCGTCGGTATCGATGAAGCCCGTGTCCGCGTGGCGTGCCGCGACCGCCGAGACGATCTCGATCGGCTCCTCGCCGAACAGGTACCGCGTCGCGTTGAGCGGGTAGGTGCCCATGTCGAGCAGCGGACCGCCGAGCGTGCCGTTCTTCGCGCGGTGGTTCGCTGGATCGACCATCTGCGAGAAGGACGAGGTGAAGGTCCGCGGCTCGCCGATCTCGCCGGCACGGATGCGGCGGATGGTGTCGAGCGTCGCGGGTTCGAAGTGGAGCCGGTAGGCGACCATCAGCTTGGCCGCAGACGCCCGCTGCGCGTCAAGGATCGCCCGCGCCTTCTCCGTCGTCACCTCGAGCGGCTTCTCGACGAGGACGTGCACGCCCGCCCGCAACGCCGGGATCGCGAACTCGGCGTGCCGCCAGTTGGGCGTCGCCAGGTAGATCGCGTCGACCTTGCCCGAGGTCAGCATGGTGTCGAACTGCTCGTAGCTGTAGGTGTCCGCGACGCCGTAGCGTTCACCGATCGCGCCCGCCTTGCGCGGATCGCCGGTGACCAGCGCCGTCAGTTCGGAGTTGCCGGTGTGTTCCACGCCGGGAAGCATCCACTCCTGCGCGATGTCGCCGAGCCCGACCGCCGCATAGCGGACCTTGCGGTCCGATCCGAAACCGAGTGCGGACTTGAGGCTCATGACGCTTCTCCAGTTGCTTGGCTGATCGATCGAACGATCGCGAGCTTGAGTCTGTTCATCCGGCGGATACGGGAGTGCCGATCGGCGCATTCAGCCGCCGTTGCCCTAGTGTCCGCATCAGGGCAGGCTGGCGACTGCCCGAATCACGCAACGACGGAAACGCTCATGATCCGCACGATGATGACCGCTACTGCCGCAATGGCCCTGCTGACAGGTATCGCCAGCTCTGCGAGCGCGGCACCGTGCCGCGATGCAAAGGGTAAGTTCATCAAGTGCCCACCGCCGCCTCTGCGCCTGCCGCTCGGGCAAGGATGCCAAGGGAAGTTCGAGAAATGCGGGACCGCGGGTGCGGTGCCGATCAAGAAGTAGATTCGGCCAGTGCGCGCACGGATCTCTCACATCACCGGCGACGACCATCAACATCACCTCCTACGCGCAGAACTTCGTTAATATGCAGGAGCAGGACTAGGTCCTTGCTACCATGCACGCCTATAACACTTGGGTGGCAGGGCAGAACGGCGAATGAATGGCCACTTCCTTATATATCCTAAGTAATAACCTGCGAGTTACAGATTTACTCGAGCCGCGTAAAACTTGGGAGAGAATCATGAAACGGATAAAGCCGCTAAGTAGATCCGCAATGTCTTGTAAATTCTCGCTAATTCCGATAGCGCTTATTGGTGCGAACATTTTCCCTATCGGGGGCGCCAAAGCCGGAACTTACGCTGTTAAAGTGACAGATTATGGAGCAGTATGCGACGGCTCTACCAATGACGCGACCGCATTGCAATCCGCTGTCAACAGTGTCACCGCAAATATGACGAATACGTCTGGCGGCGAAATCCTATTTCCAAGCGGTGTTTGTGTCATAAACGGGACAGTAAATCTTCAGGACGTCGCGCTGGTCGGTGCCGAGGTTCCGCATTTTTCTGACGCTGGTTCCGGCCCAGCGGCTGTTGAAGCTGGGACGGTACTCTCTATCGGCACCGCCACCATAGCTCCCAGTTCAACTAACCCCACTTTTCGTATCACGCATAGCGTCACATTCCGTGGTTTGAATATAATCTACCCTTATCAGATCGCCAAGGGGCTCGTTTCGGGGTCGCCGGTACCTGCCGGACCTACTATCACTGACAATGGGACAGAGGTTAGCAACGTAGTCTTTGATAATGTTCACGTTATTGGAGCATACGATTTCTGGACTCAAAGTGGAACTGCCCCGGTCTATGGCAATGTTAAATTCAATAATTCAGACATCTATGCGATCCGTTTCGTGTTTAGTTGGTCGAATGTTCAAGAGACCGTAACGCTTAACAACGTAATTTTCAACCCATCGCTGTGCGGTGGGGGACCGGTAGCTTGTTCTTCAGCTTTGAAAAATTGGACCGCGGATAATGGAGTTTGGTTCCATGTTATAGGAGGAGTCGACTACGCCAACAGAAATACGGCGGTAGAGGGTATAATAGCATCAAATACCACGGTTATAGGTTATAAGGTCGGCGTATTAATCGATAGCAACGGACATCTTGATGAGAGTTTGTTTGGACCTACGACTGTTTTTGAAACACCGTACGTGTTGTCGGTAAATAGCAATGGATCTATCAGCGCCACGGTATTCAGCGGAAAGACCGAGTTTTCGGGAAAAACTGCTTCAGGAACGGCTTATTCTAACGCTGCTTTCACGTTAAGCAATCCGCAGTTCCCGCTGCCTAACGACCCGCTAAAAGATCATAACAGCCTTTTTCTGAGTGGTTTCACCGCTGGCGGAATTGCCGGACCTCTATTGGCTGCAGCGGTGACTACGGGGGATATTGGAGTAATTCAGATATCTGGTGTTAGTGTCCGAAATTATTGCGACGGCGCGACGACAAGTGATGCGGTTGATATCTCGGCTCCTTATAATGCGACTCAATCGACGGCGGTGATAATAACTGGATCACAAATCACGACGAGTAGAAGCGGTTGTGGCGGAGTAGTGACTGTTACAAATGGCGCCCCTTTGATCAATGCCAACAATCTGATCGGTTACTATCCACTCAATTAAGCGAAGATTACAAAACCTAAACCTCTTCCTATCTTGTAAACTAGCTCGTCGTCACTTGGTATTCGTGTTTTAGCGCGCGGGATTGATTGGTACCGGCTGTGGAGAGCCTCGGGCGTCTATCGCTGCGAACGGCCCAATCAGATGGGCACCCCAGCCGTCAAACCATTCCGGATCGTCGGCATCGGCATGGTCACCTCCATGCCGCCCTATGAATCACCACTTCGATCCGTTGGGAACCCCCAACGAGTCAGATCATCTCAGAACCGGTATTACGTTCGTCGACCAAACCGATCAGGGACACGCGATCCCGCAGGCTGCTGTTCGCCTAGATGCGTCGGCCGGCGCCTCGGTCTGGGCAGGCTGGGTGGCCGTGGCAGCAATCATGATCGCATTGCTCGCGTTCCTGCTCCTGTAGCGCCGGGTGGCGTTCGTCGGCATGG
>CAXTNX010000048.1:0-21465 GCA_964245815.1 uncultured Sphingomonadaceae bacterium | reverse complement strand
TGAAGATCGCCAAGGAGCCGATCAGCCTCGAGACGCCGATCGGCGACGAGGAGGACAGCCATCTCGGCGACTTCATCGAGGACAAGAACGCGGTGATCCCGGTCGACGCCGCGATCCAGCAGAACCTGAAGGAAACGGTGACCCGCGTGCTCGCGTCGCTGACGCCGCGCGAGGAGCGTGTGCTGCGCATGCGCTTCGGGATCGGCATGAACACCGATCACACGCTGGAGGAGGTCGGCCAGCAGTTCAGCGTGACCCGCGAGCGCATCCGCCAGATCGAGGCCAAGGCGTTGCGCAAGCTCAAGCACCCGAGCCGCAGCCGCAAGATGCGCAGCTTCCTGGACCAGTAGGGCCGGCGGAGCGCTCTTCCCGTCGGGGGGAGCGCCGTCACGTCGCCACCCTCCGTAAACCCGCCCTTTACCCATCACGCGCTATCCCGATCGCTCGCCGCGGGCTTGCGGTGCGTATGCTGCGGCGGAGGGCATTATGGCGACCACGGCTGAACAGTCGCGGCCGGACGGCGCGGGCGAAGCGCTCGTGCAGATGGTGCGCGAGGGTGGCAGCGGTACGCATCCGCTGGTCGCTCGTCTCGCCGCGCCCGCTGCGGTCAGCGCCGATCTGGCGGACGCCGTGCATTTCCTCGCCCTCCTCCATGGCCGATATCCCGGCGTGATGGATCATGCCGCCGATCGCGTTTTTCATGCCGCCGCGCGCGAATGGATGTTCCGGGCCGCGGCCGGCTTCGCCGCCGAGCGTGCCTTCCTCACCCGGCTGGTGGTCGCCGCCGGTCCCGTCCCGTCCACCTCCGGCCAAGCGCAGAGCGAGACCGCGGTGATCGGCCAGACGCACGCGCTGACCGTCCTGTCCCAATCCGAGCGGCGCGGCACCGCGCTCGGCGCGGCGTTCGCGCTGACCCTCGACTGGACGGCGCTGCGCACCACGCTCGATGCGGCGGCGCATCGCTTCGGTCTCACCCCGACGCCGCGCGACCTGCCCGGACCGGACGAGACCATCGCGCTGGCGAACATGATCGCCGACAGCCCGGGCATCGTCCGCGCGATCGGCTTCGGCACCCGGCAGTTGCTGCTCCAGCACCGCGGGCTCTGGGACCTGCTCGAGACGCGCACGGCGGCGCGGCGCGAGGGCTGAGTATTGCCCCTCTCCGGTCAAGGGGAAAAGGCGTTCAGGGTCGATGCACGCGCCCACCCGTCATCGCCGCCGCCACCCCCGTCGTTCCCGTAAAGCTGATCGGCAGGCCGCGCAGCGTCCGCACCGCCATATAGGCGAAGCCCTCCGCCTCGATCGCGTCGCCGTTGCGGCCATGCGCCTCGATCGGCTCCACGCGGCACCGGCAGACGTCCGCGATCATCGCCATCAGCGTCGCATTGTGCCGACCGCCCCCGGCGACGACGATGCGCCGTGGCGGGGCGGGCAGATGCGCCAGCGCCAGCGCGACGGTGGCCGCGGTGAAGGCGGTCAGCGTCGCCGCGCCGTCCGCCGCCGCCAGCCCGCGGGCCGGCTGGCATGTGAAGTCGCCGCGATCGAGCGACTTCGGCGGCGGCTGATCGAACCACGGATTGTCGAGCATCGCCCCCAGCACCGTCTCGTCGATGCTCCCCGTCGCCGCCAGCCGGCCGCCCGCGTCGAAACGCGCGCCGGTCTCGGCTGCGACCCAGTCGTCGATCAGCCCGTTGGCGGGCCCGGTGTCGAAGGCGATCAAGGTGTCTCCGTCGAGATAGGTGATGTTCGCGACCCCGCCGAGGTTGAGCACCGCGACGGGACCGCCTTCGCCGAGCAGCGCCCGATGATAGACCGGCAGCAGCGGCGCCCCCTGGCCGCCCGCCGCGACGTCGGCGGCGCGGAAATCGTCGACCACGACGATGCCGAGCGCCTGCGCCATCGCCGCGCCGTCGCCGATCTGCCAGGTCCACCCACGGTCGGGCCGGTGCGCGACGGTCTGGCCGTGGAAACCGACGGCGCCGACCTGATCGGAGGCGACGCCGGCATCGCGCAGCAACTGGTGCACCGCCATGACATGGCGCCTGGTCAGCATATCGGCCGCAGCGACGATGTCCGGGCTCCGACGCGGCCGGTCGTAGCCCAGCGCCAGCGCGATCGTGTCCTGCAACTGCCGGCGGGCCTGATCCGAATAGGGGTCCGAGCGGAACGCGATCGGCCGTACCAGCCGCTCGCCGTCGGTCTCGATCAGCGCGGCGTCGATGCCGTCGAGCGAGGTGCCCGACATCAGGCCCACCGCCAGCACGCCCCCGCCCCGCCCGCCTCCGCTACCCATCACGTTCACCCCGTGCTAACCGCGCGCGCCATGACGAGCTACCGGTCCGACCTGCTGCGCCTACTCGACGCGCGCGGCTATATCCACCAGATCACCGATGGCGAAGCGCTCGATGCGCTGGCGCTCGGGCAGGTGGTGCCCGGCTATATCGGCTTCGATCCGACCGCGCCGTCGCTGCATGTCGGCAGCCTCGTCCAGATCATGATGCTGCGCCGGCTCCAGCAGGCCGGGCACAAGCCGATCGTGCTGATGGGCGGCGGCACCGGCAAGATCGGCGACCCCTCGTTCAAGGACGAGGCGCGATCGCTGATGACCGCCGAGACGATCGCCGCCAACATCGCCTCGATCAAGCGCGTGTTCGAGCGGTTCCTGACCTTCGGCAGCGGGCCGACGGACGCGGTCATGCTCGACAATGCCGAATGGCTCGACACGCTCGAATACATTCCCTTCCTGCGCGAGATCGGCCAGCATTTCTCGGTCAACCGGATGTTGGGCTTCGACTCGGTCAAGCTCCGGCTCGAGCGCGAGCAGTCGCTGAGCTTCCTCGAGTTCAACTACATGATCCTCCAGGGCTACGACTTTCTCGAGCTCGCACGCCGCGCCGATTGCCGCCTGCAGATGGGCGGGTCGGACCAGTGGGGGAACATCGTCAACGGCATCGACCTGACCCGTCGCGTCGCCGGCACCCCGGTCCATGGGCTGACCACGCCGCTCATCACGACCGCGGACGGCGGCAAGATGGGCAAGACCGCCAGGGGGGCGGTGTGGCTGAACGCCGACATGCTCGCGCCCTATGACTATTGGCAGTTCTGGCGGAACACGCAGGACGCCGATGTCGGCCGCTTCCTGCGCCTGTTTACCGATCTGCCGCTCGACGAGGTGGCGCGGCTGGAGGGGCTCGGCGGCGCCGAGATCAACATCGCCAAGAAGACCCTCGCGGATGCCGCTACCGCTCTCGCCCATGGCGATATCGCCGCACACGGGGCAGCCGAGACCGCGCGCCGCACCTTCGAGGAGGGTGCGGCCGGCGACGCATTGCCGCAGCTTCGCGTCGACGGCGGCCGGATCGGCATCGTCGCCGCGCTCACCGTCATGGGCTTCGCCGCCTCCAACGGCGAGGCGCGCCGCAAGATCGCGGAAGGTGCGGTGCGGCTCAACGATCTCGCGATCACCGATCCGGCGTTCGAGATCGTGATCGAGGATACCGATGTAAAGCTCAGCCTCGGCAAGAAGCGCCACGGCCTGCTGTTCCGGTGACGATGCATGCCTTTCGTCTGAAACCAGTGACTTAAGCGCGCATTAGGGGTGATGCTCCATGCCGCCTTCATGCCCCTCCGCGCATTCTGGCCGGTGCAGCATCAGAGGGCGGCATCGCGATGAGCGTATTACCGAAGACGATCGAGAACCGCCGCGTGCCGCGCGAGGCGGTGTCGTTCCGCGCCGCCATCACCGTTCCGGGCGGAACGAGCGGCCGTGTCCTGCTCGTCGATCTCTCGCCCTTGGGTTTCATGGCGCGCGGCGTGCTGTCGCTCGGCGCGGGCGACAGCCTGACCATCCGGCTGCCGGCGATCGGCGCACGCGGCGCCGTCGTCCGCTGGTCGCTTGCCGGCCGGATGGGCGCCGAGTTCGAGGACCCGCTCGCCGCGCACGACTATGCCCATGTGCTGGCCGCCGCCCCGTACGACCGGCCAAGCTGGAACGAGGTCTGATCTGCCGACGCCGCGACGCCACGCGAAGAGGATCGTCCAGACCGCATCGTACGCGGATCGCGGCGACGCGCGGCTGATGAACGCCGAGGGCGGCTTCCGCGCGCAACCGCGCCTGCCGCTCGCCTATGGGGCGGAGCGCGTCGCCGCCTGACCGTTCCCGCGCCGGACCGGACCGTCAAAACATTACCGAATATTCGGTTTTGATGTGCTATTCCCCGGCATTGGTCGATGATCGACGAGGGCCGCATCCATGGTGACAGCGATCGACGCCGTGCCGGCACGGGTGGCACGTGCGGCGGAGACTGCACCGGGTGCGATCGCGTTGCGCGATCGGACTTCCACGCTCGGCTATGCCCAACTCGTCGAGCATGCCGCGGCGCTTGGCGGCGCCCTGACGATGGCTGGTGTCGGCAAAGGCGCGCTGGTCGCGATCTGTCTCGACCGCTCGTTCGGGCAGATCGTCGCGATCCTGGCCGCCTGGCACGCCGGCGCCGCCTTCCTGCCGCTCGATCCCGCCTGGCCGGACCTGCGGCTTCGCGCGATCCTCGCCGATGCGCGGTGCGACGCGGCGATCGCCGACGCCGCCGGCGCGGCGCGACTTGCGGGGTGCGGCGTGCCGGTCGTCGCACCCGATGCGCGCGGTCCGCATCAGGCCCACGTGCCGACCGCGCCCGACGATCTCGCCTATGTCGTCTATACGTCGGGATCGACCGGCGTTCCCAAGGGTGTCGAGGTCACCCACGCCAATCTCGCCGCGCTGGTCGGCTGGCACCTCGCCGCCTTCGCGGTGACCGCGGCGGATCGTGCGACGCATCTCGCCGGGCTCGGCTTCGACGCCGCGCTATGGGAGGTGTGGCCGTCTCTCTGCGCGGGCGCCTCGGTAACGCTGGTCGAGGGCGCGGCGCGGACCTCGGGCGTGGTGCTGCGCGACCGGCTGATCGACGATCGCATCACCATCGCCTACGCGCCGACCGCGCTGGCCGACGAGCTCGTCCTGCTCGACTGGCCCCGGGACGCCGCGCTGCGCACGCTCCTGACCGGCGCCGACCGGCTGCTCGCGCATCCGCCCGCCGGGTTGCCGTTCGCGCTGGTCAACAATTACGGCCCGACCGAATGCACGGTGGTCGCGACGTCCGGCGTCGTCGTGCCGGGCGGGGACGGCATGCCGACGATCGGCCGTGCGATCGCCGGCACCGTCGTCGCGATCCGGAACGCGTGCGGCGAACCGGTCCCGCCCGGTACGATCGGCGAGATCTGGATCGGCGGCGCGGGCGTCGCGCGCGGCTATCGCGGCCGGCCCGACCTGACCGGGGAGCGTTTCGTCGAGCGTGACGGCACGCGCTTCTACCGCAGCGGCGATCGCGGCGCGGCGCTGCCGGCGGGGGAGATCGCCTATCACGGCCGGATCGACGACCAGGCCGACCTTCGTGGCCATCGCGTCGAACCCGCCGAGGTCGCCGCCATGCTGCGCACCCATCCCGCGGTCGCCGCAGCCGCGGTCGCGGTGCGGCGCGATACGCTGGTCGGCTATGTCGTCGCCGGAGCCGAAACGCCCGGCGCCGAGGCGCTGGCCGCATGGCTGGCCGAGCGGCTGCCCGATTACATGGTGCCCGGCGCGTTCGTGCGGCTCGACGCGCTGCCGGTCGACGCCAACGGCAAGCTCGACCGCGCCGCTCTTCCCGCCCCGGCGGCGGCCAACACGCTCCCCGCCGCCGCCTTCGCGATGCCGGAGACGCCGGCACAGCGGCGTCTGTGCGCGATCCTCGCCGAGGTCCTCGGCTGCGGCCCGGTGGGCATCGACGACAATTTCTTCCTGCTCGGCGGCCATTCGCTGCTCGGCACGCAGATGGTGCTCCGGTCCGGCGCGGCATTCGGCGTCGAAGTGACGCTGCGCGACCTGTTCCGCGCCCCCACGATCCGCGCGCTCGCCACGCTGATCGAGGGCCTCGTCCTCGCGGCGATCGAGCAGATGAGCGACACCGAGGCGGCGCGGCAGGTCGCACGGTGAGCGCCGGCGTCGCGATCGGATCCGATCCGAGCCTCAGCCTGTTCCAGCTGCTCGATCCGGCGGTGCATGCCGATCCCTATCCGTTCTACCGGATGCTCCGCGAGCGCGCGCCGGTGCATTGGGATGCGTTCATGCACAGCTGGGTGGTGACCCGCTACGACGACGTGCTGACCGTGCTCCAGCGTTTCTGCGCCGACCGTACGCCCGATGCGGCGCGGATGGCGGCGCTAGGCCTGCCGTCGCTCGAGCCGGTCGCCGAGGTGATGGCGCGCCAGATGCTGTTCCTCGACGCGCCCGACCATACGCGCCTGCGCAAGCTCTGCTCGAGCGCGTTCACGCCGCGCCGGGTCGAGGCGATGGCGGCGGAGATCCGCGCCATCGCGCACCGTCTGATCGATGCGGTCGCGCGCGACGGGCGGATGGACGTGATCTCCGACTTCGCCGAGCCTTTCCCCGCGATCGTCACCGCCGGCCTGCTTGGCGTCCCGGTCGAGGATCATCGCCGGCTCAAGGCGTGGTCGGCGGACTTCGCCGAGATGCTCGGCAATTTCCAGCACAATCCGGATCGTCTCCAGCGCGTGCTGCGCACCACCGCCGAGATGACCGGCTATTTCCGGTCTGCCGTCCGCGCGCAGCACCACACCCCGCGCGACGGGCTGATCCGCTCGCTGATGCTCGCCGAGGTCGACGGCGCCCGGCTGAGCGAGGACGAGGTGATCGCCAACGTCATCGTCACCATGGTCGGCGGCCAGGAGACCACCACCAACCTGATCGGCAACGGGCTGCTGACGCTGCTGCGCCAGCCCCACGCGCTCGCCGCGCTGCGCGACGATCCCGCATTGATGACGACCGGCATCGAGGAGCTGCTGCGGTTCGAGACGCCGAGCCAGCACACCGGGCGGATCGCGCCCGACGATATCGAGATCGGTGGCCGGACGATCCGCAAGGGGCAGGCGGTGATGGCGGTGATGGCGGCCGCCAACCGTGATCCGGATCGCTTCCCCGATCCCGACCGGCTCGACCTCGCGCGGATGGACAACCGCCATCTCGCCTTCGGCTGGTCGGCCCATTTCTGTTTCGGCGCGCCGCTTGCGCGGATCGAGGGGAAGATCGCGTTCGAGACGCTGCTCGGGCGCCTGCCCGCTCTCGCGCTCGCCGGCGAAGGGCCGCTGGCATGGCGGACCAATTCCGGGCTGCGCGGGCTGGTCGCGCTTCCCGTGACGTTCGGGCGGGTGACGGCGTGAGGCTGAACGAGGCTCTGTCGGACGAGAAACGCCGCCTGTTCGAGCAGATGATGCGCGGCGAGGCATCGCCTCCGGCGATCACGGCGGATGCCATCCCGCGCCGCGCGCCCGGCGCGACGGTGCCGCTGACGGCGGCGCAGCGCCAGGTCTGGCTGCACGCCGCGATGGCCCCCGACGTGCCGCTCTACAACGAGTCGATCACCATCCACCGCCTCGGCCGGTTCGACCGCGCCGCGATGCAGGCCGCGCTCGACGGTATCGTCGCGCGTCACGAGGCCTGGCGCACGGCGATCGTCGACGACGGCGGCGACGTCGTCCAGATCGTGCAGCCGCCGATGCCGGTCGCGATCGGCGAGGACGATGTCGGTCATCTGCCGTCCGCCGAGCGCGACGCCGCGGCGCTGGCGATCGCGGAGGCCGATGCGCGTCGGCCGATCGATCTCACCCGCGCGCCGCTGTTCCGCGCGCGCATCGTCCGGCTTTCGGACGAGGAGCATCGCCTCTATCTGACGCTGCATCACATCATCTTCGACGGCGTCTCGATCTACCGGATCATCGTCCCCGAACTCGCCGCCCTGTACGAAGCCCATGCCGCCGGGCGCCCTCCGACGCCTGTCCAGCCCCGCCTCGGCTATGGCGATTTCGCCGTGTGGCAGCGCACGCAGCGCGCCACCGCAACGAGCCACCGCCAGCTCGAACATTGGCGTCGCGCGCTCCACGGCGCGCCGGGCATGCTCGATCTCGCGGGCGATCGCCCGCGCCCCGCGCTCGCCACCCGCGCGGGCGCGATGGAGGTGTTCGCGCTGCCGGGCGCGCTGGTCGATCGGCTCAGGGCGATCGCGTCGAGCGAGACCGCGACGCTCTACATGGTGCTGCTCGCCGGCTTCAAGGCGATGCTGATGCGCTACACCGGCGCCACGGATATCGTCGTCGGCGGCGTCACCGATCTGCGGCGGCGGCCCGAGCTCGAGCATGTCGTCGGCTATTTCCTCAACACCATGGCGCTGCGTTCGCAGCCGCACGCCGGGCTGCCGTTCAGCGACTATCTGGCGCAGGTCCGCGACACTGTGCTCGGCGCGCTGGATGCGAGCGAGGTGCCGTTCGACGAGGTGGTGCGCACGCTCGGCCTGCCGCGTCGCGCCGGCACGCATCCGCTGTTCAACATCCTGTTCTCGATCGAGCCGCCGGTCGCGCCCTTCCCGCCGGGATGGGACCTCACCCAGATGGACGTCGTCGTCGGCGCCGCCAAGTTCGACCTCTATCTCGAGCTCGACGAGCGGCCCGACGGGATGGCCGGGCGTTTCCTCTATTCGACCGAAATGTTCGAGCGCGACACCATCCGTCGCATGATCGGCCACTGGCTGACGATGCTCGACGGGATCGCCATCGCGCCGACCACGCCGCTCGACAGCCTGCCGATGCTGTCGCGCGACGAGACCGCGACGATGCTCGGCACCTGGAACGAGACGGCGCGCGCGCTTCCCGACGCCTCGGTCCCGACGCTGATCGCCGAACAGGTCCGCCGGCATCCGGATGCCGTGGCGGTCCGGATCGACGGGGTGGCGTGGACCTATGCCGAGCTCGGCGCCCGTGCCGATGCGATCGCCGCACCGCTGCACGCGCTCGGCGCGACGCGCGGCGCGCTCGTCGGGATCGCGCTCGATCGATCGTTCGACATGGTCGCGGCGCTGATCGCGACGCTGCGCGTGGGCGCGGCCTATCTCCCGCTCGATCCCGGATTCCCGCGCGCGCGGCTCGACGCCATCGTCTCCGATGCGGCGCCGGTCGCGCTGCTCACCAGCGAAGCGGTGGCGGCGACGCTCACCGGCTGGGCGCTGCCGCGCATCCTCGTCGACGGCCCGGCCGCGCCACCCGTGCCGCCTGCGCCGATCGCGCCGATCGCCGCGGACGATCTCGCCTATGTCCTCTACACCTCGGGCTCGACCGGGCAGCCCAAGGGCGTCGAGGTCGATCATGGCGCCCTGCTCAACCTGCTGCTCGCGATGCGCGACGCGCCGGGGTTCCGGCCGGGCGAGCGGCTGCTCGCGGTCACCACGCTGTCGTTCGACATCGCCACGCTCGAGCTGCTCCTGCCGCTGATCGCGGGCGGCACGGTGATCCTTGCGCCCCGTGCCGTCGCCGCCGATCCCGACGCGCTCGCGGAGCTGATCGCCACCGAACGTCCCCATGTCATGCAGGCGACACCCGCGACCTGGCGCGCCCTGGTCGAGGCGGGCTGGCCGGGCGATCCCGGCCTGCGCATCCTGTGCGGCGGCGAGGCGATGCCCCGCCCGCTCGCCGACGCACTGCTGCCGCGATCGGCCGAGCTGTGGAACATGTACGGCCCGACCGAGACGACGATCTGGTCGCTCGTCCACAGGGTCACGGCCGGGACGGCGGCGGTGTCGGTCGGCCGGCCGATCGCCAACACCACGCTCGCCATCCTCGACCCGAGCGGCAATCCGGTCCCGATCGGCGTCGCCGGCGAGCTCAATATCGGCGGTGCCGGCGTCGCGCGCGGCTATCGCGGCCGGCCGGACCTGACCGTCGAACGCTTCCGCGCCGTCCCCGCGCTGCCCGGCATCCGGCTCTACCGCACCGGCGATCTCGCGCGCTATGCGGCCGACGGCACCGTGACGTGTCTCGGCCGCACCGATGCCGAGGAGAAGATCCGCGGCTATCGCGTCGCGGTCGAGGAGGTCGAGGGCGCGCTGGTCGGTCACCCCGCGATCGCCGCCGCCGCCGTCCGTGGCTGGCCCGATCCTACGGGCAATCGGGCGCTCGCCGCCTATCTGGTGCTCCGCGATCCGGGCGTGCCGCCGCCGGCGCTCGCCGATCTTCGTGCCAGGCTGGCCGAGACGCTGCCCGACTACATGCTGCCCGCGACCATCGACGTGCTCCCGGCGCTGCCGATGACGGCCAATGCCAAGATCGACCGCAAGGCGCTGCCCGAGCCGACCCGCGGCGGCGCCGTCGCCGATGCGGAGCCGCCGCGCGGCGAGCGCGAGGAGCGGCTGGCGGTGATCTGGCGCGATATCCTCGGGGTCGAGCGGATCGCGCGGCACGACAGCTTCTTCGATCTCGGCGGGCATTCGCTGCTCGTCGCGCGGCTGCTCCGGCGGATCGAGCGCGACTTCGCGATGCATGTCGACCTGGCGGCCTTCTTCCGCGCGCACCGGCTCGACGAGATGACGGCGATGCTCGCCTCGGGCGACACGCGCGATCATGGCGGCTTCGTCGCGATCCAGCCGGACGGCGACCGGCCGCCGCTGTTGTGGCTCGACGCCGGGCCGACGTTCGTCGCGCTGGCGCGCGCGGTGGGCGCGGACCAGCCGATGTTTGGCGTCCCGGTCGATCCGATCCTCGCGCACACGGCGATGCCCTATCGCTTCGAGGATATCGCCGCGCAGGTCGTCGCGGCGATCCGCGCCGTCCGTCCCGTCGGCCCCTATTACATCGGCGGGTGGTGCACCTCGGGCATCCTCGCCTTCGAGGTCGCCCGGCAATTGCGCGCGGCGGGCGCCGGGGTGCCGCTGCTGGTGCTGGCGCACGCCATGAACCCGACCGAGTTCGAGCGGATCGGCTGGTTGCGTCTGCGCATCGCCAAGCTGCGCTTCCATGCGCGCCAGTTCCTGCGCGAGGGGCGCGGTCGGCGCCTGCGCTATGCCGGAGCACGGGCGAGCGCCGTGCTGGAGGAGATGCGCCTCTCGCGCAAACGCGTCGCCACCGGCACGCACGGCGCGCTCCGTGCCGCGCTCGATCAGGCCGCCTATGGTTACGCGCCGCAGCGCTACGCGGGTCCGGTCGCGCTGTTCCAGCCGCACGAGCGCGTCACGGTGCTGGATGGCGTGCCCGGCTGGGGCGCCGTGATCGACGGCGCGTTCGAGGCCCGCGACATCGCCGGCGGCCATCGCTCGATGCTCGAGATACCGCATGTCGCCGCGTTCGGCGCGCTGCTCCGCGCCGCGCTGACCCGCGCGCAGGAGGCCGACGCGACCGGCGCATGATCGCGATCTGGATGGCACGGCTCGATACCGCGCCGACGCGGATCGCGGCGTGGCACGATCTGCTGGAGGAGAGCGAGCGGGCGCGCGCCGCGCGCTTCCACCGCGCGATCGATCGCGATCGCTTCGTCGCGCGGCGCGGGCGGCTCCGCGTACTGCTCGGGCGGGAGCTCGGGCGGCCACCGGCGGAGATCGCCTACGCGCTCGGCAGTCATGGCAAGCCGATCGTCGCGGGTGGCACCGACCTGCGGTTCAGCAGCGCGCATTCGCACGGGCTCTGGGTCTGCGCACTGGCACGCGGCATCGAGATCGGCTGCGACGTCGAGCGGATCGATCCCGCGCTTGCCGATGCCGACGTGGCCGAACGCTTGTTCGCGCCGGGCGAGCGGCGCCGCCTTGCCGCGCTCGCGCCCGCCGGCTTTGCGCAGGGCTTCTTCGAATGCTGGACGCGCAAGGAGGCGTTCGTGAAGGCGATCGCACTCGGCCTGTCCTACCCGCTCGACGCGTTCGAGGTGACGTGCGGGCCGGGCGCCGAACCGCGGCTGGTGTCGGGCGGCGACGGCTGGGGGCTCCACGCCTTCACGCCCGAGCCGGGTTATTGCGGAGCGATGGTCGCGCCGATCGCTGCGATCGGAACGGTGACCCGGGCGAGGGCGCTGACCTTCTGAGGTCCCTCCGGCGACAGCTGGGATAACGGTGCCTCAGTACACCACCACGCTCCGGATGCTCTCACCCGCGTGCATCAGCGCGAAGCCCTTGTTGATCTCCTCGAGCGTGAGGACGTGCGTGATCATCGGATCGATCTCGATCTTGCCGGTCATGTACCAGTCGACGATCCTGGGCACGTCGGTGCGCCCCTTGGCGCCGCCGAACGCGGTGCCGCGCCAGTTGCGTCCGGTGACGAGCTGGAACGGCCGCGTGGCGATCTCCTTGCCCGCCTCCGCCACGCCGATGATGATCGAGGTTCCCCAGCCGCGATGGCACGCCTCCAGGGCCTGACGCATCACCGTCGTGTTGCCCGTGCAGTCGAACGTGTAATCCGCCCCGCCATCGGTCAGCGCGACGAGGTGCTGGACGAGATCGCCGTCGATCGCCTTCGGGTCGGCGAAATGCGTCATGCCGAAGCGACGGCCCCATTCCTCGCGCGCCGGATTGATGTCCACGCCGACGATCATGCCGGCGCCCGCCAGCCGCGCGCCCTGGAGCACGTTGAGACCGATACCGCCGAGCCCGAACACGATCACCGTGTCGCCGACCTGTACCCTGGCGGTGTTGACCACCGCCCCGACGCCCGTCGTGACCCCGCAGCCGACATAGCAGCTCGTCTTGAACGGTGCGTCCTCGCGGATCCTGGCGACCGCGATCTCGGGCAGCACGATGAAGTTGGAGAAGGTCGAGCAGCCCATGTAATGGAAGATCGGCCGACCCTTGTGGCTGAACCGCGTCGTCCCGTCGGGCATCAGGCCCTTGCCCTGCGTGGTGCGGATCGCGGTGCACAGATTGGTCTTGCCGCTGAGGCACGACTTACACTGGCGGCACTCGGGCGTGTAGAGCGGGATGACGTGATCGCCGGGCGCGACGCTGGCAACCCCCGCACCGATCTCGCGGACGATACCCGCGCCCTCATGGCCGAGGATGCTTGGAAACAGCCCCTCGCTGTCCAGCCCGTCGAGCGTGTAGGCGTCGGTATGGCAGATGCCGGTCGCCATGATCTCGACCAGCACCTCGCCGGTCTTCGGGCCTTCGAGATCGAGCTCGACGATCTCGAGCGGCTGCTTGGCCTCGAAGGCGACGGCGGCGCGGGTTTTCATGCGGGGTCGCTTTCGGTCAGATGTGGATCGGTTTGCCGGTCACGGCCATCGCCGCTTCCTTCATCGCTTCCGCATGCGTCGGGTGCGCGTGGCAGGTGTAGGCGATATCCTCGCTGGTCGCGCCGAACTCCATCGCCTGCGCGGCCTGCGCGATCATCGTCCCGCCGACGCCCGCGATCACCCAGACGCCGAGCACGCGATCGGTCCCGGCGTCCGCGATCACCTTCACGAAGCCATCGGGCTGATGATTGGTCTTGGCGCGCGAGTTGGCCAGCATCGGGAACTTGCCGACCTTGACCTCGCCACGCTCCCTGGCGACCTCCTCCGTGAGCCCGACGCCCGCGATCTCGGGCATGGTGTAGACGACGCTCGGGATGACGTCGTGATTGACGATGCCGGTCCGCCCCGCGATATTCTCGGCCACCGCGATGCCCTCGTCCTCCGCCTTGTGCGCGAGCATCGGGCCGGGGACGACGTCGCCGATCGCCCAGATGCCGGGCACCGCGGTGCGGAAATCATGGTCGATCTCGATCTGGCCGCGCTGATTGGCCGCGAGCCCCGCCTTGTCGAGCGCGAGCCCGTCGGTATTGGGGCGGCGGCCGATCGACAGCAGCACCACATCCGCCCCGATCGTCTCCGCAGGACCGCCGGCGGCGGGCTCGACGGTGAGCGTCGCCGTCTCGCCCGCGACCGTCACACCCGTGACCTTGGTCGACAGCCTGAACTCGATCCCCTGCTTCCTGAAGATC
The DNA here is from genome assembly GCA_964245815.1 of uncultured Sphingomonadaceae bacterium. Lineage (GTDB taxonomy): Bacteria > Pseudomonadota > Alphaproteobacteria > Sphingomonadales > Sphingomonadaceae > Solisphingomonas. The sequence continues at coordinate 7,647 of CAXTNX010000048.1, read as the reverse complement.
CTGTTGGATTCCTTGCGGATCTCGCCGTCGAAGCCGGGCAGGATCTGGTCGAGATACTCGACCACCGTCACCCTGGCGCCGAGCCGCTTCCACACCGAGCCGAGCTCGAGCCCGATCACGCCGCCGCCGATCACGACCATATGATCCGGCACCCTGGCGAGCTCGAGCGCGCCCGTCGAATCGACGACGACGGTCTGGTCGACGGTGACGCCGGGCAGCGCGGCCACCGACGATCCGGTGGCGATGACGATGTTCTTTGCGCGCACCGTGCGATCGCCGATGACGACGCTGTCAGTGCCGGCGAACGCCGCGCGGCCCTTGAGCCACTCGACCTTGTTCTTCTTGAACAGGAAGGCGATGCCTCCGGTCAGCTGCTTGACCGCATCCCGCCGCTGTGCGTGCATCGCGTCCAGATCGAGCTCGACGCCGGACGCCTTGACGCCGAGCGAGGCGAGCCTGCCCGACGCGACCTCTTCGTAGAGCTCGGACGCGTGCAGCATCGCCTTGGAGGGGATGCAGCCGACATTGAGGCAGGTTCCGCCCAACGTCTCGCGGCTCTCGACGCAGGCAGTCCTGAGCCCGAGCTGTGCGGCGCGGATCGCGGCGACATAGCCACCGGGGCCGGAACCGATCACGAGAACGTCGAAGTCGTAGTCAGCCATCAGAAACTCCAGGAGGAAACGGCTTCATGCGATCGCCGTCTTTGGTCAGCGTTACCATCTGGCCCGCGGCCACACCTGCTTCAAGCAGCGCAAGTATCCGATCGGCGGTGGCATCGGCGAGCCGGTGCGGCAAGCGCGAGTAGAGAACGACATGCGGCACAGGCAGGCCCTTGTTGAAGAGCAGATCGCCGAAATCGCGATCGTGCGTGATCAGGATCAACGAAGCGATATCCGGTCATTCCAATATCTCGTGATCGAGCGAACCCGGTGCGGATTGCCTGATCCATTCGACCTCGTAACCGGCCTCGCGAAGGCGCGCGACGACGATCCCGTGCACATTCTCGTCGGCAAGAACACGCACCGCCTAGGCGGCTTCCTGCCGAGCGGAAGTCGCCTCCTTGATCAGGATGTCGTGGGTAAAGGCGATCGCCGCAAACACGTCAGCCTCGGTGATATGACCGTAGGCATCGACGATCTCGGCCGCAGATGCCCCTTCGGCCAGATATTCGAGGATCAGCTCGACTGAGATACGCGTGTTTCGAACAACCGGCTTTCCTCCCAGGACCCCGGGCCTCGATTCGATATACGCGCGCCAATCCATCGTGTTCGCTCCTAGAGATCGATCAGCAATCTCGTCGGGTCCTCGATAGCATTCTTGAGCGCGACCAGGAAGGTGACCGCCTCGCGGCCGTCGATCAGGCGATGATCGTAGCTCAGCGCCAGGTACATCATCGGGCGCGCGACGATCTCGCCGTCCCGCACCACCGGCCGCTCGTCGATGCGGTGCAGGCCGAGCACGGCGGACTGGGGCGGGTTGATGATCGGCGTCGACATCAGCGAACCGAACACGCCGCCGTTGGAGATGGTGAAGGTGCCGCCCTTCATCTCCTCCATCCTGAGCGTGCCGTCCTTGGCACGGCGGCCGAAATCGCCGATCGTCTTCTCGATCGTGGCGACCGACATCGCCTGCGCGTCGCGGATCACCGGCACGACAAGGCCGTTGGGCGCGGAGACCGCGACCGAGATGTCGGCATAGTCCCGATAGACGATCTCGTCGCCCTCGATCGAACCATTGACCGACGGCACGTCGTGCAACGCCTGGCAGGCGGCCTTCACGAAGAAGCCCATGAAGCCCAGCCGGACGCCGTGCTTCTTCTCGAACAGATCCTTGTACCTGGCGCGCGCCGCCATGACCTCGGTCATGTCCACGTCGTTGAACGTGGTCAGCATCGCGGCGGTGTTCTGCGCTTCCTTGAGCCGCTTGGCGACGGTCTGGCGCAGCCGCGACATGCGCTGCCGCTCCTCGCGCCGCGCGCCGCCCGCCGCCGCCGGTGCGGCGACCGGGACCGGCCGTTCGGGCGCGGCGGGCGGCGCGCTCTCCGTCGGCGCCCTGGCGGTGAGGACGTCCTCCCTGGTGACGCGGCCGTCCCTGCCGGTGCCGGCGAGAGTCGCCGGATCGACACCGGTCTCCTTGACCGCGCGCCGCGCCGACGGCGACAGGGGCTGCGGCTGCGCAGAAGGCTGCGCCGGCGCCTGCTGGCCGGCCGTCGCGGCGGGCGCCGCCTGGGCGGCGGCCTCTCCCGCCGCCTCGATCGTCGCGATCACCGCATCGACCTGCACGGTGTCGCCCTCGGCGACGACCAGCGTGCCGATCACCCCGTCGGCGGGCGCATTGACCTCGACCGCGACCTTGTCGGTCTCGAGGCTGGCGATCGGCTCGTCGGCCTTCACCGTGTCCCCGGGCTGCTTGAGCCACTGGCCGAGCGTCGCCTCGGTGATCGATTCGCCCAGCGTCGGCACCTTCACTTCGGTGGTCATCATGCGTCCTTGTCGGAAAATCGGGTCAGGCGGCCTTGGCGGGTGCCGACACATCGGCGAAGCCGAGCGCGGCGGCGATCAGCGCCTTCTGCTCGGCGGCGTGGCGCCTGGCGAGCCCGGTCGCGGTCGCGGCCGACGCCTTGCGGCCGGCATAGACCGGGCGCTGCGGCGTCGATCCGGCCTCGATCAGGCACTCTTCCAGGCACGGCTCGACAAAGGTCCAGGCGCCGCTGTTGCGCGGCTCCTCCTGCGCCCACACCACCGTCTCGACGTTGCGATAAACCTTCAGCCGCTCGACGACGACATCGTTCGGAAACGGATAGAGCTGCTCGACGCGCAGGATCGCGGTATCGTCCGCCCCGGCCTCGTCGCGCGCCTCGATCAGGTCGTAGGCGACCTTGCCCGAGCACAGCACCAGCCGCCGGACGTCGCCGTCGACCGGCGCCGCCGGATCGAACAGCACGCGGTGGAAGCGGCTGCCCTCGCTGAAATCCTCGATCCGGCTCACCGCCGACTTGTGGCGCAGCAGCGACTTGGGCGTCATGATGATGAGCGGCTTGCGGAAGCTGCGCGTCATCTGGCGGCGCAGGATGTGGAAGTAATTGGCCGGCGTCGTGCAGTTGGCGACCTGCATATTGTCCTCGGCACAGAGCTGGAGATACCGCTCCAGCCGCGCCGAACTATGCTCGGGGCCCTGCCCTTCGTAACCGTGCGGCAGCAGCATGACGAGCCCGTTGGCGCGCAGCCACTTGGCCTCGGACGCGGCGATGAACTGGTCGATTATGACCTGCGCGCCGTTGGCGAAATCGCCGAACTGCGCTTCCCACAGCACGAGCGTCTTGGGCGACGTGGCGGCATAGCCATATTCGAAGCCGAGCACGCCGAACTCGGACAGCGGGCTGTCGAGCACCTGGAACGAGCGATCGACCACCGACAGCGGATAGTGCTTGCGGCCGTTGGTCTGGTCGGTCCAGGCGGCATGGCGCTGGCTGAACGTGCCACGCCCGGAATCCTGGCCCGACAGCCGTACCGCATAGCCGTCCTGCAGCAGCGTGCCGAACGCCAGGGCCTCGCCGGTCGCCCAGTCGAAGCCCTCACCGGCGGCGAACATCTGCTTCTTGGCGTCGAGGATGCGGCCCAGCGTCTTGTGGATCGTGAAGCCCGCGGGCGCGTCGGTCAGCACCGGCACCAGCGCCGCGATCTGCTCCGCGCTCGCCGCGGTCTCGCCCGAGCGGCGCCCGACCTCCTTGGCCGAGCCGAACCCGCTCCAGGCGCCCTCGAACCAGTCCGCCTTGTTGGGCTTGTAGCTCTTGCCCGCCTCGAACTCCTCGTCGAGCTCGCCGACGAAGCGTGCCGCGTCGGCGTCCATCCACGCCTCGTCGATCACGCCTTCGGCGACCAGCCGCTCGCCATAGATCACCGATACCGGCGGATGCTTGCGGATCTCGTCGTACATCAGCGGCTGGGTGAAGCTCGGCTCGTCGCCCTCGTTGTGGCCGAAGCGCCGGTAGCACCACATGTCGATCACGACGTCACGCTTGAAGGTCTGGCGATAATCGGTGGCGAGCTTGGCGGCGAAGGTGACCGCCTCGGGATCGTCGCCGTTGACGTGGAGGATCGGCGCCTGGACGGTCTTGGCGACGTCCGACGGATAGGGCGAGGAGCGCGCGAACTGCGGGCTGGTCGTGAAACCGACCTGGTTGTTGACGATGAAGTGGATCGTGCCGCCGGTGTTGTAGCCGCGCAGCCCGGAGAAGCCGAGGCACTCGGCGACGATGCCCTGCCCCGCGAACGCCGCATCGCCATGCATCAGCAGCGGCAGCACCTTGCCGCGATCGACGTCGCCGCGCTTGGTCTGCTTGGCGCGCGCCTTGCCGAGCACGACCGGATCGACCGCCTCGAGGTGCGAGGGATTTGCGGCGAGGCTGAGATGGACCTTGACGCCGTCGAACTCGCGATCGGTCGAGGTGCCGAGATGATATTTGACGTCGCCCGAGCCGCCGACATCCTCCGGGTTGGCGGAGCCGCCCGCAAACTCGCTGAACACCGCGCGATAGGGCTTGCCGAGCACGTTGGTCAGCACGTTGAGCCGGCCGCGATGCGGCATGCCGATGACGATCTCGCCGACGCCCGACGCGCCGGCATATTTGATCACCGCCTCGAGCGCGGGCAGCGCGCTCTCGCCGCCGTCGAGCCCGAAGCGCTTGGTGCCGACATATTTCTTGCCAAGGAACTTCTCGTACTGCTCGCCCTGAATGACCTTGGACAGGATCGCCTTCTTGCCCTCGGGCGTGAACTGGATCTCCTTGTCGCGGCCTTCCATGCGCGCCTCGAGGAAGGTGCGCTCCTCGATATCGCCGATGTGCATGTATTCAATGCCGACATGGCCGCAATAATTGCGCTGGAGGATCGTGACGATCTCCCGCACCGTCGCCCGCTCGAGACCGAGCGCGCCGCCGAGATACACCGGACGATCGAGATCGCCGGCGCCGAAACCATGCCAGGAGGGTTCGAGGTCCGCGGGCAGGTCGCGCCGCGCCAGACCGAGCGGATCGAGATCGGCGGCAAGATGACCGCGCACGCGATAGGTGCGGATCAGCATCATCGCCCGGATCGAATCGAGCGCCGCCGCCGCGATCGCCGATGCATCGGGGGCGGCCGCCGATAGGACCGCAACCGGCCTGGGACCGCCCTTCGCGGGTCTGGCCGCGGGCTCCATCTGGGTAGGATCGAGACCTGCGGTGAGCGCATCGGTATCGGCAGGCGGCCAGTTGGAGCGCGCCCAGCTCGGCCCGGAGACCGCCTGCGCGATGTCGGCGAAGCAGGCGCCCCACGCCGGATCCACCCCCGCCCTGTCTTCGTGCCAGCGCCGGTAGAGATCCTCCACGAACGACGGGCTGACCCCCGCGACGTCGATCACACCCTCGAAACCCATCGCACCGTCCTCATCGCCCGGGCGGACTCAATGCCGGCCGGGCGTCTCTACTTGCCGCGCCAGCCCATATGGTTGGCGCGGCAGGGTTAATCACCCCTTAAGCAGCGCGGAAAGAGTCGTGCCGAGCTCGGACGGACTTGCCGCCACGCGGATGCCGGCGCCCTCCATCGCCGCGATCTTGTCGTCGGCGCCGCCCTGCCCGCCCGAGACGATCGCCCCGGCATGGCCCATGCGACGGCCGGGCGGCGCGGTGCGACCCGCGATGAACCCGACCATCGGCTTGCTGCGGCCGCGCCTGGCCTCGTCCCTGATGAACTGCGACGCCTCTTCCTCCGCCGAGCCACCGATCTCGCCGATCATGATGATCGACTGCGTCGCCTCGTCGGCGAGATAGAGCTCGAGCACGTCGATGAAGTTGGTGCCGTTGACCGGATCGCCGCCGATCCCGACCGCGGACGTCTGGCCCAGCCCCTCGTTGCTGGTCTGGAACACCGCCTCGTAGGTCAGCGTACCCGAGCGCGACACCACGCCGACCGAGCCCTTCGAGAAGATCGAGCCCGGCATGATGCCGATCTTGCACTCGCCGGGCGTCAGCACACCCGGGCAGTTCGGCCCGATCAGCCGGGACTTCGAACCGGTCAGCGCGCGCTTGACCTTGACCATGTCGAGCACCGGAATGCCCTCGGTGATGCAGACGATCAGCGGCACCTCGGCATCGATCGCCTCAAGGATCGAGTCCGCGGCGAAGGGCGGCGGCACGTAGATCACGCTTGCGGTCGCGCCGGTGGCGGTCACCGCCTCGCGCACCGTATCGAAGACCGGCAGGCCGATATGCGTCGAGGCGCCTTTGCCGGGCGTGACGCCGCCGACCATTTTGGTGCCGTATGCGATCGCCTGCTCCGAATGGAACGTGCCCTGGCTGCCGGTGATGCCCTGGCAGATCACCTTGGTGTTCGCGTTGACGAGGATCGACATACCGCGCTCTTGACCCCTGGTTCGTGCTCCCGCGAAGGCGGGAGCCTAGTTCTACACTAATGACGGGAACAGGTCGTTCCAGTCAGGATTTGCCGCTTCGATCTCGCGAAGTTTCCAAGCCCTGCGCCACGTCTTCATCGCTCGTTCCCGTTGTCGCGCCACCTCGATCGCGCCGCAATCGGCGAACCAGACGAGCAACGTGCGACCGTAATCCTTGGTGAACCCCGCGACGACGCCGTTACGATGCTCCCAAGCGCGCTTCACCAGATCGGAGGTCGCACCGATGGAGAGCGTGCCGTTGCGTCCGCTCGCCATGATATAGACCCAGCCCGGCTTCTCCACTTCCTGCCCATCCGTGTACCCGCGAAGGCGGGTACCCAGTCCCACCGTCGGTACTGGGCTCCCGCCTCCGCGGGAGCACCATCTAGCAGTTTCCTATTTCAGCGACCCGTCGATCGCCTTGCACGCCACAAGCAGCTCCCTCACCGCGTCGACCGACACCGCGAGGTTCGCCCTAGCCTCCTCGTCGAGCGTGATCTCGACGATCTTCTCGACGCCGCCCGCGCCGATCACCACCGGCACGCCGACATAAAGATCGTTCAGGCCGTACTCGCCACCGACATAGGCCGCCGCCGGCAGCACGCGCTTTTGGTCGTAGAGGTACGCCTCCGCCATCGCGATTCCGCTGGTCGCCGGCGCGTAATAGGCGCTGCCGGTCTTGAGCAGCGCGACGATCTCGCCGCCGCCGCCGCGCGTCCGCTTGATGATCGCGTCGATCTTCTCCTGTGTGGACAGGCCCATCGCGATCAGGTCGGGCACCGGGATGCCCGACACGGTCGAATAGGCGATGACCGGCACCATCGTGTCGCCGTGGCCGCCGAGCACGAACGAGGTCACGTCCTTGACCGAGACCTTGAACTCGTCCGCCAGGAAATGGCTGAACCGCGCGCTGTCGAGCACGCCCGCCATGCCGACGACCTTGCCGGTCGGCAGGCCGGAGAATTCGCGCAGCGCCCACACCATCGCGTCGAGCGGATTGGTGATGCAGATCACGAACGCGTCGGGGGCGTTCGCCTTGATCCCCTCGCCGACCGCCTTCATCACCTTCAGGTTGATGCCGAGCAGGTCGTCGCGGCTCATGCCCGGCTTGCGCGCGACCCCTGCGGTGACGATGATGACGTCGGCCCCGGCGATGTCGGCATAATCGTTGGTGCCGGTGATCGTCGCGTCGAAGCCCTCGACCGGGCCGCATTGCGA
>CAXTNX010000047.1:0-21476 GCA_964245815.1 uncultured Sphingomonadaceae bacterium | reverse complement strand
ACCTCGAGGGCCAGGGCGAGATCAGCATCCGCGATCTCGTCAAGAACGCGCTGCGCATGCGCCCGGATCGCATCATCCTGGGCGAGATCCGCGGCTCCGAATGCTTCGACATGCTGTCCGCGATGAACACCGGTCACGATGGCTCGATGTGCACGCTCCACTCCAACTCGCCGCGCGAGGCGCTGGCGCGGATGGAGAACATGGTGATGATGTCGGACATCAAGGTACCCAAGGAGGCAATCAGCCGCCAGATCGCCGACTCGGTCGACATGATCATCCAGGTGAAACGTCTGCGGGACGGCTCGCGCCGCGTCACCAACATCACCGAGGTGATCGGCATGGAAGGGCCGGTGATCGTCACGCAGGAGCTGTTCAAGTTCGAGTATCTCGACGAGGGCGCCGACGGCAAGATCATGGGCGAGTACCGCGCGATGGGGCTCAGGCCCTACACGCTCGACAAGGCCAAGCAGTACGGCTTCGATCAGCCCTATCTGGAGGCGTGCCTCTGAGCGACGCCGGACCGGGGCGCCGGCCGATCCCCGCTCGCCCGAGCGGAGCGGCCTCGGATCGCCTGCGGCCGGGCTGACCGTTCTCCGGCGAACGCCGGCGTCCAGCTGCCGTGAGCGGTACGCCCGTGATCCCTGTCCCCGGCCTTCGCCGGGGAACGCGCAAGCCTAGAGCGCGACCAGCGCGAAGCTCGGGCGCTCGGCGAGCCGCGCGCGCTCTTCGGGGTGGAACAGCGCCGAGCGGCGCAGGCCTGCGCGGTTGAGGCGATAGTCGATCGCGGTGCCGAGCACGCCGACGCCATAGGTGCACGAGCGGCGGAAATCGATGCTCGACGCCTCAGGAAAATACTTGGTCGGGCACGAGATCTCGCCGATCCGGAAATCGGCCCAGGCGGCCTGTGCGATCATCTGGTTGTCGAACACGAAATCGTCCGAGCACATGCCGAGCGGCAGCTCCTCGAGCACCCTGCGCGACCAGGCGCGATAACCGGTGTGGTATTCGGAGAGCTTGGCGCCCATCAGCAGGTTCTGCGCGAGCGTCAGCACGCGGTTGGCGACATATTTCCACACCGGCATCCCGCCGGCCAGCGCACCGCGGCCGAGGATGCGCGAGGCGAGCACGACATCGTACTCGCCCGACGCGATCATGCTCGCCATCGCGGTGACGAGGCGCGGGGTATACTGATAGTCGGGGTGGAGCATCACGACGATGTCCGCGCCGCGCGACAGCGCCTCGGCGTAGCAGCTCTTCTGGTTGGCGCCGTAGCCGCGATTGTGGGGATGATAGAGCGTGTGGATGCCAAGCTCGCGCGCCACCGCGATCGTGTCGTCGCGGCTGGCGTCGTCGGTGAGGATGACGTCGTCGACGACGTCGAACGGGATCTCGGCATAGGTCCGCCGCAGCGTGCGCGACGCGTTGTAGGCGGGCAACACCACCGCGACCTTCTGGCCCAGGATCATCTCGCGTCCCTCGTGACAGGCTTCGTCGCGTGCCGTTAGGCGGCAGGCCTGCTTAAGATCGCGCTAACGGGGCTCGCCCGCACCGGCCGTTAACCACTTCTTGGCAGCGCGCGGACGATGCAGCCGGTCATGGTCCGCGACGCCACCCTCCGCCGGCTGACGCCGTTCGCCGCCGCCGCGCTGTTCTTCGCCGCGATGGCGACGCTCTACGCGCTCGGCCTGCGCGCGCCCTACATGGCGGTGATCCGGCGCTGGGGGATCAACCCCTGGCCGTTCCCGTTCCTCGATACCGACACGATCCTGTCGGCGGTGCGCTGCCGCCAGGCCGGGATCGACGTCTATGCGGCGAACCCGTGCGACGTGCTCGGGCGGGTCTACGACTATTCGCCGCTGTGGCTGGGCATCGCGCACGTTCCGGGGCTCGGCCGGCATCTCGTCGCGCTCGGGCTGCTGGTCGATCTCGGCTTCCTGTTCGCGCTGACGCTGCTGCCGCCGGCGCGGCGCTGGCGCGATGTCGCGATCGTCGCTGCGGGCGCGGTCTCGTCGGCGAGCCTGTACGCGGCCGAGCGCGGCAACAACGATCTCGTCATCTTCGCGCTCGCCGCGCTCGCCGCCGCGCTGTCGTGCCGGTCGCGGCGGGTCAGGCTGGCGGGTTACGCGGCCGCGCTGCTCGCCGGGCTGCTCAAATATTATCCGATGACGCTGATGGCGCTGGCGGCGCGCGAGGCGCCGCGCCGGCTGCTGCGCGTCGCCTGCGCCGCGGTCGCCGCGGTCGCGCTGTTCGTCGCCATCGACGGCGGCGAGCTCGCGCGTGCGCTGGCGCTGATCCCGGACGGCGCCTTCATCAGCGACATGTTCGGATCGAGCACGCTGTCGGGCGGGCTCGTCCACCTGTTCGGGCTGCCCGACGATCCGCTGCGACCGCTGCTCCACGGGGCGATGGTGCTGGCGGCGCTGGCGCTGATCGTGCGGATCGGCAGCCGCGCCGGGATCGGCGAGGATGTCGCCGTGCTGACCCCGCGCGAGCGCGCCTTCCTGCTCGCCGGCGCGATGCTGACGCTCGGCTGCTTCTTCACCGCGCAGAATATCGGCTATCGCGCGGTCCACCTGCTGCTCGTCCTTCCCGGGCTGACCGCCTTGCGCGGCATTGCCGCGGGCCGGCGCCGCCATGGCGACACCATCGTCGCGGTGCTCGCCTTGCTCTGGGCGGAGAGCTGGCGCGCGGCGATGCGGCGCGCGACGATCAGCCTGCCGCTGGATACCGCGGCGGCGTGGAAGCTCGCCGCCTGGCTGCTGCGCGAGTGCCTGTGGTGGTGGACGATCGTCGCGCTGGGCTCCCTCGCGGTCGCCATCCTGCTGCACTCCGAGAGCGGCGTCGCGGCGATGCGGCTGCTGCGCCGCCTGGTGCCGGCCGCGTGCGTGCCGGCGGCACGAGGCTTGCCAGCCGCCTAGCAAGGCGCCATCCCGTCTTCCAGACAATGCGGAGACGATGCCCGTGCGCTTCAGCCTGATCCTCCTGCCGCTGGCGCTGATCGCGCCGCCGGCGGACGCCGCCACGCCCGCCAAGAAGCCGACCCCGGCCAGGACCGGCACGAAGAAGGCGCCGGCGGCGCGGCCCGCGTCCGCCGGCCCCCACATCGCCGTCGATCCCGGGATCGCGAAGGCGGTCGCCGCATCGGGGCGCGGCGATGCCGATCGCGCCCGCGACAAGGACCGTCACCCCGCCGAGACGCTGAGCTTCTTCGGGCTCAAGCCCGAGATGACCGTGATCGAGGTGATCCCCGGCGGCGGCTGGTACACCGCGATCCTCGCGCCGTATCTCGCCCCCTCCGGGCAACTGGTCGAGGCGGTGCCGCCGGGCAAGGACAGCGACAGGTTCGCCGCGTTCGTCCAGTCCGACCCGGCGCGCTACGGGAAGGTGCAGACCGTCACCTGGGCGGTCGGCCAGCCGTCGCAACTGGTGCCGCCGGGCACCGCCGACATGGTCGTCACCTTCCGCAACATCCACAATCTGCTCGGCTCGGCCGACCAGCCCGGCGACGGCAATGCCCCGCAGGCCTTTGCCGACTGGTTCGGCGCGCTCAAGCCCGGCGGCGTGCTCGGCATCGAGGAGCATCGCCTGCCCGAGACGATGGACGTCGCGCGCGAAAAGACCACCGGCTACGTCAAGCGATCGACGGTGATCCGGCTGGCGCTGGCGGCAGGCTTCCAGCTTGCCGGCACGAGCGAGATCAACGCCAATCCCCGGGACGACCACGATCATCCCAAGGGCGTGTGGACCCTGCCGCCGAGCTACGACCTGGGCGACGTCGACAGGCAGAGATACGCCGCGATCGGGGAAAGCGATCGGATGACGCTCAAGTTCGTCAAGCCGGCGGCCGCGGACGCGACGCCCGCATCGGACGCGCCCGCCTCGGAGAAGCCGGCGCCGCAATAGCGCCTCGCGCAACTTCCGTTCGCCCTGAGCGCAATCGAAGGACACTTCGCTCGGCCGGAACGGAAGGCGGAACGCGTTCAAGCGGGATCAGTCGAACAGCGACGAGACCGAGCTTTCGTCCGCGATGCGCTTCACCGCCTCGGCCAGCAAGGGCGCGATCGTCAGCAGGCGGATCTTGCCCGCGTCGGCGACGATCGGCGGCGCCATGATCGAATCGGTGACGACCAGCTCGCGCAGCACCGATCCCTCGACCCGCGCGACGGCACCGCCCGACAGCACGCCATGGCTGACATAGGCGACGACATCCTCGGCGCCCGCCTCGCGCAGCGCGGCGGCGGCGTTGCACAGCGTGCCCGCCGAATCGACGATGTCGTCGACCAGGATGCAGAAGCGCCCCGCGACGTCGCCGATGATGTTCATCACCTCGGACTCGCCCGGTCTTTCACGACGTTTGTCGACGATCGCGAGCGGCACGTTGTCGAGCCGCTTGGACAGCGCACGTGCGCGCACCACGCCGCCGACGTCGGGCGAGACGACCATGATGTTGCGTCCGGCGAAACGCGCGCGGATATCCGCCGACATGACGGGCGCGGCGAACAGATTGTCGGTCGGGATATCGAAGAAGCCCTGGATCTGGCCGGCATGGAGATCGACCGAGAGCACCCGGTCGGCGCCCGCGACGGTGATGAGGTTGGCGACCAGCTTGGCCGAGATCGGGGTGCGGGGGCCGGGCTTGCGGTCCTGCCGGGCATAGCCGAAATAGGGCACCACCGCGGTGATCCGCTTGGCCGATGCGCGCTTGAGCGCATCGATGCAGATCAGGAGTTCCATGAGATTGTCGTTGGCGGGAAAGCCGGTCGACTGGATGACGAACACGTCCTCCCCGCGGACATTCTCCTGGATCTCGACGAAGATCTCCTCGTCGGCGAAGCGGCGCACGCTGGCGCCGGTCAGCGGCAGGTCGAGATAGTCGGCGATGGCCTGGGCCAGCGTCAGGTTGGAATTGCCCGACAGCAATTTCATGGCGGTGGTGTCCCGGAAGCGTCGGGCGCGGCTTAGCCGCGCGCGAACCGGGTGCCAAGCCGCGCGCGATCCTGTAGCGGGACACCGGCCATGACCGTCGTCACCCGCTTCGCCCCCTCGCCGACCGGCCGGCTGCATGTCGGCAACATCCGCACCGCGCTGGTCTGCTGGCTGGCGGCGCGCGCAGTCGGCGGCCGTTTCATGCTGCGGCTCGACGATACCGACACCGCGCGATCCAGCGAGGCGTTCGTCGCGGCGATCCGCGACGATCTCGGCTGGCTCGGGCTGGTGCCGGACGGCGAGGTCCGTCAGTCGGCGCGGGGCGCGCTCTACGAAGCGGGGTTCGCGGCGCTGCATGCCGCGGGCCGGGTCTATCCCTGCTACGAGAGCGAGGCGGAGCTGTCGGTCAGGCGTCGCATCGCGCTCGGCCGCGGGCTGCCGCCGATCTACGATCGCGCCGCGCTGGCGCTGACGGGCGCGGACCGGCAGCGGCTGGAAGCGGGGGGCATCGCGCCGCACTGGCGCTTCCGGCTCGACGAGACCGCGGCGATCGGCTGGGACGACCTGGTCCGCGGGCCGCAGCGGTTCGAGGCCGCGGCGCTCTCCGATCCGGTGATCCGCCGTGGCGACGGCAGCTGGCTGTATCTGCTGCCGAGCGTCATCGACGATATCGACATGGCGGTCAGCCACGTCGTGCGCGGCGAGGATCACGTCACCAACACCGCGATCCAGTTGCAGATGTTCGAAGCGCTGGGTGGCGCGGTGCCGGCGTTCGCGCACCTGGCGCTGCTCGTCGGCGGCGACGGCAAGCTCTCCAAGCGCGACGGATCGGTCGGCGTCCCCCGGCTCCGCGACGCGGGCATCGCGCCGCAGGCGCTGCTCGCCTTGCTCGCGCGGCTGGGGACGAGCGAACCCGTCGTCCCGGTGGCGCATGCCCGGGACCTCGTCGCCGGGTTCGCCTTCGCGCGGTTCGGGAGGGCGCCCGCGCGCTTCGACGAGAGCGCGCTCGATCAGCTCAACGGCCGCACGCTCCACATCCTCGACCATGCCACCGTCGCCGACCATCTGCCCGCCGGGACCAGTGAAGCGGAGTGGCTCGTGCTCCGCACCAGCCTCTCGTCGCTCGATCGGATTGAGGACGATCGGGCGATGATCGTCGGTGCGATCGTGCCGCCCGACCTGTCGGGCGAGGATCGCGCCTTCCTCGCGCACGCCGCGCGGATCGCGGGTTCGATCGACTGGGCCAGCGATCCGTGGCACGCGCTCGCCGCCGCGCTCAAGGCCGAAACCGGGCGCAAGGGCAAGGCGCTGTTCCTGCCGTTGCGGCTTGCGCTGACCGGGCGCGATCATGGCCCCGAGATGGCGGGGCTGCTGCCGCTGATCGGGCGCGAGCGCGCGATCGAGAGGCTGGCGGCGGCGGCGGGGTGAGCCTATTTACGGAGCATGAGCCGCTTCTCCAGTTTCAACGTGTTCGCCGCGGCACGCGATCTCGCCGGCTTCCTGCGGATGCGGCAGCGCCACGAGTTCGTCGCCGCGATCATCGCCGTCTCGGTCACCGGCTGGGTGCTCTATGCGTTCGACCAGGACAGCTACATGGAGCGCCAGCCACGCATCGTCTATGTCGAGAGCTGGCCGTCGGACCGCACCGACGCGCAGATCGAGGCGGAGCAGAAGGTGGACGCCGCCGCGAGGAAGAAGGCGCTCGACGCGCGCACCGCCGAATACCGCAAGCTCGCCGATCAGCTCGGGATCAAATACTGAGGATCCGCGCGTGAGCGACGATGCGGGTCCGTTACCGACGCGCGACGATGCGCGGTGGATGGCGGCGGCGATCGCCCTTTCCGGGCGCGGGCGCGGGCGTACCACGCCCAACCCCAATGTCGGCTGCGTCGTCATCCGCGATGGCCGCGTCGTCGGGCGCGGCTGGACCCAGCCCGGCGGGCGGCCGCATGCCGAGGCGATGGCGCTGGAACAGGCCGGCGCCGCGGCGAGAGGCGCGATCGTCCATACCAGCCTCGAACCGTGCGCGCACGAGAGCGCGCGCGGTCCCGCCTGCGTGGACCTGTTAATCGCGGCGCGGCCGTCGCGCGTCGTCGCGGCGCTCCGCGATCCCGATCCCCGGACTGCCGGGGGCGGCTTCGCACGCCTGCTTGAAGCCGGGATCGCGGTGACCGAGGGTGTCGGCGCCGAGCCGGCCCGGCGTGCGATGGCGGGGTTCCTGACGCGCCGGGCGCTCGGGCGTCCGCACGTCACGCTCAAGCTGGCGCTGTCTCTGGATGGCGGCGTCGCGATGGCGGACGGGCGCAGCCGGTGGATCACCGCCGCTACGGCGCGCGCGCACGCGCATCTCGAACGATCGCGGCACGAGCTGATCCTGGTCGGCCGCGGCACGCTGATGTCCGACCAGCCGCGGCTAGACGTGCGGCTGCCGGGGCTCGACGAGCGATCGCCGCGGCGCGTCCTGCTCGGCGGCGGCGCGGCTCCGGACGGCTGGCTGCGGATCGCAGCGCCCCGCGGGATCGCCGCGCTGCCCGGCGATCATCTGATGATCGAGGGCGGCGCGCGGACCGCGACGTCGTTCCTCGCCGCCGATCTCGTCGACCGTCTGCTGATCTACCGCGCGCCGATCCTGATCGGGGCGACGCGTCCGCTCGGTGACATCGGTCTCACCGATCTCGCCGCGGCGCATGGCCGCTGGCGGCCCGTCGATACCCGCATCTTCGGGCCCGACCGGCTGGAGGTCTACGAGCGCGTTCGAGCAGGCGCCGTCACAGAAAGTGCGATGACCTTGCCTTGATCGTGCGTCGCGACTTGCGGACAGTCACGCCGCCGCCGGATAGTCCGTGTAACCGCGTGCGCCCTGCGAGTAGAACGTCGTCGGATCGACCGGATTGAGCGGCAGGGCCCCGGCGAGCCTGCGTGGCAGATCGGGATTGGCGATGAACGGCCGGCCGAAGGCGATCGCGTCCGCCTGGCCGCTGGCGATGACCGTCTCCGCGCTCTCGCCGGTGAAGTCCGAATTGAGCACCAGCTTGCCCTTGAACGCGGCGCGGATCGCAGGGGCGATCGGCGGCACTTCGGTGGGCAGGAAGTCCGAACGGCTCTGCGGCTCGCGCAGCTCGAGCCAGGCGATGCCGAGCGCGGACAGCGCCGCCGCCGCGGCCGGGAACAGGCTCGCCGGATCGCTGTCGTTGGTGCCTTGCGCCTCGCCGTTGGGGGAGAGGCGGACGCCGGTCCGCGAGGCCCCGGCGACATCGGCGACGGTCCCGGTCACCTCGCGCAGCAGGCGGACGCGGTTCTCGATCGAACCGCCATAGCCATCCTCGCGCCGGTTGACGCCATCGCGCAGGAACTCGTCGATCAGATAGCCATTGGCGGCATGGATCTGGACGCCGTCGAAGCCCGCCGACAATGCGTTCGAGGTCGCGCGCGCGTAATCGCCGAGCAGCCGCGGGATCTCGTCGATCGCGAGCGCGCGCGGCGTCGCGTGCTCGGCGTTGCCGGCATAGGTATGCGCATGGTTCGGCGCCTTGACCGCCGACGACGACACCGGCGCGAGGCCACCGAGGAAGCTCGGATGCACCAGCCGGCCCATGTGCCAGAGCTGCGCGACGATCCGCCCGCCGGCCGCGTGGACCGCGGCGACGATCGGCTTCCACGCCTCGACCTGCGCCGGGTTCCACAGGCCGGGCGCGTACGGCCAGCCGAGCCCCTCCTGGCTGATCCCGGTCGCCTCCGAGATGATCAGCCCGGCCGACGCGCGCTGCGCGTAATACTCCGCCATCAGCGGCGTCGGCACGTGCGCCCGCGTCGAGCGACCGCGCGTCAGCGGCGCCATCAGCACGCGATTGGGGAGCGACAGCGCGCCCAGATCGAGCGGATCGAACAACGTCGGCATATCGGTCTCCAATTGCAACGGGACAGCGGTCGAAGCGCCGCTATATGGGGCGCGATGGCGGACCGTCCAGACCTTGCCGGAGCGATCGCCGCGTCCGAACCGCCGCGTCCGCCGGCATCCCCCGCGTCGGCCGCGCGCGATCGCGGCGGATCGGCGTTCGCCGGGCTGATGCTGGGCTGCGTGCTGCTCGCCTTCGGGCCGTGGTTCGTCCGCCTCGCGGATGTCGGCCCGGTCGCCTCGGGCTTCTGGCGGCTGACGCTGGCGCTGCCCGCGCTCGCGACGATCGCGCTGCGCCGCGAACGCGGCCGGGGGCGGCCGAGCCCTGCGCTGATCGGCGTGCTCGCGCTCGCCGGCGTGTTCTTCGCGCTCGATCTCGGCAGCTGGCATGCCGGCATCCTGCGCACCCGGCTCGCCAACGCGACGCTGTTCGGCAATGTCGGCAGCTTCTTCTTCGTCGCCTATGGCTTCCTCGTCGCGCGGACCTGGCCGAGCCGCCTCCAGGCGGGCGCGATCCTGCTCGCGGCCGCCGGCGTCGCGCTGCTGATGGGGCGATCCTACGAACTGTCGCGCGCGCATCTCGTCGGCGATCTGCTGTGCGCCTTCGCGGGGCTGTCCTATGCGGGCTACATGGTCGCGATCGACCGTGTCCGCGGCCGGCTCGGCACCTGGGGGACGCTGGCGCTCGCCACGATCGCGGGTGCGCTGACCCTGCTGCCGATCGCGGCGGCGCTCGGCGAGACGATCTGGCCGCAGCGCTGGTGGCCGCTGTTCGCGCTGGCGTTCGGCAGCCAGGTGCTCGGGCAGGCGCTGGTCGTCACCGCGATCGGCGTGCTGTCGCCGATGGTGGTGGGCCTCGGCCTGCTCACCCAGCCTGTCGTCGCCGCGGCGATCGGCTGGCTGGTCTATGGCGAGCGGCTGACCCTCGCCGATTTCGCGGGGGCCGGGATGATCGCGGCAGCCCTGGTGCTGATCCGGCGGCGGTGACGAGGCGGCTTCCCGATCGCGCGCGGGGGGCGTAGAACCGGGCGATGACGACGCCCCTCCCGCCCGACCCGACGCTCGACGAGATGCGCGCCGCGCTCGGCCCCGCTATCGCCGCGGAGGCGGCGTTCGACGGCTGGACCGATGCCGCGCTGGTCGCCGCGGCGAACGCGCTCGACCTCCCGCCCGACCATGCCCGCCTCGCCTTCCCCGACGGGGCGACCGGGATGATCGCTGCCTGGTACGCCGCGATCGACGCTGACCTCGGCGCGCAATTCCCGCCCGATCGCATCGCCGCGATGAAGGTCCGCGATCGCATCGGCGCGCTCGTCCTCGCCCGGCTCGCGCTGGCGCGCCCGTATCGCGAGGCGGCACGGCGTGCGCTGGCGGTGCTCGCCCAGCCGCGGAACCTTGGCGTCGGAACGCGGCTCGGCTGGCGCGCGGCGGACACGATGTGGCGGCTGGCGGGCGACACCGCGACCGACCTCAACCATCATACCAAGCGCATGACGCTCGGCGCGGTGTATGCCGCGACGCTGCTGGTCTGGCTCGACGACGCCAGCGAGGGCGACGCGGACACCCGAGCCTTCCTCGCGCGCCGGCTGGAGGGCGTGATGCGGTTCGAGCGGCTCAAGTCCAAATGGCGTCCCGATCCCGAACGGCAGTTCAGCATCGCCCGGCTGGCGGGGCGGCTGCGCTACCCGGCGCGGTAGCGACGACGATACGATACGCCGTCATCCCCGCGACGGCGGGGATCCGGTCGCGTGGCCCGGCAGCAGAAGCGGGATCCCCGCCCTCGCCGGGACGGCGGTGTGAGAGCAGGCGCGCCTCATCTTCCCGTCGGGCTTAGCGCTGGCATTGCCGCGCTGCTACTGATAATGGCTCGCATGACACCCGCCATTGGAAGCCTCGTGCGCCTCGATCAACTGCCGCTCAACCGCCCCGCCCGCGTGATCGAGATCGCGTGGACCGAGATGCCCGTCGCCGCCGCGCGCCGCCTGCGCGAGCTGGGCTTCGACGAGGGCGTCACGGTCGAGGCGACGCACGTCTCGCCGTTCGGGCGCGATCCGATCGCGTGTCGCGTCGGCCGCATGACGGTGGCGCTGCGCCGCGTCCAGGCGCGTGCGATCTCGGTCGAGCACCCGTCCTGATGCCGCGCCCCGTCGAGACGGTGCGGGGCACGGCATGAACCCGGCGCCGATGGTGGCGCTGGTCGGCAATCCCAATGCCGGCAAGTCCGCGCTGTTCAATGCGCTGACCGGCGCGCGCCAGAAGGTCGGCAACTATCCGGGCGTGACGGTCGAGCGCAAGGCGGGCCGGATGGCGCTCGACGACGGCCGCCCGGTCGAGCTCGTCGACCTGCCCGGCACATACAGCCTCGATCCCGCCAGCCCCGACGAGCAGGTGACGCGCGACGTCATCCTCGGCAAGCAGGACGGCGAGCGGCTGCCCGGCGCGCTGATCGTCGTGGTCAACGCTTCCAACCTCGACAATCACCTGCGTTTCGCGCTGCAGTTGATCGGCCTCGGCCTGCCGGTGGTGATCGCGCTCAACATGATCGACATGGCCGAGCGCGACGGGCTCAGGATCGATGCCGAGCGGCTGTCGCGCGAGCTTGGCGTGCCGGTCGTGCCCACCGTGGCGGTGCGCAGGCGCGGGCTCGACGCGCTGCGCACGGTGCTCGGCAAGATCACCGCGGAAGGCGGGGTGCGGCGCATCGCCGCGGAGGCGGGCGTGCCGGAGGTCGACCTGATCGTGCTCCAGCGCCGCGCGCGCGCGATCGCGCTGGCGGCGACCAAGGAGGAACGCGGGAGCCGCGCGATCAGCCATCGCATCGACGCGGTGGCGCTGCATCCGGTGTTCGGGCCGCTGGTCCTCGCCGCGATCCTGTTCGTCGTGTTCCAGGCGGTGTTCGCCTGGGCGCAGGCACCGATGGATGCGATCAGCGCGGTGTTCGACCAGCTGGGCGCGCTGGCGACGCGCATCCTGCCCGCCGGCTTCGTGCGCGATCTGCTGTCGCAGGGCGTCATCAAGGGCACCGGCGCGGTCGTCGTCTTCCTGCCGCAGATCCTGATCCTGTTCACCTTCATCCTCCTGCTCGAGGCGACCGGCTACATGGTCCGCGCCGCGTTCATGATGGATCGGCTGATGGCGCGCGTGGGGTTGTCGGGCCGCGCCTTCATCCCGCTGCTGTCGAGCTTCGCCTGCGCGGTGCCGGGCATCATGGCGACCCGCACGATCGACGATCCCAAGGACCGGCTGACCACGATCCTGATCGCACCGCTGACCACCTGCTCGGCGCGGCTGCCGGTCTACACGCTCATCATCGGCGCGTTCATCCCGGCGCGCAGCGTGCTGCCCGGCGTCGGGTTGCAGGGGCTGATCCTGTTCGCGCTCTACGTCGCGGGCACCGGCGGGGCGCTGGCCGCGGCGTGGGTGCTCAGGCGCACCGTCGCCAGGGGGACCAGCCAGGGCTTCCTGATGGAGATGCCGCAATACCAGATGCCGGGCGTGCGCGACGTCGCCATCGGGCTGTGGACGCGCGCGCTGATCTTCCTCAGGCGCGCGGGCACGATCATCCTGCTCTCCAACGTCGCGCTGTGGCTGCTGGCGAGCTATCCCAAGGCACCGCCCGGACAGAAGCAGAGCGAATATTCGATCGCCGGCCGCATCGCGTCGGGGATCGAGGTCGTCGTCAGCCCGATCGGCTTCAACCACCAGATCGCGCTCGCCCTGCCGCCGGCGATGGCGGCGCGCGAGGTCGCGATCTCCGCGCTCGCCACCGTCTATGCGATCGATGCGGACAATGCGGATGCGGTGAACGACGATCCGGGCGCGCAGGACGCGCTCGGCACGCGGATAAAGGCGGACTGGCCGCTACCGACCGCGCTCGCCTTCCTCGCCTGGTTCGTGTTCGCGCCGCAATGCCTGTCGACGATCGCGGTGACCAGGCGCGAGACCAATGGCTGGCGCTGGCCGGCGTTCATGGTCGGCTATCTTTTCATGCTGGCATATCTTGCCGCGGGCGCGACTTTCTGGTTAGCCACATGGAGTGGGTTGTAGGAACGGAGCGGGAACATGGCCGGCAGCGTCAATAAGGTCATCCTGATCGGCAATCTCGGCCGCGATCCCGAATCGCGCAGCTTCCAGAACGGCGGCAAGGTCGTCAACCTGCGCATCGCGACCAGCGAACAGTGGAAGGACCGCACCTCGGGCGAGCGCAAGGAGAAGACCGAGTGGCATTCGGTCGCGGTCTTCCAGGAGGCGGCGGCCAATTTCGCCGAACGCTATCTGCGCAAGGGCTCGAAGGTCTATGTCGAGGGCCAGCTCGAGACCCGCAAGTGGCAGGACCAGAGCGGCGCGGACAAGTACACGACCGAGATCGTCATCCGTCCGTTCAACGGCCAGCTGACCTCGCTCGACGCGCCGGGCGGCGGCCAGGGCGGCGGCGGGCGCGACATGGGCGGCGACGATTATGCCGGCGGGGGCGGCGGCGCGGGCGGCGATCGCTTCGCCGGGAGCCAGCGCCCGGCCGGCGGCGGCGCGCAACGCCCCTCGCCCGCCTTCGACAGCGATCTCGACGACGACGTGCCGTTCTGACCTGGATAATCCGCCCTCGCCTTCGCGGGGAGGGGGACCATGCGCAGCATGGTGGCGGGGCCTTCTTCTCGGACCGGTGCGGTAGCCGGCCGGCCGGCGCTGCCCTCCACCACGCACTCCGCGAGCGGTCCCCCTCCCCTGCAAAGCAGGGGAGGATGCGAGCGTCCCTCAACTCACCGCTTTTGCCCCACCGCCAAACATCGTATGACGCACGCCAGCGGGCCGTCGCCCGCGCCGGAAGACAAGAGAGCCGATGTCCAAGTCCCTGTTGCGATCGCTCGCTCTGCTCGCCGCCGGTGCCGCGATCCCGCTTGTCGTCCTGCCCGACGCCACCAAGGCGTTCGCCGCCGACGCGGGCAACACGGCGAGCAGCGACACCTACAGGCAGCTCGACCAGTTCATGAACGTGTTCCAGAAGGTACGTTCGGACTATGTCGACAAGGTCGACGACAAAACCCTGATAAAAGGCGCGATCGACGGCATGCTGGAGAGCCTCGATCCGCATTCGTCGTATCTCGACACGCACGATTTCTCGCAGATGAAGATGACGACCGACGGCAATTACGGCGGGCTCGGCCTCACCGTCCAGATGGAGGACGGCGCGGTCAAGGTGGTGACGCCGACCGAGGATACGCCCGCGTTCCGTGCGGGGATCAAGTCGGGCGACTACATCACGCACCTCAACGGCAAGCTCGTCTATGGCGGCACGATCGACGACGCCGTCGACCAGATGCGCGGTCCGCCCGGCACGAAGGTGACGCTGACCATCGTGCGCCCCGGCCGCGAGAAGCCGTTCGACGTCTCGCTGATGCGCGAGAACATCGTGCTCAAGCCGGTCAAATGGTCGGTGAAGGACAATATCGGCATCATCAACATCAACAGCTTCTCCAAGCAGACCGGCCCGGACACGCACGCCGCGATCGCCGGTATCGAGAAGCAGACCGGCGGCCACCCGACCGGCTTCATCATCGATCTGCGCTCCAATCCCGGCGGGCTGCTCGACCAGGCGATCGAGGTCTCCGACGCGTTCCTCGATCATGGCGAGATCGTCTCGCAGCGCGGTCGCGAGAAGGACGATATCGAGCGCTATTACGCGCACCCCGGGGACGACACGCACGGCGCGCCGATCATCGTGCTGGTCGATGCGGGTTCGGCGTCCGCCGCCGAGATCGTCGCGGGCGCGCTCCAGGACGATCGCCGCGCGATCGTGATCGGCGAGCGCAGCTTCGGCAAGGGATCGGTGCAGACGCTGCTGCCGCTGACCGACGATACCGCGCTGCGCCTGACCACCGCACGCTACTTCACGCCGTCGGGCCGTTCGGTGCAGGAGGGCGGCATCCAGCCCGACATCAAGGTGCCGCAGCTCACCGACGCCGACTACAAGGACCGCCCCAAGTTCCGCGAGGACGATCTGCGCCGTCACCTCATCAACGAGGCCAAGGTCGACGACAGCGTGATCGAGGCCGACACCAAGACCGATCCGCGCTTCACCGCCACCGCCGAGACCCTCAAGAAGCAGGGCGTGACCGACTTCCAGCTCGACTATGCGTTGAGGACGATGGCGCGGCTCGCCGCGCCCGCGGTGCGGACGGCGGCGCGCTGAAGTGTCTTTGATCCATCATCCCGGCAAGACTTCTGCAAAAGTCCATAAGGGGCTTTATCTCACCGTCATGCCGGACGTGTTCCGGCATCCGCCGTCGCGCAAGATCAATGGCTTTGGAGAGTGGGCGACGGTGGATCCCGGCACAAGGCCGGGATGACGGCGTGGTTTTGCAAAGGTCCGGCGAACGCCGGGATCCCGAAGGACGAGCGGACCACCCGGAACGACGAGATCCCGGCTGTCGCCGGGATGGCGATGGACATGCGATGACCCGCCTCTCCCTCGCCCGCCTGATCGCGATCATGACGCCGACGCTGCTGCTCGGCGGTGCGCTGGTGTCGCAATACGCCTTTCACCTCGTGCCGTGCGAGATGTGCCTGTGGCAGCGCTGGCCGCATCTCGCCGCGATCGTGCTCGCGCTCGTCGCGATCGGCCTGCGCGGCGCGCCGCCGGTCTCGCGCGCGGCGACCGCGCTCGCGGCGCTGGCGATCATCGTCTCGGGCGCGATCGGCGTGTTCCATGCCGGCGTCGAATATCACTGGTGGACGGGGCTCACCGCGTGCGCCGCGCCGGCGCTGTCGGGCTCGGGCCGCGACATGCTCGCGCAGATCATGGCGGCGCCGATCGTGCGCTGCGACCAGCCGCAATGGACGCTGTGGGGCCTCTCGCTCGCGGGCTTCAACGCACTGTTCTCGCTCGCATCCGGAGGAACGATCCTGTGGCTGATCCGCAAGGCCCGCTAGGCCGGGACGATATCGACGCGATGATCCGGGTCGACCAGGCCGGCGAGGTCGGCGCGATGCGCATCTATGCGGGGCAGCTCGCGGTGCTCGGCGACCGCAGCCCGGCGGCGCGCGCGATCTCGCGGATGGCGGCGCAGGAGGCGCGCCACCGCGCCACCTTCGACACGATGATCGCGGCGCGCGGCGTGCGCCCGACCCTGCTCGCGCCGCTGTGGGACCGCGCGGGCTATGCGCTCGGCGCGCTGACCGCGCTGATCTCGCCCGAGGCGGCGATGGCGTGCACCGTCGCGGTGGAGACCGAGATCGACCGCCACTACGAGGAGCAGCGCCGCGCGCTCGGCACGAGCGATCCCGCGCTCGCCGCGACGATCGCCGAGTTCCAGACCGAGGAGGTGGAGCATCGCGACACCGCGCTGGCCGCGGGGGCCGAGCGGACGCCGGGCTACCCGCTGCTGTCCGCCGCGATCCGGTTCGGCTGTCGCGCGGCGATCGCGGTCACGAAGCGGATCTGACGGACGATAGCGCCAAAACGGCCGACATCGTCATCGCGAGGCGACCAACCGCCGGCTGGTGCGTTGAACCCGCGATCGACAGGGATGGACGGACCGTTATGCGACCTCAGCTGCTCACCTTGTTCGCGCTGCTCGGCATCGGTGCCGCGACGTGGATCGTCCCGACGCCGGCGCGTGCACAGGTCCAGGATCAGGTCGTTACCGTCTATGGCAACGATCCCTGTCCGTCGAGCAATGGCCAGGAGATCGTCGTCTGTCGACGGGCGCCGGACCGCGAGCGTTTCCGCATCCCCCAGGCGCTGCGCGACAGCGAGGCGGCACCACAGGCGCTCGGCGGCACCGCGCTGGCCGCCGTACAGACGACCGGTGGAACCGGTGCGCAGGTCCAGAGCTGCAACGCGATCGGCGCGGGCGTAAACGCCGGGTGCCTCCAGAAGCAGACCGATGCGTGGAAGGCGCAGAAGCGCGCCGAGGCGAAGGAAGCCGCGACGATTCCGTGAGGCGCTGCCGGTCCGTCTCGTTCAGTTGCGCGAAAGGCCGTTGATGGCTTTGCTCACGGCCATGCCGGATATCGACGACTCGTTGCCGCGTGCCTGTTCCGCGTTTCGCTCGCTGACCATCGCAATCGCCGGTTTTGTCGCCGGGCTTATCCTCGCCGCCATCGTGCTTCCGGTAACGGCACATGCGCAAGTCGGTCCGGTCGAGAACCCGCCGCCCCGAACGCGATCGGTGATCGTCTATGGCGACGACCCCTGCCCGTCCTCGTC
Organism: uncultured Sphingomonadaceae bacterium; assembly: GCA_964245815.1. GTDB lineage: Bacteria > Pseudomonadota > Alphaproteobacteria > Sphingomonadales > Sphingomonadaceae > Solisphingomonas. Next base: position 4,449 of record CAXTNX010000047.1, on the reverse strand, counting down.
GAACGACGAGATCGTCGTCTGCGCCCGGCAGCCGGAAGGCGAACGCTACCGGATTCCCAAGCGCTTCCGCGGGCAGAAGGCGGCGGCGGCGCCGGCGGGCAACAGCTGGGCCAACAAGGCCGCCTCGACCGAGGATGCCAGCCGGATGGCGGCGGGCGTCCCCAACACCTGCTCGGCGGTCGGCACCGGCGGCCAGAGCGGCTGCTTCCTCCAGTTCCAGACCCAGGCTGCGCAGGCCCGCCGGCAGGCGGCGCAGGACAAGGCATCCTCCGATATTCCCTGAGCTGCCGGATTGCCAGGCGCCCGGTTGGAACATATAGGCAACCCATGGCGCATCTCGATGTCCGCGAGAAGCTCGCGATCCTGGCCGATGCCGCCAAATACGACGCGTCGTGCGCCTCGTCGGGCACCGCCAAGCGCGATAGCCGCAAGGGCGGCATCGGGTCGACCGAGGGAATGGGCATCTGCCATGCCTATGCGCCGGACGGCCGCTGCATCTCGCTGCTCAAGATCCTGTTGACCAATGCCTGCGTGTTCGACTGTCATTACTGCATCAACCGCAAGAGCTCGAACGTGCGCCGCGCGCGCTTCACGCCGCGCGAGGTGGTCGATCTCACCCTTTCCTTCTACCGCCGCAATTATATCGAGGGACTGTTCCTCTCATCCGGGATCATCCGCTCGCCCGATTACACGATGGAGCGGCTGGTCGAGGTCGCGCGCGCGCTGCGCGAGGACCATCTCTTCAGGGGTTATATCCATCTCAAGACGATTCCGGATGCCGATCCGCTTCTGATCGAAGCGGCGGGACGCTACGCCGACCGCCTCTCGATCAACGTCGAGATGCCGACGGCGAGCGGTCTCGCCCGGCTCGCGCCCGAGAAGTCGGCGGCCCGGATCGAGGGCGCGATGCGCGACCTGCGCACGTCGATCGACGACGGGCGCGATGCGCGCAAGCGCTACCGCTCGGCGCCGGCCTTCGCACCCGCCGGGCAATCGACGCAGATGATCGTCGGCGCGGACGCGACCACCGATCGCGACATCGTCGCGCGCGCCAGCACGCTGTACGATCGCTACGCGCTGCGCCGGGTCTATTATTCGGCGTTCAGCCCGATCCCCGACGCCAGCTCCGTCCTGCCGCTCAAGCGCCCGCCGCTGATGCGCGAGCATCGGCTCTACCAGTCGGATTGGATGATACGCTTCTATGGCTTCACGCCGGGCGAAGTGGCCGACGCGGCCGATCCCGCCTCGGGCATGCTGCCGCTCGACATCGATCCCAAGCTCGCCTGGGCGCTGCGCTTCCGCGATCGCTTCCCGGTCGACGTCAACCGCGCCCCGCGCGAGGCGCTGCTGCGCGTGCCCGGGCTCGGCGTGAAGGCGATCGCCGGCATCGTCGCGGCGCGGCGCTGGCGGCGGCTGCGGCTGGAGGATGTCGCCCGGCTCACCGTCTCGATCGCCACGCTGCGGCCGTTCCTGATCGCCGACGACTGGCGCCCGACGGCGCTCGCCGACCGCGAGACGCCGCTCGCCACGCCCAAGCGCGAGCAGCTGGAGCTGTTCGCGGTCTGACGCCGGTAACCAGCGGCGCCGCGCCGGGCTATGTCTGCCCGAGGATGAGATTGGCAGCGGTCCTGTCCAGGATCCTGTAGAGCGATTGGACCTCGGCCGACAGACCGACCTCGGACAGATCCTGCGTCTTGAAGAAGTAGGACGCCTCGATCAGGACGATGCGCGGTCGATAGGGGGAGTTTGCGATGAGATCGTTCATCACGGCGACATCCGATCCCTCGATATCGAGATCGAGGATATCGAAGTCATGCGGGATGCCGGCCTCGTCGAGGATGTCATGCAAGCGCCTCACCTCCACGTCGACTTCGCCGCGCAGATCGCCCCACCGGGCCGCATGCTCGCGGACGAGCGAGGATCCGCCATCGAACGGGGCGAGATAGAAGGGAAGGCGTCCGGCGACAGGACCGACGGCACAGTTGATCAAGCGGGCATCGACCGGTCCGAACGCCTGCCTGATGCCGTCGATGAGCGCCGGATTGGCCTCGATCAGCAACCCGCTCCAGCCGAAGCTCGCCAGCAGATCGTAGGAGTTGGATCCCTCCGTGCCGAGGACGCCCACATCGACGATGATCCCATGACGCCGCCCGATCGCCATGACCTCCCGCAGCAGGATGCGGAGCTCGCCGCCCTGCGAATGGTCGGGCATGGTGTTCCGCCCGATGTTCCGCATCGTTGTGGCAAAGTCGAACAGCCGCGCCGCGACTGCCGTCAACGCGTCGGGATCATCCCCGATCTCGCCGACCAACTGCTCGGCGACGTCGCGCTGCGGCGCTATGCCGAACACCGCGAAATGCAGGGCGCTGACGATCTCGGCGGGTTGCAACGGCATCGTCGCGATCCCTAGGACATCGTGCGCACATCCGCAATCTGGCGGCGGCACGAGGGTACTGGCGCTGTTGGATCTCACGTGCCACGGTCGCCGGATGCGGCAGCTCCTATCCCGCGCCCTCCTCGATCGCCCCGTCACCGATCGCACGAGCGCGCGATCGAGCGCTGGCGTAGCGTCCCCTCCGTCCACTTCCGCGCGGCGACTCGGGACGCGCGCATGACCCTGGTCCGCCTTGAGTCGGAGGATGATTTCGACGGCTGGCGCACCGCCGCCCGAGCGCTCGCCGTCGCCTGCGTGCCAGGCGGGGAGGTCCACTGGCAGGTCGGCGACGGGGTCGGCGATCTGTTCGCGGGTGCCGACGCCGCCCCGCCGCCAGCCGCCGAGGCGTCCGCCTTCTCGGTGCCGCGCGCCTTCGTCGAGCTGGCGGGGACCGTCGTGCTCCACGCCGACCCCGAACGCTTCGCCCGCCTCTACGCGATGCTCGTCCGGCTGCGCGAGCAGCCGAGGCTGATCGAGGACCGCGCCGATCCGCAGCTGCGCGCATTGGAGGAGATGGCCAAGACGGTGCGGCGCGACATCCACAAGATGCGCGCCTTCGTCCGCTTCCGCCAGGTCGAGGAGCATGGAGGCGAGCGCTACGTCGCCTGGTTCGAGCCCGAGCATCATATCGTCCGGCACAACGCCGCCTTCTTCGTCCGCCGCTTCGCGGCGATGCGCTGGTCGATCCTGACACCCGCGGTGGCGATCCACTGGGACGGCGCGACGCTGACCGAAGGTCCGGGCGCCAGCCGAGCGGACGCTCCGGAAGGCGATCCGATCGAGGCGGTGTGGAAGACCTACTATGCCTCGATCTTCAATCCGGCGCGGCTCAAGACCGGCGCGATGCTGCGCGAGATGCCGCGCAGATACTGGAAGAACATGCCGGAGACCGCGCTGGTGCCGGGCCTGATCGCCGGCGCGCAGGCGCGCGAGCGGGAGATGATCGTGACGTCCAGGGCCACCGCGCCGCCCGCCGGAAACAGCGCGCTCGCGCTTGATGCGCTGCGCGAGGAGGCGGCGGACTGCCGGCGCTGTCCGCTGTGGAAGCCGGCGACCCGGACCGTGTTCGGCGAGGGGCCGGCGGATGCACCGCTGATGTTCGTCGGCGAGCAGCCCGGCGATCAGGAGGACCTCGCCGGGCGCCCGTTCGTCGGCCCCGCCGGCCAGCTGTTCGATCGCGCGATGGCGGCGGCGGGCGTCGATCGCACCGCCGCCTACGTCACCAACGCGGTCAAGCACTTCAAGTTCGAGCCGCGCGGCAAGCGGCGCATCCACGCCAAGCCCGGCAGCGGCGAGATCGAGGCATGCCGCTGGTGGATCGACCAGGAACGCGACATCGTCCGTCCCGCGGTGACGGTCGCGCTCGGCGCCAGCGCGGCGCAGTCGCTGTTCGGCCGCACGATGACGATCTCGCGCTCGCGCGGCAGTGCGCTGACGCTCGCCGACGGCTCGGAATGCTGGGTCACGGTGCACCCGAGCTTCCTGTTGCGCATCCCCGAGGAGGATCGCCAGGCGGAGGAATATGCGCGCTTCGTCGGCGACCTGCGCCGCATCGGCGCGCGCGTGAAGGAGATCGCCCGATGACCGACCTGTCCGCCTTTCCGATCACCCGGCGCTGGCCGCCCGCGCATCCCGATCGCCTCCAGCTCTATTCGCTGCCGACGCCCAACGGCGTCAAGGTCTCGATCATGCTCGAGGAGACCGGCCTGCCCTACGAGGCGCATCTCGTCGATTTCGGCGCCGACGACCAGCACACGCCCGAGTTCCTGTCGCTCAACCCCAACGGCAAGATCCCGGCGATCCTCGATCCCGACGGCCCCGGCGGCACGCCGCTCGGGCTGTTCGAGAGCGGCGCGATCCTGGTCTATCTCGCCGACAGGACCGGGCGCTTCCTGCCCGTCGACCCGGCACGCCGCTGGGAGACGATCCAGTGGGTGTTCTTCCAGGTCGGTGGGGTCGGGCCGATGTTCGGCCAGGTCGGCTTCTTCCACAAGTTCGCCGGCCGCGCGTACGAG
>CAXTNX010000046.1:0-21973 GCA_964245815.1 uncultured Sphingomonadaceae bacterium | reverse complement strand
ATGGCGGCAACGCGCTGCTCGGCAAGAAATGCTTCGCGCTGCGCATCGCCAGCGTCATGGCGCGCGACGGCGGCTGGCTCGCCGAGCACATGCTGATCCTCAAGCTCACCAGCCCGCAGGGCAAGGTGCATTTCGTCACCGCCGCCTTCCCGAGTGCCTGCGGCAAGACCAACATGGCGATGCTCGAGCCGACCATCCCCGGCTGGAAGGCCGAGACGGTGGGCGACGATATCGCCTGGATGCGCTTCGGCAAGGACGGCCGGCTCTACGCGGTCAATCCCGAGGCGGGCTTCTTCGGCGTGGCACCGGGCACGGGCATCGCGACCAACAGGAACGCGGTCGATACGCTGACCGCCAACTGCATCTACACCAATACCGCGATCACCACCGATGGCGACGTCTGGTGGGAGGGGCTGACCGACACCCCCCCCGCCAACCTGATCGACTGGCAGGGCCAGCCCTGGAACCCGGCCTCGGGCAAGCCCGCCGCCCACCCCAATGCGCGCTTCACCGCGCCCGCCGGCCAGTGCCCGTCGATCGCGGACGAGTGGCAGGACCCGGCCGGCGTACCGATCTCGGCGATTTTGTTCGGCGGGCGGCGCGCGAGCGCGGTGCCGCTCGTCACCGAGGCGTTCGACTGGCAGCACGGCGTCTATCTCGCCGCCAACATCGCGTCGGAAGGCACGGCGGCGGCGGAGGGCAGGATCGGCGCGCTGCGACGCGATCCGTTCGCGATGCTGCCGTTCTGCGGCTACAACATGGCGGATTATTTCGGCCACTGGCTCAAGATCGGCGACGCCGCCGCATCGGATGCCGGGCAGCTGCCGCGCATCTATCTGGTCAACTGGTTCCGCAAATCGGCCGAGGGCAAGTTCCTGTGGCCGGGCTATGGCGACAATTCACGCGTGCTCAAGTGGATCGTCGAGCGCATCGAGGGCGAGGCCGACGCCGCCGACACCCCGATCGGCCGGGTGCCAACGGCCGACGCACTCGATCTCGACGGCATCGCCCTCAAGCCCGGCGCGCTGGAGGACCTGCTGACCGTCGATCCGGCGATCTGGCGCGAGGAGGCGCGGCTCGCCGCGGCCGATCTCAAGTCGCTCGGCGACCGCGTGCCGCCGCGGGTGTGGCAGGAGCAGGACGCGCTCGAGGCACGGCTCGCGAGCTGAGGCGCGTCGTCTTAAACGGGACGAAAAGGGCGGTCCGGCAGCGGCCGCCCGTTTTCCCGGCACGATGCGCGTCGCCTGTGCACTGTTTCCGAAATCCGTTCGTGCCGAGCGACGTGGAGGCACCGCTGCGACGGACGGACGACCTCGGCTCCAGTCGGGCGGCCCCTCGACTTCGCTCGGGGCGAACGGCGGGAATGTGAGCGCCCGAGCCGGACGTGAGCACGGCATCCCTGCGTTGCGGGAGAGGATCGGTCGCCCGAGCGCTCAGGCCGGCTGGTACAGGAGATGCCTTCGCCCGTGACCGCCCACGCGCTCGCATCACCTCGCGTCTCGTGCTGCCCCGATTGCGGGACGCGCCAGCGGCTGCCTCGGGTCGGATCGGGCGTGGTGATCCGCTGCGTGTCGTGCAGCGGCGTGCTCGAGCGGACGCATGGACGCAATGTCACCGCCGCGTTCGCGCTGTCGTTCGCGACGCTGCTCCTGCTCGTGCCGGCCAACCTCTCGCTGTTCCTGCGTACCGACGCGCTCGGCGTCTCGCGGAGCAGCCGGCTCGGCTCGGCGGCGGGCGCGATGCTGGCGGAGGGATGGGCGCTGCTCGCGGCGATCGTCTTTCTGTTCGTCGTGGTTTTCCCGATCCTGCGCTTCGCATCGCTCAGCGTCGTGCTCGGCATGCTCGAGCTCGGCCGCGCGCCGCGCTGGCTCGGGCGCCTGTTCCGCTACGCCAACCGCTTGCAGACCTGGGCGATGCCCGACGTGTTCCTGCTCGGGCTGGCGGTCGCCTATGCGCGGCTCGCGGATTCCGTCGCGGTCGAGGCGGGCGCGGGGGCGCTGTGCTTCATCGCCGCGGGGGTGTTGTCGCTGACCGTTCGCGCGACGCTCGACAAGGCGGCGGTATGGGAGCGCATCGCGCCCGATCGCGCGCCGGAGCCGATCGACCGGACGCTGGAGTGCACCGATTGCGCGCTGCTCGTCGCGCCGCATCGCGAGGGGCAGCCATGTCCGCGGTGCGCCGCGCCCATCCGCCGCCGCAAGCCGGAGAGCATGAGCCGCACGATCGCGCTCACCCTTGCGGCGCTGCTGCTCTACATCCCGGCCAACATCTATCCGCTGGCGACATTGCCGATCAACTACCAGCCGACCACCTACACGGTGCTCGAAGGCGTGATCGAGCTCGCGCAGGCGGGCCTGTGGGATCTCGCCATCCTCGTGTTCAGCGCGAGCTTCCTGATCCCGTTCCTCAAGCTCGCCGGGCTCGGCTGGTGCGTGGTCTCGGTGCTGCGCCGCTCGAACCGCCACCTCGTCGCCAAGACGCGCACCTATCGCGTCGTCGAGGAGATCGGTCGCTGGTCGATGGTGGACCCTTTCGTCATCGGTGCGTTCGTGCCGGTGATGAACTACAATGCGTTGATCTATGGCCGTGCCGAGGCGGCGGCGGTGCCGTTCACCATGGTGGTCGTGCTGACCATCATCAGCGCCAAGACCTTCGATCCCCGCCTGATGTGGGATGCCGGGAGAGCCGATTGAGCGACGCGCGCACCGCTGACGACCCGCCCCAGGCGCGCAGCCTGCGTACGCGCTGGCCCGGGCTGGTCTGGGCGATCCCGCTCGCCGCGCTGATCGTGGTCGGCTATCTGGGCATCCGGGCGCTGTCGCGGCGCGGCGTCGATGTCACGGTGACGTTCAGCTATGCCGAGGGGGTGACGCCGGGCGACACCAAGGTGCTCGAGAACGGCGTCGAGGTCGGGCACGTCTCCAGGGTCCGCGTCTCGCAGGACGGGCGGCGCGTCGATGCGACGTTGACGCTCGATCCGCGCGCCAGACCGGCGCTCAACACCAACACCAGATTCTGGCTGATCGGCGAGAACCCGACGCTGACCGACATCCAGTCGATCCGTGCCGCGGTCGCCGGCGTCATCATCGCGATGGCGCCGGGAACGGGCGGCACGCCGACGCGCGCCTTTACCGGGCTAGATCAGCCGCCGATCATCCCGCCCGGCGCCAGGGGCAGCATCTATTTCCTCGAGGCGCCCAGGCTCGGCTCGATCCAGCCCGGTGCCGCGATCACCTATCGCGGTCTCGTGATCGGCAAGGTCGTGAAGACCGCGATCGCCGGGCTCGATCGGTTCCGCATGGAGACCTTCGTCAACGCGCCGTACGATCGCCTGATCCGGTCCGGCGGGCGGTTCTGGACGGGCAGCCCGCTCAAGCTGTCGCTGAGCGGTGCCAGCCTGTCGGCCGGTCTGTCGTCGCCGGCCAGCGTGTTGCAGGGCGCGGTCGTCTTCGACCTGCCCGATGCGGTGCGGAACGCGCCCCAGGCGCCGGCGGGAACGCGCTTCGTCCTCTACGACGACATGACGTCCGCCGAGCAGGGGCCTCCGGGTCCCGAGGTTCCCTATCGGGTCGTGCTCCATGGCACCGCCGGCGATCTCGCCGCCGAGTCGAGCATATCGATGCTCGGCTACGCGGTCGGGCGGGTGCGGTCGGCCCGGCTCGCGTTCGCGCCGGGCGGCAGGCCCTATACCGAGGCGACGATCGCGCTCTATCCGCGCAAGTTCGACGTCGTGATGCCGGCGACCGCGTCGGCGGAAGCGTGGCGCGACGCGTCGGATCGAGCGATGACCCGCCTGCTGGCACAGGGTTATCGCCTGCACCTGTCGCAATCGCCGCCGCTGGTCGGCGCGCATGTCCTCTCGCTGGCGATGGCGCGCGGGACCGGTCCGGCCGCGCTCTCCCATGGTGGATCCTATCCGACCATCCCGGTGGCGGAGGCCGGCGCGGGCGCGGACGATCTGGTCGGGACGGCGAACAGCATCCTCGCCAAGGTCGACGCCATGCCGCTCGGCGCGATCGGCGCCAATGTGCGTACGCTGACCGGCAACCTGGCGACGATCAGCGGCTCCCCCCAAGTCCATGATTCGATCGCGCATCTCGACGGCACGCTGCGCCAGCTCGACCAGATCCTGGCCCAGGTGAAGCCCAGGGTCGGTCCGCTGATGACCAAGCTGGACGAGACCGCGGACGCGCTGCACGGCACGGCGTCGGCGGCACGGACGCTGCTGTCCGGCGAGGGCGCGGCGCAGAACCGCAGCCTGCCCGACGCCATCCAGCAGCTCGATGCGGCGTCGCGGTCGATCCGTTCGCTGACCGACTATCTCGGCCGCCACCCCGAAGCGCTGTTGCGCGGCAAGGCGAAGGAAAAGCAATGATGCGCGCCACGCCGGTCCGTCTCGGTGCGATCGCATCGCTCGTTGCACTGGCCGGATGCACCAGCCCACCGAGCACGACGCTGACGCTCGACATCGCGCCACCCCGCGCCGACGCGGTGCGCGACCGCTATGCCGGGCCGCCGATCGCGATCCCCGCGGTGCATGTCCCGGCCACGATCGATCGCGTCGAGTTCGTCCGGCAGGTCGCGGCGGGGCAGGTGCGCGTCGATGACTTCGCGCGCTGGTCGGCGCCACTCGGCACGTTGGCGCGCGATGCCTTGGTCCGCGATCTGACCGCACGTCTTCCCGATGGCAAGGTGCTGCCGCCGGGTGCGACAGGCGCGGCCGGCCGCGACCTGACACTCGATGTGACGATCCTGTCGTTCGACGCTGCCGGAGGCCGGGCGCACATGCAGGCGGCAGTCCGTACCCTGCCGGGCGGAACGGCGAGAACGATGACCGTCGATACGGCGCTTGCCGGCGACACGGCGGTTTCGACCGCCAACGCGTTCACCATCCTGCTCGGGATACTCGCGGACCGGATTGCGGATGCGCTTCCCTCGCCGGGCCAGTGACCGATTCGATTCCGGCCGGAGGCAGGCAGCGATCACGCATGGTCGCGAAACCAGATAGCGCGGTTAGAGCAACCGCATCGCCACGACGCCGACCGGCGCCCACAACACGGTGCTGACCGCGATCCCGATCATCAGCCCGCGAAACGACTGCGACTCCCGCGCCGGATCGATCGACAGACCGTCGAGGCTTGCATTCGGGTTCAATGTCGACTGGTGCACGACCTCTCCATTCACCTCGGCTTCATGACCGAATTAAGCATCGGGCCGCCGGTTGGTTCCACGAGAGGCGCTCGCGATAGAGGGTTGTCAAGCAAGTTCGATTGTGCAGCGCGGCATGTTTCCGCCATTTTCGGCCGTCAGCCTTGGTCCAGCGCGAGATCGCCCGCGATGCGTTCGAGCGCGATGCCCAACCGCGCCATACGCGTCCGGATGCGCGGCCATTCCTCGGCCAGGAAGCGGGCGCGCTCGCTGGCGCGCAGCCGCTCGGCCGCGCCTGCCGTGACGAACATACCGACGCCGCGACGGACCACGACGAGACCGTCGTCCTGGAAGCTCTGATAGGCCTTGGCGACGGTGAGCGGGTTGGCCCCCTGCCCGGCGGCGAAAGCGCGCACCGAGGGCAGCGCGTCGCCATCGCGGAATATCCCGTCGAGGATGGCGTCGGCGATCACGTCGCGCAGGCGCAGATAGACGGGACGGTCCTCGCGATCGGCCATGGCGCTCTAGTGTCGTAACACGGCAGAGCGCGTCAAGCGCGAATCAGCCGGTCCAGACGCTCGCCACGGCATCGAAGTCCGGGCGCGGGCGCTCCTCGAGCGCGCGGGATGGCGTACCGAGGAAGATGAAGCCCGCGATCCGCGCATCGGGATGGCCGAGCCCTTCGGCCACCGCCGGCGCATAGGCCGCCCAGCCGGTCAGCCAGCTCCCGACAAGGCCTTCGCCATGCGCCGCCGCGAGCAGCGCCATGCACGCCGCCCCGGCCGAGAGCTCCTGCTCCCAGACCGGGATGTGGCTCGTCCGGTCGGGCAACGAGAGAACCACCACCAGCGCCGGCGCCTGATGCGCGAACTGATCGATCGCTTCGCGCTCGAGCCGGCCCGCGTCGCGCTTGTCATAGGCGGCGTGAAGCAGCGCGGCGAAGGCCTCGCGTCGCCCGGCCGGGACCTCGACGAACCGCCAGGGCGCGCGCTTGCCGTGATCGGGCACGCGCATCGCGGTCGTCAGGATGCGGCGCATCTGCCCGGCCGAGGGACCGGGTGCGACCATGTCACGCGGCTTGCCCGAGCGCCGGCTGGCAAGCAACGCGGCGGGGCTGGAGAGGTCGTTCAGCATGGGCCCGCCGCTAGTCGCGCGACCCTGCCCTTGGCAAGCGCCGTGCCGACGCTATCGTCGCGCGATCGCGGGCGCGCGCCGCCTTCCTTGCATCCGGAGCATCATCTTGGTCCTGCCCGTCGCGGACGCCACCACCGGACCCCCGCCGAGTCAGCTCGGTGGCAGCGACCAGGAGCGATGGTTCGGTCACCCCCGCCAGCTCGCGCGGCTGTTCTCGGTCGAGATGTGGGAGCGGTTCGGCTTCTATGGGCTGCGCGCGTTGCTCGTGCTCTACCTCACCGAGCATTTCCTGTTGTCGGATCACGAGGCCAACGGTGTCGTCGGCGGCTATCTCAGCCTCGCCTATCTGACGCCGCTGGTCGGCGGCTGGGTGGCGGATCGCTATCTCGGATCGAAGCGATCGGTGAAGTTCGGCGCGATCATGATGGCGGTCGGCTATTTCATCCTGTGCTTCGGCGGCGAGCCGGCGAAGCCCTTCGCCACCTTCGATGGTCAGCCTCACGCGGTGACGGTGACCAAGGACCCCGCGGGAGGATCGAAACAATACGTTCCGGGTACGGACGGGCGACCGTTGCTGATCGCGGGCAAGGCGGACGGCTCGGTCGATCTCGTCGCGTCCGACGGCGCGATCGCGCGCCGGATCGCCAAGGGCGGTTTCGTGTCGGGCGGGGAGCGGTCGCGCGGGTTCGTCATGCTGATGCTGCTCGGCCTGTCGACCGTCGCGGTCGGCATGGGGCTGTTCAAGCCCAACATCTCGACCGTCGTCGGCGCGCTCTATGCGCCGGGCGACCAGCGCCGCGACGCCGGGTTCACGATCTTCTACTGGGGGATCAATCTCGGCTCGGTCGGCAGCCAGACCCTGTGTCCATTGTTCGTGACCTGGTTCGGCTGGTGGGCGGGGTTCCTGCTCGTCTCGGTCGGCATGGCGATCGCCTATCTGCTAATGCGCTTCGACGGCGGCCGGCTCGCCGGCTATGGCGAGCCACCTGCGCCGGACGGCAAGGACAAGGCGCCGATCGTCTATCTCGTCGCGCTGGCCGCGGTGCCGGTCGTGATGGCGGTGCTGGTCAACGTCATGGAGGCGCCCGAGGCGGTGCCGGGCGCGGGCTTCCTGGGTTACCTCGCGGCGCTGCCGGTGCTCGGCAAGGTGCTGATGGCGACGTTCCTCGCCGCCGTCATCGGCATCCCGGTCTGGGCGTGGCGATCGGGCACGCGCGCGGAAGCGCAGATGATGATGGCGGCGATCATCCTGGTCGTCTTCAACGTCACCTTCTGGACGCTGTTCGAGCAGGCGGCCTCCTCGCTCACGCTGTTCGCGGATCGCTCGACCGACCTCAACCTGTTCGGCCTGATCCCGATGTCCGCCCCGCAGACGCAGAACTTCAACCCGATCACGATCGTGGTCTTCGCGCCGATCATGAGCTGGCTGTGGACGACGCTGGCGAAACGCGGGCTCGAGCCGTCGATCCCGGTCAAGTTCGGGTTCGCGCTGATCGGCGTCGGGCTCGGCTTCGTCGTGCTGGCGGCGAGCGGGCGGTTCGCGGGTCCGGATTTCAAGGTGGCGCTATGGTGGCTCGCGCTCACCTATTTCCTGCATTCGATCGCCGAGCTGCTGATCTCGCCGGTCGGCCTGTCGATGATCACCAAGCTGTCGATCGCACGCGTCGTCGGCATGATGATGGGCGTGTGGTTCCTGTCGATCTCGGTCGCGGAGTATCTCGCCGGCGCGATCGCGCAGGGGGCGGCGGTGCAGACCGTCGGCGGAAAGGTGACGAACGGCGAACTCGCGCTGCACACCTATCTGGCCAGTTTCCTGACCGGCGGCATGTGGACGATCGGTGCGGGCGTGGTGCTGTTGCTGCTCACGCCGGTCCTCAAGCGGCTGATGCATGGCGTCCGATAGACGGTGCGGGACCGTCCTCGCGTCGCTCGTCCTGCTCGGCGCGGCGCCGCGGCCGGTGCCGTCGCGACCGATCGCGCCGCAACTGGCGCTGTCGCTTGAGGCGCTCGCCGCCAAGGACCTGCGTGTCGCGACCGTCGCCTATCACCTGCAGGCCGCCGCGGTGCCGCTGTGCGCGCGTCGCGTCGGGCTGCCCGGCCTGATCGTCCAGGATGCCACCCAGTATCGCGAGGATCTGCGCCCCGCGATGGGCGCGCTGTTCAACCTGACCGACCTGCCCGCGGTGACGGGGGTCGTGGCGGGCGGACCGGCGGCGGCGGCGGGGCTGCGTACCGGCGACCAGCTCGTCGCGATGAACGGCGTTTCGCTCGCCGCGATCCCGGCACGCCGCACCCGCAGCGCCAACGGCAGCCGCTTCACCGCGATCGCCAACCGGCTTGCCGACGCCTTCGCGCGTGGTCCGGTCGCGCTGACGCTGCGCCGCGACGGCGTGACGACGGAGCGGCGGATCGTCGGAACGCCGGGCTGCGCCTCGCTGGTCCAGCTCGACCTCGCCGCGACGCGCAATGCCGGCGCGGACGGGCATATCGTGACGATCTCGCAGGGCCTGCTCGATTTCATCGAGGACGACGACGAACTCGCCGTCGTGATCGGCCACGAGCTCGCCCACGACATCCTGGGTCATCGTGAATATCTCGGCCGGACCGCGGCCGGCGACGGCCTGTTTGCGGGGATCGGCGCGAACGGTGCGCGCCTTCGCGAGACCGAGCGCGAGGCGGATTATTACGGACTCTATCTCGTGGCCTGGGCAGGCTACGACGTCGGTGCCGCGGTGCCGTTCTGGCAGCGTATGGCGCGCGCCGGCTGGCTCCGGACGCTGATCGGCGACGGCACGCATCCGGGGTTCGCCGCGCGCATCGCCGATCTCGGCCGCGAGGCGGCGCTCATCCGGACGCAGCAGATCGGCCGCACGCCGGTGCGGCCGGACTATGCGGCGTTCAAGACGGGGCGCGACTAGTCATGTTGATCCAAAGTGCGCCGCATGAGGTCTGTTCGGAGGTCTGGCAGAAGCGCTTGGCCGAGGTGAGGATCCTATCGGCGGTCTTGGTCCCAGCTTTGGGGTTCCGGGTCTTCAGTGTGCCGCTCGATCCGGCACGTCCTCTCGTGTGAAGAGACGTCGAGACACTTGCGCGAGGCCACTCCCTCGACCCGCCCGGGACGAACGGTCGTGCACGTCGGTCCGGAGCGACGTCCGGCCGGCCGCTCACGGCGCGACCGGTTCGGGTCGCGCCTCGGCGAGGATCAGCGCGAACAGGCCGGCCGCATCGGTCCATTCGCCGAGCGGTGTCCACCCGCCGGCGCGCAGCAGCAGGTGGGCGTCGCGCTCGCCATATTTGTGGCTGTTCTCGGTGTGGATCGTCTCGCCCGCGGTCATCGCGAACCGCTGGCCGGCGACGGTGAAGGCGATGTCGCGCATCGCCTCGAGATGCATCTCGATCCGTGATGCGGGATCGTTCCACAGCGCGCGATGGCGAAAGGCGTCGACCGGGATGTCGCCGTCGAGCTCGCGGTTGATGCGGTGGAGCAGATTGAGATTGAACGCCGCGGTGACGCCGGCGGCATCGTCATAGGCGGGGATGAGGATGTCCTCCGCCTTGACCCGGTCGACCCCGATCAGCAGCATCGCGTGGCTGCCCAGCGTCCGCGCCATCGAGCGCAGCAGATCGACCGCGGCGGCGCCGCCCATGTTGCCGATCGTCGAGCCCGGGAAGAAGCCGAGCCGCGGCGCGTCTCCGATCGCGGCCGGCAGGGCGAGCGGGTGGAGGAAATCGCCCTCGACCGGGAACACCGGCAGCCCCGGAAAGACATCGGCCAGCGCGGCGGCGGAGGTGCGCAGGAAGTCGCCCGAGATATCGATCGGCACATAGGCCGAGGGCGCGATCGCGCCGAGCAGCAGCGGCGTCTTGGCCGACGAGCCCGATCCGAACTCGACCACCACGCGGCCCGGCCCGGCCAGCGCCGCGATCTCGCCGGCGCGCGCCGAGAGGATACCGCGCTCGGTGCGGGTCGGGTAATATTCGGGCAGATCGGTGATCCGTTCGAACAGCTCCGATCCGCGCCGGTCGTAGAACCAGCGCGCGGGAATCGCGCGCGGGCGCGTGGCAAGTCCGGCGAGGACATCGGCGCGCAACGCCGCGTCCGCGACCGGCGGCGTCTTCTGATCGTGTTCGAGCAGCATCAGAGATCCTTCGCGAGCCGCACGCCGGTGAACTGCCAGCGCTGGTGCGGGTAGAAGAAGTTGCGGTAGCTCGCCCGCACATGCCCGCGCGGCGTCGCGCAGCTGCCGCCCTTGAGCACGAACTGCCCCGACATGAACTTGCCGTTATATTCGCCGACCGCGCCGTCCGCGGCCCGGAAGCCGGGATGCGGCAGATAGGCCGAGCGGGTCCATTCCCAGACGTCGCCGAACATCTGGCGCAGGCCCTCGCCGCTCGCCGCCGGCAGCGGGCGCGCGGCGTGCGCGGTCTCGAGGAAATTGCCCCGGTTCGGATCGAGCGGCTGGGCAGCGCTCTCCCACTCGGCCTCGGTCGGCAGCCGCGCGCCGGCCCAGTGCGCGAAGGCGTCGGCCTCGTAATAGCCGACGTGGCGGACGGGTGCCGCGCCATCCATCGGTGCCTGGCCGTCGAGCCCGAAGCGCTCGGTCCACGCGCCGGCGCCGTCGCGCCGCCAGTAGAGCGGGGCTTCGACGCGGTTCGCGCGCACCCAGGCCCAGCCGTCCGAGAGCCAGAGCGATGCGGTCGCATAACCGCCATCGGCCACGAACGCGGCCCATTCGCCGTTGGTGACGAGCCGGTCGGCAAGCGCGTGGGGGGCGAGCCAGACGGTATGGCGCGGGCGTTCGCAGTCGAACGAGAAGCCGTCGCCACCATCGCCGATCTCGATCGCGCCGCGCCGGCCCTCGATCCAGCGCAGCGGCCCGGGCGCCATGCTCGGGCGGCGCGGCGCCGTCGGCCAGGCGGCGGGCGCGAGCGGGTTCTGCGCGAGGAGATGGAGCATGTCGGTGACCAGCAGCTCCTGATGCTGCTCCTCGTGATGGCAGCCGAGCTCGACCAGGGTCAGCGCCGCCTCGGGCAGATCGTCCAGCGCGTCCGCCAGTGCCGCGTCGATATCGGCGCGATAGGCGCGCACCTCGTCGAGCGACGGCCGCGTCAGCAGTCCGCGCGACGGGCGCGCAAGGCGCTCGCCCTCGGCCTCGTAATAGCTGTTGAACAGGAAGGCGAAGCGCGGATCGTGCGGCGTGTAGCCCGGCACGTGATCGCGCAGCACGAAGGTCTCGAAGAACCATGTCGTGTGCGCCAGATGCCATTTGGCAGGCGACGCGTCGGGCATCGATTGCGCCGTGGCGTCGGCATCGGAGAGATTCGCGGCGAGATCGAGCGAGCGCGCGCGGCACGCCGTCAGCCGCTGGCGCAGCGCTGCGACGCCCTGAGCCACGCCTTGCGGCACGACCGATCCGAATCGCGCGGCCATCGACCGTCTCCTGCTCAATCCGCCTGAAAGCGTCGGGCGGCGGAAGGTTGCACGGTCAGCGCGTCGCGCCCGGCCGCCACAGCACGTCGCCGGTCCGCGCGTTGAGCGCGCGGCACAGGGTGAACAGGTGATCCGACAGGCGATTGAGGTAATGCAGCGCGGGCACGGCGATGCCGCGGCCGTCATCCCTGGCGGCGACGGCGGCGCGCTCGGCGCGCCGCACGATCGCACGCGCGAGATGGAGCTGCGCTGCCGCAGCGCCGCCGCCCGGCAGGATGAAGCTGGTCAGCGGGGCGAGGCGCGCGTTCATCGCGTCGATCTCGCCTTCCAGCCGCGCGACCTGGCCGGGCAGGATGCGCAGCGCCATGCCGGTATCCGCCATGTCGAGCGGGGTGGCGAGATCGGCGCCGAGATCGAACAGCTCGTTCTGGATGCGACCCAGCATCGCGGCGGCGTCGTCGTCCGCGGGAATCGCGAGCAGGGCGATGCCGATCGCCGAATTGGCCTCGTCGACGGTGCCGATCGCGTCGATCCGCGCAGTGTTCTTGGGCGCGCGCGAGCCGTCGACCAGCCCGGTGTCGCCGCCGTCGCCGGTGCGCGTGTAGATCTTGTTGAGCTTGACCATCGCCGCTGTCGTCGCGCGCTCAGCCGTGGGGGTGGGCGAGCATCAGCAGCAGCACCGCGGCGACCACCGCGGCGGCCTGGAACTGGATGCGGCGCCACATCATCCTGTTCTGCTTGAGGCTCGAGTCCGACGGCCCGATCCCGGCGCGCGCCTCTTCACCCGAGCTGCGCAGGAACATCACGATGCCGCGGACCAGCGCACCCACCGCGCCGAGCGCGAAGACGACGACGAGGATGGAGAGGAGGGTTGTCATGGATGATATGTAGGGATGGCGGGGGCCTGCGTCGAGACGCCAAATCCTCCCCGAGTCTTCTCGGGGAGGGGGACCGCGCCGAGGGCGTTCTGGAGGGGCTGGCAACGCCCTTGACGAGCGTCGCCGGCCCGCTTGATTCCCGCCCCTCCACCATGCTGCGCATGTCGCTTCCCGGGAAAACCCGGGGAGGATTCTAGAAGATCGGCACGTCGTCGCGCCGCAGCGCCGCCAGCAGCGCGGCCGGATCGGCGCCCCGCGCTCTTAGATCGGCCAGCGCCGGCGCGCCGTGGCGCTTGGCGAGGCGGCGGCCCTCCCGATCGGTCAGCAGCGCGTGGTGATGGTAACGCGGCACCGGCAGCCCGAGCAGCGCCTGGAGCAGGCGGTGGACATGCGTCGCCGCGAACAGGTCGGCGCCGCGGACCACGTCGCTGACGCCCTGCGCCGCGTCGTCGACGGTGACCGCCAGGTGATAGGAGACCGGCGCGTCCTTGCGCGCGACGACGATATCGCCCTGCGTCTCGGGCTCCGCGACGATCCGTCCGCGGATCGCATCGTGCCAGACCAGCCGCCCCGCGCGCGCCGTCGCCGCCGCCATGTCGATCCGCCAGCCATGGGGCGCTTCAGCCGCTCGCGCCCGTCGGTCGTGCTCGGGGAGCCGGCGGCAGGTCCCGGGATAGGGCGATGCGTCCGGCCCGTGCGGCGCGGCGGCGCTCGCGGCGATCTCGGCGCGCGTGCAGAAGCACGGATAGACGAGCCGGGCTGCCTTCAACCGATCCAGTGCCGTAGCGTAGCGATGCAGCCGCCTCGACTGGCGGACGGGCGCGCCGTCCCACGCCAGCCCGAGCCAGCGCAGATCGTCCTCGATGCCGACGACGAACGCCTCGCGCGAGCGGCCGGGATCGATGTCCTCGATCCGCAGCAGGAAGCGCCCGCCCCGCTCGCGCGCGACATCGTGCGCGCGCATCGCCGAATAGGCGTGGCCGAGATGCAGCCGCCCGGTGGGGCTCGGCGCGAAGCGGGTGACGACCGGGGCATCTCCGCTCATCGCCTGGCGCCGCTCATCGCGTTGGCCCTTGACCGCGAGTCGCGAACAATGCTGTCATGCCGCCGTCACCTCGATCGGGCATTCGCACCGTCGACGTGAACAAGCAGACGCAGGGCCGACCGGCTCCCGCGTCCTGAGTGCGACAGGGCAGGAGACCGGCTCGGCGGCCTTGCGCCAGGGCGGAGGACGGTCGTTTCCCATGTACCACCCCGATCTCATCCGGCACCCCGATGGTTGCCCGACACTGGTGCTCAATGCCGACTACACGCCGCTGAGCTACTACCCGCTCTCGCTGTGGCCGTGGCAGACCGCGGTCAAGGCGGTGTTCCTCGAGCGCGTCGACATCGTCGCCACCTACGAGCGCGCGGTCCATTCGCCGAGCTTCGAAATGAAGCTGCCCTCGGTGATCGCGCTCCGCCAGTTCGTCAGGCCATCGGCGTGGCCGGCCTTCACCCGCTTCAACCTGTTCCTGCGCGACAGCTTCTCGTGCCAGTATTGCGGCAGCCGGCACGACCTCACCTTCGATCATGTGACGCCGCGCGCGCAGGGCGGGCGGACGACCTGGGAGAATGTCGCGACCGCGTGCGCGCCGTGCAACCTGCGCAAGGGTGGCCGCACGCCGCGCCAGGCGCGGATGACGCTCGCCCGGCCCGCAGCGCGGCCGACGAGCTGGGCGCTCCAGGAAAACGGGCGCCGGTTTCCGCCCAACCATCTCCACGACAGCTGGCGGGACTGGCTCTATTGGGACGTGCCGCTGGAGGCGTAAGGACAAAGCCCTCTCCCCTGAAGGGGCGAGGGCGTTTCAGCAGCGTTGACCCCCGTCACGCCGCGGTGCAGCATCCCCGGCATGGCTGCACCGATCGTCACGCAGAACCCCGACATCCGTTTCCTGGGTCGCCTGCTCGGCGACGTGATCCGCGCGAGCGGCGGCGACACGCTGTTCCGGCGGATCGAGTATATCCGCTCGACGTCGGTCGATCGTGCGCGCGGCATCGTCGCGTCCGACGCGATCGACTCCGGGCTCGATGCGCTCAGCCTCGACGATACGCTTGCCTTCGTGCGCGGCTTCATGCTGTTCTCGCTGCTCGCCAATCTCGCCGAGGACCGCCAGGGCGTCGCCGCCGAACCCGATGCCGACGTCGCCAACGCAATCACCCGGCTGGAGCGGCAGGGCATCGATCGGGCGCGGGTCGCGGACCTGCTCGGCCATGCGCTGCTCGTCCCCGTGCTCACCGCGCATCCGACCGAGGTGCGGCGCAAGAGCATGATCGATCACCGCAACCGCATCGCCGCGCTGATGGCGGTGCGCGATGGCGGTGCGACCGAGACGGCGGATGGCGATCTCGTCGAGGATGCGATCACCCGGCAGATCGCGCTGCTCTGGCAGACCCGCGCGCTCCGCCGCGAACGGCTGTACGTTGCCGACGAGATCGACACCGCGCTCGCCTATCTGCGCGAGGTGTTCCTGCCCGCGCTCCCCGCTTTGTACGAGCGCTGGGACCGCGCGCTCGGCAGCCGGTGCCCGAGCTTCCTCCGGGTCGGCAACTGGATCGGCGGCGATCGCGACGGCAATCCCAACGTCAATGCCGACACGCTGCGGCTGGTGCTGGCGCGCTCGGCCGAGGCGGTGCTGGGCTTCTACCTCGAACGTATCCACGCGCTCGGCGCCGAACTGTCGATCTCGACCGAACTGGCCGAGGTCAGCCCCGCGCTGACCGCGCTCGCCGACGCCGCCGACGATCCCGCGCGCACCCGCGACGACGAGCCCTATCGCCGCGCGCTGACCGGCGTCTACGCGCGGCTGGCGCGCACCTATGCCGATCTCACCGGCCGCGCCACGCCACGGGTCGCGCGGACCGACGCCGCGCCCTACGCCCATCCCGGCGACCTGCGCGCCGACCTCAAGACGATCGCGCAGGCGCTGAGCGGCGCCGGCGGTGCGATGGCGAGCGGCGGCGCGCTGTCGCGGCTGGTCCGCGCCGTCGACACGTTCGGCTTCCATCTCGCCGCGCTCGACCTGCGCCAGAATGCCGACGTCCACGAGCGCGTCGTCGCGGAGCTGCTCGCCGGCGCGGGAGTCGAGGCGGATTATGTCGGCCTGGATGAGGAAGCTCGCGTCGCGCTGCTCCGCGCGGAACTCGCGACGGTACGCCCGCTGTCGAGCCCGTGGGGCGCGTATTCGGACGAGACCGCGTCCGAGCTCGCAATCGTGCGTGCCGCGGCGGAAGCGCACGCGCGCTATGGCGAGGGCTGCATCCGCATCTACAACATCTCCAAGTCCGAGACCGTGTCGGACATGCTCGAGGTGCATATCCTGCTCAAGGAGGCGGGGCTCTACCGGCCGGGCGCGGATGGCGCCGCGCCGGTCGCGCCGATCATGGCGGTGCCGCTGTTCGAGACGATCGGCGATCTCCGGAACGCGCCGGAGGTCATGGCGAAATGGTTCGCGCTGCCCGAGATCGCCGCGCTGGCCCGCGCGCGCGGGGCTCAGGAGGTGATGGTCGGCTATTCGGATTCGAACAAGGACGGCGGCTATCTGACCTCGGTGTGGTCGCTCCACCAGGCGAGTCGCGCGCTCGCCCCCGTGTTCGAGCAGTCGGGCGTGGCGATGCAGCTGTTTCACGGGCGCGGCGGCGCGGTCGGGCGCGGCGGCGGATCGTCGTTCGCGGCGATCCTCGCGCAGCCGCCGGGCACCGTGAACGGCCGCATCCGGATCACCGAACAGGGCGAGGTGATCGCCGCCAAGTACGGCACGCCCGCGAGCGCCGCCGCCAATCTGGAGGCGATGGCGTCGGCGACGATCCTCGCCAGCCTCGAGGCGCCCAGCCTGTCGGACGCCGACGACCAGCGCTTCGCCGATACGATGGCGACGATCAGCGACGCCGCCTTCGCCGCCTATCGCGATCTGGTCTATGGCGACGACTGGTTCCGCACCTTCTTCCGCCAGATCACGCCCCTGCCCGAGATCGCGGGGCTCAAGATCGGCTCGCGCCCGGCCAGCCGCACCAGGTCGGACCGGATCGAGGACCTGCGGGCGATCCCGTGGGTGTTCTCGTGGGCGCAGGCGCGGATCATGCTGCCGGGATGGTACGGCGTCGGCCACGCGCTCGCCGGGTTCAAGGACATGGCGCTGCTGCGCGAGATGCTGGAGGCATGGCCGTTCCTCGCCGCGACGCTCGACAATCTCGAGATGGTGCTCGCCAAGTCGGACCTCGGCATCGCCCGGCACTATCTGCCGCTGGTCGAGGACACCGCGCGCGCGCGGCCGCTCTTCGATCGGATCCACGACGACTGGCGGCAGACGCATGACTGCCTGCTTTCGATCACGCGGCAGACCCGGCTGCTCGAGAAGAACCCCGCGCTCGAGAGCTCGATCAAGTTGCGGCTGCCGTATATCGAGCCGCTCAACCTCCTCCAGGTCGAACTGCTCAAGCGCCACCGCGCGGGCGAGGACGATCCGCGCATCCGCGAAGGCATCGAACTCTCGATCAACGCGATCGCGACCGCGCTGCGGAACAGCGGGTAGCGTCGTCCACGACGCCCGTCATCATCCCGACGGCGGGGTGTGTGATCCCCGGCGTCGATGGAGTGCCCCTCGCCCTCAGCCGGATGCATCGCTCCCGGCATCGCGTTCGACACGTCGGTGTCGTGCGGCCCGCGCGATCAGATCGCGGCGGCCGCCAGGTTGACATGGCCGCTCGGCAGCTGTTCCGCCGGGGAACACTCGCGCTCGGCGCTGGCCTGGTGGATGATGCTGCCGGCGGGCACGCTCTCGGTCAGCCAGACATTGCCGCCGATCACCGCGCCGTGCCCGATCGTCACCCGCCCGAGGATCGTCGCGCCGGCGTAGATCACGACGTCGTCCTCGACGATCGGATGGCGCGCCAGGCCCTTCTTCAGCGCGCCCTGCGCATCGGCCGGGAAGCTCCGCGCGCCGAGCGTCACCGCCTGGTAGAGCCGGACGCGGTCGCCGATCACGGCGGTCTCGCCGATCACGACGCCGCTGCCGTGATCGACGAAGAAGCTCTCGCCGATCGTCGCGCCCGGATGGATGTCGATACCCGTCTCCGAATGCGCGATCTCGGCGATGATCCGCGCGACGATCGGCGCGCCGAGCCGGTAGAGCCGGTGCGCGAGGCGGTGGTGGATGATCGCCAGCACGCTCGGATAGCAGAGCAGCACCTCGTCGACGCTGCGCGCGGCGGGATCGCCGGCATAGGCCGCCTCGACGTCGCGATCGAGCAGCCGGCGCAGGCGCGGCAGGTCGGCGGCGAAGCGGCCGATGATCCGCGCCGAGGCGTGCTCGACCTCGTCCGCGGTGGTGGCCGCCAGCGAATAGCCGAGCTCGAGCCGGATCTGGCCGTACAGCCGGCCGAGCGCGGTCTGCAGCGTCTCCGCGACGAACGCCTCCTCGTTGTGGTGGCGCACGAAGCTCGGTCCGAGCCGTAGCGGGAACAGCGCCCCGCCGAGCGCGGCGACGATCTTCTCGAGCTTGACACGCGACGGGAAGCCGATCGCGCCATGCTCGACATGATGCCGGTGCGCGCGGCGCCAGTCCTCGCGTGCCGATCGCAGCTCGCCGGCGATCGCATCGATATCCCAGTACTGACCGTCGACGAGCGTGATCTCCTCGTCATCGACCCACGTGGCGCTCATCGCCGATGTCCTTTCACAGCGCGTCGCCGCGCACCGCGCGACCGAACAGGTCGAAGAAGCCGCGACCCTCGGCGCTCGCCTGCGCTTCCCATTCGGGGTGCCACTGGACGCCGAGCACCGGCGCGCCGCAGGGCCGCGCCGACACCGCCTCGACCAGGGCGTCGCCCGCCCGCGCCTCGACCCGCAGACCAGTGCCGAGACGATCGATCCCCTGGCGATGCACCGAGTTGACCTGGCGGGTGCCGGCGCCGAGCACGCCGTCGAGCAGCCCGCCCGCGACCACGTCGATGGCGTGGCCGTGATTGAACAGCGCATCGAGGTCCGCATCGTCGCCGTCGTGATGATGCCCGGCACGATCGGCGAGCGAGCCGCCGAACAGCACGTTGAGTTCCTGGAGCCCGCGACAGATCCCGAACACCGGTCGCCCGGCGTCGATCATCGCGCCGGCGAGGCGGAGCGCGACCTCGTCACGCCCCTCGTCGCTACCCGGCGCCACCCCCCGGCCGCCATAGCGCGATGCGCCGAGATTGGAGCAGGAGCCGGTGAGGAGCAGCCCGTCGAGCAATCGCGCGAACCGCGCGACGTCGACCGCATCGGGCATGGCGGGCACCAGCAGCACCGACAGGCCCGCGAGCGACGCCAGCGGCGCGATGAACCGGGATGCCGCCGCCTGACTGTCGCGGCCGTCGAGCGTCCGGTTGCAGCACAGCACGCCGACCACCGGCCGGGCGCCCGTCACCGCCGCTCCACCCAGGCTTCGTCCCATCTGCTCGCCGTCCCGTATCGCACCCAGGCATAACCCTAGTCGCACGATAGGGTTTCGCAGCGCAGATTTGCTTTACCGCGCGAAAGACGCGGCCGGCCGACCCGGTGCCGCGGACGATCGCGATGCTCTAGCGGAACCGCGATCGCCAGGTCCGCCGGATCGGCCTCGTCGACGCCGGACCGTGGTTCATGTCGCGGCGCTGGACAGGCGGTGACGGGTGGCCGACCGGGCTGCGGTATTATGTAGCAAACGCACCAAGCGAACCATGCGCTTGCCGCCAGCGATCATCTGAGCAAAGCGATCAGCGCGACAACTAGCGCGCCGAATGCGATGACATTCGCCACAAGCGGCTGTCTAGATCGTAGCCGACTTTCGATTTCCAATTCGATTACCCGGCGCGTCTGTGCGTCAATGCCGCCTAGCTGAGGGCCTTTCACAAGGATGTCCCAAGGCATAGCCGCCGTCATGGCGGGCGTCCAAGGACCGGATGCGAATTGCTCGAACTCTGCAAAATCGTTCGTAGCCGAAACGCGCGCCTCGTACCGCTTGTAAGCCCAGCGTCGGAATGCCTCGATCATCGTACCATTCTTCCTCAGCCATAGCCCTAAGGATAGTAGCGTGACAGATGTCAGTGAACCTAACGAAGTTTCTATAGAACTGCCAAACGGAACTTTGGTTTATGTTGATAATGTTCCACACGATGGATGGGGACAGGAACCCGGTCGGTGGTATCATCTTATCCAGTTAGATGATAATGGTAACGAGGTAGCGCGCCATCACCGGACTATTCCGGCAGTTTGACGATTTCGGGAGAGCTCTTCCAGTGAGGGCAGCCGTCCGATAGACCGGTGGTACTATTTCGCCGCATCGGGCACTTTCCATACTGATCCCCGAGGCCACCCTCGAAGAAGATCGATTTACCCACCTGTCGGCCGATCGCTCCGTATCCACATACCCCGCAGTGCTTATAGAAGGTTATGTCTCGGGTGCGTTGGTTGTTCATGATGCGAAACTACGGGTGAGCCGTTCGCGGCAGGTTAACGCCTAGCTCCGCGACGTCGCATTCCAACGCGACGCACAGCCGACACAGCACCGTGAACGTCACGTTCCGCTGGCCACGCTCGACGCCACCGACATAGCTGCGGTCGATCTCGGCTTCCAAGGCGAATCGCTCCTGCGACCAGCCGAGCGCCTTGCGCCGCTGCCGGATGCGCTTGCCAAGCTCCTTGAGGACATCACTCGCCACCTCTCCAAGCCGCCAGAACGGCGACTATCAGTCCACGGACGATCATACCCAATATTAACGCTTCCTTCCTATTCAATTGACGCCCGGAAGACGGGTATGAACAGGAGGATATATGCGAAAGGAGCTTTTGGCCGGAGCGTTGCTTGCTCTCGCCAGCACGGCGGCAATGGCGCAAGACGTCTACCACTGGCCGGCACCGGCGGCATACACCGGACACGAGCAGAAGTGGTTTTTCCCGATGGGCACGCCGCTTACGCTCGCCACGCGGACACAGATTTCGACGAAAGATGCCCGCCCCGGCGATCGGATTTACCTGCGCGTGGCCGAAAGCCTGACCTTTGACGGACAGGTCGTGGTCCCGGTCGGCGCCCCTGCTGTGGGTGAGGTCGTCCGCTCTGACCGCAACGGACATTTCGGCAAGAAGGGCAAGCTCGACATCAATCTGCTGTACGTCCAGACGCCATCGGGACCGGTTCAGATCGAGGGCGTCACCAACAAGGAGGGCAGTAGCGGCACGGTCGCGTCATTCGCGACGATCGCGATCGTCAGCCCGCTCGGCTTCCTGATCCACGGCACCAGCGCGACAATCCCGTTTGGTTCTACCATTCACGCCTATCTCGCCGAACCCCTCCGCTTCACGGAGCAGGCGGCGCAGCCCGAGCTTGGGCAATCCGTACAGGTTGAGAATGCACAGGGCTTGGCGGCCGTTGCAAGTGCCAAATCCCTTCGGTGATGATCTGCGGCGCCTGACGGCCGACGTCAGGCGCCGTGACACTCATCCAATTGGATGACGCACTGGATGCGGTTCACCGAGAGCAGCATCCCGCATACCACGCCGTCGGTCATCTCGATGTCGCCCTCAATGAACCGGCTACGCGTGATGACCTCATTCAGTTCGCGGACGTTGGCAGCGGGAAGGTGCAGGATCGGCGTTTCCGAGGTCCCGATCATACAGAACTTGAACCGCGCCATCAGGCTGCCTTCCGCCGCTGCCAGTAGCCCTTCCACTGCCGCGACACCGGGTGGTTCAGCCCGGCCGCCGTCAGTATCAGGAATTGCTCGCCGTTCGAGGTGCGGCGCTCGTCCTCGCGCCACGTCATCTCGTCGGCGTATGCGGCGAGATAGGGACCAGCGATATGGTGGTGCGTTCCGATCTCCGCGCGCCGCATCCGAGAGTGCATGGACTCGGCTTGGTTGGTCGATGTGTCCCCGTCCGCATAGGCTCCCTTCTCATGGTTGATCCGGCGCACATCGAAGATCGCATGGAGGTAGTTATGCGCTTTGGCCTCGTCGGCGAACAGGATGCTGCCCGACGCGATCACTTCGCGGGCGATCTGCCCGAACTCCTTCTCAGTCCTGACGAAGGCACGGGTACGACCGCCGCGTGAGCGCGCGACTGTGACAGCCTGCTTGCGCCCGGATTGGTTGGCGAGCGTGCGGCGATCTCGCCGGTTCTTCACCTCGTTGGACGGCTTGACGTAGCCGCCATAGTAGGCGGCATCGATCTCGACTTTACCGCTCAACTCGTCCGCGTGCTGCAGCAAGCCAATCGCCTCGCGTAGCTTGTGTTCGAGGACGAAGGCCGTCTTATATTGGACGTTGAGATTGCGGCTGACAGGCTGTTTGGGAACGGTGGCGGAATGAGGTTGGACGATCGGGCTTCGGTGTG
>CAXTNX010000045.1:0-22365 GCA_964245815.1 uncultured Sphingomonadaceae bacterium | reverse complement strand
ATACGACTATGGATACTACGCATACAACTACGGCTCAGACCGTGCCTCCGTGTGATCGGCGAGGCGGCGCTTGCCGGCAGCGGAGCCCATGGGTTATCGCGCGGCCGACGATTGGAGCATGACATGCAGCCATTTACCGCCCCCCTGACGGGTGACGCCGTGGCGACGCTGCGTACCGAACTCGACGCGCACGGGTTCGCCTGCCTGCCCGATGCCGTCAACCCGGACTTCCTCGCGCGGGTGCGCGAGCGGGTCGATGCGATGCTCGACACCAACGGCCACCGCTATTTCTCGATCATCCAGCCGCAGAAGGTCGAAGGCGGCGCGTTCGCCGAGATCGCCGAGTATCCCGAGTTCATGGCGTTGATGAAGCGGCTGGTGCGCGACGAGCATTCGCAGCGCGCGGTCGACGAGTCCGAGCTCTACAACGTGCTCCGCGTCATCGCCGGCGACGAGGCCGCGACGCGCGCCTTCGAATTTCACTACGACGCCACCGTCCTGACCGTGCTGATGCCGCTGTTCATCCCGAGCGGCCCACCCGACAAGGCCGGCGATCTCGTCGCCTTCCCCAATGCACGCGGCTATCGCCGGTCGGCGATCGGGAACATCATCGAGAAGACGTTGCTCCAGAACCCGCTGGCGTTCCGCTACTACAAGCATCGCTACGGCGCCGGCACGCGCAACGTCGTGAAGCTCCAGCCGGGTAATCTCTACTTCTTCTGGGGATATCGCACGCTCCACGGCAACCTGCCCTGTGCCGCAGGCGCGAAGCGCGCGACGTTGCTCTTCCATTTCGGCAATCCGCACGCCGGCGACACGCTGACCCGGACGGTGCTGAAAGTCCGCAAGGTGCGCGAGGCGCGACGGCTCCGTGCCGCCTGAGCAGCCGCGCGCCGCCCCGCCCGACTCCCCCGGGAGCCTGTCGAAACTGGGTTTCGGCTGCTCGTCCTTCTGGGCCAGGCCAGAGTTTTCCGCCGATCGCGCACGCGCCATCCTGGACCTCGCCGCCGATCGCGGGGTGACATATTTCGACACCGGCCCGAGCTACGCCCAGGGCGAGGAGCGGCTCGGCGCCTTCCTCGCCGCTCGCGGCGCCGCCGGGCTGACCGTCTCGACCAAGGTCGGCACCGAGCGCGGCGGCGCCCGCAGCTTCTCGCCCGAGCGGATGCGCGCGAGCCTCGACGCGAGCCTCGTCCGTCTCGGCCTCGCCCGGGTCGACATCCTCTACCTGCACGGGCCGCAGATCGGCGACCTCGAGGGCGCGGTCGCCTTCCTGCTCGACGAGAAGCGCGCCGGCCGGATCGGGCGCGCCGGCATCAACTCGTTCGATCCCGCCGTCGTGGCGCAGGCCGTCGGACTGCCGATCGACATCGTCATGCTCCAGTACAACGTCGCCGACCAGCGCTTCGAGACGCTGATCGAGGCGCTGGCGCGGTCGGGCAAGACCGTGGTCACCGGCACCGCGCTCGCGCAGGGCATCTACGATCTGCGCGGTTTTGTGCCGACGAACCGGCGATCGGCCTGGTATCTGATGCGCGCGATGTACCGCGATCCGCGCTTCGTCTGGCGCGGGCAGCGGCTGCGCCGGCGGCTGCTGCGGGCCGATCCCGATGCGCATGCCGCGGCGTTGCGCTTCGTCACCAGCCATCCGCTGATCGCATCGTCGGTGTTCAACAGCACCAATCCGGACCATGTCCGTGCCAACATCGCCGCGGCGGCGCGGCCGATGGCGCCGGCCGACCGCGCATCGCTGCTGTTGCGGCAGCCGATCGGATGAAACCGCTCGACGCGCGCGCCGCCGGCACGATCGACAAGGGCGGCTACAGCTTCAGCTTCGGCGACCGGCTGCGCCGCGTCGTCTGGATGCTGGCCTGGACGCTGCTGGCGCGATGGACGCCGCCACCGA
Source organism: uncultured Sphingomonadaceae bacterium (assembly GCA_964245815.1). Lineage (GTDB taxonomy): Bacteria > Pseudomonadota > Alphaproteobacteria > Sphingomonadales > Sphingomonadaceae > Solisphingomonas. The sequence goes on along the minus strand of CAXTNX010000045.1, from coordinate 20,459 downwards.
TGAACCGCTGGCGCTGCGCGATCCTGCGCCTGTTCGGTGCCAGCATCGGCACGGGCTGCCGCGTCTACGCCTCCGCCCGGATCTGGTACCCGGCCAACCTCACGATGGACGATCTCGCCTGGATCGGGCCGCGCGTGATCTGCTACAATCAGGGTCATATCACCGTCGGCCGGCGCGTCACCATATCGCAGGGTGCGCATCTGTGCGCGAGCTCGCACGACGTGAACGACTATTATTTCCAGCTGTTGCTCCGCCCGATCGTGATCGAGCCGATGGCGTGGATCGCGGCGGAGGCGTTCGTCGGCCCGGGCGTACGCATCGGCGAGGGCGCCGTGCTCGGCGCGCGCGGGGTCGCGCTCAAGTCGCTCGAGCCGTGGACCGTGTACAGCGGCAATCCGGCGGCCGCGCTGCGCGCCCGGGCGCTGCGCAACGCCGGCGAGGACGGCGAGCCCAACGAGATCTGACGGCGGTCGTCGATCGATCCGGTTCCGAAACAGGAGAAGCCCGATGCTCCAGGTCACGCAGATCGTCAGCGGCCGCTTCCACCATTTCCATCTCGCGCGCCAGCTCGATCGGCGCGGCCTGCTGCGTGCGATCTGGACGGGCTATCCGCGCGTCAAGCTCCGCGACGAGCGTGATATCGACCCGGCCCGGATCCGGACCAATCCGGCATGGTATCTGGCCTATGTCGCCGCCATGCGGACACCCGGCGTCCGGTCGCTCCCCGGGTTCGTCAACCGGCTGATGGAGGCGCAGCACGATTCCACCGATCGCGCGGCCGCGGCCGGCATCACCGATCCGACCATCGTCGCGGCCCTGTCCGGAAGCGGGCTCCATGCCGGACGGCGGGCGCACGCGCGCGGCGGGCGCTACGTCTGCGACCGCGGCTCGTCGCACATCGCCTATCAACGCGACCTGCTGACCGAGGAATATCGGCGGTGGGGCGCGGCGCCGCCCCGGTTCAGCGACGCGATCGTCGCCAAGGAGGAGGCCGAATATGCCGAGGCGGACCGCATCACCGTGCCCTCGGGCTTCGTGTTGTCCAGCTTCATCGAACGCGGCGTCGCCGCGGAGAAGATGCGGCTGATCCCCTATGGCGGCCGGCTCGATCGGTTCGCGCCGGTCGGGACGCCCGATCCGGATCGTTTCACGCTGCTGTTCGTGGGCGCGCTCTCGCTGCGCAAGGGGCTGCCCTATCTGCTCCAGGCGTTCGATCGCCTGCGCCATCCGAACAAGCGGCTCCGGATCATCGGATCGCCCGAGCCCGGGATCGAGGCGGTCCTTGCGTCGTTGCCGACCGACGGTGTCGAGTTCCTCGGGCAGGTGCCCAACACCGAGCTCGCGCGCCACTACAGCACCGCCGACGTGATGGTGCTGCCGAGCATCGAGGAAGGACTGGCGATGGTGATGGGGGAGGCGCTGGCATGCGGCTGCCCGGTGATCGCGACCCGCAACACGGGCGCGGCGGAGCTGTTCGACGATGGTGTCGAAGGACGCATCCTCGCCATCCGCGATGTCGATGCGATGGTCGACGCATTGACCGCGCTCGCCGATCGGGCATCGTCGCGCGACCGGATGCGCGCGGCGGCACGCGCGCGCATCGAGCGGATCGGCGGGTGGGACGCCTATGGCGACCGCTGGGCGGCGCTGGTCGCCGAACTCTCCTGAACGCGCCTCAGACCAGCCGTCGACGGCGGCGCGCGAGCAGCCGGCGCAGCTCCGTGACCGGGGGCGTCAGCATCGTCTCGAAGAACGCCGCGGCGCGCTCGTCGGCCAGCCGGAGCATCAGCGGGACGACCAGCGCCGTCATCGCCAGCTCCGCGATCAGGATCGCGGCGCTGGCGCCGGGGAAGCCGATCACGCGCATCAGACCCCAGGCCGCGGCCACGCAGCCGACGCCGTAGATCAGCGCGAAAGGAAGCGCGATCGCATGCGTGCGGTTGGTCGCATAGGCGACCTGGAGGGCGGTGTACCACATGCCGTTCACGCCCGAGGCGGCGAGCAGCATCAGGAAGCTCGGCAGATCGAGCGCGAAGCGGTCATGGACCCAGGTCGAGAAGAAGAGCTCCCCGCCGACAAGCGCGAGGATCAGCATGACGATGCCGCCCCATGTCGCGATCTGGCAGGATCGCCGGAACAGCATCCGGAACACATCCATGCGGCGTTCTCCGTACGCGATCGCCAGCTCGGGCTCGAGGATGCGGATCACCAGCAGCGTCGGCATCTGCGCGGCCCGCGCGAGCGTGCGCATCGCCGAAAACGCGGGCACGGCCGCCGGCCCGAGCACCGCGCCGACCAGGATCCGCATGCCCGAGATGTTGGCGCCGATGCCGACCGGAAAGGCCATCGAGCCAAGCGCCGGCTTGGCGAGCGCGCGGAGCTGGGCGCGCGACGCATGCCGGAACCCGATGCGGCACCAGGGCGCGACGCGGCGCAGCACGATCGAATAGAGCAGCAGCAGCAGCAGCCGGCTTGCCAGCAGCCCCGCCGCGGCGCCTGCCAGGCTGTTGAAGGACCAGGCGCCGGCCACCGATGCGATCAGATCGACCAGCAGGAAATTGGCGGATATCCAGGTGCCGAGATCGTAGCGCTTCTCGGCGCAGAACACGCCGTAGAGCAGCCCGGTCTGGAATCCGAGCAGGATCGCCGCGCTCAACAGAATGAGCGCAAGCCGGACGTCGCTCCGGTCGGTATGCACGGCGACCAGCTCGATCAGCGGCGTGCCGTAGAGCAGGCCGATCACCAGGGCGAGGACGCCGACGGTGATGGCGGTGAGCAGCGCCCAACTGCTCTGGTAGACGCACAGCGCCCCATCGCGGTCGTCGTTGCCGAGCCGCATCGTCATCTCGCGGCCGGACGTCGTCGCGAAGCCGCCGTCGGCGAGCGAGAGATAGGTCGGGATCGCGGCCAGCACCAGCCACTCGCCGTAGCGGGTCGCGCTCCAGATCGCGAGGAAGGCCGGCACCTCGCCGAGGCGGACGATGATCTGGACGAGCTGGGCGTAGGCTTGAGCGCCGACGCCGCCGATCAGGCGTTGCTTGAGGGTCCGTCCAGCCATTCAGAGCCACCCGTCATGAGAGGGGCGCCGTATCACAGCGTCGCCGTTTCGCGCCAGCGGCCGGGCCGGCCGCCTTCCACGCAGACCCAGCCGAGCGGCCGCCCGGCGGCGGGCGCGGTATTGCGGCACATGTCGCCCGGGTGGAACCGTCCCTCGCGCGGCGGCGCGGCGGCGGCGATCAGCCGGGGGGTCTCGTACCAGCGCTCGCCGTCGAACGCCATCGGACGGCCGCCGTCCGCGGCGACGCGCGTACCGCCCGGCGGCGGCGGACCGTTGATGGTGCGATCGAGACGGCCGCCCTGCGCCCGCGCGCGATAGTCGCCACGCCGGCCGATCTCGTTGTGGAAGCAATCCGCCCAGGAGACGCGCAGCCCGTCGCCGCCTGGTCCGCGATACGCCGGCTCGTCGCCATAGCCGAAGAAGCCGCATTGCTGGAACCGGATCGAGCCGCGGCAGGCGGGATCCGCGACGATCGCCAGCCGGCCCTGGTCGTCGTTCGGAAACGAATGCGCGAACCGGCAATTGAGGAAGTTGAGATCGGCAAGCGCGCTGTGGTGGAGCCGCACGCTGGCGTGCCCCGTCTCGATGCCGGCGCGGACGAGATCGGTGGTGAACTCGCAGCCGATGAATTGCAGGTGATTGTGGATCATGATGTTCGTCGCACCGGTGTCGATCTCGGCGATCGTCGTGATGTGCTCGATCCGGCCGCCGACCATGACGATCGGCGCATTGTGGTTCTGCGACAGCGCGAACAGCGTGGTGTTCGCCTGCTCTCGCGGCGCACCGCTGCCGTCGTCGGCGGCGGGCGACGCGTCGAAATTGACCAGCCGCGGCCCGCCGCCCTCGATCCGCGTGTCGAAGCGGAAGAGCGTGCCGCCGGCGCGATAGTAGCAGAAGCAGTTGGTGAAGCGCGGCGCGAACGCCTGCCCGGCATCCGAATGGTAGAAGCCCTTGACGCGCCAGGTCTGGATCTCGGTCCAGCTGCAGAACTCGCCGTTGCCGCCGGTGCCCTGCATCAGCCCGAACGCGGTCTCGACGCGGTCGACGCCGAGGTGGTCGAAGGTGAGGCAGGAGATTTCGGACGACCGGATCAGGATGCCGTAGCGCGCGCCGTCGATCCGGGTGCACGCGATCCCCAGCCCCGTCACCCGCGTGTCGCGCCAGGCATTGCCATACCACAGCAGCACGGCGTCCGCCGGATACGGCGCGTCGAGCAGGATCAGCGTGCCGCCGAGGATACGGCCCTCGGTATAGCTGGTCCGCCCCGCGCCCTCGATGGTGAAGCCGCGCACCGGCGTGGCGCCGCCGCCGATGCGCAGCGGCGCGGTGATCCGGTAGACGCCCGCCGGGATGAAGCCGTGCTGCCCGGTCGTCACCGCGTCGAGGAACGCCTGAAGCGCGGCGGTATCGTCAACCTTGCCGTCGCCGATGGCGCCGAACTGACGCGCGTTCAAGCGACCGTCGGCGAACAGCTGGCGTCCCCAGCGCCCGTCGGCGAAACGGATCGCGGTGGCATCGTCGCCGGGTTCGCCGTCGATCGCGGCGTAGAGCAGGTTGACCGGCGGCCCGTCGGGCATGAAGCGCTCGGCGCGCGCCAGCGCGGGCGCGCGGATCGCCGCGAGATCGGCGCGGCTGGCGCCCGTCGGCACCAGGCTCGGGCCGTTCGCCGGCGGCGCTGGCGGGACGGGTCCGGTCCGCCTGATGCCGCCGACCGCCGCCCCGCCGAGGAAGCCGGCCAGGGTCGCGGCGATGCCCCGGCGCGTGATCATGATCTGCCCGGCCCGGTCACGCCGGGGTGCGCGCGACGCGGGCCGTGCCGCCTGGTCGCCGGCCCGACGCCAGCCGGATCGAGACGAACTGGATCAGCGGGAACAGGATCACCGCCGCGGGATAGACCCGCAGCGGCGTCGCGATCGAGGTGATCGCGGACGACGTGAACACGATATAGATCGAGAAACTGAACAGCGCCGCCGCCGCGATGAACCGATCCGCAAACATGCGCTTGGAATATTCGTACCAGATCAAAGTCGTCGCGAACAGCAGCACGTACATCAGGCTGACCGTCAGCATCCCGCCCATCGCATAGGCCTCGCCGGGCGCCGTGACCATCGGATGCCCGGTCGTATCCTTGTGGAAAAGGCCCAGCTCCCAGACCAGCCGATCCGAATAATCCGTCTCCTTGACTTGGCCGAAGATCGACGGCAGCGCCGACAGAAAGGTGTTCTTCACCTCGCCCCGATCGACGTGCATGTAGTTCGGCAGACGGGAAATGACGACGTCCATGTGCGGCATCAGGGTCAGCCGCTCGGACAGGCCGCTGCGGCCGCCGAAGAAATAGATCAGATACTGGTCGTTGCGGGCGAGTTCGTCGCGGATCGCAAGACGGGGATCGACGACGCTCTTGATACCGACGATGGCCAGCAGGAAGTCGCTCGAGAAAATCGCTTTCAGCACGACCGGCGTGCTGGCCTCATGTCCGACTCGCTCCCGCGCCCCGATCATGATCGCCGACACCGTACCCACCGCGTTCGCGCCGAAATACAGGAGGATGACGCGGAATATGGTCAGCGGCCGCTCGGCAAGCGCGAAGTAGAGGATCATCGCGGCGATGCCGAACGAAAGCATCGTCGCCCGCCCGTTGAGCCCGATCGACACCGCGACGGCGATGAGGCCGACCAGAAGCACCGGGAGCGTTACCGCGGCCCTTGGTCCGCGTCCGACGCAGTAGACGATCAGCCCCAGCCACAGCAGCGGCTCGAACAGACCGGCTGCGGCATTGTAGAGAGAAACGTCCCGTCCCGCGAACGGAAGCATCATGAACGGCGCGGCGAACAGCATCAGCCCGACGCCGGTGAACCGCTTCTCGGCGGGCGTAGAGACCCGATGCCAGGCCGGCAGGCCGAAGAAGCGAACGACCAGGCGGGCCACGACATAGCCGGCCATGCAGGACAGCAGGGTCACCGCGGCCACCATACTCGACAACCAGGGCGTGTAGAGCGAGTCCTCGGGCGACTGCCAGTGGAACAGCGCATAGACGAACAGCATGAAGCTGTAGAACCAGAAGGCATAGGTGACCAGGAACGTCGCCATCGAGTCGCGTGGCCGCGTGACGTATCGGAAGCCGAGCACCGTGAGATACATGCCGAGGTGGATGGCTGCCATAGTCAGCGTGATGTGCTGCGTCGCCGCGACCATCGCGAAGATGATCGGGAACGCGATCATCAGCCAGTGCTGGAAGAGATCGAACCGCCGGTTGAACCGGCGATAATAGAAATCGGAATCCTCGGTCCGCCGCCGCTCGTCCTCGCGTGGCGAGAGCGCGGTCGCGCGAGGACCCGGCGTGCCGCCGCCAAAGGCGCGACCGTCATGACGCATGGCGGTTCTCCGCTGCTGGCCGCGTCCTGCCGGCGGCGATGATCGCGTCGAGGATCGACAATGCGGTCGTCTCGACGTCGAACCGTTCCGTGAAGAGCGCGCGCGCCGCCGCCGCCATGGCCTGCCGCTCGTCCGCGCCCATCGCGAGGAAGCGGGCGAGCTGGGCGGCGGTATCGGCGGCCGTATCCTCGCCCGCCAGACCGGCGCCCGCCGCCACGATCTCCTGCCAGATATTGACCTTGTCGGTGATGAGCACCGGCAGCGCGCAGGCGAGCGCCTCGGCGACCGCGATCCCGAAATTCTCCTGGTGCGACGGCAGCACGAAGGCTTCCGCGGCGCGGAACGCACCCCATTTCGCGTCACCCGAGAGCATGCCCGGCCAGTGGATGCGATCGCCGACGCCCAGTCCCTCGGCGAGCGGCTCCAGCGTCGCGCGCCAGCCGGTCGCATCGGGTCCCGCCATGACGATATCGACGTCGGGATGCGCCGCGGCAAGCGCCGCGAACGCCTCGATCAGCATGTCGCAGCCCTTCTTCGGATGGATGCGCCCGAGGAACAGCAGGATGCGCCGCCCCGCCGCCGCCGGGCAGTGGGCATGGAAGGCCGCGCGTTGTGCGGGCGTCGCCCCGGGCGCGTCGGCGGTGCCGAAGCCGATCACCGTCTCGCGATAGCCGCGATGTCCGCGGAACGAGCCGCGCGCCAGGACGCGTTCCTCCTCGGCGGTGAACAGCACGGTCGTCGCCTCCTCCATCGCGCGGCCGAGCCACAGCGACCAATAGGCCTGCTTCTTGATGTGCTTAAGCGGGTAGGCGTGGCGGAAATACGGATCCATCATGCCATGGGCGAAGACCAGGAAGGGCGTGTGTCCGTCACGCAGGCCGCGGGCGACCCCCAAGGTGCTGTAGGTCCACATGCTGTGCGCGGTGACGCAGTCGAAGCGATCGCGGTTGGCGCGCAGCCAGGGCACGAGGCGCGGCGAATAGCGGTAGGCCTCGCCGAACGCCCGGCCGCGCTTCGACGACGCGTCGCCGAGCATCGTGAGCTTGAACGGAAAGCCCTTGTCGAGCCCGCTGTCCGGACGATCGAGCGAGACGACCTCGCAGCCGGCCCCGCGCCCGGCAAGCACGTCGCCCCAGCGTCGGAACGATTCGATCGGGCCGCCCGAGGCCGGATCGATCGTGTCGAAAACATGAAGCGTCGTCACGACGACATGTCGAATTGCCGGACCGGCGCCAGCGCCAGCGCTTCGTCGACGATTCGCGCCATCAGCGGCTCGTTCCAGTGCCGGCTTTGCCGCTGGTGCCGGGCGCCGGCCGCCGCGATCGTCGCGATGCGCTCCGGATTGTCGAGCAACGCGCGGCATTTCGCCGCGCACTCGTCGGCATCTTCCCAGAACACCGCCTGTTCGTCCTCGCGATAGAGCTCGAGATGCTGGCTCGTCCGGCGCGCGCACAACAAGGTGCCGATCGCCGGCACCTCGACCGAACGCTTGGTGTGCAGGTCGAGGTTGCCGGACGACACGAAGCCGAGTGCGATGCGCGCATACTGGATCGACCTGACATAATCCTCGTCGCCCAGCATGTGCGGCAGCACGACATAGGGTTTCAACCGGTCGTACTCGGCCGCCTTGTGCCAGTTGGCGCCGAAGATGCGGATGTCGATCCCGGCGTCGAGCAGCCTGATCATGAACGGCCCTCGCTCGGGCATCCACGTGCCGACAAAGGCCACCTCCGATCCGAAGGTGCCGCGATCGGCGTCGGTCTCGGGCCGCGGCCGGTGCACGACCTCGTCCGCCGTATGCACGTAGAGCAGCGAGCGCAGGCCGCGCCGGGCATGTTCGGCAGACGTCGTGATGCGCGGCGTCACGAACAGGTCGTACTGGGCGAGCGCCTTCAGCATGATCCGCCAGCGTGGACCGTCGCGCGACACGAAGGGATTGTCCGAACTGAAGTGCACCAGGCGTCCGACGCGATCCCGCAGCGCGCGCAGCAGTCCCGCTCCGACGAGATCTCCCGGATCGACGATGCACAGATCGTACCGCTCGCGCTGGAGGCGCGACAGCACGAAGCGCCGGACGATCGCCTCCATGCCGGCACCGCCGGCATGCCAGACCCACCAGTTGGCGAACGACCGACTCGCGAACGCATCGACGGGATTGATGATCTCGATCGTCATGCCGAGCCGCTCGAGGGCCGCCTGACGATGCCGTGTCGTGCCGGACGCGGGCCCGAGGAAGAGTATCTTCATTGCCTACCCACGCTCCCGGACCGAGAAGCGGCATCCGGTCTGCTTCCCGCCCACAGCGAAGAGCACGTCATCGCGAAGCATCCTCCGGCATTTTGCGGCGCAACACAATGACTTGGCCCGGAAGGCGGTGGCCGCTCGCGCCGGATCATCGCGGTAGTGCATCGACCCGTAGTCAGGCGTGAGCCGACGCGTGCCGGGCGATCTGCACGCCAGACGCTTTTTCCAACAGGCTCTCTACCAGTCGTTCGTTCCAATGCCTGCTCCCCTGTTGCCGCATCGCTCCCGCCGCGGCGATCGCTTGGATGCGGCCGGGCTCGCCCAGAAGCGCACGGCACTTTGCCGCACATTCCTCCGCGTCATCCCAGAAGATAGCCTCCTTATCCTCAACATACAGTTCACGGTGTTCGTTTGTACGCTTGGCGCACAATAATGTCCCGATCGCGGGCACTTCCATCGACCGGGTCGTGTGCTCGTCCCTGTTGCCGGAGGAGACGAAGCCGAGCGCGACGCGCGCATAGTGCACCGCGCGCACATAGGTTTCGTCGTCGAGCACCCCGCCATCCGCGATGGCGTGCCGGATCCGCGCGTATTCCGGCGCCTTGTGCCAGCGCGGTCCGTACACGCGGACGTTGATGCCTGCATCGAGGAGGCGGGCGACGAGCGGCCCGCGCTCGGGCATCCAGGTGCCGACGAACGCGATGTCCGAGCCGTATCGCGCCGCGTCGCCGGCATCGAAGGGTCGCGCCCGGTGCACGACCTCGTCGGCGGCGAACCACACCCGCGTCATCCGCCCGCCGAGCGCCCGCCCGGCCGTGGCCGAGCTCTCGCGCGGGACCGCGACGAGATCGTAGCGGGTCAGCGCCTGGAGGAAGATGCGCCAGCGCCGCCGGTCGCGTCCGACGAAGGGGTTGTCGCTGTTGTAGACGAGGACGCCGCCCGCCACCGTCTTGAGCGTGTCGACGAGCGCGCCGGAAACGAGCTCGCCATGATTGACGAAGCAGATGTCGTATCGCTCGGTGCCGATACGGTCGAGCACGTGGCGGCGGACGCGGCGCTCGAAGCCGACGCCGCCGAACCGCCATAGCCAGAGCGTCGATGCGCGCGACCGGCCGATCGCGTCCCAGGGGTCGATCTGAGAGACGTCGTGGCCAAGACGCCGCAAGGCTGCCAGGCGATGGGCGGACGTCCCCGCGTCGTCGCCCAAATAGAGGATCTTCATCGCCTTGCCGACCTCGTCAGAAAAGCTGACCGACATCGGGCAGCGGACGCAAAGCCGAACGGAACCCGGTGCCGCGCGTTCTACGCCGCACGCTGCCGTCATCGCAATACCGCAGTGCAGCAAAACCGGGCGTGGATCATGATGTCCCTCTTCCATGATCCGGCCCGAACCGGTGCACCGCCGCCCACAAGACGCTGGGCGGCGGCGCCGGATCAGATGCCGAGCGCGAGCAGCGCGGTGCGGATCGCCGCGTTGCCGCGCCGCGCCAGATAGAGATGGCCGACATCGCCCGGGTGCACGCCATCCATCCCACCCACCGACGGGCCGTTGATCACCGGGCCGTTGGCGGCGCCGATCCACGCGCCGGCCGGATCGCCCGATACCGGTACGAACACCGTGCCGGGATCCGCGAACTGCCGCACCGCCGCCTGGATCGCCGCCTCGGTCGCCAGCACGCCCGCGCTCGGCCCGGCGGAGGACGCCCAGCTGCCGAGCACGACGAACGGCGCGGCGGGCTGGAGCGCGCGCGCCGCCTGGATCGTCGCCAGCGCCGCCGGCTGCACGCCCGAAGCGGCCGAGTCGTTGATCCCGCCCGCGAAGATCACGAGGTCGAACGTCGCCTGCGCAAGGTCCTGGATGTGTTGCAGGAACGTGTATTGCTGCGGTCCGGGCGAACTCGCGTCGGCGACATAGCCCGTGCCGCCGATGGCGATCTGGCGCACGTCCGCGTCGATCCCGCCGAGCAGATAGCCGAGCGTCACCGCCCAGCCATTGTGACACCAGCTCGCGCCGGTCGACGACGTGAAGCTGTCGCCCACCACCGCGATGCACAGCGCCCTGGAGGTGTCGAGCGGAACGATCGTGTCGTTCGGGCCGATATAGACCGTCTGGAGCGTGTTGGTCGAATTGCCGCCGAACCAGGCATTCGCGAACTGCACCTCGATGTCGATCCGGCGGAGCTGGCGCGTGGTGTCGCCGAGCGCGATGTTGAGCCGGTTGTAGCCGCCGCTGGTCAGCCCGTCGGTGCGCACCGTCTTGCCGACATACTGGCCGTTGACCAGCACCCGATAGCTGGCGAAGTTGGTGACGGCATCCATCGACACCGCGTCGGTGAGGAACGAGAAGCGCTGCGCCAGACAGGTCTGCGTCGCGGTGAAGTTGCCGCCGGTGCGGCGCGTGACCACCGGGGCCGACCAGCCGGGGAAGTCCGCGCGGTAGGTGGCGACGCCGCCGAACCAGCTGAACAGCGCCGGCCTGCTATATTGGTTGAACGCCTGGGTGAGCCCGGCCGTGCCGCTGCCGATGGCCTTGGGCGTGATCGTCGCGAGCGCCGGGGAGTCGCCCAGATCGACCGGGTTGCGCAGCGCGCCCCGGCTGAGCGCGCGGCCGATCCGGTCGAAGCGGCCCTGCGTGACGGAGCCGGACCGCGCCTGAAGCGCCAGTCCGCGTGCGATGGTGTCGATCACTGGCCGATCCTCCGGTCGATGGTGCCCGGCGCGCGGGCCGCGCGGACGGAACGATGGTGTCGTCCGGCCACCGGGACCGGGGCGGTCGGGGCGGCGCGCGCGGGGACGGCGGCGCGCCTCACTGCTGCATCCGATAGCCGAGCGTACCGGCGGTGAGCGTGATCGCGAGATAATAGGTCGCGCCGACGACACTCTCCTCGCCGATCGCCTCCTGGGCGTTGCCGGTGAATACCGCCCAGGGCATCCCGCCCACGGTGAGCGCCGTGCGCGTCGCGCCGCCGTCGAGCGAGCGCCGCACCGCGACCGTGCCCGACCAGCTTCCGCTCAACGACAGCCAGATCGTCCGGCCGGGATCGGGCGTGAACGGCCCGGCGACCATCGAGGCGGTGGCGCTGCCGGAAAGCGGCGCGCTGAGCGCGGCGGTCAGCCGGCTGGACACCGGCAGCGGCTGCGTCGCCGAGGCGGCCGCCGCCGAGCCGTCGCCGGCGGTGAAGCAGAGCGCGACCTGCGGCACGAAGCCGGCGGGCGCGCCGGGTCTGATCGGATCGGTCATGGGATGGCTCCTGTTGGGAGCCGGACCATCTAACCGCATCAGTCCAACAAGTAAAGCGATATTATCCTATATGGCACAAGCTTCGTGGTGGGCGAGGATGTGATCCGCCGCTTCGGCCAGCGTCGCCGCGATCCTGACCCCGGCGCCTTCCGCCCAGGCGACGGCGGCGGCGGCATGGCCGGTGCGCACCAGGATACCACGCGCGCCGACCGCCTCGGCCAGCCCGATGTCCGACGGCTTGTCACCGATCATCCAGCTCCGCGCGAGATCGAGATCGAGCGCGGCGGCGGCGGCGGCGGCCAGTCCGGGGCGCGGCTTGCGGCATGCGCAGTCCTCGTCCGGGCCGTGCGGACAGACGAACCAGCCGGCGATCGTCACCCCCGCCTCGGCGAGCAGCGCGCCGGTCCGCGCGTTGACCGCATCGGCCGCCGCCCGATCGAAATAACCCCGTGCGATACCCGACTGGTTGGTGAGCACGACGAGCGGCCAGCCGGCATCGGCCAGGCGCCGCAGCCCGTCGGCCGCCCCCTCCTCCAGCACGACCAGCGCCGGATCGCTGAGATAATCGCGCTCGACGATGATCGTGCCGTCGCGATCGAGCAGCACCGCCGGGCGGCCGCTCATGCGATCGCCCTCGCGTCGATCATCGCGAGCAGCGCCGCCTGGACCTGCGCGACGGCGATCGCGCGGACCCCGCGCATGTCGTGCAGCGCGCGGTTGCCGGGGCCGTAGGGGTGCCATTTGCGCGGCGGGTTGGCGTCGCCGAACAGGCCCAGCGTCATGGTGCCCATCGCCGCGGCGAGGTGCATCGGGCCGCTGTCATGGCCGACGAAGACGCGCGCGCGGCCAAGCACCGCCGCCGATTCGCGGGGCTTGAGCGTGCCGCAGAGATTGGCGGTCGGGCCCGGCCAGCGCGCGAGCAGCGCCGTGGCGCGCGCGGCATCCTCCGCACCGCCCACCGACACCAGCCCTAGACCCGCGAGCGTCGGGCCGATCGCCTCGATCAGCGCCGCCCAGCGATCGTCGCCCCAGTCGTTGGCGGCGAGCTTGCCGCCCATGTTGATCGCGACGAAGTCCCGGCCGGCGAGCGGGGCGAGCGCCGCGTCCCCCGCGGCGTGCTCGGCCGCGGTCAGCCGGAGGTCCCAGCCGGCGCGGTCGGCAAGATCGATCGGTCCCAGCGTCGCCAGGCAGCGCGCCAGGCGCTCGGCCTCGGGCTCGACGTCTCCGCCCCCCGCGCCGGGACGATTGCGCTGGAGATCGGGCGTCGTCGGCGCGCCGATCACCGCGCGGATACCGCACAGCCGGAAGAACAGCAGGTCGCGTCTCACCGCCTTCAGGCCGCGCGGCGGCGTCAGATACACCAGCGTCCGGGCGCCGGTCGCCCGGATCGCGCGGATCAGCCGCCAGGCACCGCGGATCGAGCGCAGCCCGACCGGATAGTCGATCACGCCGTCGATCAGCCGGCCGGGCCGCAGGACCGCCTCCAGCGCCGCCGCCTTGCTCGATACCGGGACGTTGGTGATCACCAGGCGCCTGCGGCCAGCGAAGGCGCGCTCGATCGCATGGAAGCATGGCAGCGCCACCACGGTGTCGCCCAGGCTCCCGAGCCGGTAGATCAGCACCGGGCGATCGCGATCCCTCACCGGCGCGAGCCCCGCCGGGCGATCGCGCTCACGGCGCCCCGCCCGGCGCTCTGCTCACAGCGCCTCGGCCGGCGCCTTGGCGCGTGCGATGATCCCGGTCGTGCTGCGCCCCGGGACGAGATCGAAGGTCACGACGCGGCCGCCGCGCGCCTGGACGATGTCGTGGCCGATCACCTGCTCGACCGTATAGTCGGAGCCCTTGACCAGCACGTCGGGCTGGAGCTGCGCGATCAGCTTGTAGGGCGTGTCGTCGTCGAACACGACCACCGCATCGACGAAGCCGAAGGCGCCAAGGATGCGCGACCGGTCGTCCTCGCGGTTGATCGGCCGGGTCGGCCCCTTGAGCCGCGCCACCGACGCGTCGGAATTCACGCCCACGATCAGCCGGTCGCACTGCGCGCGCGCGAACTCCAGGATCGAGACATGGCCGACATGGAGGATGTCGAAGCAGCCGTTGGTGAAGCCGACGGTCAGCCCGTCGCGCTCCCACTGCTCGCGCTGGAGCATGGCGTGGTCGGTGGTCACCACCTTGACCAGCGACGGCGACAGCCCGATCCGCGACAGCCGGCTGAGCTCGTCGGCGAGTTCGGTCCGGTTGACCGTCGCGGTGCCGTGCTTGCCGACCACCAGCCCGGCAGCGGCGTTGGCGACGCGCGCCGCTTCGCCGAGCTCGAGACCGGCGGCGAGACACAGCGCGACCGTCGCGACCACGGTATCGCCCGCGCCGACGACGTCGAACACCTCGCGCGCGCTCGCCGGCAGGTGCGCGGCATGGCCGTCGCGCGAGACCAGCGTCATGCCACGCTCCGATCGCGTCAGCAGGATGTTCTCGATGCCGCTGGCGTCCAGCGCCGCCCGGCCGGCGCGCTCGGCGTCCGCGTCCTCGGTGATGTCGATGCCGGTGGCGAGCGTCGCCTCCGTGGCGTTCGGCGTGACCACCGTCGCACCCGCATAGCGCCCGAGCCGCGCCGATTTGGGATCGACCACCACCGGCACCCCGGCGCGCCGCGCGAGATCGATCACCGCCGCGATCACGGCGTCGGTCAGCACGCCCTTGGCATAGTCGGACAGGATCAGCACGTCGTGCGCGGCGATGCGCTCGGCGATCCGGGCGACGATGTCGCGACCCGCCTCGGCCGAGACGTCGCCCGCTTCCTCGCGGTCGGCGCGCAGCAGATGCTGGCCATGCGCGACGAAGCGCGTCTTCTCGATCGTCGGCCGGCTCGTGTCGATCACCAGCACCGGGTCGATCCGCCCGCAGGCGGAAAGCAGCGCGGCGAGCTCGCCGCCGACCGGATCCCGCCCGACCGCGCCGACGAGCGTGCAGCGTCCGCCGAGCGCCGAGATGTTCCGCCCGACATTGGCGGCCCCGCCCGGCACGCTCTCGGTCGCGCCGACCTGGATGATCGGGACCGGGCTCTCGGGCGAGATCCGGCTGACCCGGCCGTGGACGAAGCGATCGAGCATGACGTCGCCGACGCACAGCACGCGGACCGCATCGAAATCGGGAAGGTCGGTCATCATGCGCCTGGCACCATCGTCTCGGGAGGGGCCGTGACCGGGACGCGCGCCTCGATCAGCGGCACCAGCCCGGTCACGATGTGATAGAAGGACGACGCCGGCGCCGGCTCGTCGAGCCAGACGCCCCGGTCCGACACCCGATCCACCCACAGGCCGGGGAGCGGAACGTCGAGGAAGCGCGCGATCGTCGCGACGCCCGACTTGGCCGCGAGCATGGCCGCCTCCGCCTCGGCGGGCGGCATCGTCGGCGCCAGCACCAGCATGGTGCGCAGCCATTCGGTCTGCGCCCACAGCCGCGCGGACATGTCCACCGCCGCGCCGCCGGCATCGACCTCGGCGATGACGCGCCCGTCGCGCACGCCGTGGCGGGTGCCGAAGCGATGCAGCCGCTCGCCCTGCCCGCGATGATCGCCGCCCAGGACGCGATCGGCGACATGGAGGAGATTGGCCCATTCGAACTGATGCCCCGGCTCGCGCAGACGACCGCTATCGCCGTGGAACGCCCAGTCGCCGTCGTAATATTCGCCGATCGCGCCGGTCGCGGGGTCGATCAGCCTGTCGCAGGCAAGGTCGACGATCGCGCGGGCATGGCGCTCGAACGGCGCGCCGCCACCCGCCTGG
Organism: uncultured Sphingomonadaceae bacterium; assembly: GCA_964245815.1. Classification (GTDB taxonomy): domain Bacteria; phylum Pseudomonadota; class Alphaproteobacteria; order Sphingomonadales; family Sphingomonadaceae; genus Solisphingomonas. The sequence goes on along the minus strand of CAXTNX010000045.1, from coordinate 4,756 downwards.
ACCCAGGCGAGCAGGGCTTCGAGCAGGTGCATGTGCGGATTGGAGCGCAACGGCAGCGCGCGCGGGCTGGCCTCCTCGAAGCCGCGCTCCGGATGGCCGAGCAACGTCTCCAGACGATCGAGCAGCGCCTCGGCCTCGGCCTTGTACGCCTCCGGGCGGCCGAGCTGCGCATGGCCCGCCGCCAGCGCGAACAGCACGAAGGCCTGGTCGTAGAGATCGGGCGCCTCGACGACCGGCAGTCCCTCGCGCGTCACCGATGCGCGGTACAGACCGTCGGGCCGCCTGAACTTGGCCAGCATGAAGTCGATGCCATGCCGGCACGCCGCCTGCCACGGCCCATCCCAGCCGAGCCGCCCCGCCTCGGCATAGACGAAGGCCTGACGGGCCTGCACCCGCAGCCGCTTGGGCAGGTCGACGGGCACGCCGGCCCGGTCGAGCTTGTCGAACCAGCCGCCCGCGGCGTGATCCGCGCCCCTGTCCCACCACAAGGGCAGCGCCGACCCGAACAGCCAGTCGGATGCCCAGGCGCGCTCGCCGGCAAGATCATCGTCCATCGGCCGCGACTCTACGCATGGGGCTCGCATCACTCAACTCCCTGGCGCGACACCGTGGCCGAACCGCCGGTCGTCCGTCCGGTTGATCCCACACGGGTTGGCGGCACGACCGCGATGGCCATGTCGTCGACAGCGGCACGAACTCAGGCGGCGGCGACGAGCCGGGGGGCGTTGCGCATCACCTGGGCGTCGATCCAGGCATAGGTCTTCTCGATCCCCGCGTGGAGCGTCGCGGACGGCTTCCAGCCGAGCCTCTCGGTGATCAGACGGTTGTCCGAGTTGCGGCCGCGCACGCCCAGCGGACCGTCGATATGGCGCTTGCGAATGGTCTTGCCCGCGATCTCCGCGGCGATGTCGACGAGCTGGTTGATCGTCACCATCTCGTCCGATCCGATATTGACCGGACCCTCGAAATCGGAGCGGGTCAGCCGGATCGTGCCCTCGATGCACTCGTCGATGAACAGGAACGAACGGGTCTGCGTGCCGTCGCCCCAGATCTCGATGTCGTCGCCCGAGCGCGCCATCGCGACCTTGCGGCAGATCGCGGCGGGCGCCTTCTCCTTGCCGCCCTGCCAGGTGCCCTCGGGCCCGTAGATGTTGTGATAGCGCGCGACCCGCGTGGTCATGCCGTGATTGCGGTTATAGGCGAGATAGAGCCGCTCGGAGAACAGCTTCTCCCAGCCGTATTCGCTGTCCGGCGCCGCCGGATAGGCCGAGCTTTCCGCACAATTGGGATTGTCCGGATCTTCCTGGTTGTACGCCGGGTACATGCAGGCCGAGGACGAGTAGAACACGCGGGAGATGTTCCGCTTGTGGCAGGCGTCGACCATGTTGAGGTTGATCGTCGCCGAATTGTGCATGATGTCGGCGTCGTGGTCGCCGGTGAAGATGTAGCCCGCGCCGCCCATGTCGGCGGCGAGCTGATAGACTTCGTCGAAACGGCGATCGACCACCGCGCGGCAGACCGTCTGCTCGCGCAGATCGCCGATCACGAAGTCGTCCGCCTCGGTTTCGGCGAACTGCGGGAATTTGAGGTCGACGGCGCGCACCCAGAAGCCTTCACGCTTGAGCCGCTTGACGAGATGGCTGCCAATGAAGCCGCCCGCGCCGCATACCAGTGCCGTCTTCATCGCGATCCCTCTCTGCTCGGGTTGCCCCGCCACGCCTCGGACAACATCCGGACTGCTGCGCCGCAGCATCGAACCAGCCCTGGTCCGACGGCATACCCACACCCATACGCTCGAACAAGTGCCGTCGGCGCCTGATTCGCCGACCGGCCGACTATTGCACCCCCATACCGCTTTGCAACATGACCCGCGCCGGACTGGCTCGAATTGGGGCAGGAACGGTCGCCTCCTAGCGCGCCGCCTTGCCCCGCGCGAGCGGCGCGAGGATCGCTTCGAAGCGATCGGCGATGCGCCCGACGTCGAAGGCGACGAGCGCATGCGCACGCCCCGCCGCGCCCATCCGCTCACGCATGCCGGCGTCGCCGCCGAGCGTCTGTGCCGCGGCGAGGAAGCCCGCCTCGTCGCGCGGTTCCGCGACCAGGCCGGCGCCGATCCGATCGATCAGCCGGGCCGCGAGGTTGACCTTGGGGACCGAGGCGAGGATCGGCCGGCCGACCGCGAGATAGGTCAGCACCTTCGACGGCACCGAATAGATTCCCGCTTCCGGCTCGATCAGCGCGACGACGATGTCGGCGCCGCCGAGCATCGCCGGGAGATCGGCGAACGGCACCCAGGGTGCGACGCCGAAATTGGCGATCCCCTCCGCGCGCGCCTGCCGGGCAAGCTCCTCGACGATCGGGCCTTCGGAAAAGACGTGGACATGCGCCTGCGGCAGCCGCCGCGCGAGGGCGAGCAGCAGCGCCGGATTGTGCTTGTAGCCGACCGTCCCCGAATAGACGATCCGCAGCGCGGCCGGGGACATGTGCGCCTGCGCCCAGGGATTGTCGCGCGGCATCGGCGCGATGTCCTCGAGCGGCGCCCAGTTCTCGATGGTGTGGATGCGCGCGGACGCGACCCGCCTGGCGATCAGCAGCGGCTCGAAATCGGCGGTGATCGCGACCACCGCGTCGCTGCGCCGCAACAGCCTGAACTCGAGCGCGGTATAGGCATAGGCGGCGACATGGCCGAGCACCGGCACCTTCGCCGGCAGAACGTCCGCGATCGCATGCGAGTAGATGTCCTGGAGCCAGAACACGAAGCCCGCGCCGGCCCGTCGCGTGGCGCGCTGCGCGATCTTCTGGACGTCGAGCGGCGCGTTTGACGAGATCACCACGTCGGGTTTCAGCGACGCGATCAGCGCGGCGAGCCGCCGTCCGATCTCGATCTCCTGCCGGCGGCGGCGGACGAAGCTGTGCTTGGCGAACGGCTTGGCGGTCGCGATCGGCGCGGTCGAGAACCCGGCCGGATCACCGGGCTGGCGGACCAGATTGCCCTTGGGAGTCTGGAACACAGACGAGAAGGAATGCGTCACCTCGTGCCCCCGCCGGGCGAGCTCGCGCGACAGCTGGACCTGGAACGGATGCCCTGAATAGTCGAACAGCAGGATTCGCATCGCTTCCCCCCAATGCGCCAGCCCCCAGATACGCCGGCCACGCGCCGGACCGGCGGCGCGTCCGTCCTGGCAGGACGACCCGGAGCCCGTCATAACGCGACGCACCCCGGCGGCAAGCGCGGTCGTGGCGGATCGGGACACCGGTCGCCGCGCTGCCCGACCCCGGATGACGGGATCGGCATCGATCAGAGCCGGCGGAGCGCGCGCTGCATCATGGCGTCGGCGCCGCCTCTGGCGTCCGGCGCAAACCGCGCTAAGACCCACCGCGCCATGACCAGTTCCCCCGCCCTGCTCCCCGAAGGCCTGCGCGACCGGCTGCCGCCCGAGGCCGAGGCGCTCGGGCGCGTGCGCGGCGCGGTGCTGTGGGTCGCCGAGCTCAACGGCTATGCCCGCGTCGAGCCGCCGCTCGCCGAGTTCGAGACGACGCTCGCCGGCCGGCTCAAATCCTCGCGCGCGACCGATCTGCTGCGCATGGTCGATCCGATCTCGCAGCGCACGCTCGCGCTCCGCCCCGACATGACCGCGCAGGTCGGCCGCATCGCCACGACCCGGCTCGCGCATCGTCCGCGTCCGCTCCGGCTCTGCTATGCCGGCCAGGTGCTCAAGGTCCGCGGCACGCAGCTGCGCCCCGAGCGCGAGATGTGCCAGGCCGGCTGCGAGATCATCGGCACCGACAGCGTACCCGCCACGATCGAGGCGATCCGCGTCGCGCTCGACGCGCTGGCGCGTGCGGGCGCGACCGACATCACGGTCGACCTGACGCTGCCCGATCTCGTGGCGCTGCTCGCCGCCGGCCCGCTGCCGCTTCCCGAGGGGCGGCTCGCCGCGGTCGTCGCCGAGCTCGACGGCAAGGATGCCGGTGCGCTCGCCGCGCTCGGCGCCGCCGCCTATCTGCCGCTGATCGAGGCGGCGGGGCCGGTCGACCAGGCGTTGCGCGGGCTCGCCGCGTTCGATGCGCACGGCCTGCTCGCCGCGCGGCTGGACGGCGTGCGCGCGATCGTCGCGGAGATCGGCAGGCGCGCCACCGTCACGCTCGATCCGACCGAACGGCACGGCTTCGAATATCAGAGCTGGATCGGCTTCTCGCTGTTCGCCGGTGGCGTGCGCGGCGAGATCGGCCGCGGCGGCAGTTACGCCGTGCTCCACGCCGACGGGCGCGAGGAGGCGGCGGTGGGCTTCTCGCTCTATCTCGATCCGCTCGTCTCGGCGGGTCTCGCGCCGCCGCCCCGCCGCCGCGTGTTCCTGCCGCCCGGCCACGATCCCGCCGCCGGGCGTGCCTTGCGCGACGACGGCTATGCGACGATCGCCGCGCTTGACGACGACGACGACGCGGCCGCGCTCGGCTGCGATCATGTCTGGCGCGACGATGCGCTCCACCCTGTCGCGTAGAGAGACCCGCCATGGCCAACGTCACCGTCGTCGGCGCCCAATGGGGTGATGAGGGCAAGGGCAAGATCGTCGACTGGCTCGCCGAGCGGGCCGAGATCGTCGTGCGGTTCCAGGGCGGCCACAATGCCGGCCATACGCTGGTCGTCGGCGACACCACCTACAAGCTGAGCCTGCTGCCGTCGGGCATCGTGCGCGGCACGCTGTCGGTGATCGGCAACGGCGTGGTGCTCGATCCATGGCATCTGCGCGACGAG
>CAXTNX010000044.1:0-22417 GCA_964245815.1 uncultured Sphingomonadaceae bacterium | reverse complement strand
GATGGCGGCGAGGAGTTCGTCGAGAAGCTCGTCCACATCAACCGCGTCTCCAAGACGGTGAAGGGCGGCAAGCGCTTCGGCTTCGCGGCGCTGGTCGTGGTCGGCGATGCCAAGGGCCGGGTCGGCTTCGGTCACGGCAAGGCGCGCGAGGTGCCCGAGGCGATCTCCAAGGCGACCGCGGCGGCCAAGAAGTCGATGATCCGCGTGCCGCTGAAGGACAGCCGCACGCTGCATCACGATGGCAACGGGCATTTCGGCGCGGGGCTCGTCACGCTGCGCTCCGCGCCGCAGGGCACCGGCATCATCGCGGGCGGACCGATGCGGGCGATCTTCGAATCGCTCGGCGTCCATGACGTCGTGACCAAGTCGGTCGGCACGTCCAACCCGTACAACATGATCCGCGCCACCTTCGAGGCGCTGAAGGATCAGACCAGCCCCAAGTCCGTGGCCTCGCGCCGCGGCAAGAAGATCGCCGACCTGCTCGGCCGCGGCGGCTCGCAGAGCGCCGAGGCGGACGCGGCGGCGATCGTGGAGTAAGCGACATGGCGACCATCAAGGTGACCCAGACCGGATCCCCGATCCGCCGGACCGCCGACCAGCGCGCGACGCTGATCGGCCTCGGCCTCAACAAGATGCACAAGACCCGCGAGCTCGAGGACACCCCCGAGATCCGCGGCATGATCCGCAAGGTGCATCACATGGTGTCGGTGGAGGGCTGATCCGCCGACCTGCTGCCGTGAACCGCGTCGCGACGGGATGTCTCGGCGCGGCTGTCCGGACGGGGCAGGCCGAGGCCGCTTGATCCCGGCCTCGCGTATCCGGACCGTGCCGGCCGCAGTGACGCGTGAGGTTCCTGGGCCATGACGGTCTGCATCGCAGGGTCGACAAAAGGGCGTCGCATCGCTACGGACCGCGCTCCATTTCTCCAGCGCGATGATAGCGAAAGCGAGTGCACGACATGAAACTCAACGACATCCGAGACAATCAGGGCGCGCGCAAGAGCCGGGTCCGCGTCGGCCGTGGCATCGGCTCGGGGCTCGGCAAGACCGCCGGGCGCGGGCAGAAGGGCCAGAAGAGCCGCGAGGGCGTCTCGATCAAGGGCTTCGAGGGCGGGCAGATGCCGCTCCACATGCGGATCCCGAAGCGTGGCTTCAACAATATCTTCTCCAAGGATTTCGCCGAGGTGAACCTCGGCGCGATCCAGAAGCTGGTCGATGCCGGCACGCTCGATGCGACCGCCGTCGTCGATCACGAGGCGCTCAAGGCGGCAGGCGTGGCGCGCGGCGGCAGGAACGGCGTCCGCGTTCTCGCCAAGGGCGCGTTCGGCGCCAAGCTGGCGTTCAAGGTCGCGGGCGCCAGCGCCGCCGCCAAGGCCGCGATCGAGGCGGCGGGCGGCAGCATCGAGCTGTTCGAGATCGTCACCCCCGCCGAGAAGGCCGCCGCGAAGAAGAACAGCGTTCGCGACGCGGATCGCGAGAAGCGCGGCCTGTCGAAGATCGGCTGATCGCGGTCGGCCGCATAGGGCTTAGACAAGCCCGGCTTTGGCTTATATGGGAAGGCGGCGGCGCGCGGTGCGCCGGCCGCCTTTTCGTTCAGAGGTATCGAGAACCCCATGGCATCCGCCGCCGATCAGATGTCCGCCGGCCTCAGCCTGTCCAGGTTCGGGCAGGCCACCGAGCTCAAGAAGCGGCTGTGGTTCACCGTCGGCACGCTGATCGTGTTCCGCCTGCTCAGCTTCGTGCCGCTGCCCGGCATCGATCCGCGCGCGCTCAACTCGCTGTTCCAGAAAACCAACGGCGGCGTGCTCGATTTCTTCAACACCTTCTCGGGCGGCTCGCTGCACCGGATGAGCCTGATCGCGCTGGGCGTGATGCCGTACATCACCGCCTCGATCGTCATCCAGCTCGCCACCTCGCTGTCCCCCCGGCTCGAGGCGATCAAGAAGGAGGGCGAGAGTGGGCGCAAGAAGCTCAACCAGTACACCCGCTACCTGACCGTGCTGCTGACCTGCGTCCAGGGCTATTTCATCGCGGTGGGTCTCGAGAACTGGGGCGCATCCTCGGGTATCTCGGCGGTAGTCGAGCCCGGCATCATCTTCCGCGTGACGACGGTCATCAGCCTGGTCGGCGGCACGATGTTCCTGATGTGGCTGGGCGAGCAGATCACCAGCCGCGGCGTCGGCAACGGCGTCTCGCTCATCATCATGGCGGGCATCGTCAGCCAGCTGCCGACCGTGATCGGCAACATGTTCGAGAGCGGTCGCACCGGCGCGATCTCGCCGCTGGTGATCCTTGCGGTGCTGGTGCTGGCGTTCGCGCTGATCGCGGGCATCTGCTTCATGGAGCGCGCGACGCGCAAGGTGCTGATCCAGTACCCCAAGCGGCAGACCACGCGCGGGATGATGCAGGGCGACAAGAGCTATCTGCCGCTCAAGATCAACACGGCCGGCGTGATCCCGCCGATCTTCGCCTCGTCGCTGCTGCTGATGCCGCTCACCGTCGCGCAGTTCGCGGGGAACCGGGTCGCCGGGCAGGGCCGCTGGTCGGACTTCCTGATCTCGATGACGACCGCGCTCCAGCACGGCTCGCCGCTCTACATGACGCTGTATGCGGCGGGTATCATCTTCTTCTGTTTCTTCTACACCGCGGTCGTGTTCAATCCCGAGGAGACCGCGGACAATCTCAAGCGCTATGGCGGCTTCATCCCCGGCATCCGGCCGGGCAAGGCGACGGGCGACTATCTGGATTACGTGCTGACCCGCATCACCGTGATCGGTGCGGCCTATCTGACGTTCATCTGCCTGGTGCCCGAGTTCGTGGTAAAGGCGTTCAACGTGCCCTCGATGGCGCTGGGCGGCACCAGCCTGCTGATCGTCGTCAACGTGACGATGGACACGGTGACGCAGATCCAGAGCCACCTGCTCGCGCACCAATATGGCGACCTGATCAAGAAGGCGAAGCTCAAGGGCCGGATGCGCTGAAGCATCGCCAAGGTCTCGGGGAGGGGATCGGACATGAACATCATCCTGCTGGGTCCGCCTGGAGCGGGCAAGGGCACCCAGGCGGGTCGCCTCGTCGCCGAGCGCGGCATGGTCCAGCTGTCGACCGGCGACATGCTGCGCGCCGCGGTCAAGGCGGGGTCGCCGGTCGGCGTCAAGGCCAAGTCGATCATGGAAGCGGGCGGCCTCGTCTCGGACGCGATCGTCTCCGCGCTGATCGGCGAGCGGCTCGATACGCCGGAGGCGCAGCACGGGGCGATCTTCGACGGCTATCCGCGCACCCAGCCCCAGGCCGAGGCGCTCGACCTGCTGCTCGCCGAACGCGGGCGCCTGCTCGATCACGTCATCGAGCTCGCGGTCGATGAGGAGGCGCTGGTCGAGCGCATCACCGGCCGGTTCACCTGTGCCAAGTGCGGCGAAGGCTATCACGACAGCTTCAAGCAGCCGAGCGTCGCGAGCGTCTGCGACGTGTGCGGCTCGACCGATTTCAAGCGCCGCCCCGACGACAACGAGACGACGGTACGCACCCGCATGGCCGAATATCGCGCCAAGACCGCGCCGATCCTGCCCTATTACGAAGCCAAGGGCCTGGTCAGCCGGATCGACGGGATGACCGACATCGGTACCGTCGGCGCGGCGATCGACGCGATCCTCGGCTGAGCGGCGGCTGCGTCGCATGGATCTCGACATCCTGTTGCGCCATTATTTCGGCAGCGACGATCCGGATACGTTGACCGATACCGCGCTCGCGCTCGGCACCGAGCGGTTGCGGATCGATTTCGGCACCGAGCGCGATCCCGGGCGGCGCTTCGCGCTGTGGACGTTGATGGAGGTGTTCGGTGCCGCGCCGCCGCCGGCCGAGGCGTTCGCGAAGGACGCGGCGCTGAGGCGCGCGGCACAGGATTATCTCACCGCGGCATGGAAGGCGGAGCGGGACGAAAACCACCTCGGTTCGGGCTGAGCCCTTCGACTTCGCTCACCTCGAACGGAAAGGAGCGAGGGCGGCCAGCGTCTCACGGCGGCCCTCATCACTCACGCCGCCTCGAGCGACCTGTTGTCGATCACGAAGCGATACCGGACATCGCTCTTCTGCATCCGGTCGTACGCTTCGTCGATCTGCTGGATGTCGATCATCTCGATGTCCGCCACCAGATCGTGCTCGGCGCAGAAGTCGAGCATCTCCTGGGTCTCGGCGATGCCGCCGATCAGCGATCCCGCGATCGCCTTGCGCCCGAAGATCAGCCTGCCCGCGCTCGGCGAGGGATGCGGATGCTCGGGCACCCCGATCAGCACCAGCGCGCCGTCGAGGGTGAGCAGGGCCAGGAACTGGTCGAGGTCATGGCTCACCGCCACCGTGTCGACGATCAGGTCGAAGCTGCCGGCATGCGCCGCCAGCTCCGCGGCGTTCCTGGTGATAATGACCTCGTCCGCGCCCAGCTTGAGCGCATCGTCGCGCTTGGCCTCGGACGTGGTGAAGGCGACGACGTGCGCGCCGAGCGCATGCGCGATCTTGAGGCCCATATGGCCGAGCCCGCCGATGCCGACGATGCCGACCTTCCTGCCCGGTCCCGCGCCCCAGTGCTTGAGCGGCGAATACAGCGTGATGCCCGCGCACAATAGGGGTGCGACCGCGGCGAGCTGCTCGGCCGGGTGACCGATCCGCAGCACGAACTTGTCGTCGACGACGATCTTCTGGGAATAGCCGCCGAGCGTGTGGCCGGGCGCCTCGTCGCTCTTGCCGTTGTAGGTCCCGGTGAAGCCATTGACGCAATATTGCTCGAGCCCCGCATCGCACGCCGTGCACTGATGGCAACTGCCGACCATGCAGCCGACGCCGACCGCGTCGCCGACCGCGAAGCCCGCGACGTCGCCGCCGACCGCGGTGACATGACCGACGATCTCATGGCCCGGAACGCAGGGATAGAGCGTGCCGTCCCATTCGGACCGTACCTGATGGAGATCCGAGTGGCAGACGCCGCAATAGGCGATGTCGATCTCGACATCGTGTGGACCGGGCGTGCGACGCTCGATATCGATCGGTTCGAGAGGGGTGTCGGCGGCATGCGCGCCAAAGGCCTTGGTGACCATGAAGGGGTTCTCGCCTCGAGACGTGGGAACGATCGCCGGCCGGCGACACGGGCGATATGGGTCCGCGCCGCACCGCGGCAACCGGACCCCTCATCAATTTTCGTGTCGCTTGACGCCGCCCGAGTCGGCGGCTAAGGAACCGCGCATCCCGAAACCCGGCTGACCGGCGGCGCATGTCGTGCGCGCGCCGGCCGTTTCGCGTTGCGGGCTCAAAGCGTCGAGATGGGCAGCCTCAGCCAGGGTCGCCTGTGGAGCAGGAGAACAGACTTCATGGCACGTATCGCGGGTGTCAACATCCCGACCAACAAGCGCGTCGAGATCGCGCTGACCTACATCCACGGCATCGGCCCGACCAAGGCCAGGGAAATCACGGGCAAGCTCGGCATCGAGCCCGCGCGCCGCGTCCAGGATCTGACCGACCAGGAGGTCCTCCAGATCCGCGAGACGATCGATGCCGGCTACAGCGTCGAAGGCGACCTGCGCCGTCAGACCGCGATGAACATCAAGCGTCTGATGGATCTTGCCTGCTATCGCGGGCTTCGCCACCGCAAGGGCCTGCCGGTCCGCGGCCAGCGCACGCACACCAATGCGCGCACCCGCAAGGGCAAGGCCAAGCCGATCGCCGGCAAGAAGAAGTAGCTCGGGCGGCCGTCCGGGACGGTTTTCCCTACTTCTCCGCCGCTGCGCGAAGGCGCGGACGGGTCACACGAGATACCCCAGGTCAGGACCAACAATGGCACGTGAACCGCAGCGCATCCGCCGTCGCGAGCGCAAGAACATCACCGCCGGCGTCGCGCATGTGAACGCCAGCTTCAACAACACCATGATCACGATCACCGATGCGCAGGGCAATGCCATCAGCTGGTCGTCGGCGGGCACCATGGGCTTCAAGGGCTCGCGCAAGTCGACGCCCTATGCCGCGCAGGTCGCCGCCGAGGATGCCGGCAAGAAGGCCGCCGAGCATGGCGTCCGCACGCTCGAGGTCGAGGTCAAGGGCCCGGGCTCGGGTCGCGAGAGCGCGCTGCGCGCGCTCCAGGCGGTCGGCTTCCAGATCAGCTCGATCCGCGACGTGACGTCGATCCCTCACAACGGCGTCCGCCCGTCCAAGCGCCGCCGCGTCTGATCTTCGGCCGCGGGCAGCGTCGCCTGCGGCATCCATTGGCCGGGGGGCGGACGCGTCTCCCGCAGGCCCAACCCTTGAGGGAAACATTATGGCCGTCAACGCCAAGAACTGGCAGGAACTGAAGAAGCCCAGCGGTCTCGAGAAGAAGGCTGGCGGCAGCGACAAGCGCCGCGCGACCTTTGTCGCCGAGCCGCTCGAGCGGGGCTTCGGCCTGACGCTCGGCAACGCGCTGCGCCGCGTGCTGCTGTCGTCGCTCCAGGGCGCCGCCGTCACCTCGATCCGCATCGAGAACGTGCTGCACGAGTTTTCGAGCCTGGCCGGCGTGCGCGAGGACGTGACCGACATGGTCCTCAACGTCAAGCAGATCGCGCTGCGGATGCAGGGCGAAGGGACCAAGCGCCTCCAGCTCACGGCGACCGGCCCGGCGGAAGTGACCGCGGGCATGATCGCGGCGACCGGCGACATCGAGGTGATGAACCCGACGCTGGTCATCTGCCATCTCGACGAGGGCGCGACGCTCAACATGGAGCTGACCGCCGCCGCGGGTAAGGGCTATGTCGCCGCCGCGATGAACCGTCCGGCGGATGCGCCGATCGGGCTGATCCCGATCGACGCGCTGTATTCGCCCGTCCGCCAGGTCGCCTACAAGGTCGAGAACACGCGCGTCGGCCAGGAGCTCGACTACGACAAGCTGACGCTCAACATCGAGACCGACGGCACCGTCACGCCCGAGGACGCGCTCGCCTATGCCGCGCGCATCCTCCAGGACCAGCTCCAGCTCTTCGTCCACTTCGACGAAGGCATGCCGGTGTCGAGCAGCGTGCCGCAGATGGCGGGCATCGCGGTGCCGAGCCATGGCGCGGAGCCCGAGCACGACGCCAACCAGCTCAACCGCTACCTCCTCAAGAAGGTGGACGAGCTCGAGCTCAGCGTGCGTTCGGCCAACTGCCTCAAGAACGACAACATCATCTATATCGGCGATCTCGTGCAGAAGACCGAGGCGGAGATGCTGCGCACCCCCAACTTCGGTCGCAAGTCGTTGAACGAGATCAAGGAAGTGCTGTCGTCGATGGGGCTGCGCCTCGGCATGGACATCCCCGGCTGGCCGCCCGAGAACATCGAGGAAATGGCGAAGAAACTCGAGCAGGAATATTGACCCTCGGGCGGCGCGAGCCGCCTGAGGGTCGTCCCGGCGAAGGCGCGGATCTCGTAGCCCAGGCCGTACGGCCCGGCTCCGGGAGACTCCGGCCTTCTCCGGGGTGACCTCTACGGGAGTTCGGGCGGCGCTCCCCTCCAACGCCGCCTGGTCCGCAGTACCTCGAACGGCTGCGGGACGAACGTGAAGGAAGACTATCATGCGCCATCGTGTCGGCGGCCGTAAGCTCCAGCGCACCGGTTCGCACCGCACCGCGCTGTTCCGCAACCAGGCGGCGGCGCTCATCAAGCATGAGCAGATCACGACCACCCTCGCCAAGGCGAAGGAGCTTCGTCCCTATGTCGAGAAGCTGGTGACGCTCGCCAAGAAGGGCGGCCTGTCCAACCGCCGCCTGGCGCACACCCGGCTGCTCGACGAGACCCAGCTGGTCAAGCTGTTCGACGTGCTTGCCGATCGCTACGCGACTCGCGCCGGCGGCTACACCCGGATCGTCAGGGCAGGCATCCGCGCGTCCGACGCGGCATCGATGGCGATCATCGAGTTCGTCGATCGCGACGTCTCCGCCAAGGGCCGGGATTCGGGGCCGGTCCTCGACGAGGACGAGATCGACGAGGCCGCCTGAGGCCGGCCGCGGATCGCGAATCGTCGCACGCGACGGAGGGGCCGTCCCGGTTCGGGGCGGCCGCTTTCGTTAGGGCCGCGTGGCGGTTTGCTTCCACGCGGCCATCATCTACCACCGCCCTTCGGACGGCCGACTCCGCTCGGCATCTGCGGGGAGAGGAGGATGGATACGGATGACGGGCTGCGTACCGCGCCGACCATTGCCTATCCGCAGACCACGGCCGACGACACGGCCGAGACGCTGCACGGCCGCACCGTCGCCGATCCCTATCGCTGGCTCGAAGGCGATATCCGCTCCGACGAGCGGGTGCAGGACTGGATCGCCGCGCAGAGCGCGCTGACCGCCGGCTATCTCAAGACACTGTCCGCGCGGGACGGGATCGCGGCGCGGCTGACCGAGCTGTGGGATTACGAGCGCGTCTCACTGCCGGCGCGGCGTGACGACCGCTATTTCTACCTGCGCAACGCCGGGCTCGACGCGCAGCCGGCCTTGTGGGTCCGCGATGGCCGCGACGCCGAACCCCGCCTGCTGCTCGATCCCGGCGCCTGGTCCGGGGATGGAACGGTCGCGCTCGCCGAATGGGCGCCGTCCAGCGACGGCCGCCGCCTCGCCTATGCGCGACAGGATGGCGGCACCGACTGGCGCACGGTCCATGTCCTCGATGTCGCGACCGGCGAGACGCTTGAGGATGCGGTCGCCTGGGTCAAGTTTTCGGGCCTCGCCTGGGCGGCGAACGGTTCGGGCTTCTTCTACTCGCGCTTCCCCGCGCCCAGGCCCGGCGCCGAGCACCAGGCGCCCAACCTCGATCATGCGGTCTATTTCCATCGCATCGGCACGCTGCAGTCCGCCGACTTCCTCGTCTACGTCTCGCCCGATCGGCCGCGCCTCAGCCATCATGCCCAGGTCACCGAGGACGGTCACTGGCTGCTGATCTCGTCCGCGGAAGGCACCGAGGCGCGCTACGAGCTGACGCTGATCGATCTCACCGCGCCGCGACTGAAGGCGCGCACGCTGATCCGCGGGCTCGAGAACGACTGGCGATTGGCAGGTGCCGCGGGCGAATGGCTCTACTTCGTCACCGATCTGGACGCGCCGCGTCGTCGGCTGGTGGCGATGGACGTGACCTCGACGATGCGGCGGCTGCGCGAGATCGTGCCCGAAAGCGCGGACGTGATCGACGATGCGTGTCTCGTCGGCGATCACCTGCTCGTCGCGCTGCTGCATGATGTCGCCGGCGTGTTGCGGGTCTACGATCGCGACGGCAAGGGCGGAGCGGAGCTCGCGCTTCCGGGTGTCGGAAGCATCGCCGGGATCACCGGGCGGGGCGACCGGCCCGAAGCGTTCTACGCCTTCACCAGCTATGATCGTCCGACCGAGATCTGGCGGCTGGACGTCGCGACCGGCGAACAGGCGAGCGTCGCGCGGCCGCAACTGACCTTCGATCCCGCGCGATTCACGGTCGAGCGGACCACGGTGACGGGCGGCGGTGATGCCCGTGTGCCGATCTTCCTGCTGCGACGCCGCGATCTCACGATGCCCGCGCCGACCCTGTTGTACGGCTATGGCGGTTTCGCGATCCCGCTGCTGCCGGGGTTCAGCCCCGCCGCGCTGGCCTGGGTCGAGATGGGCGGCGTCTATGCGGTCGCCAACATCCGCGGCGGTGGCGAATACGGCAAGGCGTGGCACGATGCGGGACGACGGGCGGCCAAGCAGACCGGCTTCGACGACTTCATCGCGGCCGCGGAACGCCTGGTCGCGATCGGCGTGGCGGCGCGCGACGGGATCGCGATCCATGGTCATTCCAATGGCGGACTGCTCGTCGGCGCGGTCACCAACCAGCGGCCCGAGCTGTTCGCGGCCGCGCTTCCGTCGGTGGGCGTGCACGACATGGTGCGCTTCACGCGCTGGACGGCGGGACGCTACTGGGTCGACGATTATGGCGATCCCGCGCGCGAGGACGATCTGGCGACGCTGCTCGCCTACTCCCCGCTGCATACCATCCGCGACGGCGCGGCGTATCCGGCGATCCTGGCGTCGACCGCGGACACCGACGATCGCGTCGTGCCGGCGCATAGCTTCAAATACACCGCCGCCCTCCAGGCGGCGCAGCTTGGCGACCGACCGCGGCTGATCCGCATCGAGACACGCGCGGGGCACGGCGCGGGCAAATCGACCGAGCGGCAGATCGCCGAGATCGCCGACCTGTGGGCGTTCGCCGCGCGCTGGACCGGGCTGGCCGACTGAGCTTCAGAAATCGAGCTTCGAGGCGTAGCCGGTGAGTTCGAGATAGCCGCGCGCGCCGGGTGCGGTGACCGCGCCCTCCCAATAGACCGGGCTGCCATGCGCGCGGCCGTCGAGCTCCTGATCGGGGAAGAGCGGCGTTAACGCGAAGTTGCGGGTGCCGCCCGGCAGTCGAACCGTTACCACCGGATCGACCGGGTAAGCGGCACCGGTGCGCGGGCTCCGCCACAGGTGACGGGCGGCGAACGCCACGTCACGCGGCCCGAGCGCGACCGTGCGCCGCGCGTCGCGCAAGGTCCCGCCGGCCCACACGGTCCCCCCGTTGCCGTCGCGGATGCGGAACGCCATCAGCGCGCCACCATCGGCGAGGTTGAGCCCGGTCCAGTCCCAGCCGACCGCGCCGGGCCTCAGATAGGTCGACGACCATTCGCGGTCCAGCCAGGCGGCACCGCCGACCGTCGTCGCCTGTCCCTTCTCGACGACGGTCCCGCTCACCGCCATGTGCGGCATGCTGTAATAGCGGCTCGCCTGCTCGGGACGGGGGCCTTTCTGCGAATAGCCGTCGCGGCCCTCGAGCAGGATCGGCTGCGTCGGCGCGAAGGCGAGATCGAGCGCGAAGCCGTCGCCCGCGACATGCGCGACGAAGCGGCCATCGGGGAGGCGGCGCATCCGCCAGTCGTCGATCGCGACGTCCGCGTCGCCGATCGCGGCGGCCGCCAGTCCAAAGCCGGCGCGCGCGATCCGCTCCCCGTGGAGCAGGTGGCCGATCGCCGGATCGGAAAGCGCGGCGTGCGCGAATAGGATCTGGCGCGGCGCGAAGCGGCTGGGATTGTCGCCGCCCCGGCCGGTCGCGGTGCGGAAGAACGTGATCTGGAAGCCGCGGCGCGTGGCGCCGGGTCCGTCGAGCCAGCCGGTGACGTACCACCATTCGGTCCGGTGGGCCGGATGGGCGCCGTGATCGCGCGGGAAGGCGAGCGTCACCGGCGGACGGACCTCGGCGAAGCGCGGCGGGGCGGCCGCCGAAACCAGCAGGGCGGCGAGCAGCGCGCGGTGCATCACCAGTCCTCCCGCACCGCGCGCACCGCGTCCGCCGACACCGCGCTGCGCCCGGCGATCGTCGCGGTCGCGGTGGCCGAGCCGATCAGCGCGACCGCCACGCCGGCGAGCAGGCGCCACGGCCAGCGCGTCGCCATCGTCCAGTGAAAACTTTGCGGGTTGACGACATGGATCAGCACCTGCGCCACGACGGCGCCGAGCGTCAGCCCCGCGATCGCGCCGACCGTCCCGATCAGCGCGCCCTCGATCGCGAGTGCCGCGAGGATCTGGCGGCTCGTGACGCCGAGATGGCGCAGCATCCCGAACTCGCGCGTCCGTGCGATGGTCTGCGCCGAGATCGTCGCCGCGACGCCGGCCAGCCCGACCGCGACCGCGACCGCCTCCAGCCCGTAGGTGATCGCGAAGCTGCGATCGAACAGCGCGAGCGCCTGACCGCGCAGCGATGCCGTCGGCAGGATCTGGGCGGCGGGCACCAGCGCCGCAGGCAGTGCCGCGCGGATCGTCGACACCGCACGCGTGGCGTCACCGCCGGGGGACAGGCGGAACGATGCCACGTCGCGGCCATGATCGCCGGTCAGCCGGTCATAGGCCGCGGAAGTGATCGCGATCGCGCCCTGCTGGCGCGCATAGTCGCGGAACACGCCGACCACGGTGGTGACCGCCCCCGTGCCGACCGGCAGCATCAGCCGGTCACCGGGCGCAAGCCTGTAGAGCTGCGCCGCGGGCTCCGACACCCAGACCGGCACCGTGCCCGGCAGCGGCGCCGCGATGCGGCCGATCGCGGGAAAGCCGAACGCCGGCTCGCCGCGCACGATCAGCACCAGTGCGGGTTTGCCGGACGACAGTCGCAGCGGCTGCTCGACCCCGAAATCGGCGCGCGCGATGTCCGGCAGCGTCGCGAGGCGGTGCTGGTCGGCGGGCGTCAGCATCGCCTCTCCGTCGCTTCCGAGCCGTAGATACAGGTCGCCGGTCAGCACCTGACCCAACCATTCGTCGACCGAGCCGCGAAAGCTCGCCACCATCACCGCCATCGCCACCATCAGGCCGATCGAGGCGACGATCCCGGACAGGGCGACCGCCGCCTGTCCCGGCGCGCCCCACAGCCGCCGGACCGCCAACTCGACCGCCGGCGTCGCGAAGTCGCGCGCGGCGAGAGGGGCGAGCAGCGTGCGCGACAGCCACGGCATCGCCGCGATCCCCGCCGCGAGCATCATGCCGATCGCGACATAGCCGAACAGCGGCAGACCGAAAACCGCGGGCAGCAGCGCCAGTCCGGCTCCGGCGAGGCCGAGCAAGAACGCGGGCAGCAGCGGCGGCGTATGGCGCGGGTCGACGGCGTCGCCGCTGTCCTTGATGGCGATCGCGGGTGCCTCGCGCGCCGCCCGCCGCGCCGGCAGCGCGCTGCCGAGCAGCGATGCCGCGATGCCGAGCGCGGCGAAACCGGCCGCGGCGACGGGCGCGAACACCAGCGACGGCGGCGGGCCGGCGCCGAAGGCGCCGCTGCCGAGATCGCCGCCGACCAGGCGCAGCACCATCGCCGCGATGCCGAGCCCGCCCGCGATGCCGATCGCCGCGCCCGCGACGCCGAGCGCCAGTCCCTCGATCAGCACCTGGTGGAGCACCTGGACGCGCGGTGCGCCGAGCACGCGCAGCAGAGCGAACGCGCCACGGCGCCGCGCGACCGACAATGCCTGCGCCGAATAGACGAGGAATGCGCCCGTCATCAGCGCGACCAGTGCGAGCATGTCGAGATTGACGCGGTATGCGCGGGACAGCGCATCGGTACGGCCGAGATCGTCGGCCGGTGTGTCGAGGATCGCGCCGGGCGGCAGGAGAGCGGTAAGCGCAGCGCGCACCGCGCCGGCGTCGGCACCCTCCGCGAGCTTGATGTCGAGCCGATCAAGCCGTCCTAACCGAGCGAATCGCTGCTGCGCGGCGGCGATATCGATCACCGCGACGTCGGTACCGCCCGCCGGGACCGTGCCGGCCACGACGAAGTGCTGGGGCGCTCCCCCGGCGATCACGGTGAGCGCCGTCCCGACCGGGTGACGCACGAGCAGGTCACGGGGCAGGAACAGGCTGGTCGGATCGAACAGCGCAGCGGGATCGCCGCCAGCGGGTCTGGGGAGGAGCGCTGGCGTCACGGCCGCGGCGCGCAGCACGTCGAGACCGAGCAGCGTGACCGCGACGCCGTCGATCGTCGCGGACAGCCGCACCAGCGGGCTGGTCGCGGCGACGCCCCTGGCGCGCGCGACACGGGGATAGAGCCGTTCGTCGAAGCCGCCGCCCGCCGCCGCCTCGATCCGGAGATCGGCGCGTCCGTTGACCGTCGCCAGCCCGCGCGCGAAGCGATCGAGCGCGGAGGCGTTGACGAGATGGACCGCAAAGCCCAGCGCCACGCCGATCGCGATCGCCAGCATCGCGGTCGCGACGCGCGCGGGATGCGCGCGCCATTCGCCCGCGATCATCCAGCGGATCGCGATCATCCGGTCAGCCGTCCGTCCGTCAGCCGCAGGACGCGATCGGCGGCGCCGGCGGCGACCTCCGAATGCGTGACGAGCAGCGCCGCGGCGCCCGTCATCCGGATCCGCTCGACGAGCAGCGCGAGGACGCGCGCCGCGGTTTCGGGATCGAGATTGCCGGTCGGTTCGTCGGCGAGGATCAGGCGCGGGGCGTGGACCAGCGCGCGCGCGATCGCGACGCGCTGCAACTCGCCGCCCGACAGCACGCGCGGGAAATCGCCGCCACGGCCGGCGAGACCGACTTGCGCGAGCATCGCCTCGGCGCGTGCGCGCGCACCGGACGCCGGTTCGCGCAGCAGGATCAACGGCAGCGCCACGTTCCGCGCCAGCGTGAGATGCGGCAGGATATGAAAGGCCTGGAAGACGAAGCCGATCTCGCGCCGGCGCAGCGCCGCGCGTGCGTTCTCGTCGAGATCGTCAAGCGCCGTCCCGCCGACGCGGATCGATCCGCGGTCGGGGCGGTCGAGGCCTGCGACCAGATTGAGCAGCGTCGACTTGCCGGCGCCCGATTCCCCGGTGAGCGCGACCAGCTCGCCGGGTGCCACGGTCAGATCGAGCGCCTCGAACAGCAGCCGTCCTCCCGGTACCGCTTTGGCGAGGCTGCAGATTTCGAGGACCGGCGGCACGCGCGGACCCTAAGCGCAGTCGCGCGCGACCGGAAGGGCTGAGCGGACATTCCGATCGACGGCGACCGCGGCACCCGATGGTACGTTGCGCCGCTAAAGGAGAGGTGCGCCATGAGACGTCTTCTGCTCGCCACAGCCGCGCTGTTGCCCGCGCTCACGCTCGGCGCGTGCGTCGGGGAGGGCTATTACGGTGGGCGCGATGGCTATGGCTATGCCGGGCCGGTCGCCTATGACGGCTATTACGACGACTTCTACGGGCCGGTGTACGACGGCTATTGGGGAACCGACGGCGCGTTCTACGATCGCGGCGGCGACCATGAACGGCTTTTCGTCGCGGCGATCCCACGCATTTCCAGCGTGGCGCCCCGGGCAACGGACGGGCCGGGCGTTTCCATGCGATGCAGGGCAACTTCACCCCGGCGCGTGGCATGAACACCCCGCATTTCGGTGGCACGCACGGCGGTGGCCATGGCGGCGGGCACCGCGCCCAGCATTGAGCGATGCGTGGCCGCTCAGCGCTCGGTGAGGCGCGGCATCAGCTCGACGAAGTTGCAGGGGCGCCAGCGGCTGTCGAGCTGGGTGGCGAGGATGCCGTCCCACCCGTCCTTCACAGCGCCGGTCGAGCCGGGCAGGGCGAACAGATAGGTGCCGCGCGCGACGCCGGCACAGGCCCGCGACTGGATCGTCGAGGTGCCGATCTTGGCATAGGACAGCCATCGGAACAGCTCCCCGAAGCCGGCGATCTCCTTGTCCCAGACGCGCGCGAACGCCTCCGGCGTGACGTCGCGGCCGGTCACGCCGGTGCCCCCGGTCGAAACGATGCAATCGATCGCCGGATCGTCGATCCATCCGGTCAACCGCGCGGCGATCGCGGCGGCGTCGTCCACGACGATCGCGCGGTCGGCGAGGATGTGCCCGGCTGCGGCGATACGCGCGACCAGCGTGTCGCCGGATCGATCGTCCGCGATCGTGCGCGTATCGGAGACCGTCAGCGCGGCGATGCGGACGGGGCGGAAGGGGATCGTGTCGTCGATCGGCATGGCACGCTCCTGTAGAGCGGTTCGCGGCCGAACGGAATTGCGCAGCGATGAAGGCGTGCGGCTTGCGGGCGGCCGAGGTGGCGGATAGCGCTGTATGATGGACCGATCCGCCCGCCATATGATTTGCATAGTGCCGTGGCTGATGCTGGCGTCCGCGACGGCACCGGCTGCGTCCCCGACCGACGCGGCGCGATGGCAGCGCGAAGCCGCCGCGGTCACCATCATCCGCGACGATTGGGGCATCGCGCATGTCCACGGGCACAGCGATGCCGATGCGGTGTTCGGGATGATCTACGCGCAGGCGGAGGACGATTTCGGCCGGATCGAGGCCAACTACCGCACCGCGCTCGGTCGTACCGCGGAGGCCGACGGCGAGGGCGCGGTCTGGCAGGATCTGCGCCAGCGGCTCTATGTCGATCCGATCGCGCTCCAGGGCCAGTATCGCGACAGCCCCGCCTGGCTCCGTGCGCTGATGGATGCGTGGGCGGACGGGCTCAATTTCTACCTCGCCGCGCATCCGCAGGTGCATCCCAAGGTGCTGACCCGCTTCGAGCCGTGGATGGCGCTGAGCTTCACCGAGGGCAGTATCGGCGGCGATATCGAGCGCATTGCGCTCTCCGGCCTCCAGACCTTCTACGGCGCGACACCGATCCCGCCGACCCCGGAGGAGACGGGATCGCGCCCGCGCGAGCCGAAGGGATCGAACGGCATCGCGATCGCACCCGGGAACAGCGCGAACGGCCACGCGCTGCTGCTCATCAATCCGCACACCAGCTTCTATTTCCGATCCGAACTGCAGATGTCGAGCGATGCCGGGCTCGACGCCTACGGCGCGGTCACCTGGGGACAGTTCTTCGTCTATCAGGGCTGGAACGAGCGCACGGGGTGGATGCACACCTCGTCGGGCGTCGATAACGTCGACGAGTTCGCCGAGACGATCGTGACGAAGGGCGGCAAGCCCTTCTATCGCTACGGCAACGAATTGCGGCCGGTCGGCACGACGATGGTCCGCATCGGCTATCGCAAGGCCGATGGGAGCGAGGGCGAGCGGCGCTTCACCGTCTATCGTACCCATCACGGGTCGATCGTACGCGCCGAGGGTGGCAAGTGGATCGCCGAGGCGCTGATGTGGCGGCCGGTCCCGGCGCTCGAGCAGAGCGTCCTGCGCACCAGGCAGGGCGATCTCGCATCGTATCTGAAGATCGCCGATCTCAAGGCCAACAGCTCCAACGACACGCTGTTTGCCGACAGCAGGGGCGAGATCGCCTATCTTCATCCGCAGTTCGTGCCGATCCGCGACGGTCGCTTCGATTACACGCGGCCGGTCGACGGCGCGGACCCCGCGACCGACTGGAAGGGGCTCCACAGCCTCGCATCGCTGCCGCAGGCGATCAATCCGGCGACCGGCTGGGCGTTCAACACCAACGATGCGCCATGGTCCGCGGCGGGTCCGGACAGTCCGAGGCAGGCGACGTTCCCGCGGTACATGGACCAGGTCGGCGAAAACGATCGCGGGCGCCACGCGACGCGGCTGCTCACCACGCAGCATGGCTTCACCCACGACAGCCTGCGCGCCGCCGCGTTCGACAGCTATCTCCCGGCCTTCGCGCGGCTGTTGCCGATGCTGGTCGCGGCCTACGACGCGCTTCCCGCCGACGACGCGCGTCGCCGCACGCTCGCCGGGCCGATCGCGCTGCTGCGCGGCTGGGACGATCGCTGGGGTCTCGATTCGGAGGCGACGTCGCTGGCGGTGTTCTGGGGCGACACGCTGTGGGGCGAGGTCGGCGCCTTCGCCAGGCAGGAGCGGATCGACGTCCCCGACTATATCGCGACGCGGGTCACGCCCGCCGCGAGGCTCGCCGCGCTCGCCCACGCGATCGATCGGCTGACGGGCGACTTCGGGACGTGGAAGGTGTCGTGGGGCACGATCAACCGCTTCCAGCGCCTCGACGACGACATCGAACCGCATTTCGACGATGCCAGACCGAGCCAGCCGGTCGCGTTCACGTCCGCGCAGTGGGGCTCGCTCGCCTCGTTCGGCGCACGGCCGTATCAGGGCACCCGGCGCTATTACGGGACGAGCGGGAACAGCTTCCTCGCGATTGTCGAGTTCGGCCCGCGGGTCGAGGCCTGGGCGGTGACCGCGGGCGGCGAGAGCGGTGATCCGGCATCGCGGCACTTCGACGATCAGGTCGCGCGCTATGCCGCGGGCAAGCTGCGCCCGGTCTATTTCTGGCCCGACGAGCTTGCCGGTCATATCGAGCGCCGCTATCGGCCGGGCGGCTGACGGGGATGACCTTCCTCGAGAGCCTGCTCGTCCTTCTGTTCGCGTCGATCCTCCTGTTGCAGCTCTCGCGCCGGCTCGCGCTGCCCTATCCCTCGATGCTGGCGGTGGCGGGCGTCGTCGTCGCGCTCATACCGGGCGCGCCGATCATCCCGATCGATCCCGAGACCGCGCTCGCCCTGTTCATCGCGCCGGCGCTGATGGATGCGGCGTTCGATTTCCCGATCCGCACCGCGCGGCGCTTCTGGGCGCCGCTGCTGGTCCTTGCCGTGGGCGGGGTGGTTGTGACCGCGGTCCTTGTCGGGATCGCCGGCTGGGCGTTCGCCGGCCTCCCGCTGGCCGCCGCGCTCGTGCTCGGCGCGATCGTCGCGCCGCCGGATGCGGTGGCGGCAACCGCGATCCTCTCGGCGATGGCGATCCCGCGTACGACCGATGCGGTGCTGCGCGGCGAGAGCCTGTTCAACGATGCGTCCGCGCTGCTGTTGTTCAGCGCGGCGCTGGCGGTGCAGTCGGCGGGCGGCTTCGGGCCCGCCGTCGCGGTGCATCTCGGCCTGGCGGTGCCCGGCGGCATCCTGCTCGGGCTGGCGACGGCCTGGCTGGTGGCGCGGATCAGCCGCTTCGTCGCCGGCACGCTGGGCGGCAACCTGCTCCAGTTCGTCAACACGATCCTGTTGTGGATCGTCGCCGACCGGCTCGGCCTGTCGGCGGTGCTGGCGATCGTCGCGTTCGCGATGAAGATCGCGAGCGACGACACGGCGACGTCGTCGGCGCGGATGCGCGTCCATTCCTATGCGGTGTGGAGCGCGGTGGTGTTCGTGCTCAACGTCATGGCCTTCCTGCTGATGGGGATGCAGGCGCGGCGCATCGTGGGCGGCATGGCGGGGTCGCACCTGCGCGATGCGCTGCTGTTCGCGGGACTCGTCGTGCTGATCGTCATCGTCGCGCGGATCGTGCTGGCGGTCGGTTTCAACGTGGTGATGCGCTGGCGCTGGCGGCGGCGTGGCGAGCCGGTGCGCGCGACGGTCCAGCAGGCGGTCCTGGCGAGCTGGTCGGGGATGCGCGGACTGGTCACGCTGGCGACCGCGTTCGCGCTGCCCGCCGGCTTTCCGCAGCGCGACGTCGTCGTGCTCGCGGCCTTCGCGGTGGTGATCGCGACGCTGGTCATCCAGGGCATGACGCTGGCCCCGCTGATCCGGCTGCTCGGACTGGACCGCAGCTCCGATGGCGAAGGCGAGCTGACGATCGTGCGCGCCGAGATCGCCGGTGCCGCGCTGTCGTCGATCGACGAGGAGCACGACGCGGTCGCCGCGCCGCTGCGTGCTACCTTCGAGATCGAGCATCGTGCGTTCAAGGATTCCGCCGGGATGGCCGCACTGGAACGGTATCGCGCGCTGGCGCTGATCGCGATCGCCGCGCAGCGCGCCGCGCTCGAGCGCATCCGCGCCGCGCACCGCATCAACGCCGACGAGTATAACCGCCTGCTCGAGGAGATCGACTGGCGCGAACTGACCGCGCTTCCCGAAGAGGGCCGGCGGATCGAGGAGAGCTGATTATGACGACACGAGCGGTGGTCATCGGCGCAGGCGGCGGGATCGGCGCCGCGCTCGTCGAGCGGCTCGCCGCCGAGGGGCGCTACGATGTCGTCCACGCACTGTCGCGGACGCCCGCCGCAGGTCGCCCCGCGCCGATCGTCGCCGGGTTCGTCGATATCGCCGACGCGGACAGCATCGCGGCGGCTGCGGCCGCGATCGACGGCCCGGTCGGGCTCGTCATCGTCGCCACCGGGCTGCTGCACGAGGGCGATCATGGCCCCGAGCGCGCGCTGCGTGCGCTCGACGCCGATCGGCTGGCGCGCACCTTCGCGATCAACACGATCGGACCCGCGCTGGTGTTGCGCCATTTCGCGCCGCTGCTGCCGCGGCATGGCGGCTCGGCGATCGCGCTGCTGTCGGCGCGGGTCGGCAGCATCTCGGACAACCGATCGGGCGGCTGGTACGGCTATCGCGCGTCCAAGGCGGCGCTCAACATGATCGTCCGCACCGCGGCGATCGAGATCGCGCGCGCGAAGCCGGAGGCGCTGTGCGTCGCCCTGCATCCGGGCACCGTCGATACCGCGCTCAGCATGCCCTTCCAGGCGCGGGTGCCCGCGGATCGGTTGTTCACGCCGGCGTTCTCGGCGGAGCGGCTATTGCGGGTGCTCGATGGTCTCGCTCCCGGAGCGAGCGGTCGCTGCTTCGCCTGGGACGGCGCCGAGATCGCGCCCTGACGGAGCGACAGGATTGCCGATGCACGCCTGATAGGTGCTGTCCGCGGTCGCCGAGCCGACGGACCTGAGCAGCGTGCGCGCGCCCGTGCAGTCCGCGATCGCGACCAGCAATTCGAGATGATGCGCGATCCCGGCTTGGGTCGGGGGCGAATGCGAGGCCGCGGGCTTCGGCGGGCGAGCGACGGAGCGATGCCGCGGACGGGGTAGCGACCGCGCGTCGACTTCGCGGGGCGGCGGCGGCGGCGCGGCAGGCACGCCCACCGGTGGCGCAAGCTCGCACCGGATCGACCGCTCGAGCTGGCGGCAGCCGGGCGCGAGGTGCGCGACGAGCAGCGCCGCCAGCACGATCACGCGCTCATCCGGACATCGCCACTGATCGCATGGTCGCCCCCTTGCCGGCGCCGACCCTATCGCCGCCGAGCATCCGAGGGCAACAGGATCGATACCGCGGATCCTTTGTGTCATCGCGCGTTCTGCCGTAGAGGCGGCAACGGTCGGCATTCGGCATGGCCGCTCGTTCTTCAACCAGATGCAGGAACTCCCGCGCGCGATGGCCTTCTTCAAGCAACCGACCTTCCAGGAGCGCGCCGCGCTCGCCGCCAAGGCCAAGCAGGAGGCGCTCCAGAAGCTCCGCGAGAAGCCGCCGGTCGACGAGACCGTAGTCGCCGAGCGCATCGCCGCGCAACAGGCGCGCCTCGCGGCGCAGGCGAGGGCGCGCGAAGAGAAGCTCGCGGCGCGCGAGCGGGAGAAGGCCGAGAAGAAGGCGCGGGCCGAAGCGGCTGCGCCACCGCCGCCGCCGCCCGAACTCACCGAGGCCGAGAAAAAGGCGCTGCGCGATGCGCGTTATGCGGCGCGCAAGAGCCGGGTCGGCAAGAAGTAGCGGCGCGCGGCGTCGACGGCGGCGCTCGAAATGCGCCGTCGATGGGGTGAGGATCCGCTGATCGGTCTCTACAGGCGGTACCGGAGCCTGAACGGCAAGGCCGCCTTCGGCCCGAGCTGATAGCCGGTCGGGCGCTGGTGGACCGGCATCTGGACACAGCCGAACGCGCCGGCCGGCACGATCAGCCCGATCTACGGCGCTAGAGCATGATGACTTCGTTTTGATCCACCGTATTCCGTTCGTGTCGAGCGAAGTCGAGACGCCGTTCCAGGAGCAGGTGTCTCGACTTCGCTCGACACGAACGGAAATACAGTTGGTCAAACTGATGTCATCATGCTTTAATGCGACGACCGCCGCCGCGACCCGGCGACGATCTTCGAGGATGATGCGGAAATCCCCTGACGATCCGCTGGCCGTTCCGCGACACGTTGTCAGGCGAATCCGGGAGGCCTGCCGCCCGGGCGCTGCGGCTGGCGCGACCAGAAGGTGCTCTCCCGTGCGAGCGGTTCGGTATGCGTGGCGGTCGCGACCAGATCGTAGACCGGCATCGCAAGCGGCTGTGGCGGCAACGAGCCCGCCGAGCGCGAAGCGGGACGCGCTCTACGCGAAATTATCGTCGAACGGTTCGCCCGTCTCGTCGATCTTCTCGGCGGGATGGTCGCCATCCTCGATGTCGGGGACGATCGCATCGGGATCGGCCGCGGTATCCGCTTCGTCTCTGGCGGGCTTCTTCGGATCGGTCTGCATGGCGGGTCTCCTGTCGTCGTACCAACGTCAGGGGACGAGGATCGTGTCCTTCGCGTCGGCGAGGGTGGCAGGATGGTCGAGCGTATAGTGCAGACCGCGGCTCTCGCGGCGGGCGAGTGCGCACCGCACGATGAGGTCGGCGACCTCGACCAGGTTGCGCAGCTCGATCAGATCGGCGGTGACACGGAAATTGCCGTAATAATCCTCGACCTCGCGGCGCAGCAGCTTGATACGGTGCTGGGCGCGTTCGAGCCGCTTGGTGGTGCGCACGATGCCGACATAATCCCACATGAAGCGGCGGATCTCGCGCCAGTTGTGCTGGACGATCACCTCCTCGTCCGAATCGGTCACGCGGCTCTCGTCCCATGGCCGGATCGCGGGCGGGGGTGGCATCTCGTCGAAATGGCGGTGGACATGCGCCGCCGCCGCATCGCCGAACACGAAGCATTCGAGCAGCGAGTTCGACGCCAGCCGATTGGCGCCGTGCAGCCCCGACTGGGTGCATTCGCCCGCTGCGTAGAGCCCCGGCAGATCGGTCCGGCCCTTCAGATCGACGATGATCCCGCCGCAGGTGTAATGCTGCGCGGGCACCACCGGGATCGGATCGCTGGTGATGTCGATGCCGAGCGTCAGCAGCTTGGCGTGGATCGTCGGGAAATGATGGCGCACGAAATCGGGCGGCATGTGGCTGATGTCGAGATGGACATAGTCGAGCCCGAGCCGCTTGATCTCGTGATCGATCGCGCGCGCCACCACGTCGCGCGGCGC
>CAXTNX010000043.1:0-22839 GCA_964245815.1 uncultured Sphingomonadaceae bacterium | reverse complement strand
TGTGGTGCGACGGCATGGAGGTGACCCAGTTCACCTATTTCCAGCAGATGGGCGGGTTCGACTGCAAGCCCGTCGCGGGCGAGCTGACCTACGGGCTCGAGCGGCTGGCGATGTCCATCCAGGGTGTCGACAGCGTCTACGATCTCGCGTTCAATGACGCCGGCATGAGCTATGGCGACGTGTTCCTCGAGAACGAGAAGCAGATGTCGAGGTGGAACTTCGAGATCGCCGACACCGACGGGCTGCTCGATCTGTTCCGCAAGGCCGAGGCCGAGAGCGGGCGCTGTCTCGACGCCAGGCTGCCGATCCCGGCGTACGAGCAGGCGATCAAGGCGAGCCACGTGTTCAACCTGTTGCAGGCGCGCGGCGTGATCGCGGTTGCCGAGCGGCAGGCCTATATCGGCCGGGTGCGCGATCTCGCCAAGGGCGCATGCGCGGCGTGGATGGACACCCACGGGTGGACCGCGTGAGCGCACCCGCTACGGTGATGCCGCACCCCGTGCCGGTGCTGGTCCATGAGGATGCGGTGCTGCGCGTCACCGCGCTCGGCGATGCGCGCGCGCCCGGCGTGGTGCTGTGCTTCACCGGGATCGGCGAGCGGATGGACGGCGCCGCGCCCGAGGAGTTCGTCGCCTCGGCGCGGCTGCCGGGCTTCTCGACCCTGTTCGTCAGCGATCGGACGCGGAGCTGGTACAACGCCTTTCCGCCCGAACATCTCTCGGGCGTCGTCGCGCCGATAGTCGCCGGGCGGCGGGTGGTCGCGATCGGCAACAGCATGGGGGGCTTCGGCGCGATCTGGGCGAGCGGGCTGGTCCCATGCGAGACGGTGATCGCGTTCGCGCCGCAATGGTCAGTGCATCCCGCGATCGTGCCCGAAGAGGATCGCTGGCGGCGGCACCGCGACGCGATCGCCGCGTGGCGGATCGAGAGCCTGGCCGGGCGCTTCGTGCCGGGCACGCGCTACGTCACGATCAACGGCGCGGTCGATCGCCCGCACTGGAGTCGGTTTCCGATCCGCCCGGGCATCGACCACCTGCTCGTCGCGGACGCCGGCCACAATCCGGCGCGGCTGATCCGCGAACGCGGCGCGCTCGGCGATCTGATCGCGACGTGCGTCGCAGGCGGCGACGCGCTCGCCTGCCTGACCCGCCACGGCATCGCCGCGGAGGCGATCAGTGGCTGATTTCCTGCTCGAGCTGTTGTCCGAGGAGATCCCCGCGCGGATGCAGGAGAAGGCCGCCGCCGATCTGGTGCGGCTGTTCGCGGCCGAACTGGCCCGGGCGGGCCTTGCCGCCGCGACGATCGAGCCGTTCGTCACGCCGCGCCGGCTCGCGCTGATCGCGCGCGGCTTGCCGCCGGCGACGCCGCCGGTCTCGGACGAGCGCAGGGGCCCGCGTGCCGACGCGCCGGCGCAGGCGATCGCGGGTTTCCTCGGCAAGACCGGGCTGGCGCGTGAGCAGCTCGTCGAGCGCACCGACGCGAAGGGCAATGCGGTGCTGTTCGCGGTGATCGAGAGGCCCGGCCGGGCGACCCATGAGGTGCTCGCCGAGGCGGTCCCGGCGATCGTGCGCGGCTTCCCCTGGCCCAAGGCGATGCGCTGGGGCGCGGCGTCGCTCTCGACCGAGAGCCCGCGCTGGGTGCGGCCGTTGCAGGGCGTGGTCGCGCTGCTCGACGATGCGGTGGTGCCGATCGCGATCGCGGGCATCGCCAGCGGGCGCGACACCGTCGGCCATCGCTTCCTGCACGCCGGGCCGGTGCGCATCGCCAACGCCGGCGCCTATGCCGGGACGCTGCGCGCCGCGTCCGTGATCGTCGATGCCGACGCGCGCCGCCGGATCGTCCGCGACGGCGCCCGCGCCGCCGCCGCCGCGGCGGGGCTGGTGCTGGTCGAGGACGAGGGGTTGGTCGCCGAGAATGCCGGGCTGACCGAGTGGCCGGTGCCGCTGCTCGGCCGCTTCGATCCGGCGTTCCTCGGCGTGCCGGCCGAGGTGATCCAGCTCACCGCGCGGGTGAACCAGAAATATTTCGTGTGCCGTGGCGTGGCGGCGAACAGTGACGTGCCGGGGGCAAGCCACAGCGGCGAAGCCGGCTCGCGAAGCGCGCCGTGGGAGGGCGCGCTGGCCGACGCGTTTGTCTGCACCGCCAATATCGCGGCGGCGGACGGCGGCTTGGCGATCGTCGAGGGCAACCGCAAGGTGCTGGCGGCGCGGCTCGCCGACGCGCGCTTCTTCTACGAGACCGACCTCAAGGTGCCGCTCGCCGAGCAGGCGAAGAAGCTCGACCGGATCGTCTTCCACGAGAAACTCGGCACGGTGGCGGACAAGGCCGCGCGCGTCGCCAAGCTGGCGCGCTGGCTGGTCGAGGAGGAAATCGTCGGCGGCGGGGATTCGAGCTTTTCCATCCCGTTCGCCCCGAGCGAAGTCGAGGGGTCGCGAGCATCGAGCGAAGCCGGGATGCGGATCGCGGATGCCTCGGCTTCGCTCCGCGATCCCTCGACTTCGCTCGGGACCAACGGGGAGGGGAGCACCGGGAGGAACGGGGTGGACCGTACCGCTCTCGCCGACTTGGCGGAGCAGGCCGCGCTCCTCTGCAAGGCCGATCTCGTCACCGGCATGGTTGGCGAGTTCCCCGAATTGCAGGGCGTGATGGGCGGCTATTACGCGCGCGCCGAGGGCCTGCCCGACGCGGTCGCCGACGCGATCCGCGACCACTACAAGCCGGTCGGCCAGGGCGACGACGTGCCCACCGCGCTCGTGACGGTAGCGGTGAGCCTCGCGGACAAGCTGGACAGTCTCGCCCAGTTCTTTTTGGTGGATGAAGCGCCAACCGGCTCGAAGGACCCGTTTGCGCTGCGCCGGGCGGCGCTGGGCGTCATCTCGATAATTTTGCAGAACCGCCTTGGATTTCACCTCGAACGGGTTCTTCGCAAGGCGTGCGAGGATGATCTCGGGAAGTTTGAGAACCTGTTCTACGGTCGAGTTGAAGAGAAACTTGCTGACTTCTTCGCCGACCGCCTCAAGGTCCAGCAGCGCGAAGCCGGGGTCCGGCACGACCTGATCGACGCGGTGTTCGCGCTGGGTGGGGAGGACGATCTCGTCCGGCTGCTCGCGCGGGTGAAGGCGTTGCAGGGGTTCGTCGAGACCGCGGACGGGGCGAACCTGCTCGCCGGTTACAGGCGCGCCGCCAATATCCTGCGCGCCGAGGCGAAGAAGGATGGCGCCTCCGGAGCGGACCGTCACCCTGAACTTGTTTCAGGGTCCGCCGAAGGGCAAGCACAGCCGCCAGCACCGAAGTGGATGCCGGAACGGGTCCGGCATGACGGGGAAGAAGGGGGGGCGTTCCGGTTCCCCTACGAACCCGACGCCGCCGAACAGGCGCTCGCCGACGCGCTCGACGCGCAGCTTCCGCTCGCCGAACAGGCGATCGCCGAAGAGCGGTTCGAAGACGCGATGACCGCGCTCGCCGTCATCCGCCCGGCGATCGACCGCTTCTTCGACGACGTCACCGTCAATTCCCCGGATGGGACACAGCGCGCGACGCGGCTCGCGCTGCTCGACAAGTTTCGTGCTGCGATGCACAATATCGCCGACTTCTCCAAGATCGAGGGATAAGACAAGTGGCCACCACCGCTCTGCCCACCCGCTCCGACACCGCTACGGCGGGGAGCGATCCGCGTTACGTCTATCGCTTCGGCGGCGGCGTGTCGGACGGCGGGCAGGGCGACAAGGAGCTGCTCGGCGGCAAGGGCGCCAACCTGGCGGAAATGGCCTCGATCGGGCTGCCGGTGCCGCCGGGCTTCACTATCTCGACCGAGATGTGCACGCGCTATTATGCCGAGGGCGAGCGCTTTCCCGACAGCGTGCGCGCCGAGGTGGCGGGGGGCCTCGCGCATATCGAGGGGATCACCGGCAAGACCTTCGGCGATCCCGCCGATCCGCTGCTCGTCTCGGTGCGCTCGGGCGCGCGCGTGTCG
Source organism: uncultured Sphingomonadaceae bacterium (assembly GCA_964245815.1). GTDB lineage: Bacteria > Pseudomonadota > Alphaproteobacteria > Sphingomonadales > Sphingomonadaceae > Solisphingomonas. The sequence goes on along the minus strand of CAXTNX010000043.1, from coordinate 18,866 downwards.
ATGCCGGGGATGATGGATACGGTCCTCAATCTCGGCTTGAACGACGCGACGGTCGAGGGGCTGGCGGCGGCCTCGCAGGACGAGCGCTTCGCCTGGGACAGCTATCGCCGCTTCATCCAGATGTATGCGGACGTCGTGCTCGAGCTCGATCACGACGCTTTCGAGGAAGCGCTCGAGATCGCCAAGGAGGACAAGGGGTTCACGCTCGACACCGAGCTCGACGCGGACGACTGGAAGGCGCTGGTCGGCGAATACAAGCGGCTGGTCGAGAAGCAGTGGGGCAGGCCCTTCCCGCAGGACGTCCACGATCAGCTGTGGGGCGCGGTCGGCGCGGTGTTCGGCTCGTGGCAGTGCGAGCGTGCCAAGGTCTATCGCCGATTGAACGACATCCCCGCCGCCTGGGGCACCGCGGTCAACGTCCAGGCGATGGTGTTCGGCAACATGGGCGATACCTCGGCGACCGGCGTCGCGTTCACGCGCGATCCGTCCAAGGGCGACCGCGCCTATTATGGCGAGTTCCTCATCAATGCCCAGGGCGAAGACGTCGTCGCGGGCATCCGCACGCCGCAATATCTCACCCGCACCGCGCGCGAGGAGGCGGGCGCCACGTCGCCGTCGATGGAAGAGGCGATGCCGCAGGTCTATGCCGAGCTGGCGCGCGTCTTCGACACGCTCGAGACGCATTATCGCGACATGCAGGACATCGAGTTCACCGTGCAGGAGGGCACGCTCTGGATGCTCCAGACGCGCGCGGGCAAGCGCACGGCGAAAGCCGCGCTCAAGATCGCGGTCGACATGGCCGACGAGGGCCTGATCGACGAGCAGACCGCGATCCTGCGCGTCGATCCGGCCGCGCTCGACCAGCTGCTCCACCCGACGCTGGATCCCGCCGCGCATCGCGACGTGATCGCGCGCGGGTTGCCCGCCTCGCCGGGCGCGGCCTCCGGCATCGTCGTGTTCGACGCCGAAACCGCCGAGACGCGCGCCAACGCGGGCGAGAGCGTCATCCTGGTGCGCACCGAGACCTCGCCCGAGGACATCCACGGGATGCACGCGGCGCGCGGCATCCTGACCGCGCGCGGCGGCATGACCAGCCACGCCGCGGTCGTCGCGCGCGGCATGGGCCGGCCCTGCGTGTCGGGCGCGGGCATGCTGGCGATCGACGCCAGGGCGAAGCGGCTGCGCGTCGCCGGGCGCGAGTTCGGCGAGGGCGACATCATCACCATCGACGGCGCCACCGGCGAGGTCATGGCGGGCGAGGTCGCGACCGTCCAACCCGAGCTCGCCGGCGACTTCGGCACGCTGATGGTCTGGGCCGACAAGGGCCGCCGGCTCAAGGTGCGCGCCAATGCCGAGACCCCGCTCGACTGCCGGACCGCGCGCGAGTTCGGCGCCGAGGGCGTCGGGCTGTGCCGCACCGAGCATATGTTTTTCGACGCCAGCCGGATCACCGCGGTGCGCCAGATGATCCTCGCCCAGGACGAGGCCGGCCGCCGCGCCGCGCTCGACCGCCTGTTGCCCGAGCAGCGCGCCGACTTCGCCGCGATCTTCGAGATCATGGCCGGGCTGCCGGTGACCATCCGCCTGCTCGACCCGCCGCTCCACGAGTTCCTGCCGCACGAGGAGGCCGAGTTCGAGGAGGTCGCGGCGGCGTCCGGCATTTCGGTCGAGAAGCTCAGGCAGCGCGCGTCCGAGCTGCACGAGTTCAACCCGATGCTCGGCCATCGCGGCTGCCGGCTGGGGGTGACCTATCCCGAGATCTACGAAATGCAGGCGCGCGCGATCTTCGAGGCGGCGTGCGATGTCGCCGCGGCGAGCGGGGCCGCGCCGATCCCCGAGGTGATGGTGCCCCTGGTGGCGACGCGGCGCGAGCTGGAACTGATGAAGGCGGTGATCGACGCGGCGGCGGCCGCGGTGTTTGCCGAGAAGGGCCTGACGCTCGACTATCTGGTCGGCACGATGATCGAGTTGCCGCGCGCGGCGCTGCGCGCGGGCGAGATCGCCGAGGTGGCCGCGTTCTTCTCGTTCGGCACCAACGATCTCACCCAGACCACGCTCGGCGTCAGCCGCGACGACGCCGCGCGTTTCCTCGGCGTCTATGTCGAGAAGGGCATCTATCCCAAGGACCCGTTCGTCAGCCTGGATGTGGAGGGCGTCGGCGAGCTGATCGAGCTGGCGGCGCAGCGCGGACGCGCGACCCGCCCCGACATCAAGCTCGGCATCTGCGGGGAGCATGGCGGCGACCCGGCGAGCATCGCGTTCTGCGAGCGGATCGGGCTCGATTACGTTTCCGCCTCGCCCTATCGCGTGCCGATCGCGCGGCTGGCCGCGGCGCAGGCGGCGCTGCGCGCGACATGAAGCGGCTGACTGTGGCGGCGATCGTTTTGGCACTCGCCGGCTGTGCGGCGTCGCCCGGTCGCGGCGGCGGCGAGGGCGCGATCGTGGGCGCGCAGGCCCGCGTCAGGCACGGCGCCGATCCGGTCGCGGCGCCCCCCGCGGATGTCGGCAATGCCGAGGACCCGGTGCCGAGATGATGCAAGCCTCTTCCCTTCCGGTGGGGCTTTTTGGGCTCAGCCCGGATCGGCGGGCGCGTTCGTGCGCGTGAAGTCGTAGCGGATGCGGACCCAGCTGCCGAGGATCTGCTTGCCGTTGCGGCGCGGCGGCAGCACGCGGAACTGCCACGCCGCCTGGCGCATCATCCGCGAGAAGCCCGACCCCGGGGTCTCGCCGAGCTCGCGGCAGTCCTCGACGCGATACTCGGCGATCATCCGACAGGCGATCTCGCCCCAGCCGCCATCGGCCGGCATGATCCTCGGCATGTACGGGGCGAGCTCGGCTTTGGTGGGCTTTCGATACCAGTCGACCGAGAGGAGCTGGTCGCCACCCGGTGCGCCGCCCGCGCCGTCGCCGGTGCCGCTGCCCGCGCCGCTCTCGTCGCCACCGCCGCCCGCCGCCGCCACGCGCTCACCACGATGCGAGGGCGCGTTCGAGATGTCGGACGAAGCGAACTCGGTACCGGTCATCGGGATGACGTTCCAGGGCACCGGCACGGTCGGATGCGGCGGCGTCCTGGGCGGGTTGGCATGAACCGGCCTGGTCGCCGCCTTCGGCCCGCCGCGATCGGCATGGGTCGGCTTGGTGGCCTTGGCACGGGTCGGCTGGCTGCCTTCGCCGGGAAGCTGGATCATCGTGATCGCGGATCGCGACGGTTTCCTGCCGAGCGGCAGCGCGCCCAGTTCGATCATCAGGATGACGATGAGCGCGGTGATCGCGAGCGCGAGCGCCAGCGACACCGCGCGGCTCCTGATCGATTCGCGGGAGTCCAGGTACGAGGAAGGCTGGAACGAAGCCGCGCGCATCGGCGGCCCGCCTATAGAGTGGTGCGCACGCGCGCAATCCGGCGCAGCTTAAATCGGCGTAATACCTCAGGCGCTACCGGGATCGCCCCAGCGCGTGCGATGCGTCTCGACGCCTTCGTTGCGCAGCGTCGCGGCCTGCTCGCGCCATTGCGCGCGTGCGATCGTGCCGGCGGGCAGCGCCATCCGCGTCTCGGCATCCGCGACGTCGCGGTCGCTCATCCGCTCGAGATCGCCATAGGTGTGGATGCCATGGTCGTTGAGCCGCGTCTCGCGGTCGTGGCCGATGCCGCGGATCAGCGACAGGTCGTCGCGCCGCCCCGCCGTGCCGGCCGCGGCGCCGGTGGCGGAGACGACGGGGGGTGCGGGGCGGTCGAGCTCGGCGATACGGGTGTTGGCGGTGGCGAGGCGCCGCTCGGCGTCCTGCCGCGCGACGCGCTCGTCGTCGGCGGCGCGCTTCCAGCGCACGCTGCTCGGCCGCGACAGCAGCCCGAGCAGCCAGCCGAGCACCAGGACGAGCGCGAGGATCGCCCATTGGTTGGCGGTGAAGCTCATCATGACCGCGGCCCTTCGATGGTGACGCCAGGCAGAACCGCCGGATGCGGCGCGGCGTTCCCCGACGGCGAGAGGCCGGCCCCGCGGCGCGGAACCGGGCTTCGCGGCGCGACCGCGCGCGCCCCGCGCTCAAGACGTGTTGGCGTTGACGAACTTGTCCGCGATCGAGCAGGCCGCCGGCCCGAGGATGAAGACGAACAGCACCGGCAGGATGAACAGGATCAGCGGGATTGTCATGATCGCCGGCAGCCGCGCCGCCTTCTCCTCGGCGCGCATCATCCGCTCGTTGCGGAACTCGGCCGACAGCACGCGCAGGGCCGAGGCCAACGGCGTACCGTATTTCTCGGTCTGGATCATCGTCGTCACCACGCCGCGGACATTCTCCAGCGCCACACGCGTGGCGAGGTTCTCGAAGGCCTGGCGCCGCTCGGTGAGAAAGCCCAGTTCGATCGCGGTCAGCATGAACTCGTCGCCGAGCTCGGGGAACGCCTTGCCGAGCTCGCGGGCGCAGCGCGCGAAGGCGGCATCGACGGTCAGGCCGGCCTCGGCGCAGATCACCAGCAGGTCGAGCGCGTCGGGCAGGCCGCGGCGGATCGCGTAGCTGCGCTTGTTGATCATGTTCTTGAGCCAGATGTCCGGGCCCTTGTAGCTGAGCAGCAGCGTGCCGCAGACGATCAGCGAGCGTTTGAGCGGCGTGTAGCTGGCGAACCAGCCGAGCATGTAGACGCCGACCACGATCGTGCCGCCGAGCACGATCGGCAGCACCATCCGCGCGAAGATCACCGCGACCGCGGCGTCCTTCGACCGGATGCCGGCCTGGGCGAGCTTGATCTGCGCCTGTTTGAGCTGGCTGTCCTGGAGAACGCGCAGGCCCGACAGCGCCGAGCGCATCCGGTCGGTCGCCTCGTTGCGCGTGTTGAGCTTGGCGCGGCGCTTGGAGGTCGACGCGGTGATGCCGAGCTTGAGCTGCTCGCGCCGCTCGTTGAGCGCCTTGACACGCTTGGCCATCGGATCGCGCACCGTCGTGGCGGCGTAGATCGCGATCAGCACCGCGGCGGTGGCGATCGCGGCCATGAAGGTCGCGATCAGCGAGACCGGGATGCCGAGGAGCGTCAGGGGGGGCGGGGTCATGTCGTCTGGTCCTTCCCGCTCAGATCTCGAAGTCGATCATCTTGGACATGATGAACACGCCGACGCCCATCCACATCAGCGCGCCGATGCCGGTGATCTCGAGCCGCGTATCGTGGAAGAACTGGCCCATATAGCCGGCGTTCTGGACGTAGATCAGCGCGAACACTATGAACGGCAGCACGCCGATGATCCAGGCCGAGGCCTTGGATTCGGACGACATCGCCTTGACCTTGAGCTTCATCTGCGAGCGCTTGCGCAGCACGTCCGCCAGGTTCGACAGCGTCTCGGCGAGGTTGCCGCCGGTCTCGCGCTGGATCGCCAGCGTGATGACGAAGAACTGGAACTCGGGCGTGCCGAGCCGGTCCGCGGTCTCCTGGAGGGCGGCTTCCATGGTGCGGCCGATCTTGATGCGATCGCCGACCAGGCTGAACTCGACGCCGACCGGGCCGGGCACTTCCTTGCCGACGACGCCCAGCGTCTCGGTGATCGGCAGGCCCGAGCGCAGGCCGCGCACGAGCAGCTCGATCGCATCGGGAAAGCGCGCGGTGAACTTGGCGACGCGGCGCTTGATGAGGACGCTGACCGCCTTGTGCGGCAGCCCGAGGCCGACCGCCAGCCCGCCGAAGAGGGCGAGCAGCACCGGCGCGCCGCGGAGCAGCAGCAGTCCGGCGACGACCACCGCCAGCCCGGCGCAGACCATCCCGTAGTGGCCGAGCGTCCAGGTCTTGCCGGTCATCACCAGCCGGTGGCGCAGGCGGTCGGGATTGGGCAGCAGCCGCACGACATAGCCGTCGAGCCTGGTCGCCTGATGGGTCTGGATGCGGCGCATCTGCGCCTGCACGATGGCGTCGGCGCCGCTGCCGTGGCGGGCGCGGATGCCTTCCACCCGACGCGATCGCGCCTTGCCGCTCGACGGCCCGATGAACGCCAGCGCGATCAGCAGCAGCGACACCATCGCACCGAAGGGCAGGAGCAGGGACGGTATCATACGCGGGTCGCTTTCATCATCGGGCCCGGTGCGGGCGCCGGCGACAGGGGTCGCCGGGCACGGATCAGGCCTTCGCCTTGCGCTTGGGCATCAGCCCCTTGAGATCGCCGAACTTCGCGAGCAGCGATTTCGATACGGGGTCGGTCCGGCCGTCCGCGCCGTCCGCGGCGCTGGCGACGTAGCGGGCGAGCTCGATCATCGGCGCGCTGGTCTTGCCGGTCTTGCCGACCTCCGCGACCGGCTTGCCGAGCTTGGCGGCCTGCGCGATCAGCCTTGCGTCGAACGGGATGGCGAGATCGATCTTGTGCTCGATCGACGCCTCGAACTCCTTGCGCGAGATCTCGGCGGCCGCACCGGTGATGACCGCGTTGGCGACGACGCTGACCTGCGCGCCCGGGATGTTGGCCTTGATCCAGGACAGCATGCGGATCGTGTCGCGCGCCGCGGCGAGCGTCAGCTCGACGACGAGCACGATCGACTGGCAGTCGTGGAGCAGGTGGGGATGCTGGATCAGCATGTGCCGCGGCAGGTCGAGCACGGTCATCTCGAACGCGCCGCGCAGCTCCTCCTGGAGCTGGTAGAAGGCCGAGCCATCGGTCATCAGCGGCTGGTTGAGCGGCGCCTCCGCGCTCAGCACCGAGAGCTTGGCGGTCGCCTTGACCATCGCGCGTTCGATGAACAGGCCGTCGATGCGGCTGGGGTTCTCGATCGCGTCGGTCAGCCCGCGGCCGGGCTCGACATCGAACGACAGCGCCGCGGTGCCGAAATGCACGTCGAGATCGAGCAAGGCGGTCGATCGCCCCTCGCTCTCGGCGAGCAGCCAGCCGAGCGAGGTCGCGATCATCGAGGTGCCGACGCCGCCGCGCACGCCGACGACCGCGGTCATCGCGTGCGGCCGGTCGGCGACGTTTTCGGCGACGCGCGGGCCGGCGAGCGTCAGCTGCGCATGCGCCAGCGCCTCGCGCAGCTGATCGGTCGAGAACGGCTTGAGCAGATAGTCCTGGATGCCGGACGCGACGAGATCGCGGTAGAGCCGCACGTCGTTGACCTGGCCCGCGGCGATGACCACCGTGCCCGGCTCGCACACCTCGGCGAGCGAGTTGATGTCGTTGAGCGGATCGCCGCTCTCGGCGAGATCGACGAACAGTATGGTCGGGCTGGCCGAGACGGCGAGCGTCTGCACCGCGTTGCGCAGCCCGCCCTTGTTCACCTTCTCGGGCTGCCAGCCCATCTCGATGGTGACGGCGCGGATCAGCTCGGCGGTCGCCTCGTCGCAGGCGAAGGCCGCGAAGGGATCGCGCAGTCCGGCGGAACGGGGATGGAACGGTGCGTTCATCTCACTTGCCCCCCTGCGTGGTGCTCTGCTTGGCGAGCCCGCCCTTGCCGGTCGCGTCGGCGTCGCGCCACGCATCGATCGCCTTGACGCTGATCCGCGCGTCGGCGCCGGTGGTGGCGCGCGCGCCCTCGACCAGGTCCTGCGGGTTGGCGATCATCGTGGCGAGATTCTGCGCAGTGGAGCAGCCGAAGTTGGACATGGTGGCGTTGTCGAAGCCCGAATAGTTGCCGCGCGACCAGTCCGGGCAGCCATCGACGCGAGCGACCGCGCGGCTGACGACGATCCGCACGCTGCCCGCCGGCGGGCGGCCCGCCTCGGTCGGCGCGCCGTTGCCCGACAGCAGCATGCCGTAGCGCGACAGCACCATGCCGACGCCGTCGGAGACAGGGTCGCCGCGCCAGCCGGCGGGATCGGCGATCGTCACGGTGTCGCCATAGCCGAGCGCGAGCGCGTCGAACCAGCCGGCGAGGCGCTGCGGCTCGCCGGGCGCGAGGCCGCCGGGGCCGGTCGCGGCGTCGAACGCGAAATCGGTGCGGCTGACCACCGGCTGGTGCTGGGCCGCCATGCCGCGATTGGCGGCGGGAGACGTGACGTGAGCGGCCGGCGCGGCGGTCGCGGCGATGGCGAGGGCCGCCGCGCAGCCGGCGAGGGAGATGCGATGAGCCATGACGACGTTCCTCACTGGATGGATAGGCCGGGATTGGCGTCGGCGCCGGCCGGCTTGTCCTTGCGGCGCCGATCGGCGGGCGTCACCACCGCGACCGGCGTGCCGGGCGCGGCGGCCGGGACCGGCGCCTCGGCGCGCGGCTTGACGTTGCGGACGCCGGAGCCGCCATCCATGCCCTTGTCGAGCAGCACCTGCTGCGCGTCGGTGGGTGCGCGATAGGCATCGGTCGGGAGCGCGACGCGGCTGTCGCTGAACGGCTTGACCAGGTACGGCGTCACCACGATCATCAGCTCGCTCTCGGAACGCTTGAACGTGTTCGAGCGGAACAGCTGACCGATCACCGGCAGGTCGCCGAGGAACGGCGCCTTGTCGACCGAGTTGGTGATGTTGTTGTTGAGCAGGCCGCCGATCACGAAGCTCTGTCCCGAGCCGAGCTCGACCGTCGTCTCCGCGCGTCGCGTGGTGAGCCCCGGGATCGTGTAGCCGCCGATCGTCACCGTCGACGAGGTAAGCTGCGACACCTCGGGGCGGACGCGCAGCGAGATGCGGCCATCGCCGAGCACGGTCGGCGTGAATGCCAGGCTGACGCCGTACTGCTTGTATTCGATCGTGGTGACGCCCTGATATTGCGGCACCGGGATCGGGATCTCGCCGCCGGCCAGGAAGCTCGCGGTCTCGCCCGAGATCGCGGTGAGCGTCGGCTGGGCGAGCGTGGTCGCATAGCCGTCGGTCTCGGCGAGATTGAGCGCGGACAGGATGTCCACGCCGAGCAGCTTGCCGGCGAACCCCAAGGTCGTTCCGCTGCCGGCGGCGTTGAACAGGGTCAGCGGACTGCCGCCGGGCGTGCCGGTGATCGTGCCCTGCGAGCCGCCGAATTTAAAGCCTCCGGTCGAATCCCCGGTCGAGAAGTTGAAGCCGATCGTCTTGGCGATATCGCGGTTGACCTCGGCGAAGCGGACCTTGAGCATGACCTGCAGCGGCGTCGCGGTCTTGATCCGGCTGACCAGGATCGTGTCCTTGCCGATGAACGCCTGGACGAGGTGGCTCGCCTCCTCGACGTCGTCTGGGGTGGCGACGGTGCCGGTGAGGATCATCATCCCGTTCATCGGCGTCGCGGTGATCTGCGCCTCGGGCATGGTGATCTTCAGCATCTGCCCGACGCTGGCGAGATTGGGGCCGACCCGGATATTGGCGGTGAACACCACCGTGCCCGCCTTGTCGGTCGCCGAGACCGTGGTCTGGCCCGCCTTCTTGCCGAACACGTAGAGCTTGGTCGCGGTGCGCGGGGAGACGTCGGCGATGGTATCGTCGGCGACGAACACGTCGCTGACCGCGCGCGGCAGGACGATCATCTGGCCGGCGCCGAGCGAGAGCGTGATCGCGCCGGGCGCGGTGACCTCGCCCGATGGCGCGGCGCGATGCGGCATGGCGGCGGCGCGGCGCGGGTGCGCGGCGGCGGGCGCGGCCGGGCTGGCGGCGAGGCCGAGCGCGAGGGCGGCGGCGAGCGCCGGGCCGAGCGCGCCGTGGCGCAGCATCAGATGCTTCTTCATGGTCAGAGCCCCTGCGTGACAGAGATGGCGTTGCCGGCCGCCGCGACGCCACGGCCGAGCCCGATCGGTACCGCGGTGACATTGGCGCCGCGCGAGACGCGGACGACCGGTCCGGTGACGACCGGCGCGCCGCCGGGCGCGGCCGCAGCCGTGCCGCCCGTCGCGCCGTTCGGGGTCGCCGGGCCGAGCCCGACCGGACGCTGCGACGGGATCGTCGAGCGGGCGAAGCGCGAGACCTCGCCGCCGGTGGTGAAGGTGGTGCCGCTGTCCTGCGGACGGCTGGCGATATCGAGCATCATCTGCTTCTCGGCCCTGGGATCGCTACCCGCAGGGACCTTGACGGCGCCGCTGGCGATCGCACGCTCGAGCTCCTGGGTGTCGTCCGCCAGCGGGCGCAGCGAGAGCGAGAGCGAGCCGAGCTTCTGCGAGACCGCGATCTTCTCGGCGAGCTTGGGCGTCGCCTCGACCGTGACCATCGTGAAGGTGCTGACCGCGGTCTTGCCGTCGGGCGTCGGCATGTTGTCGGTGCGCTGGTCGGTGGCGAGCACGCGGACGTTGCGCAGGATCGTCGCGGCGGTCTTGAGGCTCTGCGAACCGTCGCCGCTGGCGGCGATCTCCTCGGTCAGCACGACATCGACCCGGTCGCCCGGGAACACGAAGCCGGCGACCGCGCTGGCGCCCGAGACCGCGACCGTGACCGCGCGCATTCCCGGGCTCAGCGCCGCGGCGAGGAAGCCGCGATCGCCGGGCGACACCAGCGAGCCCTGGGTGAGCGGCTGGCCGGCGGTGATCGCGTTGCGCACCACCCAGCCGGCCATCTTGCCGGGCTCGACGCCGGCCGCGCCCTGGACGTAATAGGCGCCGTCGATGACGTCCTTGGGCCAGGGCTGGAACTTGAAGCTGTCGGGCACGAGGATCGTGCCGACCGGCAGCGGCCTGGTCGCGACGAGTACCTGCGGCCCGGTCGGTGCGGCGGCGGCGGCCATCGCGATCGGGGCGCTGCTGGCGTTCGACATGTGCTTCGCCATGACGGCGGTGACCGCCGCGACGACGAGCGCGCCGATCAGCAGTGCGAGCTTCTTTGCATCCATGGTATCGATCGCCCCCGGGCAAGATCAGGTTTCAACGCTCTTCTTCACCCGAAATGGTAAAGATATCGTTGGGCGAAGATCGGGATGGCCGCGACCGCGATCGCGACGCCGTACGGGATCTCGGGTCTGCCGGCGCCGTGGCGCGCCTTGTGCCAGACGAGCGTCCCGACGGTCAGCACGCCGCCGCCGATCGCCATCCAGACCAGCATCGTCAGGAAATCGAGCGGCAGCAGCCACAGTCCGAGCGCGGCGATGAGCTTGACGTCGCCGCCACCCATCGCCCCGAGCGCGAACGCCGCCATGAACACCGCCAGCGCCGCCCCGGCGACGCCGATCTGGAGCGCGGCGCCGGGCCAGAGATCGAGCCCGCTCGTCCACCACCACAGCGGCGCGGCGAGCGCGATGGCGGCGTTGAGCGCGTTGGGGATGATCCGCGCGCGCAGATCGGTGACGATCGCAAGGACGAGCGCGGCGATCAATCCACCGGCGAGCAGGGCGAAGAGCGGGTGGTGCATGGCCAAGCACCCTAGACGGCGGCGCTTGCCAAACCGTAACCACGCCCGCGATGGCTGCCGCCGCTCCCGCCGAATCGCCGTTCGACCGCCGCCGTCACCCGGCCGCGCTGGCGTTCGCGCCATGGCTGGCGCCCGACGGCTGGCGGCATCGCGCGTATCGCTGGGCGCCGGCGGCGGGCGTGCGGCCGCGCGGCAGCCTGATCTTCCAGACCGGGCGCGCCGACTTCATCGAGAAATATCTGGAGACCTGCGATCACTTCCACCGCGGCGGCTGGGCGGTCGAGGGGTTCGACTGGCGCGGGCAGGGCGGCTCGGGACGGCTCGGGCCCGACCGCCATGTCGACGATCGCGCCGGGTTCGAGCCGCTGGTCGACGATCTCGCGGCGTTCGTCGTCGCCTGGCGCGCGCGTACGGCCGGCCCGCATGTCGCGGTCGCGCACTCGCTGGGCGGCTATGTGCTGCTCGCGATGCTCGCCGGGCGCGGGGTCGCGCTGGATGCGGTGGCGCTCGTCGCGCCGATGCTGGCGCTCGACAGCGGCTGGCTGCCGGGGCGGGCGGCGCGGCTGATCGCGCGCGCGGCGGCGGCGAGCCCATGGGCGCGCCGCGCGGCCTGGCCGGACCGGCGGATCGAGCCGCGCCGCCAGTTGCGCCTCACCGCCGACAAGGCCCGGTACGACGATTCGCAATGGTGGAAGACCGCCGATCCCTCGCTCGCGCTCGGCCCGCCGAGCTGGCGCTGGGTGGGCGCGGCGTTCGATGCGGGCACGCGCATCGCGGCCATGCCGCTCGCCGGCGTGCGGACGCCGGTGCTGCTGCTCGTGCCCGATCTCGATCCGCTGGTCCGCGCGGGCGAGGCCGACCGCATCGCGGCGCGGCTGCCCGACGCGACGGTCCGCCATTTCCCGACCGCCCGTCATGAACTGCTGCGCGAGGCCGACGCCGACCGCGACGCCGCGCTCGCCGCGATCGACGCGTTCCTCGATGCGCGGGCACCGCGGCGATGAGACGTGTCGACATCGCCATCGTCGGCGCGGGCATGGCGGGCGCCAGCCTCGCCGCCGAGCTCGCGCCGCACGCCCGCGTCGTGATGATCGAGGCCGAGCCGCAGCCCGGCTATCACGCCACCGGGCGATCGGCGGCGTTCTGGTCGCAGACCTATGGAGGGCCGGGCGTGCTTCCGCTGACGCTGGGCTCGGAGGATCTGTTGCGCACGCCGCCGCGATCGTTTGCCGAGCACGGCTTTCTCGGCGCGCGCGGCGAATTGCTCCTCGCCGATGCCGCCGGCGTCGGCGCGCTCGCCGAGACCGAGGCGGCGTTCGCGGGCAGCGGCATCGTCTTCGAGCATCCGGACGAGGGCGCGATCCGCGCGATCGTACCGGGATTGCGCGCCGGGCCGTGGACCGCGCTGCTCGAGCCGACCACCGCCGATATCGACGTCGCCGCGCTCCATGCCGCCTATCTGCGCAGCGCGCGGCGATCGGGCGCGGGATTGATCTGCGGTACGCCGGTGCGCGCCGCCGAGCGCGTCGGCGATGTCTGGCGCGTGACCGCGGGAGAGACGATCGCGGCGCGCGTGCTGGTCGATGCGGCGGGCGCCTGGGCGGACGCGCTGGCGGTGCTGGCCGGCGCGCGGCCGCTCGGCATCCGGCCCTATCGGCGCACCGTCTCGCAACTGCGGATGGCGCCGCCCGCCGCGCCCGACCTGCCGCTGGTGATGGACGCGCTCGGCCGCTTCTACTTCAAGCCCGATGCGGGCGGCCGGCTGTGGCTGAGCCCGCACGACGAGACCCCTGCCGCGGCGGGCGACGCCGCGCCCGAGGAGATCGACGTCGCCACCGCGATCGATCGCTTCGGCCGTGCGAGCGCATGGCCGATCGCGCAGGTCGAGCGGAGCTGGGCGGGACTGCGCAGCTTCGCGCCCGATCGGCTGCCGGTCTATGGCTTCGCGCGCGATCGGCCCGGCTTCTTCTGGTTTGCCGGCCAGGGCGGGTTCGGTATCCAGACCGCGCCCGCCGCGGCGCGGATCGCGGCGGCGGCTATCCTCGGCGCCACCCCGCATCCGAGCGTCGCCGCGATCGATCCCGGCCGCTACGCCGCGACCCGGTTCGCACGATGATCGCCGGGCAGCCGGGCGCGCGATCTCGGATCCTCGTGTATCTCGTATGGCTGGCGGTCGCGGGATGGCTGGCATCTCGTCACGTCATGTGGCGCGATGAGGTGCGTGCGCTGACGTTCGCGCTTCAGGGCGACGATCCGGTGTCGATGCTGGGTGCGATGCGCGGCGACGGTCATCCCGCGCTCTGGCACCTGATGCTGCGCGGCCTGTTAGATCTGTTCGGGACGGTGCGCGTCCTCCCGGTGCTCGCGTTCGCGGTCGGTGCGGGCACGGCGTTGCTGGTCGCGCTCCGCGCGCCGTTCCGGTTGCCGGTGCTGGCGATCGTCCTGTTCGGCGGGCCGTTGCTCTACGAATATACGGTGATGGCGAGGAACTACGGGATCGGCGTGCTGATCCTGTTCATCGTCGTCCTGCTCTATCCCGGCTGCCGCGATCGTGGGCTGTGCATCGGGATCCTTCTGGCACTGCTCTGCAACACCAATCTCCACGCGGTCATCATGGCGGCGGGGATGCTGGCGTTCTGGGCGGTCGAGATCGTCTGCGAGGACGGCCTTGGCTGGACGCGTGCATGGCGGCGGTGGCTCGCCAACGCCGCCGTGACGGGTCTTGGCGCGCTGGCTTGCGCGGCGATGATCTACCCGCCGCGCGCCGATCTGCCGTCGCTGTCCGCAGCGGCGCTGCCGCCGGCGCAACGCATCGTCGCGCTGGCGCTCCACGCCGGCGACTCATTCTGGTTGCTGCTCCCTGCGGGACTGAACGGCGGTGCGATCCTGCTGCTGCCCGTGGTGATGATCGGATCCCTGCTGGCGTTCGCGCGCGCGCCGGCGGCGCTGGTCGGTGCGGCCGTCATGCTGGTCGGGCAGCTCGCCCTCTTCGGACTGGTCTATCCCGGCGGCTATCGGCACCAGGCGCTGTCGCTGATGTTCGTCGTCGCGATGGCCTGGCTCGTCGCGGAGGGCCGCGGCGGACATAGGCGGGCACCGCGTGGCCTGGTCGCGACCGGCGAGGCGATGCTGCTGGTGCTCCTGGCGCTCCAGTTGCCTTATTCGGTCGCGCGCCTGAACGACGCTCGTGCGGGTGTGCCCGAAAGCCGCAGCCGCGATCTCGCGCTGATCCTGCACCGTCCCATGCTCGCCCGCGCGATCGTCATCGCCGATCCGGATTTCATGCTCGAGCCGCTCGGCTACTACGCAGGCAATCCGGTCTACCTGGTCCGCGAGCGCCGGTACGGGCGGCTGGTCTCGATGTCGCGCGGGGCCGCGCGTCCGATCGGTTTCGCCGATATCCTCGCCACCGCCCGGATGCTTCACGCGCGCACCGGTCGCCCGATCGTGATCGCGCTCCGTGCCCGGCTCGACGGACCCGTCGCACCAGCCGTCCGACCGCGCGGCGGCTATGGACCGTTGGTGATCGTCCCCGCCGACGTCGCCGCCTTCCGCGCGGCGACCCACCGGATCGCCCGGTTCGGTGCGGCGGCGAGCGGCGAGAGCTACGATGTCTATACGCTGGCGGTCTGAAGCAGACGCAGGCCTGTCCCGTGATCCGCTGGCCCCGCCCGGTGCGGCGCCGCGACAGGGGCCTCTCGCCGAGCCGCGGGCGGCGGCACGATCGGGACAACCGGGGAAGGGCGACCTGCGCCGCCCTTCCTGGTGGTCAGGACTCCGCTGCGATCGCGGCGGCTTTCGTGACCTTCAGATAGATACGGTTGTCCTCGACCCGATCGACCATGTCGAACGGCAGCGTGTGATGGCGGTGGTCGGCGGCATCGGTCTTGGTCAGCGTGATGGTATCGCCCTCGACCTTGTCGACCGTGCCGACATGCTCACCATCCGAACCCGCGATTTCCATGTGTTCCTTGATGCGGAGTTTCTCGAACATAGCCAATCTCCTCGATAGGGACTGCCACAACGCTCGCCTGGGGCCTTCGCTGCATCGTCGACGCGTGCCCCCGACGATCGCGGCGAGGTGGCGCCCCGGCAGCCGCCGCTAGCGGGCGGAGCCGATCTCGGTCGCGGGGCCGGGGGCCGCATGCGTCGACCGCGCGTGGAGCAGCAGATGCGTCGCACGATCCAGCATCGCCGGGTCGTGCGCGCAGAGATGCTCCAGCCGCTCCAGGCTCTCGGCCGTCGCGGCGCTGGATAGGCTGCTCGGGTTCCAGCGCGGATCGAGCGCGAAGCGGCCGTGGAAGAGATCGAGGCCGACGACCTCCACGACGCGAAGGTCGGCGACGAACAGGGCCTGGAGCTCGGCCGCCGAGAACAGGTGCGAGCTGAACGCGATGTGCCGGCCGTCGGCGAGGTCGATCTCGAGCCGGTCATGCTCGTTGTCCTGATGGAAGTCGCGCGCCCGATCGAGCGCGCTGACGAAGATCGAAGGCGTGCTGCCGATCGTCCGGACCGAGGCGAAGAGATCGCCTCCCGCGACGCGCGTGAGTTGGCACGCCGCGTGGACCCTGGCGTCGTCGGGAAGATGGTTCAGCACGCCGTAGAGGCACAACGCCAGATCGTACGACCCGTCGTCTTCATCCTCGAGCGCATCCGCGATGTCGGCCACGTCGAAGTTGATCCCGATATGGGGATCGTCGATCGCCGCCTTGCGCGTTTCCGCCAGCGCGATCATCTCCCGC
Source organism: uncultured Sphingomonadaceae bacterium (assembly GCA_964245815.1). Lineage (GTDB taxonomy): Bacteria > Pseudomonadota > Alphaproteobacteria > Sphingomonadales > Sphingomonadaceae > Solisphingomonas. The sequence continues at coordinate 2,935 of CAXTNX010000043.1, read as the reverse complement.
GAGATGTCGAACCCGCGCGCGTCGATCGCGGTGAAACCGAGATCGCGCGCCCTCACCGCCAGCCGGAGCAGCCAGGTACCGGGGCCGCAGCCCGCGTCGAGTATCCGGATCGAGTGCCGGCCCGCCGTCCGGAGCCGCACGAGCGCACCCTCGAGCCGACCCCAGATCTCGCGATCCGCGAACGAATAGGCGCCGGTGAACTCGAACAGCCCGGCATTCTCGCCATCGGCATAGGTTCGGTAGTCGGTGCCGACGGCATCATAGGCATCGGCGGCCTCGGATGTGACGGCAAACGGTTTCGCGGGAGGATGAAGGCGCAGGCGCGTGGCCATGAGGGTTTCCGATCTGGCGTGTTCAGAGTGAGCGGGCGGGATCGCGCAGGCCGATCGTCGAATCGCGTCCGGCACGGCGTCCCGCGTCGAACGGGATGCGGCGCGCCGCGACGCGTCCGTGACGGCGCGCCGCGCGGCGTCCCCGCATGACCGCCGCAAAGCCCGCCAGCAGCGCCCCGATGACGACGAGAACGAGCATCGTCCCGGTCCTTCAGAAGGCGCGAGCGGTGAGCGGCAGGTCGGCGAGCTGCACCGTCGCGTGGAGCATGCCGGATTCGGCGCGCGCGAAGCGGATTGCCGTCTCGCGTGAGATGAAGCATCCCTCGAGACGTCCGGCCACGTCCTGGACCAGCCAATGGCCTTTGACGTCCTGCCCGACCAGCAGGACCGGGATGGGCGGGATCGGGATCGGATTGTGCGCGGCGACGCTACTATGCGTGTCCATCTGGAATGGTATCCCGGACCGCGGCGGATGCGGCGGTGCGGGGGTCAATTAGGTCGCGAGCCCATTTAAAATCGAGACGATATTTCGTCCGACTCCATAGTGATTGCATAAAGCAGCCGCGGTTCGTCCGAATCCCCGACCGATCATGGCGCGCTTTGTAAGAACGCATGAATCTTTATGCGGATTATATGCAAAGCGGTGGTTTTCGATCTCGAAATCCAATGCCCGATGGTCCTAATGCACTGTCCTCGCGGGCACGACGACCGGTTTCCGGCGTGCGACCAGCGCCAAACGGGGGCCCGGATGACCAGCAGTCCTATCATCATGCTTTCAACCCGCGTCGCCGTTGCGGCGGTGGCGGCGGCGAGGCCGGCGCTCGTCCAGGGATTGCTGCCGACCGGTTCGGCCGGCGCGCGGCCGTGATGCGCCGATCACCCGTAGCCCTGCTTACCGCCCGCTTCTGAAGGAGCTTCTTCGATGGAAGACATCATCTGGATCGCGATCACGGGCGGGCTGCTGGCAGCGACGCTCGCCTATTTCCGCCTCTGCGACCAGGCATAAGGATACGTCCCATGACGATCGATCTCTGGCTGGCGGCGATCACCGCGTTCGGCCTCCTCGTCTATCTCGTCGCGGTGCTGCTGCACCCCGAGCGGTTCTGAGCGGAGAACAACGATGACCATACAAGGCTGGCTGCTCATCCTGGTGTTCACCGGGCTGGTGATCGCCATCACCAAACCGTTCGGCGTGGCGCTCTACGCGATCATGGAGGGACGGCGGACATGGCTGCACGCCGTGCTCGGCCCGGTCGAGCGCGGCTTCTATGCGCTGAGCGGGATCGATCCCACTGCGGAGCAGGGCTGGCGCCGGTTCGGCATCCACATGATGCTGTTCCAGGTGGCGGGATTTGCACTGACCTACGCCATCCTCCGGCTCCAGGACGTGCTGCCGCTCAATCCGCTGGGCTATGCGGCGCTGCCGCCGCATCTCGCCTGGAACACCGCGGTCAGCTTCGCCACCAACACCAACTGGCAGAGCTACAGCGGCGAATCGACGATGTCCCAGTTCAGCCAGATGGTCGGGCTCACGATCCACAACTTCACGTCGGCGGCGACCGGCATCGCGCTCGCCTTCGCGATCATCCGCGGCTTCGCACGGAAGGAAACCGCGGGGCTCGGCAACTTCTGGACCGACGTGACGCGGATCACGCTGTATATCCTGCTGCCGGCCTGCATCGTCTACGCGCTGATCCTGCTCGCCGCAGGCGTGCCGCAGACGTTCGACGGCTCGGTCGTCGCGACCACGCTGGAAGGCGCCAAGCAGACGATCGTGCTCGGTCCCGTCGCCAGCCAGGAGGCGATCAAGATGGTCGGCACCAACGGCGGCGGCATCTTCAACGGCAATTCGGCGCATCCGTTCGAGAATCCGAGCGCGCTCATCAACATGCTCCAGATGCTGTCGATCTTCTCGATCGGCGCGGGCCTCACCTGGACGTTCGGCAAGGCGGTCGGCAACACCAAGCAGGGCTGGGCGATCTTCACCGCCATGCTGATCCTGTTCCTCGCCGGCACGACCGCGATCTACGCCGCGGAATCGTCGGGCAACCCGATCCATCATGCGCTCGGCATCGCCGGCGGCAACATGGAGGGCAAGGAGGTCCGCTTCGGCATCGCGGCGTCGAGCCTGTTCGCCAACGTCACCACCGATGCGTCATGCGGCGCGGTCAACGCGATGCACGACAGCTTCACCGCGCTGGGCGGCCTCGTCCCGATCTTCAACATCCAGCTCGGCGAGATCATCTTCGGCGGTGTCGGCTCGGGCCTCTACGGCATGCTGCTGTTCGTCATCCTCAGCGTGTTCGTCGCCGGCCTGATGGTCGGACGGACGCCGGAATATGTCGGCAAGAAGATCGACGGCCGCGAGGTCAAGCTCGCGGTGCTGGCGATCGCGGTGCTGCCGCTCGTCATCCTCGGCTTCACGGGCATCGCCGCGATCACCAAGGCCGGCCTTGCCGGCCTGGCGAACCAGGGACCGCACGGCTTTTCCGAGATGCTGTATGCCTTCACGTCGGCGGTCGGCAACAATGGCAGCGCGTTCGCGGGGCTGACCGCGAGCACGCCCTTCTATGACGGTCTGCTCGGCGTCGCGATGTGGCTGG
>CAXTNX010000042.1:16326-23523 GCA_964245815.1 uncultured Sphingomonadaceae bacterium | reverse complement strand
GCGCCGGCCTGTCACGCCGGAGGTCGCGGGTTCAAGTCCCGTCACTCGCGCCATCCAGTCCGGACCCCGGAACGAGCGCTTTTCAGGACGTCCCGCGTCGGCCTTCCGGTCGCGCGCGCGTCACCCTGGAAAGGCCCGCCGTCCGGATCTGGGCATTTTTACCGTTTGTTGGGAATACCGGGCGTAGCGCGCGTCACCGGATCGCGCGGATTCGCGTGCGGGACCGGTTGGCACGATCGCTGCAATGACGCTGGCATCCCGGCGGCGCTGTCCGCCGATCGAGTAGGAGCCCGAGATCATGTCGACCGCCAGCACCACCGTCCCCAAGCGCGACAACCTGTTCGGCGTGTGCGCCGCGCTGGGCGAGGATTTCGGCTTCGATCCCTTCTGTCTCCGCGTCGCGCTGGCGGTCGGCGTCATCGCCAGCCCGATCGCGGTGCTGATCGGCTATGCGAGCGCGGGCGTGCTGGTGCTGCTCAGCCGCGTCCTCGTCCGCGGCCGGCGCGCGCCGGTGCGCACCGCCGACGTGCATGCGATCGCGCCGCAAGCGATCGCGCCTGCCGACCGCGAGCCGTTGCGCCAGGCGGCCTGATCGCGGCGCGACGCTAGGCGCGCACGGCGCGCTCGACGAGCGCGAGCGGGCGGGGTCCGCCCGATACCAGCGCCGCGTCGAACGCCTTCTCGTCGAAATGCCGGTCCGCTCGCGCCGCGGCCCGCAGCGCGAGCAACCGGTGCAGCGGGATCGTGTAGGCGGCGGCCTCGCCGGGCAGCGCGACGATGCGATCGATCGCGCCCGGCTGGCTGGCGCCGGTCATCGTCGTCATCTCGGCCTCGGCGCGGTCGCGCGTCCAGCGCTGCGCATGGATGCCGATGTCGACGACCAGCCGCGCGGCATGCAGCAGCTCGTCCGAGAGCCGCGCGATGTCGCCCCAGGGATCGCGCGCGAACAGCCCCTGCTCGGCGGCGAGCCGTTCGGCATAACCGCCCCAGCCGCCGGTGATCGCGGGCCAGCGCGCGGCGATCGCCAGCCGCGTCCGCGCGCTGCCGCTACCGCCATGCGCGAGCAGATGCGCGCCGGGCAGCCCGAGCCGGCAGGCGAGCGGCGCGACGCCGGGGATCGGCAGCGCGAAGACCGAACGGTCGTCCAGCCACATCACCGCCGCGTCCGCGCCGGCCGCCGGGGCGTAGAAGGAGCCGCCGGGCAGCGCCGCGCCGAGATCGGGCAGGCCGCGGACGCGCAGCGGCGGCGTCGCGGCGAGCGCGGCGGGCAGCATCCGTCCGAGCCCGGCATGGACCGTCTCGATCTGCGTCCGCGCCGCGGCCCGCAACGCCTCGCGCCCGGTGGCGTCGTCCGCGGCGATCAGCGCCGGGTGCGCCGCGAACCCCGCCGCGATGCGCTCGGCGAGCGGCCCGGTGCGATAACCGCGCGTGGCGAGGCGCCGGTCGAGCAGCGCGGCGATGCGCCGGACCTCGTCGCGCCCCAGGGCGGCGGCAGCGTCGAGCGACATCGTCGTCTCGGCGGCGCGCGCGACGTTGGCGGCGTGGAGCGCATCGCCGCCGGGCTGCGCCCACATCCCGGGCTCGCCGCCGCCCTTGCGGGTCAGCGCGGCGACCGTGTCGCGGAGCAGCGCCATCGCGGGCTGGACATGGCGATCGAGCGTCGCGGCCGCGCGCGCGACCGCGGCGGCGCGTGTCGCCGCATCGTCGATCCGCGCGGCGAGCACCGCGACGAGCGGATGATCGGCGGCACGCACGAGCGCCACGGCGTCGATGCCGGCCAGCGCCGCGCGCGACGTCGCCTGGGGCGGGATGCATCGCAGCGCCTCGTCCGCGCGCAGCGCCTGCGCGGTCGCGAGCAGCGTGTCGCCCAGGGCTTCCAGCTTGGCCTGCCAGGCGTCGAGATCGGCGGGCGTATCGAGCGGTTGCCACAGCGCCAGCGCGATCACGGTGTCGATATGAGGCCCGGCATAGGCGGTGACGCGATAGGGTCGGTGGATCACCGCGGTCGGATCGTTGCGCCCGTAGCGGATGCCGCGCGTGGCATTGGCGGCATCGAGCAACGCCGCGGCCGAGACCGCGTAGGGGGCGTCGCACCCAGCCGGCAGCGCGGCGCGCGCGCCGGCGACCGCCAGCGCCAGCGCCGCCGATCCGTCTACCGACTGATCGTCGCAGCGGCGCGCGGCGGCGGCGTCGGCGAGGCCGGCGCGCAGCGCCGCCTCGGGCAGCAGCGCGAGCACCGGTGCGCAGGCCGCATCGACCGCGCCGAGCGTCGGACAGGCCGGCGGAACCGCGGCGCGCACCCGTCCGGCAAGGGCGAGCCCGGCGCCGGCCACCGCCATCGCCCCGCGTCGGGTCAATCGTCCCAAACACACCTCCGCCGGTGGCAAATCGCCTCGTGACATCGCCAGCGGTTTGCGGCAACCTGATGACATGTTCAGGCTCGAGATCGATCGCTGCGTCGCCCGTCTCATCCTCGATCGCGGCGGCAAGCGCAACGCGATCCCGATCGAGAGCTGGGGCAGGCTCGAGAAGATCGTCGCCGAGGCTTCGGCCAGCGACGTGCGGCTGATCGTCGTCACCTCGGCCGATCCGGAGAGCTTCTGCGCGGGTGCCGACCTCGCCGAGATGCCGACGCTGGTCGACAATGTGAAGCTGCGCCAGCGGTTCCGCGGCGCGATGACCAGCGCGCTCGCCCGCCTGCGCCGCGCCAACAAGCCGACGCTCGCGGTGGTGCGCGGCGGCTGCTTCGGCGCGGGCGTCTCGCTCGCCAACGCGTGCGACATCCGCGTCGCCGCGCCCGACGCCAGGTTCTCGATCACGCCGGCGCGCTTCGGCATCTCCTATCCGCAGCCCGATCTCGAGGCGCTGATCAAGCTGGTCGGCCCGGGGCAGGCGGCGCGCCTCGTCTATACCTCGGAGACGATCGACGCCGCCGAGGCGCTGCGCATCGGGCTGGTCGAGATGATCGACGACAGCGCGGCATGCGGCGAGACGACGATCGCACGGATCGCGGGCAATGCGCCCTACAGCCTGTGCGCGCTCAAGGCGACGATCGCCGGGCGCTGGGGCGTCGACGAGCGCTTCGACCAGGCCTTCGCGTCCAAGGACTTCTCGGAAGGCTGGGACGCGTTCAAGACCGGCAGAAAGCCCGATTTCGCCCGATGAGTGACGCCGCCGGTGCGGCGGCCCGGACCATCCCCGGCCGGCCGGGGAACGACGGTGCGCCGGGCGATATCCTGATCGTCGCCGATCACGCATCGGCCTTCGTGCCGCCCGACATCGATCTCGGCGTCCCCGACGAGACGTTCGGACGCCATGTCGCGGTCGATATCGGTGTCGCCCCGCTGGCCGAGGCGCTCTGCGTCGCGATCGGCTGTGGCGCGGTGCTCGGCGCGGTCTCGCGGCTGGTCTGCGACTATAACCGCGAGGCCGACGCGCCCGGGCTGGTGCCGGTGGAGAGCGACGGCATCGTCATCCCCGGCAACCGGATCGATCCGGCGGCGCGCGCCGCCCGTGTCGCCCGCTTCTTCCTGCCCTATCACCAGGCGGTCGCCGCCGCGATCGCCGCGACCCGCCCGGCGCTGATCGTCTCGCTGCACAGCTTCACCCCGCGGCTGGCGAGCCGGCCGGACGAAGCGCGGCCCTGGCAGATCGGCATCCTCCACAATCGCGACGGTCGCGCCGCGCGGATCGCGCTCCCGACGCTCGCCGCCGACGGCATCGTCGCGGGCGACAACCAGCCCTATTCGGGCCGCGTGCTCAACGCGACGATGAACCGCCATGCCGAGGCGGCCGGGCTGCCTTACCTGGGGATCGAGGTGCGGCAGGACCTGATCGCGACCGCGGACGGGGTTTCGGCCTGGTGCGCGCGGCTCGGGCGCGTGATCGTCGCGACGCGGGACGCTCTCGTCGCGCAACGGGCATGACGCGCCGGGCGGGATGACCTAAGGAGGCGCGATGCCGCGTCTCCCGATCCCGCCGCTCGTCCTGCTGCTCGCGATACTGGGCGGCTGTGAGCGCAAGGCCGAGGATCCGGTGATCGCGGCGGCCGCGCGCGCCGCCACCGTGCCCTGCGCGCTGTCCGGCTCGACGACCTTCGCCGACGAATGCGGCGTCGAGCGGCTGGTGGCGGGCGACGGCCTCACGCTCGTCATGCATCACCCCGACGGCGGTTTCCGCAAGCTGCTGGTCGCGACCGACGGACGCGGCGTGGTGACCGCGGATGGCGCGCAGGACGCGACGGTCACGGTGATCGATCCGGCGACGATCGAGGTCGTGGTGGGCGACGATCGCTACCGGCTGCCGGCGACGATCAAGGGCCAGGCGCTGCCCCGGCGATGAGCCGCCGCGCGTGACGCCGGGCCGCCCGATCCTCACCGCCGCCGAGACGCGCGCCGCCGAGGAGGCGGTGTTCGCGCGCGGCGGTTCGGTCGGGGCGCTGATGACGCGCGCCGGCCGCGCCGCCGCCGATATCGCCTGGGATCGCTTCGGCCCGCTCGACACGCTGGTGATGTGCGGTCCCGGCAACAACGGCGGCGACGGCTATGTCATCGCCACCCGGCTGCGCGAGCGCGGCGTGGCGGTGCGGGTCTGCGCGAGCGGCGATCCCCGGGGCGATGCGGCCGGCGCCGCACGCGCGGCGTGGGGCGACGCCGTCGCGCCGCTCGCCGCCGCCGCGCCCGCGGCGATGACGATCGATGCCCTGTTCGGCACCGGACTGTCGCGCGGGCTGGACGACGCGGTCGCGGCGCCGGCGCGCCGCCTCGCCGATGCGGCGCGGGCGCGCGTCGCGGTCGATCTGCCGAGCGGGCTCGCCACCGACGACGGAACGGTGCTGAGCGCGCCGCCCGCCGCCGATCTCACCGTGTCGCTCGGCATGCTCAAGCGCGCGCACCGGCTGATGCCGGCGATGGCGCTGTGCGGCGCGGTCGTGGTCGCCGATATCGGACTGTCGGCGGATGCGGCGGTTCGCGAGATCGCCCGGCCGCGCCTCGTCGGTCCGGGGTTCGAGAGCGACAAGTATCGCCGCGGCAAGGTGACGGTGCTGGCCGGCGCGATGCCCGGCGCGGCGCTGCTCTCGGCGCTCGCCGCGCAGCGCGCCGGTGCGGGCTATGTCGAGCTCCTCGGCGCGGAGGGCAACGCACCGCCGCACGCGCTGGTGCGCCGCGCCTGGGACGATGCCGCGCTCGACGACAGGCGCATCGGCGCGCTGGTCGTCGGGCCGGGGCTGGGACCATCGGATCGCGCGTGGCAGCGGCTGAGTCGCGCGCTCGCCACCGATCATCCGCTGGTGATCGACGCCGATGCGCTCACCCTGCTGGCGCGCCACGGCCTCGGGCCGTTGCGCGGCCGGCGGGCGGCGACCGTGCTGACCCCGCACATGGGCGAATATGCGCGGCTGTTTCCGGACGCGTGCGGCACCGCGCTCGACAAGGCGCTGGCGGGCGCCGCCGCGACCGGCGCGATCCTGCTGCTCAAGGGCGCCGCCACGATCGTCGCGCATCCCGACGGGCGCGCCGCGATCGATCCGCCGGCGCCCGCCTGGCTGGCGAGCGCGGGGACCGGCGACGTGCTGTCGGGCATCCTGGGCACGATGCTGGCCCAGAGCGGGCCGGCCCAGAACGGGCTGGCGGAGAGCGGCGATCCGTTCGTCGCCGCGCAGGCCGCGGTCTGGCTGCATGCCGAGGCGGCGCGCGCCGCCGGACCGCTGCTGATCGCCGACGATCTCGTCGCCGCGCTGCGGGGCGTCGCCGCCGCCTGCCTGTGAGCGACACGGGCACGATCGTCCGCCTCGCCGCGCGCGGCGACGGCATGACCGCGGACGGACGCGCGGTCCCGCTGACCGCGCCCGGCGACAGCGTGGCATCGGACGGCGCGATCGTTCCCGGGCCGCACCGTCGCACGCCGCCGTGCCGGCATTTCCCGACGTGCGGCGGCTGCCAGCTCCAGCATGTCGACGACGCCGCCTATGCCGATTTCCTCGTCGAGCGCGTCACCGCCGCGTTGTGCGCCCAGGGCCTCGCCGCGGCGGCGATCGAGGCGCCGCATCTGTCGCCGCCGCGCACCCGCCGCCGCGCCTCGCTGCGCGCCGAGCGTGGTGGCGGCCGCGTGACGATCGGCTTCCACGAGGCGAAGAGCCGTCGCGTCGTCGATCTCGCCGAATGCTGGGTGCTGGAGCCCGCGCTGTTCGCCTTGATCGCGCCGCTGCGCATCCTGCTCGGCCGATTGCTGCGTGATCGGCGCGGCTGCGAGGTGCAGATGACGATCGCCGACCAGGGCATCGACCTGCTGCTGATCGGGCTCGCGCCCGACGGCCTCGCCGCAACCGAGACACTGACCGCGTTCGCGCGGACTCACGCGCTGGCGCGCCTGTCGGTCGACGACGGGCTCGGCCCCGAGGCGCGGTGGGAGCCCGAGCCGGTGACCGTCACGCTGTCCGGCGTCGCGGTCGGGCTGCCGGCGGGCGGCTTCCTCCAGGCGACCGCGGATGGCGAGGCGGCGCTGGTCGCGGCGGTGCGCGCGGGGACGGCGGGGGCGGGGACGATCGCGGATCTGTTCGCCGGGCTCGGCACCTTCGCGCTGGCGCTGCCGGGGCGCGTGGTTGCCGCCGAGGGCGCGCGCGACGCGCTGCTCGCGCTCAAGGCCGGCGCGGCGCGCGCCGGGCGCACGCTCGTCGCCGATCATCGCGATCTGTTCCGGCGGCCCTATACCGCTGCCGAGCTGTCGCGCTTCGACGCGGTCGTGCTCGATCCGCCGCGCGCCGGCGCCAGCGCGCAGGTCGCCGCGCTCGCGCGGGCGCGCTGCGGGCGGACCGTCTACGTCTCGTGCAATCCCGCGACCTTCGCGCGTGACGCGCGCGTGTTGGTCGATGGCGGATGGCGGCTTGGCTGGATCCGCCCGGTCGGGCAGTTCCGCTGGTCGACGCATATCGAGCTGGCGGCGGCGTTTTCGCGGTGATCGCTCCTGGTCTGGAACCATCCCCCGCCCGTTCGCGCCGAGCGCAGTCGAAGCCCCGCGCCGCGCCGGGGCTTCGACTTCGCTCGCCCGAACGGGCTATGGGAGGGCGATGACCGGGCCATTGCGCGTGGAATGGTCACGGACCCGACCGTCCCCCCGTTCGCCCTGAGCGCAGTCGAAGGGCCGGCGCCGCGCCGGGGCTTCGACTGCGCTCAGCCCGAACGGGGCTGTGGAGGGCGA
>CAXTNX010000042.1:0-16226 GCA_964245815.1 uncultured Sphingomonadaceae bacterium | reverse complement strand
GGCTGTGGAGGGCGACAACCGGGACACTGCGCGTGGGACGGTCACGGACCCGACCGTCCCCCCGTTCGCCCTGAGCGCAGTCGAAGGGCCCGCGCCGCGCCGGGGCTTCGACTGCGCTCGGCCCGAACGGGGCTGTGGAGGGCGATAACCGGGACACTGCGCGCGGGACGGTCGCGGACCCGACCGTCCCCCCGTTCGCCCTGAGCGCAGTCGAAGGGCCGGCGCCGCGCCGGGGCTTCGACTGCGCTCAGCCCGAACGGGGCTGTGGAGGGCGACAACCGGGACACTGCGCGTGGGACGGTCACGGACCCGACCGTCCCCCCGTTCGCCCTGAGCGCAGTCGAAGGGCCCGCGCCGCGCCCGCGCTCGACTTCGGCGACGCCGAACCTTGTCCCGAGCGTCTGTCTGTCGGGCAGTCGACGGGCTCGGCCCGAACGGACCCGAAGAGAGTCACCAAGCCATTGCCTACCCCGCCTGCGCCATCGCGACGATGTCGACCGGCCGGCCGCCGCGTCGCAATTCGGTCGACACGCGCGGCTTCCCCGTGCCGGTGCGGCCGATCGGCTGGCCCTGCGCGACCCGATCGCCCGGCTTGACCGCGACCGCGGCGAGCCCGGTCAGCGTCGTCGTCCAGCCGCCGCCATGGCTGAGGATCACCACATCGGCATAGCTGCGAAACCGGCGCGCGAACAGCACCGTGCCCGCGGCGGGCGCGGCCACCGCCGTGTCGGGAGCGGCCGCGATCGTCACGCCGCGCGCGCGCACGCCGGTATCCGACACCTCGCCATAGCCTTCCGCCAGCGTGCCCGCCACCGGCAGCCGATAGCGCGCGCGGCCCTCGCGCCGCGGCATCGCGCCGTCATCGCCCGGCCGCGCGAGCGGTCCGTCGAGCCGCGCCAGGTGCGTGCGGACGTCGCCGGCGGTCTGCCGGGTGTGGATCTGGTCGGCGATGTCGCGCGCCTCCTCGCCGAGCCCGAGCGCGCGCTGCGCCTCGTCGGCGGCCCGCTCGGCAAGCCGCTGCGCGCGCATCGTCGCGGATTGCTCGACCCGGGCGAGATCGCGCCGGCGATCGGCGAGCACCGCGCGTCCGTCCGCCAGGTTGGCGACCGCCGCCTGCGCCGCGGCATGGAGCTGGTCGGATCGCGCCAGCTCCTCGCGCAGCCCCGCGGTGCGCGCCGCGATCACCGGCATCGTATCGGCGAGCAGCAGGCGGACATGGACGAGATCGGAGACCGATCCGGGTTGCGCGACGGCGAGCGCCGCCGGACGCCGCGCCATCGTCTGCAAGGCGGCGAGGAGATGGAGCAACGGCGTCTGGCGGACCGCGATATCCCGGCGTTGCCGGGCCTGGAGCGCACCGATCAGCGCGATGCGCGCGGACGCCGCCTTGATGTCCTGCTCGGCGGCGGCTACGCGCAGCGCCAGCACCGCGGCCTCGGTCCGCGCGCGGGTCGCCTCGTCGTCGGCCTGCACCGCCGCCCTGGCGAGTGCGGCGGCACGGGTCTCGGCCTCCGCCGCGGCCTGCTTGGCGGTGATGAGCGCGGCGCGGTCGTTGTCGATCCCCGGCGCCTGCGCGGGTGCGGTGCCGGCCAGCGCGGCGACGACGACGATGATGAGCGCCCCCCGGTGCATCGGACTTCTGCTAGCGGACTCGCGTCGCGGTGTCAGCCCTCGCGGTGATAGGGATGACCGGCGAGGATGCTGCTCGCCCGCCACACCTGCTCGGCGAGCATCGCGCGCGCCATCAGGTGCGGCCAGGTCGCGCGGCCGAACGAGAGCAGCAGGTCGGCGGCGGCGCGCGTCGCGTCGGCATGGCCGTCCGCGGCGCCGATCAGGAAGCGCACCTCGCGCACCCCGTCGTCGCGCCATCGCCCGATCGTCGCCGCGAACGCCCGCGAGGAGAGGTCGCGGCCGGTCTCGTCGAGCACGACGAGCCGCATGCCGGCGGGAGCATCGGGCATGCGTCCGCCGGTATCGGGAAGTTCGGTGACGCGCACCGGCCAGGGCAGCCGTGCGAGATAGCGCCCGACCAGCGCGGCCTCGGCGCCGCGACCGATGCGACCCCGCGCGACGATGTGGATCAGCAAGCGCCTAGCTGCGCGCGGGGCGCCCGGCCGGATCCTCGGTCTCGCCGAACGCCCACATCCGCTCGAGATTGTAGAAGGAGCGGACCTCGGGGCGGAACAGATGGACGATCACGTCGCCGGCGTCGATCAGCACCCAGTCGGCGGCGGGAAGCCCCTCGATCCGCGCGCTGCGATGCAGGTCGGTCTTGATCCGCTCGACGAGCTTGGTCGCCATCGAGGCGACCTGGCGGGTCGAGCGGCCGCTGGCGATCACCATATAGTCGGCGATGCTGGATTTGCCCGCGAGCGCGATCGAGATCGCCTCGACGGCCTGATCGTCGTCGAGCGACTGCATCACCAGCGCATGGAGCGCTTCGGCCTCCGACGAAGCGGGATGGGCCTGCGTCACGGGGCGGGCGGCGGCGGGGGAAGCGGGCAATGATCCTCCTGGGAGACGAGTCGGCGTGTCACGGCGTCACGCCACGCTCTTGGGTCGAAGCGCCGATGCCAGTCGGGATCGGCAACGCGCCTGGCGGTCGCGGACGTCGGATCGGGGACGGTGTGCAGATGCACGAGCGCCGGCAAACTCCAGTCTGTCCACCGCTTCGCATCACCCGAAGGCCGGACGAAGCGGCCAAGCCACCCCATCGTCTTCGAACGATGGACACGCTCGCCATAGCCCGGACGCGCGGCGACGGCAATGGGAAGGGTGCGCGCGATGCGACGCCAATCGCGCCAGAGATGGAACTGGGCGAGATTGTCCTCTCCCATCAGCCAGATGAAGCGATGACGCGGATAGCGCCGCACCAGTTCGGCGAGGGTATCGACGGTGTAGCGGGTGCCGAGCAGACCCTCGATCGCGGTCGCGCGGATCCGCGTCCGCCTCGCCATCTCCGCCGCCGAGGCGACGCGCCGGGCGAGCGGCGCCATCCCCGTCTCGGGCTTGAGCGGATTGCCCGGCGAGACCAGCCACCACAGCTCGTCGAGGGCGAGCGCGTCGATCGCGGCGAGGCTGATCCGGCGGTGCGCGCGATGCGCGGGATTGAACGAGCCGCCGAGCAGGCCGACGCGGATCATCAGGACCGCGCGATCAAGGCCGCGCCTGTCCCGTACCGCGGACCAGCCACTTGTACGTCGTCAGCCCCTCGAGCGCGACCGGCCCGCGCGCGTGGAGGCGGCCGGTCGAGATGCCGATCTCCGCGCCCAGCCCGAACTCGCCGCCGTCGGCGAACTGGGTGGACGCGTTCCACATCACGATCGCCGAATCGACCGTGGCGAGGAACGCTTCGGCGGCGGCCGCCTCCTCGGCGACGATGCAGTCGGTATGGTGCGAGCCGTGCCGCGCGATGTGCGCCGCCGCACCCGCGACGCCGTCGACGAAGCCGACCGTGCAGATCGCGTCGAGATATTCGGTGTCCCAATCCGCATCGGCCGCGGCGCTCACCCGCGCGTCGAGCACCAGCGCGTCGGCATCGCCGCGTACCGCGCAGCCGGCGTCGAGCAGCGCCGCGACCAGCCGTGCGGCGAACGGATAGCCGCGATCGATCAGCACCGTCTCGGTCGCGCCGCAGACGCCGGTGCGGCGCAGCTTGGCGTTGACGACCAGCCGCTCGGCCATCGCGGGATCGGCGGACGCATGGACGAAGCTGTGGTTGATCCCGTCGAGATGCGCGAGCACCGGCACGCAAGCCTCGGCCTGGACGCGCGCGACCAGGCCCTTGCCGCCGCGCGGTACGATGATGTCGATCAGGCCGTGCGCGCGCAGCAGCGCGCCGACCGCGGCGCGATCGCCGGTCGGCACGAGCTGGACCGCGTCGCGCGGCAGGCCCGCGGCGGCGATCCCCTCGGCGAGCGCGGTGTGGAGCGCCGCGTTGCTCGCGCACGCTTCCGATCCGCCGCGCAGGATCGCGGCATTGCCTGCCATCAGCGCCAGCGCGCCGGCATCGGCGGTGACGTTGGGCCGGCTCTCGTAGACGATGCCGACGACGCCGAGCGGAACCCGGACCCGCGACAAAGCGAGGCCGTTCGGTCGCACGCTCGCATCGATCACCGCGCCGACCGGATCGGGCAGCGCCGCGACCCGATCGAGCGCGCGCGCGATCCCCGCGACGCGCTCGGGATCGAGCCGCAGCCGGTCGCGCAACGCGCCGGTGATCCCTGCGGCGTCGGCGCGCGCGAGATCCTCGGCATTGGCTGCGAGGATCGTGTCGGTGCGCGCGCGCACCGCCTGCGCGGCCTCGTGCAGCGCCGCGGCCTTCTGCGTCGTCCGGGCATGCGCCATCATCGCGGCGGCGGCGCGCGCGCGCGCGCCCATCTCGGCGATCAGCGCCTCGGCGTCGCGGTCGGCGTGCGGGCGGGGCGGGGGGCCATCCATCACCGCCGTGTAGCAGAGCGCACCGCGCTTCGGAACGGGCTCGACCGGGACGGCGATTGCCGTCTATCCTGCGCGCTCCGCAGGCGGGGGATGGCATGGGCGGCGACATCGACGGTATTGGCACGATCCTGACCGGCGGCATCGCCGCGCGGACTGTCGAACATGCCGCCAAACCCGGCGACGACGGCGCACGCGGCGCCGATCACGGCCATGCCGGTGCGGGCGGAACCTGTCTCAACTGCGGTGCGATCCGGGCGGGCGCGTTCTGCCAGAGCTGCGGCCAGAGCGGGCACATCCACCGCCACGTCATGGCGATCGGGCACGACATCGCGCACGGCGTCTTTCATTTCGAGGGCAAGTTCTGGTCGACGCTGCCGTTGCTGATCTCGCGACCCGGCGAGCTGACCCGCCGCTACGTGCATGGCGAGCGCGCCCGGTTCGTGTCGCCGATGGCGCTGTTCCTGTTCTCGGTGTTCCTGCTGTTCGCCGCGGTCAACCGCATCTCGATGCCGGATGCGGCGGGCACCGGCCAGGTCCTCGCCAGGGCGCAGGACCAGGTCGCCGACCAGATCGAGAAGGCGGCGGACACGCTCGACGATCTCAAGGAGAAGCGCGCCGACCTGCTCGGCGACGATCCGAAGGCCGATACCGCCGCGCTCGACAGGCAGATCGCCGGGGTCGCGCAGGAGGTCGCCGCGCTCAAGGTCGCGGCGCGTCGGATCCCCACCGGCGTGCGTGGCGCGAAACCGATCGGCCACGTGACCGCGGCCGGCAACCGGCATGATTTCGACGTGGCGACCGGCATCGGAAGCATGAACGTCGATACCGGATCGGGCGCGCTGAATCGCCAGATCGATCACGTCAAGGACAACCCGGCACTCTATGCCTACAAGCTCAAGATGGCGAGCTACAAATATAGCTGGGCGCTGATCCCGATCTCGGTGCCGTTCATCTGGCTGATGTTCTTCTGGCGGCGCGACGCCGGGCTCTACGATCACGCCGTCTTCGCGATCTACTCGCTGAGCTTCATGACGCTGCTGACGGTGGCGCTGATCGCGCTCTACCTGGTCGGGATGCCGAGCGCCCCGCTCTGGCTGGGGATCCTGATCGTGCCGCCGATCCACATGTACCGGCAGTTGAAGGCGGGCTATCTGCTGTCGCGGCTCGGTGCCTTATGGCGCACCGCGTTCCTGATCGTCGCGACCAGCATCTCGGGCGCGCTGTTCTTCGCCTTCCTGGTCTGGCTGGAGGCCGAATAGGCGCGCGTCAGGCCGGCGTCTCCGCCTCCCGGCGGAGGAGCTGGCGCTTGCGCTCGACACCCCAGGCATAGCCCGACAGCGCGCCGTCGGTGCGCACGACGCGATGGCACGGGATGGCGATCGCGAGACTGTTCGCGGCGCACGCGCCGGCGACCGCGCGGACCGCGTTTGGCGTGCCGATCCGCTCGGCGAGCTCGCGATAGGAGAGCGTGCAGCCGGCCGGTATCGCGCGGAGCGCCTGCCAGACGCGCTGCTGGAAGACGGTGCCGCGGATGTCGAGCGGCAGGTCCAGACCATGTGCGGGCGCTTCGACCAGGCCGACGACGCGGGCGACGAGCGCCTCGTAGCCGGCGTCCCCGCCGACCAGCCGCGCCCTGGGGAAGCGATCCTGCAGATCCCTGGCGAGCGCATCGGGATCGTCGCCGATCAGGATCGCGGCGACGCCCCTGGCACTCGACGCGACCAGGATCGCGCCGAGCGAGGACTGGCCGATCGCGAAGCGCAGCGCCTCGTCCGCGCCGCCTGCCTTGTAGCGCGTCGGGGTCATGCCGAGCATGGCCGTGGCGTGGGCGTGGAAGCGTCCGCTCGAGCTGAAGCCCGCATCGTAGATCGCCTCGGTGACGGTGGCGTCCGCGTCGAGCGCGGCGCGGACGCGTCCGGCGCGACGGGCCGCCGCATACGCCCGTGGCGTGAGCCCGGTGACGCGCTTGAACAGGCGATGGAAATGGCCCGGGCTGAACGCGGACGCTGCGGCGAGCGCGGCGAGCGACGGCGCGGCTTCGCGGCGTTCGATCAGCCGGCATGCCGCGGCGACGATCGCGGCGTCCTCCGCGGCCGGCGCAGGCCCGTCGGGGCGGCAGCGCCGGCAGGCGCGAAAGCCGGTCGCCTGCGCGTCGGCGAGCGTGTCGTGCAGGACGACATGCTCGGGTTTGGGGCGGCGCGAGGGGCAGGACGGGCGGCAATACACGCCCGTGGTGACGACCGAGTACCAGAACGCGCCGTCTGCGCTTCGGTCGCGCGCCAGCACCCGCGACCAGCGCGGATCGGCGGCGATGTCGGGCATGGTCTCGGCGGTGGGGGTCATGGTCTTGTCCTCAGCGGATGGACGATGCCGGGACCCTGATCGATATGCTTCCATGCCGCACTCCGGCTCCTGCTCTCAAATCCGAATGCGTGTGCGCCCTGGTCGACCGGGGCTCCTCCCATCACCGTTCGTGGCGAGCGCAGTCGGCACACGGGCGGCACCTATGGCATCCTCCTTTACGGGGATTACTCGTCTTCCCCCGCGACAAGGGATTTGCCGTCCGCTTCGCTCAGGCGGTCCTCCAGCCGTGTCATCTTGAGCTTGCCGTCCGTGACCGCGAAGCCGAGGCGCCCCTCGACCAGATCGAGCGCATCGCGGCCGAACTGCTCGAAGCGCCAGCCGGCGAGGATCGCCAGCCCCTCGCGTCGTCCCGCCGCCAGCGCCTCGAGATCGTCCGATCGCGCGATCAGGCGCGGCGCGACGTCGGTCTCCTTGGCGCGGATCTTGAGCAGCAGCTTCAAGAGGTCGGCGATCAGCGCGCCGTCCTTGCCGAGCCCGGGCTTGCGATCGTCGCGTGCCGGCAGCTCGTCGTCGGGCAGGTCGGTGGCGGCGTCGAGCGCGGCCATCAGCCGGCCGCCGATGTCGTTGCTTGCCCAGCTCGCCGACAGTCCGCGCACCCTGGCGAGATCGCCCTGCGCGTGCGGCGGATGGCTGGCGATGTCGGCCAGCGTCTCGTCCTTCATGATCCGGCCGCGCGGCAGGTCCTTGCCCTGCGCCTCGCGCTCGCGCCACGCCGCCAGCGCCTTCAGGCGTCCAAGCACCTCGGGCTTGCGGCTCGGCACCTTGACGCGATGCCACGCCTGACCGGGCTCGTTGACGTAGGAGGAGGGATCGGCGAGCCGCTCCATCTCTTGGTCGAGCCACTGGCCGCGCCCCGTCCTGCGCAGCCGTTCCAGCAGCCGCGGGAAGATCTTCGCCAGATGGGTCACGTCGCCGATCGCATAGTCGATCTGGCGCTTGTCGAGCGGGCGGCGGCCCCAGTCGGTGAAGCGCGCGCCCTTGTCGAGCTTCACGCCGGTCCAGCTCTCGACCAGGCTCTGGTAGCCGACCTGCTCGCCCATGCCGAGCGCCATCGCCGCGACCTGGGTGTCGAACAGCGGATAGGGCGTCCGGCCGGTCAGGTTGTAGACGATCTCGAGGTCCTGGCCGCCGGCGTGGAAGACCTTGAGCACATCCCTATTGTCGACCATCAGCGCGAGCAGCGGGCTCATGTCGAGCCCCGGCGCCTTGGGATCGATCGCCGCGGCCTCGTTGGCGTCGGCGATCTGGATCAGGCAGAGATCGGGCCAATAGCTGTTCTCGCGCATGAACTCGGTATCGACCGCGACGAAATCGGCGGTGGCGAGGCGGGCGCAGAGCTCGGCAAGCGACTGGCTGTCGGTCATCAACGGGTGGATGTGCATGACCGCCCCTTAAGCACAGGCGCGCGCGCTTGACAAAGCGGACGGGGCCGGGGAGTGGCGCGGCCTGCCGGTCCACCGTCGTCCCCGCGGACGCGGGGACCCCGCGGCCTGCCTGCGCGTCCGCCGGCGGGCGCGAACAGGCAGAAGCTGGGTCCCCGCATCCGCAGGGACGACGGAGGTTCGAATGCACGCCTATCGCACCCACACCTGCGCCGCGCTGCGCGCCTCCGACGTCGGCCGGACGGTCCGCCTGTCGGGCTGGGTGCATCGCAAGCGCGATCATGGCGGTGTGCTGTTCGTCGATCTGCGCGATCATCACGGGCTCGTCCAGATCGTCGCGGACAGCGACAGCGATGCCCTGAAGCTGCTCGAGACGGTGCGTGCCGAGAGCGTCGTGACCGTCGACGGCATCGTCGAGGCGCGCGCGGCGGACGCCACCAATCCGAACCTCGCGACCGGCGCGATCGAGGTGCGCGCCGACTCCGTGACGGTCCAGTCGGCCGCCGCCGAGCTGCCGATGCCGGTCGCCGGCGAGCAGGAGTATCCGGAGGAGATCCGCCTGAGATACCGCTATCTCGACCTGCGGCGCGAGCGGCTGCACCGGAACATCGTGCTGCGCTCGAACGTGATCGCCTCGATCCGCCGCCGGATGATCGACCAGGGCTTCACGGAGTTCCAGACGCCGATCCTGACCGCGTCCTCGCCCGAAGGTGCGCGCGACTATCTGGTGCCGTCGCGCGTCCATCCGGGCAAGTTCTACGCGCTCCCGCAGGCGCCGCAGATGTTCAAGCAGCTGCTGATGGTGGCGGGCTTCGACCGCTATTTCCAGATCGCGCCCTGCTTCCGCGACGAGGATGCGCGCGCCGATCGCTCGCCCGGCGAGTTCTACCAGCTCGATTTCGAGATGAGCTTCGTCACCCAGGACGACGTGTTCGCGGCGATCGAACCGGTGCTGCACGGCATCTTCACCGAGTTCGCGGACTTCGACGGCAAGCGCCGCACGGTGTCGCCGCTGCCGTTCCGGCGCATCCCGTACAGGGAATCGATGCTCAGCTACGGCAACGACAAGCCCGATCTGCGCAACCCGATCCTGATCTCGGACGTGTCCGAGCACTTCGCGGGTTCGGGCTTCGGCCGCTTCGCCTCGATCGTCGGGGGCGGCGACGTCGTGCGCGCGATCCCCGCGCCGGGCACCGCGGAGAAGAGCCGCAAGTTCTTCGACGACATGAACGGCTGGGCGCAGTCCGAAGGCTTTGCCGGCCTGGGGTATGCGACGCGCAAGGGTGGCGCGTTCGGCGGGCCGATCGCCAAGAATCATGGCGAGGCGGGCATGGCGGCGATCGCCGAGGCGCTCGGCCTCGGCCCCGACGATGGCGTGTTCTTCGCCGCCGGCAGGGTCGATGCCGCCGCGCGGCTCGCCGGCCTCGCGCGTACCCGCGTCGCCGAACAGCTCGGCTTGATCGACGCCCGCCGCTTCGAGTTCTGCTGGATCGTCGACTTCCCGATGTTCGAATGGCACGAGGACGAGAAGAAGATCGACTTCAGCCACAATCCCTTCTCGATGCCGCAGGGCGAGCTGGAGGCGCTCGAGACCAGGGACCCGCTCGACATCCTCGCCTATCAGTACGACATCGTCTGCAACGGGGTGGAGCTGTCGTCGGGTGCGATCCGCAACCATCGCCCCGAGATCATGTACAAGGCGTTCGAGATCGCCGGCTACAGCCGCGAAGAGGTCGATACCGAGTTCGCCGGCATGATCGGCGCGTTCAAGTTCGGCGCGCCGCCGCACGGCGGCTCCGCTCCGGGCATCGACCGCATCGTCATGCTGCTCGCCGACGAGCCCAACATCCGCGAGGTGATCGTCTTTCCGATGACCCAGAAGGCGGAGGACCTGATGATGGGCGCCCCCGCGCCGGTGCGGCCGAAACAGTTGCGCGAGCTGCATATCCGCACGGTGGAGACGGGGAAGGGGTAAAGCGGCGCGGATGTCGTCTCGGCTTCGCTCGAAGGGTGCCTCGACTGCGCTCGGCACGAACGGATAGTCACAGCAGCTCCACCGTCCCGGCCGTCCGTGCCGAGCGCAGTCGAGGCACCGATCAGCATCGAGCGACGTCGAGATGCGGGTGAGTTCGAGTACCTACTTCCCGCACATCCCCCCGCCCAGCTCCACGCATCGCCCGTCGACGACGGGCGTCTTCACGCCGGCCAGCGCGGCGAGCGTCGGCGCGATGTCGACCGTCTCGACGGCCGTGTCGGGCGTGTCGGGCGCGGCTCCCGGCCACCAGAACAGGATCGGCACCTGGCGGTCGTGGTCCCAGGGCGCGCCGTGGCCGGCGACGACGTCGCCCGGCCCGCGCGGCATGCCGAAGCTGGTGCGCTCCTGATAGGCGACCGCGATGTCGCCCGATCGCGCCGGATCGTAGCTCTCGTGAAAGCGCTGCGCGATGCTCAGCCGGTCGGGCGTGGTGCCCGGCGGCACTACGGCTGCGGCGACCTGATCGCGGGTAAAGGCGTCGTGGACCTCCGCCTGACGCCCGAGCCACGCCATCGCCGCATCCCGCACGCGCGCGCGCAGCGCGGCGTCGGGGCCGACATTGACGTAGAGCTGCTGCGGATCGTCGCCGACGACCGGCTCGTAGCTCAGCCCCAGCGTCTCCTCGAGATGCCGGTTGAGCCTGCCGACGAACGCCGCGCTATCCAGCCGCGATGCCCTGGCATCGTGCGTGTGCTCGCGCTCCGCGGCGTCGGTCGCGCCGTGATCCGCGGTCAGCACCACCATCACCGGCACGCCCAGCGCCTCGAGATCGGCGACGAACCCGCCGAGCATCGCATCGAGCGCGGCCTGCTGGACGCACATCTCGGGCCCGCCATTGCCATAGCGATGCCCGACATAGTCGGTCGCCGACAGGCTTACCGCCAGCACGTCGGTCGCGGGACCATGGCCGAGCCGGTGATCCGCGATGATCTTCTCGGCGAACGCGACGACGGTGGCGTCGAGCAGCGGCGAGGCGCGCAGATTGTCCTGGAAGTCGCTGGTCTGGAGGAAGGCCGGCCGGTCCTCGGCATGCGCGGCGAGATCGGGGGGGACATGCCCGCTGAGATCGATCTTGCCGAAATGCACCGGCGCCTCCAGCGCCGCGCATGCCGCGGACGGCTGCGGCCACAGCGCCGGCTTGGTCGCCTGCCACGCCGCGAACGTCGTCTTGTCGAACGCCCGTGCCGGCGCGGTCACCGCGGCCGTGGCGGGCCCGGCGAAGGGCGAGGTGGTGAAGCCGTCGCCATCCACCCACCAGTAGACGCCGTCGGCATGATGCCCGCCCATCGTGATCGCGGCGCGGTCCTTGCCCGAGACCGCGTAGGAGCGCGCGCCCGGTTCGGCGGCCTTGACCCAGTCGCCGAGCGTGGTGACGCGCAGGTTCTGGGGGCCGCGCGCATTGGGATCGGCCGAGCCCGGCGCCTGCACGCAATACAGCGTCGAGCCGGTCGTCGTGTCGAACCAGCTGTTCGCGATGATACCGGTCGCGGCGGGATGACGGCCGGTGAGGATCGTCGAGTGGCCGGGGCAGGTCTCGGTCGCGGCATGGCTCTGGTAGCCGACCGGGAAGGCGACGCCCTGCGACAGCCTCCTGAGGCCGCCGGTATAGGTCGGCAGATAGCGGCGATAGAGTTCGGACGACAACTGGTCGACCGAGATCGCGACGATCAGCTTCGGCCTGACCGGCGGCGGGGCGGCGGCGGACGCGGTCGCGACCGCGAGAAGCGTTGCTGCAAAGACGGGAAGTCGCATCTATAGCCCTCGGACACGGTGACGCGGATGTGATCGGACCGATCGCGCGCCGGTGCAAGGAGCTCGGATGGCGGCGTTGCGTTTCACGGGCATGACGGTGCTGGCGGCGCTGCTCGGGCTGGCGGCGCTGTTCGGGACGCCGGCGCGGGCCGAGCTCGGCGGCGGCGCGCCGCATATCGTGACCGCACTGGTACCCGAGAGCGCGACGCCCGCGGCGGGTGCCACGACGACGCTGGGCATCGCGATGACGCCGCAGCCAGGCTGGCACGGATACTGGAAGACACCCGGCGACAGCGGGCTGCGGACGCTGTTCCGCTGGACGCTGCCGAGCGGCGTGATCGCGGGCGAGCCGCTGTACCCGGTGCCCGGCACGCTGGTGATCGCGGGCCTGATGAACCATGTCTACGAGGCACCCTATGCGCTGCTCGTGCCGCTGCACGTACCCGCCGGGCTGGCGGCGGGCACCAGGCTGCCGATCGCGCTCGGGCTCGATTACCTGGTCTGCACGACCAGCCTGTGCGTGCCCGAGAGCGCCAGCCTGGCGACCACGCTGACGATCGGCGACGGCGCGGCCGACACTGCGGCCGCGGCGCGGTTCGACGGCTGGCGGCGCGCGCTGCCACGGCCGCTCGGCGGGACGGCGCGGTTCGAGATCGCGGGCGGCAGGCTGCGCATCGGCGTGCCGCTGCCCGCGGACGCGCCGCTCGGCGACCGGCCGCATTTGTTCGGCGCGACCGAGGGCGCGCTCGCGCCCGCCGCGCCGCAGGGCTTCGCGCGCGACGGCGACCGGCTGGTGATCGAGACGACGCCCGGGCCGTCGCCGGGCAGGGGCTTCGACGCGGTGCTCGCCACCGGCGACGGCGCGGGGCTGTCGTTCCATGCGGCGCCGGGACCG
This sequence comes from uncultured Sphingomonadaceae bacterium, assembly GCA_964245815.1. Lineage (GTDB taxonomy): Bacteria > Pseudomonadota > Alphaproteobacteria > Sphingomonadales > Sphingomonadaceae > Solisphingomonas. The sequence continues at coordinate 3,358 of CAXTNX010000042.1, read as the reverse complement.
GTCGCGCCCGCCGCGCAGGGTGGCGCGGCGAAGAGCGGCACGCTCGCCGCCATTGCGCTCGCCTTTCTCGGCGCGGTGCTCGGCGGACTGATCCTCAACGTCATGCCGTGCGTGTTCCCGATCCTCAGCCTCAAGGCGCTCAGCCTCGCGCGCGCCGGCGGCGAGGAGACGCAGGTGCGGCGCGAGGCGCTGGCCTATGCGGCGGGCGTGATCGTCGTGTGCGTGGCACTCGGCGCGCTCGTCCTGAGCCTGCGCGCGGCGGGATCGCAGGTCGGCTGGGCGTTCCAGCTGCAGGACCCGCGCGTCATCCTGCTCCTCATCCTGCTGTCGAGCGCGATCGGCTTCAACCTCGCCGGGTTGTTCGAGCTCGGCACGGTCTCGGCCGGCGGCGCGCTGGCGGCCACGGACGGGACGGCGGGGGCGTTCTGGACCGGCGCGCTCGCCGCGTTCGTGGCGACGCCGTGCACCGGGCCGTTCATGGCGGGAGCGCTGGGGGTGGCGCTGCTGCTGCCGGTCGCCGCCGCGCTGCTGGTCTTCGCGGGGCTCGGGCTGGGGCTGGCGCTGCCGTTCCTGGCTGTCGGCTTCGTCCCCGCGCTGCGCCGCGTGCTTCCGAAGCCTGGCGGCTGGATGGAGACCTTCCGCCATCTCCTGGCGGTGCCGATGCTGCTCACCGCGCTCGGGCTCGCCTGGGTGCTCGGCCATCAGGCGGGCGCGGACGCGATCGTGCTCGGCGTCGGCGCGGCGATGCTGCTCGGCTTCGGGCTGTGGGCGACGGGTCTGCGCCAGCGCCGCTTCGCGCGTGCCGCGTGGGCGCCCGCGATCGTCGCGCTGGTGCTGGCGCTCGCGACGCTGGCGGTACTGCCGCGCCATGCCGATGCGGCGCCGGCTGCGCGGGCGGATGCGGCGCGCCAGCCCTTCGATCCGGCCAGGCTCGCGTCGTTGCGCGCGGCGCGGACGCCGGTGTTCCTCTACTTCACCGCCGACTGGTGCCTGTCGTGCAAGGTCAACGAGAAGGTCGCGATCGAGCGCAGGGAAACCCAGGCCGCGTTCCGCCGCGCAGGCGTGGTGACGATGGTCGGCGACTGGACCGACGGCGACGCCGCGATCGGCACGTTCCTCGAAGCGCACGGCCGCTCGGGCGTCCCGCTGTACCTCTGGTACGCGCCCGGCCGGGACGCGCAGGACCTGCCCCAGGTGTTGACGCCGGGTCTGCTGAGCGGGCTGGCGACGGGGTAGGGCGGACCCTTGTCCCCGTCATGCCGACACCAGCCTGACGGGGTGTGTCGCCGAAAGCCGGGTCCGGCCGGACCGAGGCGAACGCGTCCCAGGCCGGGCCGGGAAACGGCCGGACCGTCGCTTTCGGGTACTCGTTGGCGGGAATGGCTATTTCCGTTGCCACACCCGCACGCCCGCGACCCACGTCTCCTCGACCCTGGTCGCGCGCAGCGCCACCGGATCGGGCTGCGCCACCGGATCGTGATCGACCAGGATGAAGTCCGCCATATGCCCGGGCGCGAGCGAGCCCAGCCGGTCCTCGGCGCCCGCCGCATGGGCCGCGCCCGTGGTGAAGGCGGCAAGCGCCTGGGGCAGCGTGATGACCTGCTGGGGCTGCCAGCCGCCCGCCGGCTGGCCGTTCCTGTCCTCGCGGCTGACCGCGGCGGCGAGGCCGGGGAAGGGGTTGGGGCTCTCGACCGGGAAGTCCGATCCGAACGCCAGGGGCACATGCTCGTCGAGCATCGTCTTCCACGCATAGGCGCCCTGGAGGCGGTCCGGCCCGAGCCGCTTCTCCGCCATCTTCCAGTCGCCGGTCTCGTGCGTCGGCTGCATCGAGGCGACGATGCCGTGCCGGGCGAAGCGCGGCAGATCGGCGGGATCGACGATCTGGGCATGCTCGATCCGCCAGCGGCGATCGCCCTTGTAGGTGTCCGACAGTTCGTCGATCGCGTCGAGCACCTGCGCGTTCGCCGCATCCCCGATCGCGTGGACCGCGACCTGGAAGCCGTCCATCGCCGCGCGGCTCATCAGGTTCCTGATCTTGGTGTCGTCCATGAAGGCGAGACCGCGCGTGTCGGGCTTGTCGCTGTAGGGCCGCTTGAGCCACGCGCCGCGCGAGCCCAGCGCGCCGTCGGCGAACAGCTTGACCCCGACCATGCGCAGATGGCTGTCGTACAGCCACGGCGTCGGCCCGGTGCCCGCCACTTCGAGCGCGGTCTCAACGCCCTTGCCGTAGGCGACGATCCGCACGCGCAGCGCGCCGCGATCGCCGGCGCGGCGCATCACCTGCCAGTCGTCGACGGTGGTCGCCATGTCGCAGGTCGACGTGACGCCGAAGCCGAGCAGCGCCTCCTGCGCCTTGGCGAGCGCTTCGTCCTTGTCGAGCGGGGCGGTCGCGGGCACGGCACGCTCGATCAGCGCACGCGCCGCATCGACGAACACGCCGCTCGGCCGCCCGCGCGCGTCGCGCTCGATATGGCCGCCGGGCGGATCCTTGGCGTCGGCGGTGATCCCCGCCGCCGCCATCGCCGCCGAATTGACGAGCAGCGCATGGCCGTCGACGCGCTCGAGCACCACCGGCCGATCGCGCACCGCGCCGTCGATGTCGCCGCTGGTGGGGAAACGGCCCAGCCCCCAGACCTCCTGGTTCCAGCCGAAGCCCTGGATCCAGGCCGGGTTGGGATGCGACTGCGCGTACGCCGCGAGCCTGGTCTGCGCGTCGGCGAGCGACGTCGTGGCGCTGAGATCGAGGCGGGTCAGCGCATAGCCCAGGTCCATGACATGGCCGTGCGCGTCGAACATCCCGGGGAGCAGCGTGCGGTGCCTGCCGTCGAGCCTGAAGTCGAGCCATTCGGGGCGCTTGTCGCCCGGCTGGAGCAACGTCTTGACGCGGCCGTCCTTGCCGATCAGCACGCCGTCGAACCGCATGATCCGTCCGTCCGGGCCGAGCGTGTAGCCGTTGACGTCGTCGATCAGCCCGCCCTCGGTGGGCGGCGCGGCGGCGTATCTGGGGGGCTTCTTGGCGGCGGCGGGTGCGCCGATCACCGACAACGCGACCAGGCCGTGCAGGACCGTTCGGGCTGAGCGAAGTCGAAGCCCCCGCGAACGCGCCACCGCACATCGACTTCGCTCGGTGCGAACGGGATGGAGGCACCGGGTATCCCTCACCGCGGCAGTCTCCGCACCAGCGCGGAGGTATCCTGGCGCCCGCCGTGGATCTGCTGAATGTCGGCATAGAACTGGTCGACCAGCGCCGCGACCGGGATCGTCGCGCCGTTGGAGCGCGCCTCCTCGAGCGCATAGCCCAGGTCCTTGCGCATCCAGTCGACCGCGAAGCCGAAGTCGAACTCGTCCTTCGCCATCG
>CAXTNX010000041.1:0-24569 GCA_964245815.1 uncultured Sphingomonadaceae bacterium | reverse complement strand
CCTAGCCTCGCGAGCCTGTATCGCGCTTGAACAGTCAAGCCTTTCCCGTTCCCGGCCTGCGCCGGAGAACGGCCGAAGACAGGCAATTCGGCCTTGGGTCGACACGCGTCCTGTTTCCTCTTCGTTCGCACTCGCCTATAGGAAAGGCGTGAGTCTCCCGCTTCCTCCGGCCGCGCTGCACGCCACGCATGGCGGCGTCTGGCTCGCCGAGCGGGCCGGCCTTGCCGAGCCGCCCGGCGTTCGCAGCCTCGCGCGGGGCGAAGCGATCAGCTTGGCAGCCGAGCGACCGCTGGTTCTGCTCGGCGCGCCGATCGTGGGCCAGCGGCTCGGTTATGCCGAACTGTCCGGACTCGATCTCCTGGAGCTGTTCGCCTTCGTCCATCCCGCGCGCTTCACCGTGCCGACACCCGCCGGCCTCGCCCGCACGTTGGGGTTGGCGCCACCCGAGAACGATGCCGCCGCGACCGCTACCCTGCTGGCCTGCGCCGATGTGCTGCTCGGCCGCGTCGCGGATCCGGACTGGGGCGAGCGGGCCGGGGCGTGGGACGTCGCCAACGCCCTCGCCCGGCTGCGCTGGCCGTGGGCGCAGGCCCTGGTCGCGCGCATGATTCCACCCACCAGACCGGAACGCGGCCTCTTCGCGAGCCTGCCTGAATGGGAGGAGACCGCCGCGCGGCCGCAGCCGCGCAGCGTGACGATCGGCGAGGACGAAAGCGTCGCGCGCCTTGCCCTGCTGACCGGCGCCGATGCCGAGGCGCGTGCCGGCCAGCGCGCCTATGCCGCCGCCGCCTCCCATGCTTTCGCGCCGTGCCTTGCCGAGGGGCGGCCGCGCGTCGTGCTGGCCGAGGCCGGGACGGGGATCGGCAAGACGCTCGGCTATCTCGCGCCCGCCGGCCTGTGGGCGGAGCGGGCCGGCGGGACGGTCTGGATTTCCACCTATACCCGCGCGCTGCAACGCCAGCTCGATCGCGAGACCGAGCGGCTGATTCCCGATCTCGCCGAACGCCGGCGCCGCGTGGCGGTGCGCAAGGGGCGGGAGAATTATCTCTGCCTGCTCAATCTGGAGGACGCCCTTTATGGCGGCTTCCAGAACCGCGCGGCGGTGCTTGCGCAACTGGTCGCGCGCTGGGCGGCCTATACGCGCGACGGCGACATGGTCGGCGGCGATCTGCCCGGCTGGCTGACCACGCTGTTCCGCCGCGCCGGCGCCACCGCGCTGACCGACCGGCGCGGCGAGTGCGTCTATGCCGGCTGCCCGCATTACCGCAAATGCTTCATCGAACGCTCGGTGCGCCGCGCCGAGGAGGCGGACATCGTCATCGCCAACCATGCGCTGGTCATGCTGCTCGCCGAGCGGCGGCGCGAGGAAGGGCGCGCACTCGGCCGCATCGTGTTCGACGAGGGCCATCACCTCCACGACGCCGCCGACGCGACCTTCGCCGCCGCGCTGACCGGCCAGGAGGCGATCGAACTCCGCCGCTGGATCGCGGGACCCGAGCGGGCCGGCCGTGGCCGGCGGCGGGGCCTTGCCGCCCGCCTGGCGGACGTGCTGTCCTACGACGAGACCGGCGCGCTGGCCCTGGACGCGATCGTCCAGGCGGCGCAGGCGCTGCCCGCCGACCAGTGGCTCGGCCGGATCGCCGAGGGGCAGCCGTTCGGGCCGATCGAGGCGCTGCTCGCCGCGGTGCGCGGGGTCGTGCTGGCGCGCGCCACGGCCGCCGATGCGGGCTTCGGGATCGAGACCGAGGCCGCCGCGCTGGATGGCGCGACGATCGAGGCGGCGGACGCGGCGGCGAGCGCGCTCGAGCAGCTGATGCGGCCGATGGTCGCGCTCGGCGGACGGCTGCTCGCCGTCATCGAAGAGGCGCCCGACTGGCTCGACGGCCCGGCGCGCGCGCGCGTCGAGGGCGCCGCCGCCGGCCTCGCGATCCGGGCACGCACGCTCGCCGCCTGGGTGACGATGCTCGGCCGGCTCGGCGGCGCGCCCGATCCCGATTTCGTCGACTGGCTCGCGGTCGATCGCATCGAGGGCCGCGAGTTCGATATCGGGATGCATCGCCACTGGCTCGATCCCGGCCGCCCGCTCGCCGCCACCGTGCTCGCGCCTGCGCACGGCGTGCTCGTCACCTCCGCGACGCTGACCGGGACGGCCGGCGACGCGGATGCCGGCTGGGCGCGCGCCGAGCAGCGATCGGGTGCGTGTCATCTCGACACCGCGATCGGGCGCTTCGCCGCGCCGAGCCCGTTCGACTATGCGTCCGCGGCCGAGGTGCTGATCGTCACCGACATCAGGCGCGGCGATCCCATCGCGCTTGCCCACGCCTATTCCCGGCTGATCGCGGCATCGGACGGCGGCACGCTCGGGCTGTTCACCGCGATCGCGCGGCTCAGGTCGGTCCATGCGCGGATCGCCGACCGGCTCGCCCGCGACGGCTTGCCGCTCTACGCGCAGCATGTCGACCCGATCGACACCGGCACGCTGGTCGACATCTTCCGCGACGATCCGCACGCCAGCCTGCTCGGGACCGATGCCCTGCGCGACGGCATCGACGTGCCCGGCCACTCGTTGCGGCTGGTGGTGATGGAGCAGGTGCCGTGGCCGCGGCCGACCGTGCTCCACGCCGCGCGCCGGGCCGCGGGCGGCGGCACCGCGTATGACGACCAGCTCGTCCGCGCGCGGCTCGCCCAGGCGTTCGGGCGGCTGATCCGGCGTGCCGACGATGCCGGGCGCTTCGTGCTGCTGTCCGCCGCCACGCCGTCGCGGCTGCTCGACGCGTTTCCGCCCGGCGTGCCGATCGTGCGCGTGACGCTCGACGAGGCGGTGGCGCGGGTCGCGTCCGGACGGCCCCGGGGCGGCGCCCTTCCCATCGCGGACGCGTTCGGGCATCAGCGAGCCGACTCGGATCGAGCGGGGACGCGGGCGTGAAGCGGCTGATCACCTTCCGTCATGCCAAATCGGGTTGGGAACAGGCCGCCACCCGCGACTTCGATCGCGCGCTCAACGACAAGGGCCGCCGTGCCGCGATCGCGATGGGGCGCCACCTGCGCGACGCGGGCATCACCTTCGATCGCGTCATCGCCTCGCCCGCGGTGCGCGTGGTCGAGACGCTCGATGCGATGTTCGAGGGTTATGGCGCGCGCGGCTCTGTCGAATGGGAGCGGCGGCTGTATCTCGCCTCGGGGCAGGGCCTGCTCGAAGCGGTGCGGGACGTGCCCGACGCGATCGCGACGGTGATGCTCGCCGCGCACAATCCGGGCATCGAGGAACTGGTGCTGATGCTCTCCACCGATGCCGGCGAGGAGGAGATCGCGACGCGCGGCTCGATCGAGGAGAAATATCCCACCGCCAGCGTCGCCGAGCTGGTGTTCGACGTGGCGCGCTGGGAGGATGTCGACGAGGGCGGCGGCCATCTGGTGCGGTTCGTGCGGCCGCGCGATCTCGATCCCGCGCTCGGGCCGGACCGGTCGGCCTAGGCGCGGATCAGGAGGCGGCGAGCGCGTCCGCCAGCATCGCCCGGATCGCGCGCAACTCCGCAAGCGGATCGGTCCGCGCCGCCGCCGAGGGGTCCGGCGCGGTTGCCGTATCGCCGATGCCGTCCGCCAGCAGCTTCTGGACGCCGCGCACGGTGTAGCCGTCCTGCGCGAGCAGCGTCCGGATGCGCCGCGCCAGCGCGACGTCGGCGGGACGATAATAGCGGCGGTTGCCGGCGCGGGTCACCGGACGAAGCTGCGGGAAGCGCGTCTCCCAGTAGCGCAGCACATGCTGCGGCACGCCGAGCTCGGCCGAGACCTCGCCGATGGTGCGGAAGGCGGTCTCCGACTTCGTCACGCGCCCGCTCAGCCCGTCTCGGCGATACGATCGCGCAGCATCGTCGATGCACGGAAGGTCAGCACCCGCCGCGGCGCGATCGGCACCTCGACGCCGGTCTTTGGATTGCGGCCGACCCGCTCGCCCTTGTCCCGCAGCACGAACGTGCCGAAACCGGAGATCTTGACGTTCTCGCCGTTGGCCATCGCCAGGCAGAGATGCGCGAGCAGCTGCTCGACCATCGATGCGGAATCGGCCCGCGAGAGCCCGATCTCGGCATGGACCTGATCCGCCAGGTCCGCACGCGTCAGTGTCCCGCCGTCGGCCACGAATGCCCCTCCCGCAATACCCCCGAAGCGTTCTTGTAACCCGGCGGCGGCAACGGCGAAAGGGTCTAGAAGCGGACCACCGCCGCGCCCCAGGTGAAGCCCCCGCCCATCGCCTCGAGGACGAGCAGCTGGCCGCGCCGGATGCGCCCGTCCCGCACCGCCTCGTCGAGCGCGAGCGGAACCGAGCCGGCGGACGTGTTGGCGTGGCGGTCGACGGTGACGACGACGCGCTCCGATGGCAGCGCGAGCTTGCGCGCGGTCGCCTCCAGGATCCGGATATTGGCCTGGTGCGGGACCAGCCAGTCGATATCGCGCGCGGTCAGCCCGACATCCGCCAGCACCTCGTTGAGGACGCCCGCCAGATTGACGACCGCGTGACGGAACACCTCGCGCCCCTTCATCCTGAGCTTGCCGACGGTGCCCGTGGTCGACGGGCCGCCATCGACATAGAGCAGCTCGTTGTGCCGCCCGTCGGCGTGGAGCCGCGTCGCCAGCACGCCGCGCGCGGCGGCGGGATCGGCCGGGCCGTCCGCGGCGCTCAGCACGACCGCGCCGGCACCGTCCCCGAACAGGATGGCGGTGCCGCGATCCTCCCAGTCGAGGATGCGGCTGAACGTCTCCGCACCGATCACCAGCGCATGGCCGATCGCGCCGGTGCGCATCATGCTGTCGGCGACCGCCAGCGCATAGAGGAAGCCGGAGCACACCGCCTGGACGTCGAACGCGATGCAGTCGGCGATGCCGAGCATGTGCTGGACCTTGGTGGCGCTGGCCGGGAAGGTCTGGTCCGGCGTCGCGGTGGCGAGCACGATCAGGCCGATGTCCGCCGCCGCGATCCCCGCCGCGTCCAGCGCGCGGCGTGCCGCCTCGGCCCCCAGGGTCGCGGTAGTCTCGTCGGGCGCCGCGACGTAGCGCGTACGGATGCCGGTGCGCTCGACGATCCACGCGTCGGACGTGTCGAGGGTTTCGGCGAGCTCGGCATTGGTCACGCAGCGGCGCGGCAGGGCGGAGCCGGTGCCGGTCACGACGGCACGGCGGATGGTGGGTCCGGTCATTGCGCGGCGACGGTCTCGGGGGCTGCGGCGTGATAGCGGGCGAGATCGTCGGCGATGCCGCGGCTGAGATCGTCGCGTACCAGCCGCGCGGCGACGCCGATCGCGTTGGCGATCCCCTTGGGCGTCGCGCTGCCATGGCTCTTCACGACGATGCCGTTCAATCCGAGGAACACCGCGCCATTGTGGTTGTCGGGATCGAGATGGACCTTGAGCAGGTGCAGCGCGGGCCTGGAAAGCAGGAACCCCATCTTCGAGCGGACCGAGCTCGCGAACGACCGGCGCAGCAGATCGGTGACGAACCGTGCCGTGCCTTCGGCGGTCTTGAGCGCGATATTGCCCGAGAAGCCGTCCGAGACGACGACGTCGACCTCGCCGCGCGAGATGCGATCGCCTTCGATGAAGCCGGTGAAGTTCAGCGGCAGCGCCGGTGCGGCGCGCAGCAGCGCCGCCGCCTGCTTGAGCTCGCCGGTGCCCTTGAGGTCCTCGGTCCCGATGTTGAGCAGCGCGACCTTGGGCGTGGTCAGCCCCATCGCGGCTCGGGCATAGGCGGCGCCCATCACCGCGAACTCCACCAGATTCGAGGCATGGCACTCGGTATTGGCGCCGAGATCGAGCATGACGACGTCGTTGGCGCCGAGCGACGGCAGCAGCGCGGCGAGCGCCGGCCGATCGATGCCCTTCATGGTGCGCAGCGCGAGCTTGGCCATCGCCATCAGCGCGCCGGTGTTTCCCGCCGAGACCGCCGCGCCGGCGCGCGCGTCCTTCACCGCGGCGATGGCGAGCCCCATCGAACTCGTCTTGGCGCGGCGGATCGCCTGCGACGGCTTGTCGTCACCCGAGATGCGATCGGCGGCGTGCAGCACGTCGGAGACCGGGCCAAGCGTGCGATGCAACGCGATCGCGCGCCGCAGCTCGGCATCGTCGCCGAGGAACAGGAAGCGCAATCCGGGATCCGCGGCGAGCGCGAGCGCGGCGCCTGCCACCATCGTCGCCACGCCGCCGTCGCCCCCCATCGCATCGATGGCGATTCGCGGCGCGTTCACGAGCGGACCTTTCGCGTGGCTGGAGACCCTCAGGCCTCGACCGAGACGATCTCGCGTCCGTTATAGTGACCGCAGGCGTTGCACAGATTGTGCGGACGCTTGAGCTCGCCGCAATTCGGGCATTCCTGGAACGACTCCACGCTCAGCGCATGGTGGCTGCGCCGCATGTTGCGCCGCGAGGGCGAGGTCTTGCGTTTGGGGACCGCCATTGAGGCACCTGTTCTCGTCTAACAATGGATGCTGGGCCGAAACCGCCGACGCGCCCGGAGCCGCGCCTGCGACCCGCGGACACGCAGGCAGCCGGCCTCGTCGCGAAGCGCGCCGTATAGCGATTCCAAGCGCGGTTGCAAGCCGGCGTGCGGCATGCGAGCGGATCGGGCGCATCCCGCCCGCCGGAGGTCCACCATGCTCCCCGTCTCGCTCACCTTCGCCGCCGCGCTCGCGCTGTTCAACCTGTTCCTCGCCTATCGCATCAGCAAGGTGCGTATGGGCAGCAAGGTGCTGATCGGCCACGGTGACAACCCGCTGCTCGAGACGCGCACCCGCGCGCACGCCAATTTCGTCGAATACAGCCCGTTCGTCCTCGTGCTCGTGGCGCTGATCGAGCTTGCCGGCGGCCGCCCCGGCGCGCTGTGGGCGGTCACGATCGTCTATCTGCTCGGGCGCATCGCCCACGCCTTCGGCATGGACCTGCGCCGGACCAACCCGGGTCGCGCCGGCGGCATCGTCGTCACCTGGCTGGTCATGCTGGGACTGGCGATCTGGGCGCTGGTGCTCGCCAGCCATGTCCCGGCCGTCCACGAGACGATGCTGTAGCCCCACGTCGCCGGTCCGCCCATCGGTCATCCTCGGCCCCTGCCGTCCCAGAGTGACAGGACCCATGCTCACGTCGGCGCACGATCACCTCGAATGTCTCGACGGTCTGTAGATCGATCGGCGACAGTCGCCTTCATGCCGCAGCCCGGGATCACATCTGCCCCATGGCCGCGTATGGCGGTGTTGGCGCGTTCGCCCTCCAGGAACACTGCGGTCTCTTGTATTGCCGCAACTCTCCTCGATGGTGGTACAACACATCTGCCCCGATCAGGTAAGAGGCTTGGCGAAGCCGAAAGACCTGATCGCCAGACCGTGTCTGAAATAGAAGCGATGTGCCCCAGCCCGCTGGACCCCCGAGTCGAGCGAAAACGTGTCGCATGCCTGTGATCGAGCCGCATTTTCGCACCATTTCAGAAGAGCCGAGCCATATCCTTTTCCGCGCTCGCTTTCCGCGGTGACCAGATCGTCGACGTAGAAGCGGCGTCCGTCGAACGTGGTGTGCTGGATGCGATAGATGGCGATGGCCCGGGGTTCTTCGGCCTCGTGGAGCACGGCCATGCGCGCACCCTCCGAGAACATGAGCCGCATGTAAGCGTCGTACCCGGCGGGCAGCGCCGTCCTCAGCGACCGGTGCAGACGCTCGGATCGCTCCAGCCACGCCGCGATCGTGCTCTCTTCATCGTGGAGTAGATGCACCGCATAGGTCACTCTTGAGGCACCGCTTGCATATCTCGGTCGTTCAGACGACCGGTCCGATTATGTCATGGAATCGGCCGCGTGCTTCACCGACCGCTCCGCCGCAGCCGTCTATTCGGATTGTCTGCCGTCCGGATGCGCCTCGGCATAGCCGGGATCGCCGTCGATCATGCCATCCGGCCCGGACGACCCTTGCGTCACCACCGGCTCGGTCCTGTCCGCCGGCGTATCGAGCGGGTCGGTGCGCGCCCTGGCGGCATCCAGTGGATCGGGATTCGTGAGCGGCGGCGCCTCGGCCTCGACATAGCTGCGGTCATCCATCGTCCTGTCCTTTCGTCGCTATCGAGGATAACGCCGTGCCGGCAGTCCGGTGCCGTATCCATCCGCGATGCGTTCGTTGCGGACATCGTGGTTGTGGAGAGCGGCGTGGAGCATGAGAGCAAGGATCCGCGGCGGGCGGAGATCGTCGACTACCGGGATGCCGCGGGCGGCTGGGGATCGATGCGCGGTCTGCGCGAGATAATGCTGCGCGAGAAGCCCACGCCGCGCATCGCGGTCGAGCTCGCCCGTCAGAACAAGACCGACGGCTTCGCCTGCGTCAGTTGCGCCTGGCCCAAGCCGGCATCGCCTCATCCCGCCGAGTTCTGCGAGAACGGCGGCAAGGCGACGGCCTGGGAGCTGACCAGCCTGCGCACCACGCCCGACTTCTTCCGCGACCACACGCTCACCGCGCTGCGCACCTGGCACGATTACGATCTCGAGCAGCAGGGCCGCCTGACCCAGCCGCTGCGCTACGATGCCGCGAGCGACCGGTATGTCGCCGTCGCGTGGGAGGAGGCGTTCGTCGAGATCGGCCGCGAGCTGAGGGCGATCCAGGCCGACGATCCGCGTCGCGCCGTGTTCTACTCCTCGGGGCGCGCCAGTCTCGAGGCGAGTTTCATGTACCAGCTGTTCGCACGGCTCTACGGCAACCAGAACCTGCCCGACAGCTCGAACATGTGCCATGAATCGACCTCGGTCGGGCTGAAGGCCGCGATCGGCGTCCCCGTCGGCACCACCAGGCTCGAGGATTTCGAGCATTCGGACGCGATCTTCTTCTTCGGCCAGAATGTCGGCACCAACGCGCCGCGGATGCTCCATCCGCTCAACGAGGCGGCCAAGCGCGGTTGCAGGATCGTGACGTTCAATCCGCTCAAGGAACGCGGGCTGGAGAAGTTCAAGGATCCGCAGAACCCGGTGCAGATGCTCGGCGGCGCCGCCACGCCGATCAGCTGCCAGTACCATCAGGTCCGCGCGGGCGGCGACATGGCGGCGATCGCGGGGCTGTGCAAGGCGTTGATCGCATGGGACGATGCCGCGACCGAGGCGGGGAAGCCGGGCGTGCTTGACCATCCCTTCATCGAGCGGCACACGCACGGCTTCGAAGAGTTCGTCGCGGCGATGCGCCAGCTGGGCTGGGACGAGATCGAGCGCTCGTCGGGCCTGCCGCGCGCCGAACTCGAGGACAGCGCCGCGATCTACCGCGATTCGAACGCGACGATGTTCGTCTATGGCATGGGGCTGACCCAGCACCGCTTCGGCGTCGAGAATGTCCGCATGGTCGTCAATCTCGCGCTGCTCAAGGGCAATATCGGTCGGCCCGGTGCGGGATTGTGCCCGGTGCGCGGCCATTCCAACGTGCAGGGCCAGCGATCCGTCGGCATCACCGAGAAGACCGAACTCGCACCGGTCGACAAGCTGCGCGAACGCTATCGTTTCGAACCGCCGGGCGAAAAGGGCCTGGATACGGTGGAGACCTGCGCCGGCATCGTCGACGGATCGGTGCGCGCCTTCGTCCAGATGGGCGGCAACTTCCTGCGTGCCATCCCCGACCATGACGTCATGGAGCCGGCCTGGGCGCGCCTGCGGCTCACCGTCCATGTCGGGACCAAGCTCAATCGCAGCCACATCGTGCCCGGCGAGGTGTGCTACCTGCTTCCCTGTCTCGGCCGGATCGAGCGTGACGTGCAGGCGACCGGGCCGCAGGCGGTCAGCGTCGAGGATTCGACGAGCTGTATCCACGGCTCGGTCGGCAAGGCGACGCCGGCGAGCCCGCATCTCCTCTCCGAGCCCGCCATCATCGCAAGGCTCGCCGTCGCGACGTTGCCCGACAACCCCCGCGTGCCATGGTCCGAATGGAGCGCCGACTACGCGAAGATCCGTGACGAGATCGAGGCGATCTTTCCCGAGCCGTTCCGCGATTACAACAAGCGCCTGTTCACCCCGGGCGGGTTCTACAAGGGCAACAAGGCGCGCGAACGGATCTGGCTGACCGGGAGCGAGCGCGCCGAGTTCCTGGTGCCGCCGACCTACGACGCCAGCGGGCTGGACGATGCGCCCGGCCGCTACCGGCTCATCACGCTGCGCTCGAACGACCAGTTCAACACCACGATCTACGGCTTTTCGGATCGCTTCCGCGGGATCGAGGGGACGCGCGAGGTGGTGCTGATGAACGCTGCGGACATCGCCGCCGCCGGACTGGCGGCGAACCAGCTCGTCGCGCTCGTCGGCGATCACGAGGACAGCCGGATGCGGCGGGTCGGCGGGCTCAGGCTGGTGCCTTACGACCTGCCGCGCGGCTGCATCGGCGCCTATTATCCCGAGTGCAACCCGCTGATCCCGATCGCGCATCACGCGCATGTCAGTCATGTCCCGGCCGCCAAATCGGTGCCGGTCCGGATCGAGGTCGAGCCCGTTCGCGCTTAACCGCCCGTTAGCCACCTCGCGCTAGGTTTTGGTGACGCTTGGGGCGCAGTCCGGGCGGATGGAGAGGGTGCGATGACGACAGCCGCCATGGCCGGACGCGACCGCAGGACCGAGGATCGCCACGATGTCGATCTGCCGGTCACCGTCCGCGCCTATCGCGTCTCGCCGATCGATGCGCGGATGGTCGATGTATCGTCGGGCGGGGCGATGGTGTCGCTCGCAAGCGACGCGGTCGGACGCGGCGACGAGGTGCTGATCGCCGCGCACGGGATCGAAGTGGTCGCGACGATCGCCTGGGCGACCGACGGGTTCTGCGGCATCGCCTTCCATCGCAAGCTGATGGCGGCCGAGATGTCGGCGCTGCGCAAATCCGGGCGACCGCGCGCGGCGCATTGACGCGTCGCGTCCGGGCTTGTTGATGCGCGCCATGCCGCCGCCCGCCATCTCGCCAGGCGTCCGTGGGCGGCGGGGCATGTCGCCCCGCCCGATCCTACTTCTTGCCGAGCTTCATGCTGCCGAAGCGCTTGTTGAAGCGCGCCACCTGGCCACCCGAGTCCAGCATCTGGCCACGGCCGCCGGTCCACGCCGGGTGCGCGAGCGGATCGATGTCGAGCAGCAGCAGATCGCCTTCCTTGCCCCATGTCGAATGGGTCTCGTAGACGGTGCCGTCGGTCATCTGCACCTTGATCCTATGATAGTCGGGGTGCGTGCTCTTCTTCACGGGACAAGCTCCTTGACGACACCGGTTTCCGACCGGCATCGCGAGGCGGCGCCTCTAGCGCACGCTCGTCCGGCACGCAAGCCATGAGGCTGCTCGGCGCGATCCTGGGTGGCGGCGCGTCGTCGCGATTCGGCAGCGACAAGGCGGTGGCGCTGCTCGAGGGCCGGCCGCTGATCGAGCATGTCGCGGACGCGCTCGCCGTGCAGTGCGCGGCGGTGCTGGTGGCGGGACGCGACTGGGCGGGACTGATGCGGGTCGACGATGTGCCGGCGCCGGGCTTGGGGCCGCTCGGTGGGCTGGCGGGAGCGTTGGCCTATGCCCGGGCGAACGGGTACGACGCGGTGCTGAGCAGCGGCTGCGACTTGCCCCGCTTGCCGCGCGACATCGCGTCGCGGCTCGGCGCGCCCGACGCGCTGCTGGCGGATCAGCCGACCGTGGGGCTATGGTGCGCGACGCGGGCGACGCGCCTCGCCCACTTCGTCGCGACCGATCCGCGGCGCGCGATCCGCGACTGGGCGGATAGGATCGGTGCGCGGCGGGTCGCGCTCGATCCGCCGCTCGTGAACGTCAACCGGCCCGGCGATCTCACCCGACTGGTCATCCGCTCGCCCTGAGCGGCGTCGAAGGGCTCAGCCCGAACGGAAACATATCCCGCTCGGCGAGGGGAACTCACCCCTCCGCGGGCGGGTCCGCGATCATCGCGGTGAAGCCCGCCTCGGCGGCGAGCTTGTCGCCGACCAGCGCACGGCCGGCGAACTTGCAGACCTTGCCGCGCATCTGCACGACGTCGACCGCCAGCGTCAGCAGCACGCCGGGTTCGACCGGAGCGCGGAACTTCGCGTTGTCGATGCCCATGAAGTAGACGAGCTTGCCCGTGCCCGCGAGTGCCATGCTCTCGACCGCGAGCACGCCCGCCGCCTGGGCGAGCGCCTCGACGATCAGCACGCCCGGCATGATCGGCCTTCCGGGGAAATGCCCCTGGAAGAACCCCTCGTTGATCGTCACCGCCTTGATCGCGCGGATCGACCGGTGGAGGACGATCTCCTCCACGCGATCGACCAGCAGCATCGGGTAGCGATGCGGCAGCGCCGCCATCACCCGCCGGATATCGAGCGGGCCGATGACCGGCGCGGCCGTCTCGCCCGTCGTCACCGTCCCTGTGGCGCCGGACGCGCACCGGGCTGCGCGGCGGTGGTCGGCGCAGCGCCCTGGGCCGGCTGCGGCGGGGTGATGCTGGGCGCGGTGAACGCCGCATCGAGCCGCTGGATCAGCGTCGATGTCACATCGTCGGCGGGATCGGCGGCGAGCGTCTGGCCCTTGTCGACGACCACGGCGGCCTTGCGTTCGCCGCGGATCTGCTCGGCGATCGGGGTCGCGCGCTCGATGATCTGCTGGCGGACATAGCTCGCCGACTCGTTGACATCCTCCTGGAGCTCCTGGAGCTGCTGCTGCGCGCCCTGCGCGCGCTGGCCGGCCTGCTGGAGCGCCTGCTGGGTCGCGGGCGGCAGATCGGCGCCGGGCTTGGCGACCTTGCGCGCGCTCTCGACCTGGCTGTTGTAGGCCTGCGCGGCGGACTGGAACGCGGTGCGGCGCTGCTGGAGCGTGGCGTTGTACTTCGCCTGGAGCTGGCTGGTGCCGCTCTTGGCCGCGGCTGATTCAGCGAACACGCGGTTGAAATCGACGACGAGTACCGCCTGGTCGGGAGCGGCGATGGCAGGCCCCGCCAGCGCGGCGGCGGCAACGGCGGCGGCGAGCGCCGGGACAAACATCTTGGTCATCAGAACTGGGTTCCTACGTTGAAATTGAACAATTTGGTATCGTCGCCCTTTTGCTTGACGAGCGCCTTGGCGATGTCAATCCGCAGGGGACCAAAGGGTGAGTTCCACGAGACACCGACGCCCACCGCGACGCGCGGCTTGATCGCGCTGCCGAAATAGGTCTCGTTGAACGCGGTGAGCGTGGTCGTGTAGTCGATCGCTCCGACCGGGCAGGCGCTGCCGGATTTCGGACTGATCGAGGAATTGCCGTCGGTGCTAATGCACTGGAGACCGCCGCCCGAGGCGAGCACCGGCCGGGTCAACCGGGGATTGCCCGGCATCAGGTCCAACGTGCTGTTGCGATCGAACTTCAGCCCGAACACCGAACCCGCATCGGCGAAGATCGACGGTCGGAAACCGGCCTCGCGCGCGCCCGAGCCGAGCGGGATCTGGACCTCGAAATGGCCGACATAATAGGCGCGGCCGCCGAGCGCATCGTCCTGCAGCTTGCCGCCGCTGGCATAGTCGAGCGTCCCGTCGGCATTGTATTGCCGGCGGATGACGCGCGGCCCGATGCCGCGGATGTCGAAGCCGCGGATCTGCGGACTGCCGAGGTAGAAGCGATCGGTCAGGCGGATCGCATCGACCGCATTGCCGGAGGAGTCCGTCCGGCTGCCGCCATAGCCCCAGATATAGCCGCCCTCGGCATGGGTGTTCAGGACGAAGCCGTGGCCGAGATTCCTGTAGTTGTCGCCGGTCGCGACGGTGCGCAGATACTTGACGTCGCCGCCCACGCCCGCGAAATCCTGGCTGAACACGGCGCGGTTGCCCGCGGTCGGGTAGAGGCGGTTGTTGAGCGTGTCGTACACGACGCTGTAGCCGACCGAGGAGGTCAGCCGCTTGCCGATCGCATCGCACAAATAGCGGCCGGCGAGGATGGGATCGCACTGGCCGTTGAAATAGTAGGTGCTCTTGTCGAGGGTGACGTTGTCGTAGCTCAGCGAATAGCGCGTCGCCAGCGACCAGTATTCGGTCAGCGGGATGCCCAGCCGCGCCTGGAAGCCGGTCGTCGTCTGGTTGTAGGTCGTCTTGCGGTTGTTGTCGCTGGTGTAGTTGAACGAGCGGTAGTCGCGCCGGAAGATGTCGAAGCCGAAGGCGAGGTTCTTGTCGAACAGATACGGCTCGGTGAAGCCGACGCTGACCGACTTGGAATAGGCCGAATAATCCGCGCTGGCGCGTACCGTCTGGCCCTTGCCGCGAAAATTGGACTGCTCGATCGACAGCGAGACGATGAACTTCTCGAGGCTGGAATAGCCCGCCGAGACCTGGAGCTGGCCGGTCGACTTCTCCTCGACATTGGCTTCGAGCAACACCTTGTCGGGGGCGGAGCCGGGCTTCTGGTCGATCTCGAACTTGTCCTGGAAGAAGCCGAGCGAGCGGATGCGGTCGCGCGATCGCTTGACCTGGAAGCCGTTGAACGCATCGCCTTCCGCCAGCCGAAACTCGCGGCGGATCACCTTGTCCTGGGTGTTGGTATTGCCGGCGATGTCGATCCGCTCGACATAGACGCGCGGCGTCTGGTTGACCTGGAAGTTGACGGCCATCGTCAGCGTCTTGGGATCGCGATCGAAATCGGGGCGGATGTCGACGAACGCGTAGCCCAGGCCGCCCGCCGCGTCGGTCATCGTGTCGACGGTGTCCTCCACCGCCTTGGCGTTGTACCAGTCGCCCTGCTTGACCTTGACCAGAATCTTGAGCGCGCTCGGCTTGAGATCGCGGATGTCGCTCTGCACGTCGACCTTGCCGAACTTGTAGCGCTGGCCCTCGTCGACCACGTAGGTGATGACGAAGTCCTTTTTGTCGGGGGTCAGCTCGGCGACCGCGGAGGCGACGCGGAAATCGGCATAGCCCTGGGTCAGGTAGAACTGGCGCAGTTTCTGCTGATCGTAGGCGAGCCGGTCCGGATCGTAGCTCGTGCCCGACGAGAAGATGTGCAGCAGGCTGCTCTCCTTCGTCGCCATCTGGCCCTTGAGCTCGCTGTCCGAGAAATGCTCGTTGCCGATGATGTTGATCGCCTTGACCTTGGACTTGTCGCCCTCGTGGATCTCGAACACGACATCGACGCGGTTCTGGTCGAGCAGCACCATCTCGGGATCGACGGTGGCGGCGTAGCGGCCCTGTCGGCGATAGAGCTCGATGATCCGGGCGACATCGGCGCGGACCTTGGCGCGGCTGAAGATCTCGCGTGCCGAGAGCTTGATCTCGGGCATGATCTTGTCCGCCTTGAGCCGCTTGTTGCCTTCCAGCACGATGCGGTTGACCACCGGGTTCTCACGCACCTTGATGGTGATCGCGCCGTTGTCGTCGACGATCTGGACGTCGGCGAACAGTTCGGTCGCGTAGAGCGACTTGAGCGCGGTGTCGCCGGCGTCGCGGGTATAGACGTCGCCGGTCCGCAGCTTGACGTAGGAGAGCACGGTCTCGGGCTCGAGCCGCTGGTTGCCGCTCACGCGGATCGCACGGATGATCTCCTGCGCGCCCGACGGGGCAGGCGCCTCGCTGGTCTGCTGCACCGGCGCGGTCGGCACGGGTACGGCCTTGGGATGACGCCGCTGCGCCTCGGCGGGCGCGACGAAACCCGTCCCCAGGCTCGTCCCGATCAGCAGCGCGCAGGCGAAACCCCTGCGCTTGTCCCTAGTTGTCACGCTTTAACCCGCCCTTGCCTGGCATCGCCGTAGCGACACCCTGAACACGCCCGTTTCGAGCCGCCCGCGAAAAGTTCCGCGATCCCTGCCCGATCGCGGCTATCCGATCAAGCCGGCAAGCCGCTGCCACACACCGACGGTGCCGAGATCGTTGAAGGTGACGAACAGCATCAGGCCCAGCAGCAGCGCCAGGCCCGAACGGAACGCCCATTCCTGCACCGCGGGCTCGACGGGCTTCCGCCGGATCGCCTCGAGCGCGTAGAACACCAGATGCCCGCCATCCAGCATCGGCACTGGCAGGAGATTGATGAACCCCAGGTTGATCGAGATACCCGCCATCAGCAACACGATCGGGAACCAGCCGAGCGTCGCCTGCTCGCCCGCCACCCGCGCGACGCCGACGGGGCCGGACATCTCCTTCGCCGATCGTGTCCCCACCACGATCTGGCGCAGCGTCACGACGGTCGTCTTCACCGCCGAGCCGACATAGCCCGCCGCGCGCGCCGGGATATCCGCGAGCGGCACGGGCTGCATCGCGCCCTGCCCCGGCGCGATGCCGAGCACGCCCTTGCGCATATGGTTGCCGAAGCGATCCTGCTCGTTGTCGGCGCGGGTGCGGGCGGGCACGACGATCGTGCGCCCCGCCCTGGAGACGCTGAGCGACAGCGGCGCGTCGGGTCGGATGAAGGTGTAGGAGGCGATGTCCTCGAACCGCGTGATCCGCTCGCCGTCGATCGCCAGGATGCGGTCGCCGGGTCGCAGCCCCGCCGCCGCCGCGCCGGACCCCGGCATGACCTGCGCGATCACCGGCGGCGTCACCGGCTCGCCATAGGCGATCAGGATGCCGGCGATCACGAGGATCGCGAAGGCGAAGTTGGTCGCCGGGCCGGCCAGCACGATCAGGAAGCGCTGCCACACAGCCTTGGCCTGGAAGGTCCTCGCCCGCTCCGCCGCGGGCAGCGCCAGCCATTGCGGGCTCGGCACGCTCGCCGGGTTCATGTCGCCGGCGAACTTGACGTAGCCGCCGAGCGGCAGCGCCGAGACGCGCCAGCGCGTCCCCTGCCGGTCATGCCAGCCGAACAGCTCGCGCCCGAAGCCGATCGAAAAGACGTCCGCCTTCACCCCGCACCAGCGACCGACGAGATAATGGCCGAGCTCGTGGATGAAGACCAACGGGCCGATCACCAGCAGGAAGCATCCGGCCGACCATATAAGCGTCGCGATCGCGTTCACGCAGCCACCTTTTCCATTACCGCGTCCGCCGCGGCCCTTGCGCGAGCGTCGATCGCGATCACGTCCTCCAGCGTCCCGGGCGCCGGCGGATCGCAACGATCGAGCGTATCGCCCACGATTGCGGCGATATCGAGGAAACCGATCCGTCCGGTTAAGAACGCGGCGACCGCGGCTTCGTTCGCCGCATTCAGCACCGCCGGCCGCGCCCCGCCGGCGGCGAGCGCGGCGCGGGCGAGCGCCAACGCCGGGAAGCGCACCTCGTCGGGCGCTTCGAACTCGAGCCGGCCGACCGCGGCGAGATCGAGCGGCGTCGCCGGCGTCGCCATCCGTTCGGGCCAGGCGAGCGCGTGGGCGATCGGGATGCGCATGTCCGGCGAGCCGAGCTGCGCCAGCACCGAGCCGTCGACATATTCGACCATCGAATGCACCACCGATTGCGGATGGACGAGCACCGCCAGCCTGTCGGCACCGACCGGGAACAGATGGAACGCCTCGATCAGCTCGAGTCCCTTGTTCATCATCGTCGCCGAATCGACCGAGATCTTGGCGCCCATCGACCAGTTGGGATGCCTGACCGCCTCCGCGGGGGTGACGCCCGCCATCCGTTCGCGGGTCCAGGTCCGGAACGGGCCGCCGCTGGCGGTCAACACGATGCGGCGGATCCGCGTCGGATCGGGCTCGTAGCACTGGAACACCGCATTGTGCTCCGAATCGACGGGCAGCAGCGTCGCGCCCCCCGCCGTGGCGGCGCGCGTCATGATCGCGCCGGCCGAGACGAGCGACTCCTTGTTGGCCAGCGCGACGGTCTTGCCGGTCGCCAGCGCCGCCATGGTCGGGCGCAGCCCGGCAAGTCCGACGATCGCCGCCATCGTCCAGTCCGCGCCGCGCGCCGCTGCCTCGACGATCGCGCCGGCTCCGGCGGCGGTTTCGGTATCCGTGCCGGCGAGCGCCTCGCGAAGCGCGCCGTGGAGCGCGGGATCGCCGATCACCGCGAGCGCCGCGCCGGTCCGCCGCGCGGCGGCGGCGAGCCCCTGGACATTGACCTGCGCGGTCAGCGCCGCGACCCTGAAGCGGTCCGGCGCGCGTTCGATCAGGTCGAGCGTCGAGGTGCCGACCGAGCCGGTCGCTCCCAGGATGGTCACGCTTCGCATCGTCAGATCATCCCCAAAGCCACCAGCGCCGCCACCGCGCACGCGACCGGGACGACACCGTCAAGCCGATCCATCACGCCGCCATGGCCCGGCAGGATACGCCCTGAATCCTTGACGCCCGCTCGCCGCTTCATTGCGCTTTCGTAGAGGTCGCCGCCCTGTGCGGCAATCGCCAGCACGCCGCCGCATGCCGCGAGCCGCAGCGGGACGTGCAGCGCGCGCGCCAGCCCGAAGCCGACGAGGATCGCGCAGATCATCCCGCCGATCAGCCCCGCCCAGGTCTTGTTGGGACTGAGCACGGGTGCGAGCCTGGGTCCGCCGATTCGCCGTCCCGCGAAATAGGCGCCGATATCGGTCGCCCAGACGATCGACAGGGTCCACAAGGTCAGCCCGATACCGTCGAACTGGCCCTGAAGATAGACGAGCGCGAGCGACGGCAGACCCGCATAGAGCATCCCCAGCGCGAGACGCGACGCGCGCGTGACGACGAGCACCAGCAGCGCCGCCAGCGCGAGCCCCGCGAGCCCGGCGATCGGGGGCGTATCCGCGGAGGGATGCACCAGCAGCAGCGCGAACAGCACGCCCGCGATCGCCAGCCAGACCTGCCAGCGCGGCGCGGCGATCATGCTCGCCCATTCCGCCGTCATCATCAGCGCGGCGGCGAGGATCAGCGTCCAGAACGGGGTGCCGCCGATGACGAAGCAGGACACCGCGACCGCGACCAGCACCAGCCCGGTGACGGTGCGGACGCCGAGATCGGAGCGCCGGGCAGGCGCCGCCGCGCTCGCGCTCACAAGCCGCCGTAGCGACGCTCGCGCCGCGCGAACGCCTGGCAGGCGGCGGCGAGCGCGGCGTGATCGAAGTCGGGCCAGAGCATGTCGGTGAAGTAGAGTTCGGCATAGGCTGCCTGCCACAGCAGGAAATTGGAGAGCCGCACCTCGCCCGACGTCCGGATCAGCAGATCGAGCCGCGGCAGGCCGGCGCTGTCGAGCCGCGCCTCGATCGCGGCCTCGTCGAGCGTGTCGGGATCGATCTCGCCCGCGCGTGCCTCCCGCATCAGCCGGCGCGTCACGCGCAGCAGCTCGTCCTGCGCACCGTAGTTCAACGCGATCGCGAGCTTGAGGCCGGTGTTGCCGGCCGTCGCCGCGATCGCATCGTCAAGCAGCCTGACGATATCGGGCTCGAGCTTGCGCCAGTCGCCGATGATGTGGAGCCGCACGCCGTTGCGGCCGAGTTCGGCGAGTTCGCTGCGGATATAATGGCGCAGCAGCCCCATCAGATCGGCGATCTCGGCCGCGGGTCGCCGCCAGTTCTCGGATGAGAAGGCGTAGAGGGTAAGCGCATCGATGCCGACATCGCCCGCCGCGCGCACCGTGCGCCGCACCGCCTCGGCGCCCGCGCGGTGACCGGCGATGCGGGGCAACAGCCGCGCCTTGGCCCAGCGGCCGTTGCCGTCCATGATGATCGCGACGTGACGCGGCAGGTCCTGCGCCGGGCCATCCCCCCCCGATCGCGCGACAAGGCCCTCCGCCCGGCTCACTTGCCGAGGATTTCCTTTTCCTTGGCCGATGCCGCCGAATCGATGTCCGCGATCGTGGCATCGGTGAGCTTCTGGACCTCGCCCTCGTGGCGCTTGCGCTCGTCCTCGCTCAGACCCGCCTTCTTCTCGTCGGTCTTCAGCGTGTCCATGCCGTCGCGGCGCACGTTGCGCGCCGCGATCCGCGCCTTCTCGGCATATTGACTGGCCAGCTTGGCGAGCTCCTTGCGCCGTTCCTCCGTGAGGTCGGGGATGGGCAGACGCAGCGTGGTGCCGTCGACGATCGGGTTGAGGCCGAGCCCGGCGGAGCGGATCGCCTTGTCGACCGGGCCGACATTGCCCTTGTCCCACACCTGTACCGAGAGCAGCCGCGGCTCCGGCGCCGACACGGTGGCGACCTGGTTGAGCGGCATCTGCGCGCCGTAGACCGTGACATTGACCGGATCGAGCAGCGCCACCGACGCGCGGCCGGTGCGCAATCCCTGGAGATCGTGCTTCAGCGCCTCGACCGCGCCCGCCATGCGGCGCTCGAGATCTGTCTTGTCGTAGAGCGGTGCGGCCATCGATTAATCTCCGTTGTTGCGGACGATCGTCGCGGTACCCTCGCCCGCCAGCACGCGGGCAAGGTTGCCCTGCTGGCGAATGTTGAACACGACGATCGGGATATCGTTGTCGCGGCACAGCGCGATCGCGCTTGCGTCCATCACCTTGAGATCGTCGGCGAGCACGGTCGAGAACGGCACCGTCTCGTAGCGCGTCGCGCTCGGATCCTTTTTCGGGTCCGCGGTATAGACGCCGTCGACCGACGTGCCCTTGAACAACGCGTCGCACTTCATCTCGGCGGCCCGCAGCGCCGCGCCGGTGTCGGTGGTGAAGAAGGGCGAGCCGACGCCCGCGGCGAAGATCACGACGCGGCCCTTCTCGAGGTGGCGCTCGGCGCGCCGGCGGATGAACGGCTCGCACACGCTCGACATCGGGATCGCCGACTGGACGCGGGTCTCGACGCCGATCTGCTCGAGCGCGTTCTGCACCGCGAGCGCGTTCATCACGGTGGCGAGCATGCCCATGTAGTCCGCGGTCGCGCGCTCGAACCCCTTGGCCGCCGCCGACAGCCCGCGGAAGATGTTGCCGCCGCCGACGACCACGCACAGCTCGAAGCCCTGCCGGCGCGCATCCGCGATCTCGCCGGCGACCCGCGCGGTCACCTCGGGATCGATGGCGAGACCGCCGGTCCCCATCAGCACCTCGCCGGACAGCTTGAGCAGGATACGTTTGTAGCGCTGCCGGGTCATGCGGGCGGATGAATCCATGTGTCGTTGCAGGAGCGTACCTCCCCTAACGAAGCGGCTACGCGCTGCCAAGGCGCGACGCCCCGCTTCCCGCCTTGCGCGATTTCCCGCGAACGCGACCGGTGACGGGGCTGCGACGGTGGTTCATCGTGACGCGAAGCAACCCTGCGCCCTCGGATCGGCGATCGCCGGCGGGCGCGTTTGTCGATGCTCGTCGGGGAACGAGCCGATGCCGGCCAAGCCGGGGGATCGGTTCCGATGCAGCGGAGCCGGTGCTATACGGCGTCGGATGGCCACCCGCGTCGCCCCACCCGTAACCCGATCGCGCACGCCCGGCGGCGGCTTCGCGCTGCTCACGCCCGCCTTTCTCGACGAGTTGCGCGCGCGGACCTCGCTCAGCGGGTTGATCGGGCGCTCGGTCAAGCTCGCCAAGGCAGGCAACGAGTACAAGGCGTGCTGCCCGTTCCATCACGAGAAGACGCCGAGCTTCTACGTCAACGACGACAAGGCATTCTACCATTGCTTCGGCTGCGGCGCGCATGGCGACGCGATCCGCTTCCTCACCGAGGCGCGCGGGCTGCCCTTCGTCGATGCGGTCAAGGAACTCGCCGACGCCGCCGGCATGGAGATGCCCCAGCCCGATCCGGCATCCCGCGAGAAGGCCGAGCGCGCTGCCGGGCTGCATGACGTCATGGCGGCGGCGGGCGCGTGGTTCCGCGCGCAGCTCGGCGCCAGCGATACCGCGCGCGCGTATCTCAACGGCCGCGCCTTCTCCACCCCGACGCTCGCCGAGTTCGGCTTCGGCTATGCGCCCGCGGGCCGGCGCGGGCTGGCCGACGCGCTGGGGCGCTTCCCCGAGGCGATGCTGGTCGAGGCGGGACTGCTCATCAAGCCCGAGGGCGGCGGCCAGGCGTATGACCGCTTCCGCGAGCGCGTGATGATCCCCATCGAGGACGCGCGCGGCCGCACGATCGCGTTCGGCGGGCGCATCATCGGCGCGGGCGAGCCCAAATATCTCAACTCGCCCGAGACGCCCCTGTTCGACAAGGGCGCGACGCTGTGGAACCTCCACCGCGCCGCCCCGGCCGCGCGGCGGACCGGGCGGCTGGTGATCGTCGAGGGCTATCTCGACGGGGTGGCGCTGCAGCAGGCGGGGCTGGCGGAGGTCGTCGCCCCGCTCGGCACCGCGCTGACCGAACGCCAGATGGAGCGCGCCTGGAGCCTGGTCGACGTGCCGCTGCTGTGCTTCGACGGCGATGCGGCGGGCACCAAGGCGGCGCTGCGTGCGGCGGAGCGCGCGATGCCGCTGCTCGCGCCGGGCAAGAGCCTCGCCTTCGCGGTACTGCCGACCGGCCAGGACCCCGACGACATCGTCCGCGCCGGCGGCATCGCCGCGTTCGAGGCGGCGATCGCCGAGCCGGTCAGCCTGCTCCGCCTGCTCTACGCGTCCGAGAAGGGCGACGGCGACATGGCCCAGCCCGAGATGCGCGCGGGTTTCCGGGCGCGGCTCGAAGCGCTCGCCGAGCGCTGCGCCGATCGCGTCGTCGCGCAGGAATATCGCCGCTCGTTCAACGACCTGTTCTACGAGGAGTATGGCTGGAAGAAGGGCGAGCGGCGCACCTTTGCGGCGACCATGCTCAACACCCTGCCCGAGCGTCCCGGCGACCTGCGCGATCGCTACCTCCGGTCGCTGCTCTACGGGCTCGGCCGTTATCCCGCGGCGTTGCGCGAGCATGTCGAGCAGATCGCCGCGCTGGCCATCGCCGATCGCCGCCTGGCGATGTGTCGCGACATGCTCGTCCGCGCGGCGCTGCGCGGCGGCGGACTGGACGGTGATTGCGTCGCGCAGATCTTCGCCGCCGACGGGTTCGCCGAAGTCCAGGCGTTCCGGCTCCAGCGCGACCTGCGTTTCGCCTTCACGCAATCCGACGTGCCGGAGGAGCGGCAGGTCGCTCAATTGGGCGCTCTGATCCGCTTTCTCGGCGATGAACGGGAACTTGACGAGGGGTTGTCCGGTCTAGACAGAGCGGCGCTGATCGCCGCGACGAACGACGAGTACCTAGCGATCGAGGCCGAGCGACAATATCTACGCACCCAGAGGGCTTCACTTTTCGACCGGGCCTACGAGCTCGGGGCGGACGGACAGGATCACGGGACCACAGATGGCGAAGAATAATGGTGGCGGCAATAATGGCGGCGAGGACGGCACGACCACGGCAGACCGTGGCGACGCGCCGCTGATCGACCTCAACGACGCCAGCCTCAAGAAGCTGATCGCGCGTGCCAAGAAGCGCGGCTACCTGACCTATGACGAGCTCAACGAGGCGCTGCCGCAGGACCAGATGACCTCGGACCAGCTCGAGGACATCATGTCCGCGTTCAGCGAGATGGGCGTCAACATCGTCGAGAACGAGGATGTCAGCGAGGAAGACAAGCAGGCCGACGAGGATGCGCAGGACGAGGAGACACCCGCCGAACCGGGCGAACAGGAGGTTTTCCAGGTCGCACCCAAGAAGGAGACCGTCGACCGGACCGACGACCCGGTGCGGATGTACCTGCGCGAGATGGGCGCGGTCGAGCTGCTCAGCCGCGAGGGCGAGATCGCGATCGCCAAGCGCATCGAGGCCGGCCGCGACACGATGATCATGGGGCTGTGCGAGAGCCCGATCACCTTCAACGCGATCATCGACTGGTCGAACGCGCTCAACGATGGCGCGATGCAGTTGCGCGAGATCCTCGATCTCGAGGCGATGCTCCACAAGGATCCGGCGCCCGAGGCCCTGTCCGACGAGGATCAGGGCGACGGCGAGATCAGCGAGAAGACCGCCGGGCCGTCGTTCAAGGAAGAGGAGGAGCCGGAGGAGGCGCCTGCCGATCCCGAGGACGAGGATGGGCTGACCGAGCGTCGCGTGCCGCGTCCGGCCGACGACGAGGAAGAGGACAACACCCTCAGCCTCGCCCAGATGGAAGAGCAGCTCAAGCCGATCGCGCTCGAGCGGTTCGGCAGGATCACCGCGCTCTACGGCCAGTTTTCCAGGATCCAGGCCAGGCGCGTCGACGCCTTCAATGTCGGTGGGTTTTCGGACAAGCAGGAGACCAGCTACCAGCAGCTGCGCGAGGAGCTTACCGCCGAGGTCGAGAGCGTCCAGTTCCATGGCGCCAAGATCGAGTATCTGGTCGACCAGCTCTATGCCTACAACCGGAGGCTGACCGCGCTGGGCGGCCAGATGCTGCGTCTCGCCGAGCGCCACAAGGTGCCACGCAAGGCGTTTCTCGACGCCTATATCGATCACGAGCTCGAGGAGGGCTGGATCGACGGCGTCGCGAGGATCGACAAGAAGTTCGCCGCCTTCGCCGCAGCCGAGGGCGACGCCGTCGAACGCATCCGCGCCGAGATCGCCGAGATCGTCCAGGCCACCGGCATGGCGCTCACCGAGTTCCGCCGCATCGTCAACATGGTCCAGAAGGGCGAGCGCGAGGCGCGCATCGCCAAGAAGGAGATGGTCGAGGCCAACCTCCGGCTGGTCATCTCCATCGCTAAAAAATATACGAACCGCGGGTTGCAATTCCTTGATCTCATTCAGGAAGGCAATATTGGCCTGATGAAAGCGGTCGACAAGTTCGAGTATCGCCGCGGCTACAAGTTCTCGACCTATGCGACCTGGTGGATCCGCCAGGCGATCA